>PAXU01000021.1 GCA_002714565.1 Rhodopirellula sp.
GGTCCAAACGTGAACTTCCTTGACGTCGCCAACAACACCGCCCTTTAGTAGTGCAGCGGAGTGACGTAGGTTCGAGCTGGCCGTACCCTGGTTACCCATTTGCGATTTAACACCGTGCTTTTTGGCAAGGTTACCAAGCACACGTGCTTCCTCGATGGAATGAGTCAGTGGCTTCTGTGTGAAGCAGTTCAGACCAGCTTTTAGTGCCAGAGCACTTGCCGGAGCATGGTTATGATCCGGTGTGCTGACTGTAACAGCATCAGCACTGTCAGCCATCTCTTCGATCATTTTGCGATAGTCGAAAAACTTCTTGGCTTTGGGCCACTTTGCAGCAGCTTTGCCAAGATTGTTTTCGTCGATATCACAGATCGCAACGATATTACCGTGACGAGCAGCGTCGTTTGAATCGCTGGTACCTTTACCACCGACACCAACGCATGCAAAGTTAATGGTCTCGATTGCTGAGGTGCTTGCCTTTGCGCTAACACCACCGGCTGCCCAAAAACCAGCACTTGCAGCAGCGCTGACCTTCATGAATTTACGACGATTCTGTCGTTGCGTCATGATCTTATACTCCTTCTAGAAGCTACATCTATTTGTATTGTTGATTGCGTTTGAATTTTCGAAATGCAGTGGATGTGATTGAATTACTACAGTTGATAATTGTCATTTCGTGCAACTACCAAATTATCCGACTTTTAGAGCTAATTCAATCCGCTCGAACACCATTTCACGTGCACAATTATCGCTGTTTATCAAAGAAACTCGTGGCGAATGGGGATCGATGGCTGAGCGCCGGGTCTTGTGACGGAAATGCTAGCTGCCTTTACCGCATGTTCAGCTGAAGTGGCCAGATCAGCNGATTCGCACATTAGTGCAGCGAAAACACCGTTAAAACAGTCGCCAGCNGCTGTTGTATCCGTCGCTACTACTGTTGGAGCCGGTATCTGCATTACTTGCTGGTCGATTAGCATGACTCCTGATTCACCCATCGTAATCAATACGGTGTTCACTCCTTTTTCCTGAAGAATTCGACCAGCCTTTTCTGCAGAAGCTACATCTGTGACATCGATGCCCGTTAATTGTGCAGCTTCGTGCTCGTTAGGAGTGATGATATCCACCAGAGTTAGTAAGGATTCGTCTTGTAGTCCTTCAATCACCGGTGCCGGGTTTAATATCGACAGTAATCCGTTTGATTTGGCAATTTCAAGACCAGCACGGACGGTATCCAGAGGTAATTCTGTACAAGCCAATAGCACATTACATCCGGTAATACAGTTTTGAATGNCATCAGTCGCCCGTTCACGATCAAATGCGTGATTGGCACCCGGGGCGACGCTTATACAGTTTTCTCCATCGTCACCGACAAGAATAACGGCGATACCAGTTTCCACGCCCTCAATCGCTCGGATATAGCTTGTATCCAGGCGTNATTCGGCTTCCAGTTCCGGTAGCAGATTGCTGCCAAATTGATCATTCCCTACAGCCCCGACCAAATGCACCGGACACAAACCGCCGCGAGCTGCTGCGACTGCCTGATTGGCGCCTTTACCTCCGTTCGCCTTGAAAAACGATCCTCCCGTGACAGTTTCTCCCGGTTTTGGAATCGTCTGACCNGACACGACCAAGTCGATGTTTATGGAGCCGAGCACGATTAGACCGGCATCGACTTGCTCACCCGCGGGCTTGAATTGGGAATCCAAGGATTGTTGAGACATGAATTGCCCTTATGCGACATTACTATACGGCCGATAGAGAGTAGAATCGAGAGTATACATCTTGTTCTTAAAATGTCGATTCATACCAGGTTTACTTTAGTCATTAAAAGTCCTGCGGACATCTACCCCTTATGACGCACCCAACCCGCAACATCGCAGTTCTCGGCGCAACGGGTAGCATTGGACAGAGCACTATCGAGGTGGTTGAAGCGTCAGAGGGCAGATTAAACGTCGTAGGCATTTCGGGTCATTCGCAAACCGAAAAACTCTGTCTTGCAGCTCAGCGGGTGCAGCCGGATATGGTTGTTGTTACTGATCCGGCATCAAACATCGACACGGAGATGTTACCTAGCGGCTGCCAGCTACTTTCCGGAGAAGAGCAGGTGATTTCTCTGGTGCAACACGAGCAGGTGGACATTGTTGTTGCGGCCATCGTCGGATTTGCCGGACTCCGCGGTACATGGGCGGCTCTGGAGAAAGGCAAGACGGTTGCCTTGGCGAACAAAGAAACTCTGGTTGTCGGTGGACCGTTAGTAATGAAGCTTGCTAACGACAATGCTGCGAAAATCATCCCTGTAGACAGCGAGCACAGTGCTGTATTCCAGGCGTTACAAGGAGCAGAGATTTCACAAGTAAAGCGGATCATTCTTACAGCATCGGGTGGCCCGTTTCTTCACCACACTCAGGATCAGCTTGATGCAGTAACGGTTGAAGAAGCTTTAGCTCATCCGACATGGCAAATGGGCCCCAAGATCACCGTTGACTCTGCGACGATGATGAACAAGGCACTTGAGATTATCGAAGCCAGATGGTTATTTGATGTACCGGTGGAAAAAATTGATGTTGCCATACATCCCCAGTCGATCGTGCATTCGCTTGTTGAATTCGAGGACGGCTCAGTAATGGCACAGATGAGTCCACCGGACATGAAGTTACCAATCCAGTACGCACTGAGTTATCCGGACAGATGGCCTTCTCCATCTAAGAAACTGGATCTCACCGAGGCATTTTCTTGTGACTTCCTGCCAGCGGATACCGAGAGATTTCCAGCGCTTGCACTGGGAATGGAGGTTGCCGGGCAGGGTGGAACTGCCGGTGCAGTTTTTAACGCAGCGAACGAGACGGCGGTTGCCCACTTTCTAGATGGGCGGCTACAATTCAACAGAATCGTGCACGCCTGCCGTGCCATTCTGGAATATCACGATTTTGATCCGAACCCTAGCCTAGAACAACTCACCCAGCTGGACGCATGGGCCCGAAAGGAGACTATTCAGTGGATTGGAGCGTAGTTTTTGCTCAACAGGAAAGCCTGTTGGGGTCATTTGCTCCGATAGCGAAGGTTTGCATCGGACTTGGCTTTATTATTTTCATCCACGAGTTGGGCCATTTTCTCGTGGCCAAGGCTTGCGGCGTAAAGTGTGAGAAATTCTACATTGGATTTGACGTTCCGATTGGACGTGGTCGGTTCAAGTTGCCTGCGTCACTCATTAAATTTCAATGGGGCGAAACGGAATATGGCGTGGGAATCATTCCGCTTGGCGGCTACGTGAAGATGCTCGGCCAGGACGACAATCCCAATGCAGCTGAAGAAGAAGCTGAACGTATTAGGGTTACACAAGTAAACGAAGAAACGGGTGAAGAGGAAGAAGTTCTGGATCCTCGGAGCTATCCGGCCAAATCCATTCCGGCGAGGATGGCCATTATCTCAGCCGGCGTCATCATGAATATGGTTTCAGCGATCTTCCTTGCCGCCGGTGCATTTGTTCTTGGAGTCAATATTCAACCAACCGTTGTCGGTTCAGTCCGTCCTGGCACCAATGCATGGATTAATAACTGGCAACCGGGTTCACAGGTGATACAGCTTGGCGAAGACGGTAATGAGAATGATTACTTGCGATGGACTTGGGACATGAAAATGGCCGTCGTCGAGTCGGCACTAGATGGCGAATCATTGTTCGTTAAACGACGCCTACCTGACGGGACGATTGTCGAAGACTCGGTGATGCCAAAGCTAATGGATCCCGATGAAATTGCGTCGGCTGCTATCGGCATTGGTATGCCGACAGCTGCGCGGATACCTGCTGGTGGAGGTAGTTCATTTGCGGCACTTCAGGGCGAAGATGTAGCAAAATCCCTCGATTCTGAATACGAAATTCTCAAGGTTGACGATATCNAGGTGGTCAAGGATCAACTCTCAGATAATGGCGTTGGTATGGGCTTTCATGTTAAGCATCTGCTTAATGAAAAACTGGATCAAACGGTTACGTTAACGCTTGCAAAGGTTGGTGAAGATGGTTCAACGGACTCGTCTCAGATCAAGACGATTGATTTAGTTCCCACAATGTATCGTTCAACCGGAATTATCTGCGAGATGGGAGCGATTGGGGCAATCCAAAAAGGCTCGATCGCACAGCGACTCGGAATGGAAGAAGGAGATGTCATCACATCAATCAACGGAGAATCAGGGCTGGACCCGGCAACGCTTCAACAGTATCTGCGTCGTCTAGCAGGACAGTCACTGACGATCACTGTCATGCGTGGGGATGCGCCTGTTACGTTTGAAGTGGAAGAATTACCGACCGAAATATGTGAGCAGTTCATTTATACGCGTGACATGGTGGCGCTTGAGTCCATCGGGNTTGCCGTTGAACTTTCCAATGTTATTGCATCAGTCGTCCCAGGTTCGTCGGCAGCGGCTAAAGGGGTTAAAGCTGGCGACTTGATGACCTCCGCTTCCTTTGTGATCCTTGATGAGTTTGTCTCTGAAGTTGGAGAATCCAAAACCGTTAGTCTCGGCTCCAGTCTGAATGAAGGAACTTATTCAGACGTGGTTAGCCTTATCCATTCGGGTCTAGTTGATACCGATGCTGTCGCAATTACTGTCATGCGAGACAAACAATCTCAGGAGTTTTCTCTCAGTACCACGGATTCCAAAACAGTGTTTTATCCCAAACGTGGAATCAACCTGATGATGCTTGAGCGATTTCATGCTGTAGACAGCTGGAGCGCTGCGACCGCAATGGGATGGGCACAAGTTAAATACGATATGACGCGCGTTGTGAGAACGTTGCGCATGCTACTTACGGGTAAAGCATCTGTGAAAAACCTTGGCGGTCCTGTGACCATTTTTCGCGTCGCAAATAATCAGGCGAAGGATGGTTGGAGCAAGTTGCTTCTGTTCTTGTGTTTCATTAGTGCAAACCTGGCAATTCTTAACGTACTACCCATTCCGGCACTCGATGGTGGTCATTTAATGTTCCTGTCGATCGAAGCAGTTACACGAAAACCGCCTAGTGAGTATGTACAGGGTATAGCAACGATGATCGGCGTTTTGCTATTGCTCGGCCTCATGGTGTTCGTGATCTTCAACGATGTCGTGCGGTGGATGGCAGGCTAAAGCCGGTCATCGATAAATCGTTATGAAACGCACTTTTTTAAATAGTCTCTAGACAATTTCATGGCTATTAAACTCATCTGCCTGGACTTTGTTGGAACGGTCGCAACTTTCTCTCCGGACGTGGTCACCACTTACCATGCGTTTGGAAAGAAATTTGGCAGTGAACTTTCGCTCGAGCAGGTGCGTGTAAAATACGAATTGGCATTTGCACAGGCGTTTGGGCAACCGGTTGATGAACCGGTGGATCAGCAATGGTCGGTTGATGCCTGGAAACATGTTGTAAGAGGTGCCATCACAGACGTGGTCGACGCAGATGGCCCTCTCTTTGATGCATTATGGGAGCACTTCGCTAGTGTTGATGCTTGGTCATGGTGCAGGGACATCGAAAAGGTAGCCCCTTTAATCAAATCCAACGGCTATACGATGGCCGTTGCATCGAATTTCGACAGTCGGTTGGAACGACTATTGCAGGAGCCGGGACCACTTGCAGTTGCAGATTTTGTTTTTCATTCGGCCGGTTTGGGGTGGAATAAGCCCAATTTGAATTTCTTCCGGGCCATCGAAGATGCAACTGATATGCAGCCGCATGAAATCGTCATGGTTGGTGATGGGCTAACCAATGATATTGAGCCGGCGATTGAAGCGGGTTGGCAAGCCGTTTGGTGTGTTGATGAGATTCGAGATGATGTGGAGATCGGCGTACCACAGATACGCTCGCTGTCGGAACTGCTTGGTGTATTGAGTTAGAGCCCGTGTTCGTGCGTTGCCGTCTGGCTGGGCCTGACGACGCTAGATTATTACGTGCTGGTGGCAGTGCCCTGCGGGTTCGGCTGCGCGGACATCCGCGGTTGCGTAGACTGTAGTGTATTGCTCGTAGGGGAATCAGTCGGATTTAGCTCATTTGGCTAGGCTAGCGCAAACGAGTTCTTTGTCGTTTCTTGCAAAGACGTGTTTGTTGGCAAATGCCGGGTGAGCCCAGCAGACGCCGTTGCGTTGGTTAAGCTGATCGCGCGTCGGTTCGATCAGTTTTGCACGGCTGATTTCCTCGAATCCGTCAGGACTCAGCTTTCCGATGATTAACTCGCCTCGTTCATTGAACATCCAGTAACGGTCAAAGTTCTTAACGAAGTGAATCGTGCTCCATCGTGCTCGTGGTGTTGCTGTTTGGTCTTCCCAAACTCGTTCGCCATTCTTGGCGTCCAGACAACGTAACTCTCCGTAGCTATCAACGCCGTAAATATATCCATCGTCGAATACCGGCGTGCTGATGATCGAATGAATACCGCGTGTCTCTCTTTCGGTCAGTCCGGTCTGTTGCCACACCTTTTCAATTGCAGGTTTGTCTTTCCCAAGCCGCAGTAACAAGCTGCCGTCATAAAACGACGTTACAAACAAGTCGTTACCGCTGATGACCGGTGTCGCAACACCAATGGGCATTCGTGACGGTGGAAACTGGTGATTCCAAAACACCTTACCTGATTTCGGATCCACGCCGCTCACACTATCTCCCGTCCAGCAGACGACAACCGGCACGCCACCTTGATTCACCAAGACGGGCGCCGCGTAGCATGCACGCTCTTTCAATGCTCCCCATTGGCTCTTGCCGGTATATTTGTCCAGACCAATCACACACACGTCACTGCCACCGATTTGCAGAACAATGGTGTCTTCGTGGATGATGGGTGACCCGGCGATTCCCCAGATAGGCATTTTGATTTTGTAGTCTGTGTTGAGATCTCTATTCCATAAAACTTTTCCACTGTCTACGTCAAAGCAGTGTAGATGTCCCATCGCGCCGAGTGCATAAGCTTTGTTATTCTCGACGGTAACACTTGCTCGGGGGCCAGCGGTGTAACCAATCCTGTATTCACACGGATATGTGTAGCTCCACAATTCCTCACCAGTCTTCTCACTGACACACATCACGCGCTCCTGCTGTGGTTCGGCAATGCGATACGTTACGAAAACGCGACCATCCGAGACTGTCGGGCCGCTGTATCCCGGACCGATTGGAATGCGCCATTTGAGTTTGATTTCATCACTTTCAAATTGATCGATCAGACCGGATTCATTCCAGTTACCATCGCGGTTTATGCCACGCCATTGCGGCCAGTCATCTGCGTGGGAGATTTCAGCTGTGATAAGTAGAGTCAGAACAAGAGTAATTGTCAGGGTTTTGTGCATTTTCGGTATCGATTTGATGGAGTGAAAACAGTTTATTCCTGCATCATTGTAGGGCGTTGCCAAATATGTGCAAATAAACGTATGGAGTCGAGTTTATGCTTAATAGGGACTGGTCAAACAGACGAAGAACAGGTTAGAATCGGCTGTTTAGCACTTAGAATTCCCTGCACACAGTATACAGGGATTGAGTTAACAGGTTTTAGATACGGGTGGGAGACACCGTGGTAAAGGTAATCGTTCGAGACAAAGAAACGATCCAGGAAGCAGTTCGACGCTTTGGCAAACTGGTAATGCGCAGCGGCCTTAAGAAGGAAATGCGACGTCGAAAGTATTACGAGAAGCCGAGTGACATCAAACGCCGAGCGAAGGTTCGTGCACAGCGTCGAGCTCTCAAGACACGAATTGGCTAGTTAGCCAAATCTTTTCGTGGCACTGAAAACCAGTGCAACTGCGCAATATGGAAGAAGTCTCTTGCTGCGCCAGTCACTCTGCCGGCTCTGTATCATGATCCGCGTCTATCTGATCCTCATCATCCGAGCGACTTGGGCTTAGTCTCTGCAATAAAATAATGCCAACGGCAGCAGCCACCGTTGAGAAAATCACAAGCGTCTCGAACCCGCCGATGTCAGGTGTGTACATTAGCTCCCAGCGAGCGGGAGGGCCGTCCCATTTTTCAACATGCTTCTGAAAAGGCCATAGCACCGGCAGGGCGCCAGCCATAATTCCACCGAGTACCGATAGACTCTTATCGCGGTGCGTGTTTAGCAAGTATTTCAAGAGGCGGCTGAATGCTACCAATCCAAGCGTGGCACCACAGGCAAACACTGCTAGCTGAGAAATAGCCGAACTTACTTCAACTCCATCAAGAATCTGTGACGGCAAGTGCATGAAGTGGTGATAGACACCGAGGATGAGCAGTACCATGCTGCCGCTGATACCTGGTAACACCGTCGCACAAATTGCAATCATGCCACAGAAAAACATTTCGATTGTTGATGGTACCCCGTTAACGGCCGTCACGTTGATAACAGAGTACGAACAGATTATTCCTGCTACAACGCACACGAGTGATCCAAGCCACCGGCTTTTCGTGTCTAAGTCAATCATGTTGTAGACGATGAATATTGATCCGAGGATGAGGCCAAAAAACACAGCGTATGTCAGCTGCATAGATGGTTGGGATGATAAGAGTCGGTGGATCAACATGGTCATCAAAATAAATCCCGCACCAACCCCAGCCAGCAAGCTAGTGAGAAAGACGGCGTTGACATGACTGGCTGCTAGGCGAAATTGTCGTCGCTTTAGAAGTCCAAGCAATTCCAGATCAAATCGGGTAATGGACAGGATTAGCTGATCGTAGATTCCCAGAACCAATGCGATGGTACCACCGGATACACCGGGAATAACATCGGCAATTCCCATCAGGGCACCACGGCCGGAGTTCGCGGCGAATGAAGCACTGCTGTTGATATGCAGGTGCTGAAAATTGGAATTGGTCTGACTCATCGCCAAAAGGCCTTTAACCGGTTGCTTCCACAACAGGAATAATACACCGTTGAGATTGAATTACGCGGCGCGTGCTGTGCGGCGAGCCGTACCATCGGCAGATGCAATCACCTTGATTCCGTGTTGATCGGCAAATCGCTGCACTTCGGGTTCATCAATCAGGATTGTATTTCCCGCTTCAACAGCCAGTACGGAACCGCCGGCTTGCTTGATGGACTTAAGCGTCCCGACGCCGATAGTCGGTACATCAAATCGACTATCCTGTTGCGGTTTTGCAACTTTGACGACTGTGAAGCCGCCTTGAGGGCATAACTTACCCGCTCGTTCAATACACTCATCGGTGCCTTCAATCGCTTCAACCGCCAGTACAGCCTGTCCTTTCACAACCACGGTTTGCCCGACGTCCAGGCGCCCCATTTCCTTCGCGAGTTGCCAGCCAAACTCGATATCAAGCCGCTGAGACTTAGAGAGGCTGCCACCTGCTCGAAACTCATCCTTGATGAGCAGTTCAGGTGCAAAATGCGTTGCCGGGGCAAAGGTGATGCCGTTCTTTTCAAAGGTAGTAACGACGGCACTCAGCAGCGTATCATCACGTTTGTCTTTGGATTTCGAAACGAAATGTGGAAAGAACGTCTTAAGTCCTTCGAAGTCCGGCAGGTGTTTAAGGAAGGCTAGCTTATTGAACAACCGGATTTTATGCACCTTGCCTGCCATTGTTGCATGTGTCACACCATGCCGTTTGAAGAAACGTATCGCACTTCCAATTTTGGCCAACCCAAGTTCCTGATACTCATCACACAATTCCCGCATTAACGGATCAACGTGGTGCTTAATTCCCTGTCCAACAACTTTGTAACCAAGGCTGCGAACACTTCTGGCTACCACGATTGGAAAGTCACCCCAGCCAGCGATGATGCCGATGGACTCTGTGTCCAATCGTGCACTGGTGGTTAGTGCAGGCATGGCCCCGGATGCCGCGACGTTAGATTGTCTTGGATCATCAGACATAGTATTCCCGGCAGTAGTAATTGGTTCGGCTAAGCAGCATCCTGAGACGCCGATGGAGGGTCGTTTTGTTCGACATTGCCGAGAAAGTTATTTAGCTGTTCAAGCTGTTTGCCATATTCTTTGAGTTGTTTACGCATCTCCGGAAGTTTTTGCATGTGTACATAGAGAGCCATCTGTTTCTTGATAGGAAAACACGGGCTGCCCATGAATGTCGCCGGACCCTCGAGGTTTGAAAGAACGCCGGATTGAGCACCCAGGGTCACATGATCCCCGATGTCAACATGGTCCTTGATTCCTGCCTGCCCCCCCATGACGACATAGTCACCCGTGGTGGATGAGCCGGCGATGCCAACCTGAGCACAAATGATATTGTGTTTACCGATCTGGCAATTGTGGCCGATCATGACCTGGTTATCGATCTTCGTACCTTCACCGATAACCGTTGAATCCCACGTGCCACGGTCAATGGTTGTGCCAGCGCCAATTTCCACATCATCATGAAGGACGACGTTTCCAAGTTGGTGGCTGAGAATGTGCCTGCCATCTACGGTGTCATAACCGAATCCATTTGCACCAAGTACTGCATTGGCGTGAACGATTACACGGTTACCGATGATGGTGTTTGGGTAAATCACCGTGCCCGGATATATGGTCGTGTCCTCGCCAATCGTTGATTCATCTAAAACGGTAACGCCACTATGAATCACAGTGCCCGGGCCGATGGTCACGTTTTCACCGATGGTAGCACCGGCTCGAATAATGCAGTCGTCATCTAAGCTAGCTGTTTCGGCAACATTTGCTTGTGATCTTTGATCTGCAAGCACGTTTGAATTGGAACGGAATTCGCTGACAATGCGTCCGAATGCATCTTTGGGGTTTTTCACCACGATGCTTGGTATCTCTATGTCAGGTATATCAGCTGTTGTGACAACCGCTGAAGCTTCGGTGTTGTGCAATTCGTCTACGAGGTGCTTTGCAGTGCAAATGGTAATCGTGCCGGCATTTGCTCGGCGGATGGTCACTGCATCATGGATGTAAGTATTTGGATCACCCGTGATTTGACCCTGGACTAATTCTGCGAGTTGTTGCAGACTTCGACCTTTCACGACAGGATTCCCTTCCATTATTCCTAAGTGCTAAATCATGCCCATCCTTGGGCATCGGCATATCGGACTGTTGTTAAAACGTGCGCGAGTATGGTACTACAAATCGCGTGTTTTACTCAATAGCTAGTGCGTTAAGTCATGAGTACCGTGGCATGAGCCGAATCCTGAGAGGATTAGGTTTTTCCGCCGCCGGCCATCACCGGGAGAATCTCCGGAATAGAAACGCCGCCAATAAAACCAAATAGAATCATTGAGGCACCGATTACCGACATAACCCATTCACCTTTTACGTACTTCCAACGCATGACTCCCCACACAAGGTTGTAACCGGGAATCATGTTAAGAAAACCGAATAGAGTGTCATCCTTAAAACCGAGTCCGATCATGGTCACGTAGGCAATGCCGTAGAAGACAGTTCCAAGCCAAAATAAAGCCGAGAAGTAATTTCCAAGACCGTAATACCACGCATTGCCAAAGTTTTCACGCGGAAATTCTCCTGCTTCGAGCGCATGCTCTGAGATAGATCGATCGATGGGAGTGATTGATCCGTAACGTACCCACGCTGACNTGCCATTCATCGNCGCATTACCGGCTGCCAATAACACAGTAACTTGCGCATACTTGTTACCATCTCCCCCGCGTTGATTCAGCAGNACCGTCGTCCCGGGTTCGAACTCNGGCACCATGCTCATGCCGGTGTNTTCACTTTCGTCGCGATTNGCATCAAATCCGGGGGCTGAACCNTACTCCGCCTTAAAGGTAATCACAAAGGCATTATCCAGCGTCGTGTCGTTGTTCAGCTCGTCTTTACGTTTCGGATCACTAAACGTAGCGATAATTCCGTCAGCTGTTTTTAGNTTCTCAGCTGACAGTGCAAAGTAGCGAATGGACGTAAGAGCACCGCCAATGGAAAATGCNANGAAGTTAAACGCGATAGCCAGCCAGACCCAGTAGGGTGTGGGGTCCGTTGATTTTTTGGATTCGATTTCATCCTTTTCCAGTTCGATCGCTGCTNGGTCNAGCGCNTTATTGCCGTAGGAACGGTGTGTGTATTTTNTTGCTGCCAGTCCTGTCTTGCGTTCGATTCGGGCATCGTCGGTTACAAATTCCTGTGTTTGCAGATTGAATCCACAATTAATACAGATGAAACCGCCGGCAGCGATTGCTTGAGAGCACTCCGGGCACTTCGAACCACCAAAATCGACTTTGGACACACCGGCANCATCCAATAGATCCGCGATGTCCGAATTCGTCGGTTGAGGCGAAGGTATAGGAAGAGGGCCCTGGCAAGCAGGGCATTTTGCCGTTTGTCCGGCATATTNATCTGGTGCGTTTACCTGATAACCACATTGGCATGTTACGGGAATTGGCATCTACAGCGATCCTGTTGATTGCAAAAAGAAAAGCAAGATTACTGTAGTATACCTCACGCCGCGATGATGCTGCGATCATATCTGCCAGCGATGTGTACATGTTTTGGACAGATTGGCAGATATGGATGCGTTATCGATCGCTATTGAAATTGAAAACAGCTCTGTCAGAATATCCCGGCGCCGAATTCATCGTGGCCGCGTTCTACTGCTTCTGCATGAATTTCACTTTGCCCAACTGTTCTGTTGCTAACATGCGGACCGGCGACGACAGATTCTCCCTTTTGAATTCGATGCGCCACTTGTGTTGCCGATTCAGAGTATTCCTCATCGTAACGAGACTCATAGCCAGGCTGAGATGACCGCTGTAACTCTGCTTGGTACTCTTCGATCACTTTGGCTTGAATCTTTTCCCGGCATTCTGAATTAATCGGATGGGCAATGTCAGCATACAGTTTTGCACGGCCGTTGTTGTCNTGTTGCAGTTTTGAATGCTTNAGCTTGATTCCGCATTGATTGCAATAGCCGGCTCGTAAATGGTTTTTGCATCCACAACGGCCACAATGCGAAGTCAGCTTGCGGCTCGGCATTGCCACAAATGGCCCATTGCTGCCTTCGATTATTTTCAGGTCCCGGATAACGAAACAGTTATCAAAAGTCACCGAGCAAAACGCTTGCAGGCGATCGTCGGGATAATCCATCAACTTGACGCGTACTTCGGTGATTTTCATGGTAAATCTCCCTAACCCATTGAATTCTGTTACCAGAGGTATGGTCTTCANAGTGCGGCCGGGCGCAAATCGAGGCAGCGTAGTGCCAACGAGAAAACCGANGCTAACTTGCAAGCAGTGGCAGATAATTGGTGACGGGTATTGTCGAAGTAGCTCGCACCCAACCAATCTGTCGCGCTCGCAAGAGACCGGCGATACGGCGTGCCTGAGTTGCGTTTCNGCAAATTCCAAAAACGGCAGTGCCGCTTCCGGTCATCGCTGATGCCAGGCAGCCGGCATCCATCATGGTTTTCTCAATACCTCTGACGGATGGAGCAAGGCGAGCTGCAGGTACATAAAGCCGATTGTGAATATGGTCGGACACGCGTGACGGGTCTCCGGATGAGACGGCATCGACCATCGGCTGAATCCGGACTGGGTTTTCGGGAACTTCACATCCTGCAAATACGTCTGGAGTTGAGAGGCCGGAATCGGCTTGGGCTATGACGATGTTTAGGTGGCAATGGTCCTCTATTGGCGTAATCTGTTCGCCACGTGACTGGCAACGAGCAACGCCNCCACGAATGAAATAGGGGACGTCACTGCCAAGTTTANCTGCAATGTCGATAANCTGCTGCGGCTCAANCGATAGCCCCCATAGGTATCCAAGCCCTANGAGAGTTGCAGCNGCGTTGCTGGATCCGCCTCCAAGTCCAGCACGTGTTGGGATACGTTTGAGTAATGTGATTTCCACACCGCTTGTGGGTTTGCCAAGTAGACGAGCATGGTCACGCAACGCCAAAGCAGCTCGATAAACTAAATTCTCCTGATTGGATGGAATTTTTTCCTGTTGCCAATTCATGCAGTCAGTGGATTCCCACTTACAGGTGAGTCGTATCTCCTGATCTTCTGATTCGGTAAAGGTCAACGTGTCATATAGACCCACTGACGTCATGACCATGTCCAGGTCATGAAAGCCATCACTACGTTTCCCAAGAATCTCCAGAAACAAATTGATTTTCGCCGGGGCAAGTAATTCAACGAATTGTCCCGGCTTGGAGTGGCCCGGCATCGGGTGTAGATCGAGATTTAGGCGACGGACAAACATGGAAAAGGATACCTAATGGTGAGTCGCACAGTTGTCATTGCAATTACGCGGACAACATGGAGCTTGTTCAAAACCCGATCAAAACCTGAATTTCAATCGGAAAAGAACCAAAGCTCTACTGAGATTGTATGAGTAGATTTTTATAAATCAAAACTTTTTTGACCATCTCGACGCAATTGACTCAGTCTGCTGCCAAATTGGCAGTAACTGTCATGAGTGGTGACACCCAAAAGAATCTTGCAAAAATCTCTACATATACCCCATAGAAAAGGGGCAGGTTTTGTCTTATCTTAAATCGTTTACAGGTTAGCTCCTATAGCTGCTATTGCTAGTGGAAACGGGTTAATTGACTGTTTTTGCTGCAAATCGCGTGTAATAAACGCACGCGTTTGGCACGGGAGTTGCCTTAGTTATATGTGTGGTCAATGACCGCGCAATAATGACAGTAGGAAAACTGATAACTTGCCACGGCTTTGTGCCGACGACAGTGCGAGTTTCAGGGTTCCAAAAACAAAACAATGACGACTGTGCATACTGTATTTCCAGTGTGTGCCGCCAGTAAATCCGAGAAAAAATAGACAACTGTTGGAGGGATTGGACACCGATGGCAAAGTCCAAAGTTAATTTGCAACCGCTGCATGATCGTGTTGTTGTACAGCGTGACGAATCAGAAGAGGTAACAACCGGTGGAATCGTGCTTCCAGATAGTGCTAAAGATGCACCGGCGCGTGGTACGGTCGTAAGTGTCGGTGATGGCATATTGCTTGCCGACGGTACGCGAACCCCACTTCAGGTACAGATTGGCGACCGCGTGATCTTTAGCAGCTATGCTGGCGAGGAGATTGCTGTGGACGATGATTCTTACCTGCTGATGCGGGAAAGCGACATCCTTGCAGTTATTGAGTAATCAACCAAAACAACGAGTGAAACAATCACCGCGCTCAAATCCATGGGCGTGTATTTCCATTAACAGGAGTAGGTAACAGATGGCCAAGATCATTGCCTTTGAACAGGAAGCCCGCGAAGCTATTCGCCGTGGAGTGACCAAGCTGGCCAAGGCTGTAAAAGTAACGCTCGGCCCGAAAGGTCGAAACGTTATTATTCAGAAGAGTTTTGGATCACCGACCGTTACGAAGGACGGTGTGTCAGTCGCTAAGGAAATCGACCTAGAGGATGTCTATGAAAACATGGGCGCCCGCATGGTACGCGAAGTGGCTAGCAAAACCAGTGATGTTGCTGGTGACGGAACCACAACAGCAACCGTTATGGCGGAAGCCATTTTCAATGAAGGGCTCAAAGCTGTCGTGGCCGGAGTAAACCCGGTACAGATGAAGACCGGCATTGAACAGGCCGTTGAAGATATCGCAGCTCAGCTTCAAAAGATGTCCATTAAGATCAAGGATCGTGATGAAATGGCAAATGTTGCCGCTATCGCTTCCAATAATGATCACAGCATCGGTGGATTGCTCGCAGATGCAATGGCCAAGGTTGGTAAGGACGGCGTTATCACGGTCGACGAAAGCAACAGCCTCAATACCGACGTTGAATGGGTTGAAGGTATGCAGTTTGACCGTGGCTATCTCTCGCCATACTTCGTGACTGATCATAACAGCATGGAGTGTGTATTAGAGGACGCTTACATTCTGGTTTTCGAGAAAAAGATTGCAAATATCAAGGATCTCGTGCCACTGCTTGAGCAAGTAGCTCAGCAAAACAAGCCACTGTTGATCGTTGCAGAAGACGTTGAAGGCGAAGCACTTGCGACTCTCGTTATTAACAGCCTGCGGCGTACCTTCCAGTGTGTTGCTGTAAAGGCACCAGGTTACGGTGACCGCCGTAAAGCAATGATGGAAGACATTGCCATACTCTCAGGTGGAACAGCGATCTTCGAAACACTTGGAATTAACCTTGAATCACTTCCACTGACTGATCTGGGTCGTGCAAAGAAAATCATTGTTGATAAAGACAACACGACCATTATCGAAGGTTCAGGTAAGAGTACTGATATCAAAGCACGTATTGCTCAGCTACGTCGTGAAATCGAGAATTCCACAAGTGACTACGATCGGGAAAAACTCGAAGAACGTCTCGCTAAGCTGTCCGGTGGCGTTGCCAAAGTCAACGTCGGTGCCGCGACTGAAAGTGAAATGAAAGAGAAAAAGGCTCGTGTGGAAGATGCTCTTCATGCTACACGTGCTGCTGTAAGCGAAGGCATTCTACCTGGTGGTGGTGTCGCAATCCTGCGTGCCTCAAGCAGCGTGAAGCCATCACGGAAACTCGAACAGGACGAGCAAATCGGATACGACATCGTCCTGAGAGCTGCCCGTGCACCATTGACCATTATTTCCAACAATGCTGGAAACGATGGTGGAATCGTTTGCGAGAAAGTACTGAATGAATCGGGCAACTTCGGATACAACGCCCTAACAGATACTTATGAAGATATGGTTTCTGCTGGCGTGATTGATCCTACGAAAGTCACCCGCACTGCACTGGCCAATGCCGCTAGTGTTGCAACGCTGTTNCTTACAAGTGACGCTCTTGTGGCTGAGAAGCCAAAGGACGATCACGGCGGTGGCGATTACGACCTTTACTAGAGTCGTAAGTCACAGGAAACTCGTGACGCGAAACANGATGATAGCCATGTGTCATGCATAGCCTGACACATGGCTATTTTTGTGCCTGTACNCAAGTCGGTGTTCTTTGTCAGCCCATCACTTGTCGGCNCATGACTTTGAGNCTCAANTACACGGCTAAANGACATGTTTAAATTACATGTGTAGATGANCAGGAAAGAGGCTACGACTATTTGCCTTCAAGCAGTCGATCGCCAAGGAAATTNTCCAGATCTTNAATTGCGTAGATTTGGGATACNACTTCCTGGATAGGATATTCAATTCGCACGAATTGCAGGGTGTCATCTTCAATGATGACATAACAGCTTCGCGGATCNCCGTCGCGTGGTTGGCCNACACTGCCCACGTTGACCATTGCTTTTTGGTCGCCAANCGCGTACTTGAAATTCAATTCCTGTGGTGACAGGAATTGAAAGGACTCCGTAAATACGCCGGGTACATGGGTGTGTCCCTGGAAGCAGTATTTTGGAATCATGCTGAAAATTCGTTCAATTTTGTTGCGATTGTATACATCTTCAGGAAACACGTATTCATTTACCGGACTGCGTGCACTTCCATGGACGTACAGGTGATCACCTTCGTGGTGGGTGCGTGGTAGTTCACACAGGTAGCTCCAGCGACGCTGCTGGTCTTCGATCGAGTCTTGCTCTGAACGCGACTCCAGTTGTTCACGGGTCCAGAAGATGGCTTTCTCTGCCGTACTGCTGAATCCTTCAGGGTCGAATAGTGCCGCTTGGTCATGATTGCCAAGAATACAGAGGTCGAAGTCCATAACCAGGTCAATACACTCCCGAGGATTCGGGCCATAGCCAACAACGTCGCCAAGACAATAGACCTGTTCGATGCCTCGATCGCGTATATCTTCCAGTACCACCTTTAACGCGGTGAGATTCCCGTGGATATCACTTATCACAGCCCGTTTCAACGTAGACAAATCCTATTGGATAAATGCAGGCCTGACTGGCTTGATTTAGCGGCCGGCCTTAATTCGATCACCAAGTGAGTTGTGTAGATCTGCAATATTGTAGATCTTTGCGGCCGTTTCGTCGAAGGGGTATGCGAGTCGATGAAAGGAAACCGTCATTGTTTCATCATCCAATACCGTATAGCACGCACGTGGATCTTCATCTCTCGGTTGGCCAACACTGCCCACATTGATCAGTGCCTTTTCTGGCCCTAACTGGAATTGATAGTCACATTCATCCGGCGCGATAAAGTCCAGATCTGCTGTAAATACGCCAGGAATATGTGTGTGACCCTGAAAGCAGTACTGATCAACCAGTCCAAAGATGGTATTCATCTTGTTCTGGTTATAAACATCCTCTGGAAAAACGTATTCGTTGGTAGGTTCACGAGCACTTCCGTGTACAAATTTAAACTGTCCTTCCGAGTGAAACCGCGGAAGGGAACCAAGAAAGTCCCAGCGATCATGTGAACTTGAAACATTGCCAACCTTTTTCTCCAGTTCATCGCGCGTCCAGTAAATCGCACGCAGAGCTACCGGATTAAATCCGTCCGGGTCGAACAGGGCGGCTTCATCATGGTTGCCTAAGATGGTGACGTCACATAATTGCTGAACTTTATCGAGACACTCTCGTGGATTCGGGCCGTACCCGATAATGTCGCCAAGACAGAAGATTTTTGTAATTCCGCGCTCGCGAATATCTTGCAGCACTACGGTGAGTGCTTCAAAATTCCCGTGAATGTCGCTGATGAGCGCTCGTTGCACGATCGATGTACCTTGAAACCTGTGTGTGGATACGGTTTGAGGGAGACTTAGTGAACCCAAACTGTGAGTCTAGGTGNCTGTACAATTGCGGTCAAGATTGCCTTNGGTCGTATAAATTAATGTCTATGCGTGCAGAGGTTTTGAATTCTATGGCGATCAGCGAAATCTGAGGATTAGCGGCCTTGCTGGTATCGCAAAGCTCTTGTCTATTTGAGGTGTGAGCACATTACTATCGATCGAGACGACTTCATTTCACGGCAGCATCGCTTTGTTCGATGATTGTGAATTACTATCGTGCGAATCACTAGATACATCGTGCAGAAGTGCCCAGTCGCTTGCACCTGGCATACAAACGCTTCTTAAGCAACACGGTAAATCCATGTCAAATATTGACGGGATTGCTGTAGCTCAGGGGCCTGGCTCTTTCACAGGGTTGAGAGTAGGAATCACTACAGCAAAGGTCTTGGCTTATTCTCTGGGTATCGATGTTGTTGGAGTGAATACCCTCGATGCGATGGCGTTGGGTGTTGTGCGAGGATCTGCTGAAAGGCCGGATCGTATCGACTGTGTGATGGATGCTCAACGACGTGAGGTTTTTCTCGGACAGTATGAATACTGCGAAATAGGCGGCCTGTCGAGAAACGACCAGATCAAAACAGTCGCAATTGAAGCGTGGCTTGCTGGCATTAATAAAGAGGTATTTGTCGCTGGTGATTTGTTGAGGAAGCTAAACAATCAGGATCCATCAATGCTAGATGCCGTGTCTTGGAGCGATACCGGTGCTGCCGTGGTGGAAGACTGTAATATGCCATCGGCTCAATGGGTGGGCATGCTGGCCTTACAGCCGGAATTAGTGCAGATTGCGAAGGAAGACGCACACGAAGTAAGTGCAGAGCTATCATCAGCGTTTGCACTATTGCCTCGTTATTACCGACNAAGCGCTGCAGAAGAGAAACTCGGGTAATAAATCGGCTTGTACTTCGATTGACCATTCAATGGCAATCCTGACTTGATCGATTCTCGTCACTATACAGCTTGTCCACTGTTAGTAAGAATGGAAGTTTCCCGCGAAGCAATACACCCCTGTTACAGTAAGGCAATGTCCACGTGGAAGTCAGACGCATCATTCTGTTTGTCGTGATTTCATTCATGATTCTCGTCGTGTGGACGAAGTTGTTCCCACCGCCGGTAAGAGAGCAGCAGCAAAACCAAGCACAGCTGGAATCCATTGATGATCAGGTAAACGCTGAACAGACGGACACACAACCTGAAGATTCAGGAACGTCCAGCGTTGAGCTTGAAAAAGTCGCGGGTCAATACGTTGTGCTTGGTACGCATGATCCAAACGCATCGACAAACCTGGTTGTTTACCTGACCAATCGGGGTGGATCCATTGATCGTGTTGAACTGACCGAGAGAAATGAAGATGGGTCATTTCGGTTTGGCGTGCTTGAGCATAAGTACGGGTATCTTGGCTACCTTGCACCGATTGAATCTGACGACGGTGTCAAAGTCCAGGCCGTTGCACCAGGAACTCCTGCGGCGCTTGCAGGGATGCAGGTTGGTGACATCATTACAAAGCTAGGTGATGCTTCAATTACCGATATCGAGTCCTTCCAAAGTGCGTTAGAGGATACGGTACCCGAGTCGAGTATCAATATCGAAGTCACACGAACAACGGGTGATGAATCATCACAGCAGACACTGACGGCTGAGTTGACCGGCAGGCCACTGGAAGTAATTGATCCGGATCCGGATGATATGAAGTCGCGTCCGAGCCAGAACTCAATGCTTTTCTCAATAATCCAATTGGGCAAGGAAGGGTATTTACCCAATCGGACGGAACTTGGATCTCTACCGTCCATGCGTGAAGGTAACTGGAACGTGAAAGAAGTAGATGATCAGTCTGTTACCTTTAGCTTTGCGTTGCCTGCCGCTGCTCACGATGATCTGGTTACGGACCTCGAAGTACTAAAGACGTTCACGTTACCGAAGACTTCCGTTGATGGCAGCGACGGTCGTGCTACTACAAACTACCATCTGGGCGTTGCCGTTCAGATTAATAACATCAGTGAAGAGGCCAGCCAGTTTCTCAAGTATCGTCTGGACGGTCCAAATAATCTGACGACAGAAGGTTGGTGGTACAGCAGTACGAAGACGCGCGACGTGTATTGGTCTGTTGAAGGCAAATTTGATTATCGCTCGGCGCCGGAAATTCACGGAGATGCTGCCGATACCAGTTCGCCGTATTTCTTCAGCGTGTTGGACAAAGAATTGGAAGGGATTCAACGTGTTCGGTTCATGTCCGTGGACTCTCAGTATTTCGCATCAGCCCTGATTGCAGGAAAGCCAGGTGAGGTCGGCAGATTTGTCGAAGTGTCCGAGGCGGCAACGATTCCCGCCGAACAGATAAATACGCTTGCCAAGGGCGATGTCAAAACACTCAATACAACCTTCTTCACCGAGTCGCCTCTGATCGAGATTAAGCCGCGTGAAGCGGAGCGGGTCGAATACACGCTGTTTGTGGGGCCGAAGAGTCAGGATGTTTTGGAAGCGTACGCGATCGATCGCGTACTCGATTACGGTTGGTTTGGCTGGATTGCACGTCCGTTGTCCGGGCTATTGCGAATCTTTTTCGGTGTGGTTGGAAACTACGGCGTTGCCATCCTGTTCCTTACGATTCTGGTGCGTGTTGCAATGCTGCCGGTCAGTCGCAAGGCAACCAAGAGCGCTCAGATGATGCAGATTATCAGCCCCGAGCTAAACAAGATCGCCAAGCAGTACAAAGAGGATCCCAAGAAACGGATGGCAGCTCAACAAGCTCTGTTTCGGAAGTATAACTACAACCCGTTTGGCAGCTGCCTACTCATGTTTTTGCAACTTCCAATTTTTATTGGGCTCTACCGGTCGATCCAGCTTGATGTCGACCTGAGGCAACGTGCACTGCTCGGATCGACCAAATGGTGTTCCAACCTGTCAGGTCCCGACATGTTCATGAGTTGGGAGGGCAGTTGGGTGCCGATGAGTGCGAGAGGTGGATTCCTCGGACCATATTTCAATCTGTTGCCTATCATCGTCATCGTGCTCTTTATTGTTCAGCAGAAATTATTCACTCCGCCAGCTCAAAATCCTGAGCAACGCATGCAACAGCGAATTATGAAATTCATGTTTATATTCATGGGCTTCCTGTTCTATCGAGTTCCCAGCGGTTTGTGCATTTACTTCATTGCATCGAGTACCTGGAGTATTGCAGAGCGGAAACTCATACCGAAGCCCGAGCCACCAAAGGACTTTAAGTCAATCGGGGATGGTGATGGCGACGGCGGTGATGATTTAAGCAGTTTAACTGATGCTGAACGCCGCGACCGCAGACTGCAGATGATGCAGGAAAATCAACGCAAGAGTAAACCTCAGCGTCGCCGCATGTGATCCTGAGTGTTCATGTTCAGTACGGAGTATTTTCGTGGTTTACGTCGACGACGATACCATTTGTGCCATAGCGAGTGCTCCTGGTATTGCAGCACGTGGCATCATTCGGCTTAGCGGACCGGAATCTCTCTCAAGTCTTGCCGCTATCTGTAGGCCTTTTGAGATCCCGAGCCAATCCTGCGTCGTGTCAATTGAAATCGCCTTGGAAGGAAATCGCTCGATTCAAGCGGATGCCTATATTTGGCCGAGCACGCGCAGTTACACAAAGCAGCCGTCCGTTGAAATCCATATGAATGGTTCACGGCCGCTGCTTGACGATGTGCTTGGCCGACTTTGTGAACACAATGCTCGCATCGCGCAATCGGGGGAATTCACTATGCGTGCATTTCTTGCCGGCAGAATTGATTTGCCTCAGGCTGAGGCAGTGCTGGGTGTTATCGATGCGGATAATGACAAACAACTGAAAAATGCACTTAGCCAACTTGCCGGTGGTTTGTCGTCAACACTCAACGTTTTGAGAGATGAATTGATTCATTTGCTTGCGCATTTGGAAGCCGGGCTGGATTTTGTGGAAGAAGACATTGAGTTCATTTCCTCGGATGAATTACAGAATCGGCTTAATGGTATCGCAAGACAGTTGTCAGAGACGCTCGGGCAAATGCAAAGCCGTACGACTCAAACCGAAGCGTATCAGATTGTACTAACCGGTTTACCCAATGCAGGTAAAAGTAGTCTCATGAACGCTATTGCCGGTGATGATATTGCAATCGTCTCAGAAGAAGCTGGGACGACTCGCGACTATATCAAGAAGGCCGTCAATATCGCTGGATTTCCATGTGAATTGGTCGATACGGCAGGTGTCGAATCCATTCCGGCTGATGGGACGCCATCAGTCGTTAGAAATAGCGCTCAGTTGCATACGGCAAAGCAAACAAGCGGTGCTCATCTGATTCTAGCTTGTAGGGACTTAAGCTCTATGGATTCGGGTTTGAGTGCTCTGGATGTGTCCGATACGCCATGTATTCCAAGCATTTCAGTTGGTACCAAGAGTGATCTTGTGACCACCCCAAGCGAGACGATTGTGGGTATCGATGTAATTACAAGTAGCGTTTCCGGTGAAGGCAATGAAGCACTGCTTGCATTGGTTGCAGAGCGTCTTGAGGAATACTCACATCAAGGTGAATTTCTGTTTAGCACATCATCTCGCTGCAGAGACTGTCTGGCTCAGGCAGTGGAATCTATCGAGCAGGCATTGTCCGTCGCACAGAACAATCTCGGCGAAGAGTTAGTGGCAGCTGACCTGCGTCTTGCCCTTGACCAATTGGGCCAAATCATTGGCGTCGTCTATACCGATGACATCCTTGACCAGATTTTTGGCCAGTTCTGTATTGGAAAGTGAGTCTGGGGTTACACGTCAGGTCTTAACACAACTTTGGGTCTCAATTGACCGTCATCTGTGCGTTTAAGTATGGCAATTGGATTACCTGATTCATCCGTGCATCCGAGCCAGGTTTGTTCGCCACCGTTTGGATCATCGATGAATCGGCCGTTGCAGATCATTTTGACAAGTTCCGAATTGAGCTTGATAACGGGCGCATCGGAAATAGCCATAAACGGCGAGAGTAATTTTTGTTCAAGGGAATTCGCGTCGAGTTTCTTGAGCTCTTCAACAGATATCGAATCAGAGATTCCAAATGGCCCGATCGACGATCGTGTTAGGTCAGTCATGATTGCCTGTGAGCCGAGGTTCCGCGCCAGATCTCTACCGACGGAGCGTACGTAAGTACCTGTGCTACAGGTCATCTCCAGATCGAATTCAGGATCGCTGTACCGACTCACTTCAAGATTGTGAATCGTAACTTGTCGAGGTGGAATATCTACGGCCTCGCCGCGGCGCGCGAGCTTATAGGCGCGTTTGCCATTGATCTTCACAGCGGAAAACCGTGGTGGTACTTGCTGAATTTCACCAATAAATGCGCTACATGCATCTTGCAGGTCGCCAAGTGTAATTTCTGGCGCGTCTTCGATTTGGACTACTTCACCCTCAGAATCATCCGTATTGCTCTGGTAACCAATTCTAAACGTACCGCTGTATGACTTTGGGTAGTGATGTACAAAGTCTGCGAGACGTGTAGCTTTTCCAATTAAGACTATCAACACACCCTGGGCTATGGGGTCGAGTGTTCCAGCGTGGCCAACCTTAATCTTGCGTCCGGTGCAGCGTACAACGGCATTAACTGCGTCTCGCGACGACATACCAGGTGGTTTGTTTAAATTGAGGATTCCGAGCATGCGGGTTAGCAATGAAGTAACAGGTGGTATCAGAAAAATCGAACGTAAAAAGGTACTCTCTCTTTGCCAATTGCAAAGCATAATACACTTAGACGCACGTTTAATGAATGAGCGAAATAAATCCAAAGTGTAGATCATCATTCCCTCAACAGATGAGCATTGCATCGATTAGTTCGGGAAAACAAGCATGAGTGAATTTCCAATCCAGAGAATGCGCCGTTTACGTATGAATCCGGCGGTACGTCGATTGGTGCAGCAGACACATTTGCGGCCGTCCAATTTCATCATGCCGTTGTTTGTCAGAAGTGGTGAAGGAATCAGGCAACCCATATCCTCCATGCCTGGCCAATTTCAGCTCTCTGTTGACCAACTGCTTCAGGAAACACAAAAAGCAGATTCACTTGGTGTCGGTGGTGTGATCCTCTTTGGAATACCGAATTCGAAGGATCCGGAAGGAGCAGTAGCTTCCCATGACAACGGAATCGTTCAGGAAGCGATCCGGGCTATTAAGTCTGATACCCCGAATTTGCTGGTAATCACCGACTTGTGCTTTTGCGAATACACCGACCACGGCCATTGTGGCATTCTGACTGAATCAAATGGTCAAGTGACCGTTGATAATGATCTGACGTTACCGGGCCTCGGGGCTCAGGCTGTGAGCCATGTTCAGGCCGGTGCTGACCTCATAGCGCCAAGTGGCATGATGGATGGAATGGTTGGTGCCATTCGATCAGCGCTTGATGGTGGTGGTTTTCAGGACACTCCGATCATGAGTTATGCCGCGAAGTACTCAAGTGCCTACTACGGACCGTTTCGCGACGCTGCGGAGAGTGCACCTCATTCAGGTGATCGCAAGACATATCAAATGGACCCGGCTTCAGCCGCTGCTCAGGCGTTGCGAGAAGTGGAGCTGGATCTGCAGGAAGGTGCCGACATGATCATGGTTAAGCCGGCACTGGCATATTTGGATATTATCACTCGGGTTAACCAGACTTTTCCCGGCGTTCCATTGGCCGCCTACAATGTCTCCGGTGAATACAGCATGATTAAAGCCGCAGCAGCATCGGGTTGGCTCGATGAGCAACAAGTCGTAATGGAGACCATGACCGCGATCCGTCGTGCCGGCGCGGAAATTATTCTTACCTATTGGGCCATGGAACTCGCCGAACAACTTTCAAGCTGTTAATCCACGCTCGTTTTAATTGGATATCTGGTCATCTATGACCAACTGTGGAATAACTACTTAATCAATACACATCATTTCTTCTTCCAAGTGAAACGATATGGATTTTTCTCAAAGCAAGTCAATATTTGAAACCGCTCAATCCCTAATGCCAGGTGGCGTGAATAGTCCGGCGAGAGCGTTTGGTAGCGTGGGTGGCACACCGCTGATCATGGAACGTGGCGAGGGTGCATATCTCTATGACGTCGACGGAAATAAGCTCATCGACTACATCGGTTCATGGGGACCGATGATTCTCGGCCATAAGCATCCAGGTGTACTCGAAGCACTGCGCGTGGCGATGGAAAACGGCACTAGTTTTGGTGCACCGACGGCCGCAGAAAACGAATTGGCTCAGTTGATCATTGACTTGGTTCCATCAGTGGAAAAAGTAAGGCTGGTGAATTCCGGAACCGAAGCAACGATGAGTGCAATACGATTAGCCCGTGGCTTCACCGGACGCGACGTAGTCGTGAAATTCTCAGGGAATTACCACGGACACGTTGATAGTTTGCTTGTTGCTGCAGGTTCATCCGCTGCAACATTGGGTGTCCCAAATTCGCCGGGTGTCACAGCGGGTACGAGCAAAGATACACTCATCCTGAATTACAACGATGTTGACGGATTGGTCGCAGCATTTAATGAGCATGGCTCGAGAATTGCCGCCGTTATTATGGAGCCGGTCGTGGGAAACATGGGATGCGTTCCTGCAGATGCCGACTTCATGCAAGCCGTGAGAGATGTGACGTCACAGCATGGAAGCCTGATGATCCTCGATGAAGTGATGACCGGATTTCGGGTCAGCATTGGTGGTGCTCAGCAAATCTATGGTGTTTCCCCTGACATTACGACTATGGGCAAGATAGTTGGTGGCGGATTGCCCATCGGTGCTTACGCAGGTCGAGCCGACATAATGGATCATGTACTACCTGCTGGTCAGGTATTTCAGGCGGGCACACTTAGCGGAAATCCAATTGCTACCGCTGCGGGTATTGCGACCTTAAAGGCACTTCGCGATGAATCACCCTACGAAAAGATCGACCAGCTTGCGTCGCGTTTAGGTGACGGGCTGGCCGCTGCAGCAGAGTCAGCTGGTGTCGAGCACTGTGTACAACGCGTCGGTAGCATGCTCACACTGTTCTTCCATTTCGGTCCGGTGAAGTCCTGGGATCAAGCCGCAGAATGTGATACCAAGCGATTCTCAAGCTACTTTTGGGGAATGATCGAAAACGGAGTCTATATGCCGTGCAGCCAGTATGAAGCACTCTTTGTTTCAGCCGCACATACACAGCAAGATATAGATCACACGATTCAGGCAGCTGAGAAGGTAATTGCCGCGCTATAGGATGCGGGAATAGTGTGACGGCTGTTTTCGGCCGGTTGTATCATTTGTGTCGATTACGCACGGATCTCTCGCCAGCATGAGAGATTAATTGGCTAAATGTAAATGAATGGCGGATTCTCATCGATGATTAGGTCGAAGAATTGAGACGGATGCGTACTTCGGTGCGCTGCTGGTTCGGACTGCGACTTATGGAATTGATAGCAGTCTAGGCAACGGATTGCCCGGTCAAGCACATGCTTTGTGCATGCAATCCCCCTCAAACACGGCAAGAAGCCGGGTTTTCGAAATTGGCATGGATGCTGGACAGTGGTACGGCATGAGCTCGTATCTTTGAATTTGTCCCCATTCACAGCGAGCATTATGTTCGAAGACCGAAATCTTAAGCGTGACCTTATAGCTCTTGGGCTGGCTGCCTTTACGGTATTCTTGGCTATTGCGCTGGTCACCTATCACAACGATGATCCCATTGAGAGCCTGGTTGTTCCACTGGATCAGCTATATCAGCCGGACATACTGGTATACCCACAGGCAAGCGTTGTTCAAAACGCATGTGGCAGGTGGGGTGCGATGTTTGCGGATATATCCTTTACCTTGTTTGGTTTCGGTGCCTATTTCATAACTGTTTCGCTGGGCGTTGTTTCCTTCCTTGTATTTCAAGGGCGAAGCATGGAAGGATTCCCAGTTCGTCTTGCCGGATGGTTGTTGTCACTCATTGGATTCACATCATTTGTTGCACTGGTTATGCCATTGCTTAGTCCCGGACCGATTTATGGTTCTGGTGGCCTTCTTGGAATTATTTTCCGTCAGGTGCTTGAAGCATCGTTTGCTGTCACCGGCGGCTTGTTACTGGCAATCTGCCTTTTCTTCGGAGGCCTGATGCTTGCAACGGACTACGTTGCTTTACGCGTAATGGTTGCCATTTCTCAATGTTTTATGCGAGGTACCACACGCGTTGCCAGGTATCTGACTACTGAAGCAGGATCGTCATCCAATCCCACGATAGCAACGGCGGCAGCAGGAGTACCTGCACCAGCTAAATCGGATGAAGCTCGTTGGACTGAAGATCGCTGGGATGAAACCGAAACAAATCACACTGAAGCGTATGACGACGATGAGGATGAAGATGAAATCACGGAAGAAAGCGACCACTGGGAAGACGAAGACTCAACCGAAGAAGCAGATACCATTGCTCGCGACGATCGTCTCGCGGTGCGTATCAGCGGCCACGAGGTAAGTGACGACGGCGATTCCGATGACTGGCCTGATGATTTAGATTGCGAACTCGATGCTGATGATTTGCAAGATCCAGACGAGTCGGACGACGTGGAATTGGTAGAGGAACCAACCAGACTGTCGCGTCTGAAACGTATGGCCGGCAAACTGAAGAAAGGCGAGCCACGAATTAAACGAAGGTCTTCGCAGACGAAAGACGATCAGGAAGAAGGTCAAACGGCATTGATTGAAAGCATCAATGAACAGACGGATGATGCATTCGCCGATTACGAAATACCAAGCCTGGATTTACTATTACCCAGTGAACATATCAACTTTGACGAGCAAGCCAAGGAAGTGCGTCGCAACGCGAAGATTCTGGAAAAGACCTTTGCCGATTTCGGATTTAATATTCGTGTTGTGGAAATTGAGACGGGCCCGGTGATCGCTCAGTATGAAGTGGAACTGGAAGCAGGCCTGAGACTGTCAAAAATCACTGGCCTCGCAGATGATCTGGCAATCGCGCTTCGTGTACCAAGCGTGCGAATTGTTGCTCCTATCCCAGGTAAGAACACTGTCGGTATCGAAGTTCCCAACAAATCGCAGCAGCTTGTCCGTATGCGGGAAGTGATTGAAGATTCCACGTCCAGTTCTAAGAAGATGCAAATACCGGTTTTTCTTGGTAAAGATGTATCCGGAAATCCGCTAGCTGTTGATCTCTGTAAAATGCCGCACTTGTTGATTGCCGGTCGTACCGGCAGCGGTAAAAGCGTATGTCTTCATTCCATTGTGACGTCTATTCTGATGGCACGACGACCAGACGAAGTGCGCATGTTGATGATCGATCCAAAGATGGTTGAATTGAGTGTGTACGGTCGATTGCCACACTTAATGCATCCGGTTGTGACCGACATGAAAAAGGCAGAGGCAATTCTCGCATGGGCCGTGGAGAAGATGGAACAGCGGTATAAGATTCTGGCAAAAGCTGGTGTTCGCCATATTTCCAGCTTCAATGATCTTTCCGAAGAAAAGATTCGCGAACGACTTGGCCCGGCATTCGAAGACGATACGCCGACGTATATGCCCTACATCGTGATTGTGGCAGATGAACTTGCCGACTTGATGATGACTGCTGGAAAAGACGTNGAACAACACATTATACGTTTGGCTCAGAAGAGTCGTGCTGTTGGTATTCATCTGATCNTGGCAACCCAAAAACCAACGGTTGATGTGATCACAGGTTTAATTAAATCAAACTTGCCGGCACGTATTGCGTTCCAGGTTGCCAGTCGTACCGATAGCCGTGTTGTGCTTGACGAAATGGGTGCAGAAAAGCTTCTCGGTAATGGTGACATGCTCGTATTGTGGCCCGGAACGAGTACCATCATCCGTGGACAAGGTACNTTCCTTGGTGACGAAGAGATCAATGGCGTCGTTGATGAAGTCAGTAAATGCAAACAAAACTTCGTGGAAGAACTCGTTCATATCAAGGTTGAGCGTGACGGCGATTCCGCTTTGCCNGGTGCCGCGCGTAAGAACGATGAGCTTTACGACGCAGCCATAGAAATTGTCATTCGCGAAGGCCGCGGTAGTGTGTCATTACTTCAGCGAACACTTGGAATCGGATATGGTCGCGGAGCACGCCTGATCGACTATATGGCAGAGGATGGAATCGTCGGTGACTATAACGGAAGTCAGGCAAGAGAAGTAATCGTCACGATGGATCAATGGCAGGAAATGCAGGCCATGGCCGAAGCCAATGGTGTGGAAGCTGGGAAGTACTCGGCTGCTGATCTCTTTGGTGACGAAGATGAAGATGACGACCAGGATTTGTACGATTCCGCCGATGATGAAACTGCATCGTGGAACGACCACGACGACGATGAGGAAGACCTCAATGANGAGGACTCTGATGATCGTACTTCCGGTCGTTCCCCGGACGATGATGCGGCGATCGATTTTACTCCGGCCAGTGATGACCCAACGGATAATTCGGATGGCGGGAACGACACGCGGCATGATAGCCCTGCGGGTAAACGCGGACCACGTAAGCTAGTGCGGCGTCGACGTGAAGTGGTTGCTGTTGTTAATGAAGATGATCCGGATCCGGATGGAGAGTCGATCAAAGTGATTACGGCGGCCAATCGATCAGAGTCTATGGCTGCCGACTCGGAAACTTTGGATGATGAATCTGCTTGGGCTGAAGATGAATGGGGAGCAGACGATTGGGATGAACAGTTCAGCGTTGCTGTGAGTGATGAAGATTTATCGGATTCAGAGGGGTTGACCAATGAGTCTGTCTCAACCGAATCAGAGTTGAGCGTCGTGACAGATGTTCTCGACGATGACGAAACCGGCGAGGAAGATGATGAGCTCATTTCAACTGGCTCAGAGGAAATGGACTCTGATGATGACGCAGAGGAGCAGGATGAGTATGATGCTGACGCATCGTTGACAGAGGAAGACCTCTGGAAACAAAACGATGAAGATTCAGAAATCGACACCTGGTAGTAATACTCAAAATGATTCTCGACCTGATTGATCACCAGCAGTTTTATCGTGGCATGGTGCCGGGACTGGACGCTGGATTCGACTTCCTGAAACGTACCGACTTAGCCGCACTTGAAGATGGCAGGCACGCCATAGATGGCGACCGTGTATTTGCCTTGATTGCTCGCGGGCCGGGTGTTGGTCGGGAGCAGGCGATGCTTGAAGCACACCGCAAGTATCTGGACATTCAATTTGTAATTGCAGGCGTTGATCAAATTGGTTGGCGGCCGATCACCGAATGCACGCGGCCACGTGAACCCTATAGCGATGAGAAAGATCTTGTGTTTTTCTATGATCGGCCGGAGACTTGGTGCAAGGTTCCAGCCGGTGCCTTTACGATATTCCTGCCGCAGGATGCCCATGCCCCGTTAGGTTGCGAAAACGAAGTGCATAAAGCAGTGGTGAAGATCAGGCTATAGAATCTTACCTTTCGCTACGCAGCGTATTGGCCGTTGACAGCCTTAACATTCGTTCTTATCGTGACCTGTACATGGCCACAGGCCACTTTCTCTAAAAACCTCGTTACAACTGCTTATAGCCCATGGCAGCGATTTCAATAATCAGCATCGATATTATTCAGGCCAGCGCAATTGCTGGCTGCATGCCAAATGCTGTGGTGATTAGTCACGACCATCGGCGGAATTAGGGAAAGCTTGAAACCGTACATCAAGAGCCCTGAGGTCCGATGGATTTCAGGGCTTTTTTATTTGAACCGATTCCAATGGAATTGCGCCGCACAAATCAAGTTCATTTAACTGTGAGAACCGATGCGTTCAATCCAGATTTACGATACGACTTTACGAGACGGTACACAGGCCGAAGGTGTGAGCTTATCGCTTGCAGATAAGCTTGCCATCGCACAGCGACTGGACGAGGTCGGTGTCGACTATATCGAAGGTGGTTATCCGCTTAGTAACGAGAAGGACGTGCAGTTTTTCCAGCGTGTGCGTGAACTTGATTTAAAGCACGCAAAAATCTGCGCATTCGGTATGACGCGGCGTCGTGGCATGACTGCTGCTGAAGACCCGGGAATTCAGGCGTTAGTAGAAAGCCAAGCACCTGTATGCACGGTGGTTGGCAAGACCTGGGACTTTCACGTTACTGACGTGTTACGTGTATCACTGGAAGAAAACCTCGCGATGATTTCTGATAGTGTCGAACACATCGTGGAGGCGGGCCGTGAAGTAATTTATGACGCGGAACATTTCTTTGACGGGTGGAAAGCCAATCCGGAATATGCCCGCCAAACAATTCTCTGTGCCGCTGAAGCCGGTGCTTCGCTAATCGTGCTTTGCGATACCAACGGCGGCTCATTAACCAACGAAATCACTCAGTTGACCAAGGAGGCGAGTGAAGCAGTGGCTCAATTCGACGTCAAAGTCGGGATCCACTGTCATAATGATTGCGAGCTAGCTGTCGCGAATTCGCTTGCGGCGGTGGAAGCCGGAGCTGTTCAGGTGCAGGGCACAATCAATGGCATCGGAGAACGATGTGGAAATGCGAATCTGATCAGCGTTATCTGTAATCTCGAGCTAAAAAAAGATGATTGCTCAGTGCTGAACGGTCTCGGCGTCGGGCATATGACGGAGTTGTCACGGTTCGTATTCGAAACGGCTAACATGCGGCTCAATCGTGGACAACCGTTTGTTGGTCGTAGTGCTTTTGCGCATAAAGGTGGCATGCACGCTCACGCTGTCGCACGTGCAACTGATTCCTATGAACACATTGCACCGGAATTAGTTGGCAACGAGCGTCGTATTCTGATTAGTGAATTGTCCGGACGAAGCAACATTCAGGCGCTCACGGCGGAGCAGGGAATCGACGGTGATTCGGAATTGATGAAAAATGTGTTAGCCGAAATCGTCAGGCTCGAAAACCAAGGCTATCAATTTGAAGCTGCGAAGGCGTCCTTCGAGTTATTAGTTCAGCGGTGTGCCGGAACGTTTGTCCGGCACTTTGAGCGTGAGAAGTACCACGTTGAGGTTGTTGCGTGGGAACCGACCGATCTGGATAAACATGAAGTGGAGAACGAAGCCACGGTTAAACTAATTGTCGACGATCAGGTGTTTCACCAGGTTGCCGAAGGAGACGGACCGGTAAATGCACTGGATGCTGCCTTACGCAAAGCACTGAATGAAACGTATCCGCAACTTGGAGATATGCGACTTGTAGACTACAAGGTACGTGTGGTGAATTCCGAAGCAGGCACCGCAGCAAGAATTCGGGTCTTTGTGGATTTTGCTGATGCCACGGATCGTTGGGGAACGGTTGGTGTTAGTGAGAACATCATCGAAGCAAGTTGGCTGGCGCTGGTGGACGGTTTTGAGTACAAACTGTATAAGGACGGCGTAACTTCGTAGGACATAGTACGTATGAGCGTGCATGATCGCGCACATGGCAGAGTGCCTGTTCGCTGCGGATCGTAAGGCGTTTGACAATAGAAATAAGCAATCGATGCAAGACTTTTCAGCAGATTCATTTCCCAAAAATTTTGACTTTGGTAATCGGCAAGCAGAGATCTTTCAGCAGTGGAAATCAGATAGACGGTTTCACGCGGATCCAAATAGCGAAAAAGATCCTTATACCATTGTTATTCCGCCGCCCAACGTAACAGGTGCACTTCACCTTGGTCATGCGTTGAACAATACGTTGCAGGATGTGCAAATCCGCATGAAACGCATGCAGGGTTTCGAGGCGTTGTGGATGCCTGGTACTGATCATGCAGGAATCGCCACGCAGGCGGTTGTCGAGCGTCGATTAAAAGAGGAAGAAGGTAAGACACGTCATGATCTCGGACGCGAAGCTCTCGTTGATCGTATTTGGGAGTGGAAGGACCAATATGAAAAAAGGATCCTGACTCAATTACAGACGATGGGCTCATCATGTGACTGGGATCGTGTTCGATTTACGCTAGACCCGATCTGTGCCCAGGCGGTGCGAACGACCTTTTTTGATCTGTTTCAAAAAGGACTGATTTATCGTGGAAAGCGTTTGGTGAATTGGGATACGTTTCTACAGACCGCAGTCAGTGATGATGAAGTATTCCACGAAGTTGTCGAAGGTCATTTCTGGCACTTTAAGTACAGTGTCATCGATCCGAAACCAGGTGAACCGGAATTCGTAACAGTTGCCACCACCAGACCTGAGACGATGTTGGGGGATACTGCCGTGGCGGTTCATCCGGATCCGCGGTCCGCGATGGAAAAGGTGTTGGCGGAGTTAACTGAAAAAATTCAGGCTGTCGGAGAAAAAGATAAGGAAGTAATTCAGTCTCAAATCGACGACATCAATGAGCGTGTTGAAACGATGTTGCCTGGCCTTGAATTACTTCGCGATATGGCAAGTGATGGAAGGAAACTGCTGTTGCCGCTGCTGAATCGCGAGCTTGAACTTGTGGCTGACAGTTGGGCAAAACCGGAATTGGGAAGTGGTTGTGTGAAGATTACTCCTGCACATGATCCTAATGACTATGAGGTAGGTAAGCGTCAGAATCTACCGATGATAAATATCCTAAATTTGGATGGCACGCTAAACGGCAGTGCTGGTCCTTATACGGGGCTGGATATCAAGGCAGCGCGACAACGAGTCGTTGCTGATTTGGATTCACAGGGTTTACTTATCGAAGTGGAAGACCGGGAAATCGATCTGGCACATTCTGACCGCAGTAAGACGCCGATTGAACCNATGCTGACNGATCAGTGGTTTGTCAAGATGGACGAATTGGCGCAAACGGCGATGGACGCAGTGAGTGACGGNCGTGTACAGATATTCCCTGAACGGTACANCAAGGGATACCTGGATTGGCTCGGTGAAAAACGCGACTGGCCAGTCAGTCGTCAGTTGTGGTGGGGTCATCAAATTCCAATCTGGTCGGCAAGTTGTTCTGATCAACAAGACCTGGATGATCGCCTCAGTCAGCTTGAATCCACAGTCGGTGGCGACNCCACGCGGCTATCACATCAGGTGGAATACACCGCAGAGTTAAATGAACAAGCACGNGTCGTTACTGAAGAAGGTGACGAAATTGCATTTGCAGTGATCCACGTGTGCTTTGACAACGATGATGTAGTGCTTGCAAATGCACTTGAATCGGCAGGTTTTATCAGGGAAGAGGACGTGCTGGATACCTGGTTTAGCAGTGCACTTTGGCCGCACAGCACGCTTGGCTGGCCTGAGAAAACAGATGAGTTGGAGAAGTTCTACCCGACCAGTACNTTGATCACCAGTCGCGACATTATCACGCTATGGGTGGCCAGAATGGTGTTGATGGGACTAAACAATATGGGTGAAATCCCGTTTAGCGAAGTGTTTATCCATCCCAAGATTCTGGACGGTTACGGCGAGACCATGAGTAAGTCCAAGGGCAACGGCGTGGACCCGCTTGATGTGATCGAGAAATTCGGTGCAGATGCACTGCGATTCGGCTTGGCTCATCTGACGACAGAGACTCAGGATGTCAGGATGCCAGTGCAGTTTGAATGTCCGCACTGCAATCAACTGATGGATCAGACGAAGAAGAACCGTGAGTTGCCGGTCGTCGAGTGCAAACAATGCGGTGACTCTTTCCGCACTCAATGGGCGAGAACCGACGAGCACATGTCGTTTGATCGTGGACCGGTGGTCAGCGAACGGTTTGAGACTGCGCGAAACTTCTGCAACAAGCTCTGGAACGCTGCCAGATTCGTAATGATGAATCTGGAGGGCTACGAGGCAGCACCTGTAACGGATGACGAACTTGCCTTTGAAGATCGTTGGTTGCTCAGCCGTCTCAATAGTGTGACTCAACAGGTAACNGAAGGGCTTGAANCCTACAAATATGCAGACTCAGCNCGTGTGCTTTACGACTTTGCATGGGATGAGTTTTGCAGCTTCTATGTTGAAATGGCCAAGGCACGATTTCAGGACGAATCATCCAGAGGGGTTGCACAGCGTGTAATCGCCCATGCGCTCGATCAACTTCTAAGGCTGTTACATCCCATCATTCCGTTTATTACAGAAGAAATCTGGCAGATTCTTGGGACGGTTGCNCCTGTCCGCGGGCTTGCAACGGTCGAAGATGCGAGCGANTCGATCATGGTTGCATCNTGGCCGCTGCCTGACGAAGCCAGNATTGATACGGTCATCGAAGAACGATTTTCAAGATTCCAGGGAGTGCTCGGTGCATTACGTGAAATTCGAAGTCGTCAAAATATCGCACCACGCCAGCCACTGGAATTCTCAGTAAGCTGCAGTGGCGATGTTGTTTCNCTACTTCANCCTATGGAGCCATTCTTCCAGTCNATGGCGCATGCTTCGAGTGTGCAGTGGGGCACAGAGGTTGAACCACCTNCTACCAATGCCGCTGTACGGGTTGATGATCTTGAGGTGTTTGTCGATCTCAAAGACTTTATTGATGTCGATGCAGAAATCGCTCGCAATGAAAAGCTCATGGAGAAAATCCAGGGGCAGATCAAGGGCAAAGAAAGCAAGCTGGGTAATGANAACTTCGTGTCACGCGCGCCCGAAGAAGTTGTGGCTCGCGAGCAAGAAAGCCTCGAGAAACTCAAGGCGGAATTAGCTTCAGTAGCAACGGCTCTTGAGTCGCTTAAGGCTGGTTAACCTGAGTTGATCGGCACGNACCTATATATAAGCCTGTGCAANGATTAGGCACCGACTTCTTCTANTACTTGCTCAGCAACATAGATGGGCAAGTGTGGCTCACAGGTTACGGCCACGGCAATGGCATCCGATGGCCTCGAATCGATTTCGATTAATTCACCNTCCCGGCGTATACGTAACTTGGCGAAGTAGGTGTGTTCNTGCAGATCGGTGATCACGATACTATCTAATTCTCCGTCGAGTTGTCCGATGATATCGACAAGTAAATCGTGTGTCAGCGGGCGTGGAGCAGGGTAGTTCTTTACCCGGCGGTCAATGCTGGATGCTTCAAAGATACCGATGAGAATCGGAAACTGACGGTCACCATCAAGTTCTTTTAGGTAAATAACCTGGTGGTCGTTAATGTCGCTGATGATAATCCGCGATAGTTCCATTTGCACCGGCATGGTTTGCACTCCAGCCTTGGGGAGAATTGTCGTTGATGAGATATCTACATTATACGCTGTAGCCGGAGTTCATGTACCATGCGACGGAACTCAGTCTAGGCAGGCGTATAGTCTTCATCGGTGGTGACATTTGCGCAAAACTGGCCGAGCAATTCAGCAGCGTTATCAATGTCGTCGAGGCTAATCGTTTCAACCGCACTGTGCATGTATCGATTCGGTATGCTGACAAGCCCGGTGGCAACTCCGGCACGATTAAGCTGAAGTGCATTTGCGTCATTGCTCGTTGCCCTACCAACCGCCGCAGGTTGAACGGGAATGTTATGNGTCGTTGCCAGATCAAGTAACTGCCGGACGACCTTGTGATTCATGTTGGGTCCACGGTAGACGACCGGGCCGTTGCCGAGGCGAATGTCACCAAGTTGCTTCTTATCGACACTTGGGCAGTCGGTGGAGTGAGTTACGTCGACGGCGACACCAATATCGGGGTTAATGCCAAATGCGCTCGTACGTGCACCGCGTAGTCCGATTTCTTCGGCGACGGTAGACACGGCATAAATTCCACATTGTGGATCGAGTTCTTTTGCCCGGCGAATTGCTTCGACTACAACCCAGACGCCGCAGCTGTTATCCATCTTCGGCGCNTTTGCCAGATTGCCTTGCATCTCNCTTATTCCGAGTTCAAGCGTTACTGGGTCGCCGATATTGATCATCGCCGAGGCTTCTTCACCACTTGATGCACCGATATCTAGCCACATGTCCTTNAGCTTTACAACCTGTTTGCGTTCCTGGTCGGTTAGGAGATGAATGGCCTTGCGACTGATCAGTGCGTTTATCGGTCCGGCTTCAGACCAAATGATCATGCGTTGACCAATCAGTTGTTGAGGATCCCAACCACCGATGGTTTGTGCATAGATGAATCCGTTGTCGTCGATGTGNGATACGATCATTCCGATTTGATCGCAGTGACCAGCGAGCATGATTCTCCGCGTCGCATCCGGATTTACGACGATCGTGACATTACCGTGAACATCTGTCGAAACTTCATCTGCAAAAGTGCTGGCGTATTCGCGTACAACGTTTTGGACGTCCTGTTCATAACCGGAAGGACCAGGTGTGTTTAGGAGCGATTCAAAAAATGATCGTGCTGACTCTAGCATGGATGTACCTTTCAGGTCTTCTGACTTACAAGTCTGCCGCGTGTCATAGGTGACTGAAATTGGCACACCGGAATGCCTTGACGCTTTTTCGGGGCGTACCTAGTATGGCGGTTTGGACGTTTTGTTTAGTCAAAAGCTGTGTTGTGAGGCGGCCGATGGACGTTGTANAGGCCGCGACGTCTCTAAATAACATACAGTTTTAGCTTCAAAAGCACTAACCACCGTGTGTGGTAACTGCAGGTGACGTCGCGTTTTTAATATCAATGGCTCGAATCGGTTGTTTTGTAGGCATCCGACGAGAAAGAATAATGAAATATGTAATCGTAATTCCTGATGGGTGTGCTGATGAACCTCAGGAGTCTTTAGGCGGAAAGACACCACTTCAGGCAGCCAACATACCTGCCATGGACGCTATCGTGAGTGCTGGTATCACCGGTGCNGCTAATCATGTCCCNCCGCATTTGCCAGCTGGCTCCGCGGTGGCAAACATGAGCCTACTCGGTTACGACCCGAACGATTTTTTTACCGGTCGCGCACCATTGGAAGCTGCCGCGCAAGGCATTGCACTCGGCCCAAACGACTGGGCAGTGCGTTGTAATCTGGTGACGATTCAGGATCAGGTCATGAAGAGCTTCACGGCCGGGCACTTGTCCACTGAGGAAGCAGATCAACTATTGGAATCGCTGCGTCAATCGATTGAGTCAGACGCATTGGAATTCGTGACGGGTGTGAGTTACCGCAATCTATTGTTGTTTCGTGGGACTGAAGGTGAACCACATCCTTTTTCCGATGACACGCGTTCCACGCCACCACATGATCTCACAGATGACTCTGTCCTGGACGACTTCCCACGTGGCCCAGGTAGTAAATTACTCGCAGACTTAATGAACCAGTCTATGCAGTTGTTTGCAGATCACCCGGTAAACGATCGGCGCCGCGCCGATGGAAAGCTTCCCGCTACAAATATCTGGCTGTGGGGACTTGGTCGCACGCCACAACTTCCATCCTTCAAGAGCCAATACGGTCTTGAGGGTAAGATGATCACCGCTGTTGACTTNCTTCGTGGCATTGCATCCATCATCGGGTGGGATTGCATTGAAGTNGAAGGGGCTACCGGATACACGGACACTAATTTCGCAGGAAAAGGTCAGGCAGCGATCAATGCGCTGGACCAGACTGATCTTGTCGTTGTCCATGTGGAAGCGACCGATGAAGCATCACATGAGGGCGACGTTGATGCAAAGATCAAGGCATTGCAAGACATCGACCAGCATATCGTTGGACCGCTGCATGAGTCACTGAAGTCGCAAGGCGACTATCGCATCATGGTGACACCGGACCACCCGACGCCAGTGCGTACGAAAACCCACAGTCACGGCACTGTACCTTTTGGGATTTGTGGCACGGGGATCGACGGAGACTCTGCAGTGACCTATGACGACATTTCGGCGGCAGATTCTAAACTGCAAATGCCCGTCGGTCACGAGGTCATGAAGCTATTTCTTGGTGACTGACTCGATCTTGTAAGGTCGTATTTCCTGAGAACTACCAACGGGTTGGGACTTTGCAGGTGCGGATCTTGAATCATCATAAAGTCAGAGCTGTTTGACCGTTAAGGACTGAGACATACAAACAAAGGGAATGCCAAAGCGGGATAACGCTAAGGATAAATTAGATGGCAATCATCGTTCAAAAATTTGGCGGTACGAGTGTCGCGGATACGGCCAAGATCATGGCAGCCGCTCGCAAGGCTGTACGTGCTCAACAGGATGGGCACCAGGTGGTCATGGTTGTGAGCGCCATGGGTAAAAATACCGACATGCTCGTCGAGTTGGCGAATGAAATCAGCGGGCAGCCACCGGCACGGGAAATGGACATGCTGTTAAGCACCGGTGAGCAGGTAAGCGTTGCGCTGATGGCTATGGCGATCGATGCTCTTGGTCATAAAGCAGTAAGTTTGACCGGGGCGCAAATTGGTGTGCGAACCGACAGCACTCATACTAACGCACGAATCATTTCCATATCCACAGACCGCATGCAATCCTTGCTCGATGCAGGAAATATCGTCATTGCGGCCGGATTCCAAGGAATCGATGAGGATTTCAATATTACGACGCTTGGTCGCGGTGGCAGTGATACGACGGCAGTTTCACTGGCAGCCGTTCTTGGCGCATCATGCGAGATCTATACCGATGTGGACGGGGTTTACACAACCGATCCGAGGAAGTTGCCCGAGGCAAGAAAAGTCAGTCGGGTGAGCTATGATGAAATGCTGGAAATTGCCAGCGTCGGTGCCGGTGTCATGCATAGCCGTTCGATCGAGTTTGCCAAGAAATACGCAGTGCCAATTCATGTTCGCAGTAGTATGTCCGATGGCATTGGGACAATTATCGCCGAGTCTCCGGAGTCGCACGATCGTGTGGTTTCGACAGCTGCTGTCACGATGGACGAAGCCAGAATCACACTCAGTGCCGTGCCTGACTTACCCGGTACCAGTCATGCTGTGTTCTCGGTCTTGGCAAACGAAAACATTACCGTTGACATGGTTGTTCAGGACGTTGGTGATAACGGAAAATCAAATATCAGTTTCACGGTTCCGGAAGCAGAACTTGATCTGGCGCTGAAAGCACTAAAGCCAGTTGCAGGTCAGATGGCGTTCGGTGCAATTACGCATGATGCGAATGTAGCCAAGGTCTCTGTAGTTGGGCTGGGAATGGCTCAGCAGACCGGTGTCGCGGAAACGATGTTTAAAGTATTCGCAGAAAAAGACATCAACATCTTTATGATCACAACGAGCGAGATCAAGATCTCGTGCCTCGTTGAGAGAGAGGTAGCGCTGGACGCGTTACGTGCTGTTCATAATGCGTACGATCTGCATGTGCAACCGGAAAACGTTATCCAGGTCGGATCACCTAGTGAGGAAATTCAGCGAGACGAGGCAACACGCGCTTCGGTTGCTGAACGATTACGCGGTGTTGGAATGGAAGACTTGTCGATCGAGAGTATTACCCTAGATGACTCACAGTCAAGTGTGTCGATCCTTGGGTTGACCGATCGACCCGGTGTGGCTGATACGGTTTTTTCTCATGTAGCCAAGGCCGGTGTGTTGGTGGATATGATTATCCTCAGCTATAGCGAACAGGACGGAAACGCCAGTATGAGTTTTACTTGCCCCGCGGAGTCCCGCGAGGCTGCGATTGCTGCACTTGAACAACTCAAGGAAGAAGTCGGATTTAGAGAAATTGTAAGCCAGTCGTCAGTTGGCAAGCTATCTGTGGCTGGCGTAGGTCTGCGAAGTCATACCGGAGTTGGTATACGAATGTTCCGTAGTCTGTCTGAAGCAGGAATCAACGTGGACATGATTAACACGAGCGAAGTGAACGTAAATGTCATTGTCAACGGACAGCACAACGAACGTGCACTAGAGGTACTTGAAGACGCATTTGCAGATGTGCTGCGTTAAGGGTCAGCCGGCAATGGCTGTGAATTGTTGGGTTTGGCATTATGCCATTTTGACCCTGAAATCTGGGCAATTACCGTCCAACTGCCAATTTGGCACTGCGATTTAGTGCCTAAAACAACTGAATGCAGGAATACAGGGTAAAAGAAGTATTTAGTTTCCCTGTAACTCCTTGTCGCGGCAGTAGTTGTGGATTATTTTCGTAGTTTTGGCACAGCGCTTGCGTAGTGTACAGGTGGTGGAGTATTTCCCTGCCAAAGAAGGTACCGCAAACGGTGCAGATACAGTGAATCTAACGGCTAATTGACAGTCGGATTGAAATAAAAAGATACACGAGTAATACCCTGAGTGACTGATAGGAGAATTCGGTCGTGGCAAAACAAATGGTGTTTGATGACAAGGCACGTCAGTCCTTGTTAACCGGTGTTTCCAAGCTTGCACGTGCTGTACGCAGCACATTAGGTCCCCGCGGACGTAATGCAGTATTGGACAAAGGTTGGGGTTCTCCCCGAGTAACAAAAGACGGTGTAACCGTAGCTGAAGATATCGACCTCGATGACGTGTTCGAAAATCTCGGTGCGCAGCTTGTAAAAGAAGCGGCCAGCAAGACGAACGAAGTTGCTGGTGACGGTACAACAACAGCTACGATTCTTTCAGAAGCAATCTTCCGTGAAGGACTCAAGATGATTGCCGGTGGTGCTGATCCAATGGCACTTTCCCGCGGAATCCATCAAGCAGTCGATGCGGTATGCAGTACCATCGGTAACCTGGCACAGGAAATCGATTCCAAGAATAAGAAAGAGATTCAGCAAGTTGCAACGATCGCTGGAAACAANGATCCTTCCATCGGAAACGTGTTAGCTGAAGCCTTCATCAAAGTTGGTAAGAACGGCGTCATCACGGTNGAAGAAGGTCGTGCCAACAAGACAACGGTTGANGTTGTTGAGGGTATGCAGTTTGAACGTGGTTTCCTTTCTCCGCACTTCGTAACAAACGAGACNGAAGTGATCGTGGAATTGGAAGATTGCTACATCCTGCTGTTTGAAGAAAAGATCTCGAACAACAAGAAGCTAATCCCGCTACTTGAAGCAGTTAGCAAAGCGAAGAANCCTTTGCTGATTATCGCCGAAGATATCGAAGGCGAAGCGCTGGCAACACTGGTTGTTAACAAGATGCGTGGCATCCTTGAAGTCTGTGCTGTTAAGGCACCAGGCTATGGCGATCGCCGCAAGGCTATCATGGGAGACATTGGCGTGTTGACCCGTGGTACACCTATCTTCAAAGATTTGGGGATCGAACTTGAAAGCGTCAAGATCACGGATCTTGGACAAGCTAAGAAGATCAAGATTACATCTGAAGAGTGCATTATCGTTGGCGGTAAGGGCACCAAGGAAGATATCGAAGGTCGTGTTGANCAGATTCGCCGGGAAATCGGTGTCACCGAGAGTGAGTACGATTGTGAAAAGCTTCAGGAACGTCTGGCGAAACTCGCCGGCGGCGTCGCACAGATCAANTGTGGTGCAGCAACTGAAACCGAAATGAAGGAACGTAAGGCTCTATTGGAAGATGCAAAGTCGGCAACGCAAGCAGCATTGGAAGAAGGTATCGTTGCTGGTGGTGGTGTTGCGTTGATTCGTACCGAAGCATCAATCGAAAAGCTGAATCTAACGGGTGATGAAGCACTCGGAGCTCAAATCATACAGAACGTTCTGGANTATCCACTTCGCGAAATTGCTCACAATGCCGGACTTGATGGTGCGGTTATTGTGAATCGCGTGCGAAAGCTAAGAGGAAAGAACGAAGGATACAACGCTGATAAAGACAAGTATGGCGACATGGTTGAGATGGGTGTCATCGAGCCAGCCAAAGTTGTCCGCACAGCATTGCAAAACGCNTCCAGTGTCGCATCGCTGCTGCTTACTACCGAATGTCTCGTTACTGAGATTCCGGTGGAAGAAGACGATGATGACCATCATGATCATCATCACGATCATGGTATGGGTGGCGGCATGCCCGGNATGGGTGGCATGGGCGGAATGGGTGGCGGTATGCCCGGTATGGGCGGNATGCCTGGCATGATGTAATGTCGACCAACTCAGTTCGCTAAAAAATAAACAANAATTCAACTACAAAAGCGTTAAGAGGGTAATTCACTGATGGCCAAGATCAAGATTCGTCCACTAGATGATCGTATCGTGGTTAAAACACTCGATGCAGAACAAACAACTGCTGGTGGAATCGTACTTCCGGATTCAGCAAAGGAAAAACCTCAGCGTGGAGTAATCCTTGCTGTGGGACCTGGNCGATTGACCGAAACCGGTGATCGAGCAGACCTTTCGGTAGCCGTAGGCGACGAAATCATTTTCGGAAAATTTGGTGGAACAGATATCGAGTGGGATGGCGACGAAGTAAAGATTCTTCGTGAAACCGACATTCTCGCTAAGGTGCTATAAGCAATAGACAGTTTCCTTCACGAACCGTTGAAGTTCGTACNTGGAATCTTAGGAGTTAAAAATCGTGGCAAAACAACTGCTGTTTGAAGATAACGCACGTGCACGCCTGCTTCGTGGCGTAAATAAACTCGCCGACGCCGTCGCAATAACGATGGGACCAACCGGTCGCAACGTTATTATCGATAAGTCATTTGGTGGCCCAACGGTTACCAAGGATGGTGTGACGGTCGCCAAGGAAATTGAACTGGAAGACCGGTTCGAGAATATGGGTGCACGGCTTGTTGTCGAAGTGGCTCAGAAGACATCGGACTTGGCCGGTGACGGTACAACGACCGCAACGGTTCTGGCTCGTGCNATTTACAAAGAAGGCCTNCGAAACATCGTTGCNGGCTCAAACCCCATGAGTGTAAAGCGTGGCATTCAAAAAGCTGTGGAAGCGGCTGAAGAACGNCTGCACGCCATGGCCAAGCCTGTTTCCAGNAAGGAAGAGGTTGCTCAGGTTGGNGCNATCAGCGCCAATAACGACGANTCGATCGGNAACCTGCTNGCAGATGCCCTCGAACGCGTTGGTAAAGACGGTGTCATTACCATCGAAGAAGGTAAGACAACTGAAACAGAAGTATCGTTTGTAGATGGTATGCAGTTCGATAAGGGTTATGTNTCGCCTTACTTCATCAATCGTCCAGCTGAAATGGACGCGTACATGGAAGACGCATATATCCTGATTCACGAAAAGAAAATCAGTAACCTGCGCGACCTCGTGCCTATCCTCGAGCAAGTAAGCCAGACCGGAAAACCACTTTTAATCATTGCTGAAGATGTTGATGCTGAAGCACTGACATTACTGGTTGTGAATAAGCTTCGTGGTGTTCTTGATGTTTGTGCTGTCAAGGCTCCCGGCTTTGGTGATCGTCGCAAAGCGATGCTTGGCGATATCGCAACGCTCACTGGCGGAACCATGATCAGCGAAGACATTGGTCTGCAATTGGAGAACCTCTCCATTGATCAACTTGGCCAGGCTAAGAAGATTACCGTGGATAAGAGNTCCACAACCATCATTGAAGGTGGTGGTGANGCAAAAGAGNTGCAGGCTCGNATTACACAGATCAACAATCAAATGGGTCAGTCAGACAGCGAGTACGANAAAGAGAAATATCAGGAACGACTGGCGAAGCTTGCCGGTGGTGTTGCAGTTATTTCCGTTGGTGCTGAGACCGAAGCTGATATGAAGCANAAGAAAGCACGAATCGAGGATGCTCTGCATGCTACGCGTGCTGCGGTTGAAGAAGGTATCCTGCCTGGNGGCGGTGTTGCACTACTNCGTTGTGGCGAAGCAGTCGATGAAGCTCGCAGTGGTGCTCGCGGAGACGAAAAGATCGGTGTGGACATCATTCGTAACGCTCTGGAAGCACCAATTCGTCGAATCGCTGATAATGGCGGAATTGATGGCAGCGTTGTTGCTGACAATGTTCGTGCTAAGAAAACTATTGCATTTGGTTTTAATGCGAATGCTGGCGATTACGGTGATATGTACGCAGCAGGTGTCGTTGATCCGGTTAAGGTGGTTCGTACTGCTCTTGCAAACGCTGGAAGTATCGCTGGCTTAATGTTGACCACCGAAGCGTTGGTGACCAACTTTGATAAAGACGATAAAGAAAAGAATCGTGTTGAAGGTAGTGTGAATTAGTCACCGTTGATGTAACACGATGAGGCAGCAGTGGCTCTAGCCGCCTGCCGGCTTAAAACACGGAGCCACCCTGAACCTCGGGGTGGCTCTTTTTATGAACGACAAAGCTGTACGACAGGCGTCGCTTGCCTGCAAACAGAATTCTTAACATGGCTGAAAAACGGGACTATTACGAAGTGCTTGGCGTGGAAAAAAATGCTTCCACAGCTGATATCTCCAGCGCCTACCGTAAATTAGCCGTGAAATACCATCCGGACAGTAATCCGGATGATGAAGAGGCGATGGAGCGATTCAAAGAAGCCGCTGAAGCATATGAAATGCTCAGCGATGATGAGAAGCGTGCCCAGTATGATCGTTTTGGCCACTCAGCTGGTGGCGGTGGAAGACAATTCCACGACGTTGAAGATATCTTCGACGCGTTTGGAGACCTATTTGGCGGTGGTATCTTCGGCGATTTATTTGGTGGGCGGTCCCGACGGAGAACGCGGCAGCGTCGTGGAGCAGATGTTCGTTGTGAAGTGGTATTGGATCTGGAAGAAGCGGCCTTTGGCGTAACGAAAACAGTGTCCGTCGCTCGTCGTGAAACGTGTGATACGTGTTCCGGTTCCGGAAGTAAGCCCGGCTCGGAAAGAGAGACCTGCCGCCGTTGTGCCGGACATGGTCAGGTAGTACAGTCGGCCGGTATCTTGCGTGTACAAACAACGTGCCCAATGTGCCAAGGGTCCGGCCAGGTGATTCAGGATGCATGCGAGGACTGCAGCGGTGAAGGGGCTGTGCCGCGAAGCACTGATCTAGAAGTCAAGATTCCTGCCGGCGTGGATGATGGAATACGAATTAGAATCAGCGGGCAAGGAGAATCCGGTCCGGATGGCGGGCCAGCCGGAGATGCTTATTGTTTCGTCAGCGTTCGGGAACACTCTCTCTTCCAGAGGCATGGAGATGACTTAGTGCTGCGAGTACCGATTACGTACAGCCAGGCTGTGCTTGGTACGACAATTCAGGTTTCAACGCTTGATGGCCCGGAAGATTTGAAGATCCCGGCAGGTACTCAATCGGGTGATCAGTTTCGAGTTCGAAAAAAAGGTGTGCCAAACGTTCACGATGGTCACCGTGGCGATCTGGTGGCATTGGCGTTTATCGAAGTGCCGGAAAATGTTTCAAGTGAACAAGCGGAACTGTTACGTCAGTTAGCAGAATTAGAGGATGTTCAACTGACACCCGAACGAAAAAGCTTTTTCGAAAAGATTAAGGATTACTTCAGTTCCAAAGAAGTGAACACGGATTAGCGACAAACTTGGGAATGAATGTTGTTAGTGTGACCACGAATCAGAAGGAATAGAGACAGGTTTAAGATGGAATCAGCCATGAACAACGATGAGCCATTAGATCCGCTACAAGAGAATACCGCGGATGACATGCCAACTGTAGACGATGACGTGATGGAACAGCCGGAAGGTACATCGACAAATGACGAGGTTGTTAACGAAAGTACTGATGAATCAGCCACTGAGGATGTCGAAATACTAGATGAACCGTTGACTCCCGAAGAAGAGCTTGCTGAAGCTAATGCCAAAGTGCTGCGTATTACAGCAGAAATGGAAAATATTCGAAAACGTTTGCAAAAAGAAGTCTCCGAAGCACGACGTTATGCATCTACTGGGCTCATTAGAGATGTGCTTGGATCGATGGACAATCTTGGCCGGGCGATTAGTGCTGTATCGGACGAAGAGCGTACCGGTGGAATTGCAAGTGGTGTGGAAATAGTTCTGCAGCAGCTCGAGCAGATTCTTGAGCAACATGGTTGCACCAAGGTTAGCCCCAAAGGTCAAGTCTTTGATCCCAATCAACATGAGGCAGCAAGTCAGTTGCCGAGTAGTGAATTTGATGCGGGAACCATCATGGAAGTGCTTCAGGATGGGTATAAACTTCACGAACGCGTAGTTCGGCCTGCTCAAGTAATTATTTCACTTGGCGCTGTCGCCGAAGCAGATAGCCAAAGTCCGGACGAGGAGAATATAGACTCCGACAACTCAAACGGAGATGAGTCGTCACAAGTCTAAGACCTGGTAATAAAAGTTGTCTTGTTTTGCAGGCAATAAGAGAGATTTCAAGGAATTCAAGCTATGCCAACATATGATTACGAGTGTGACGCTTGTGGACATGCATTTGAGTTGTTCCAGGGAATCAATGATTCTCTGAAAAAGAAGTGTCCGGAGTGTGGCAAACTAAAACTACGCAGGCTGTTTGGCACCGGTGCGGCGATCTTGTTCAAGGGATCGGGATTCTACGAGACAGACTATCGTAGTGATTCTTATAAAAAGGATGCTGCCGCAGATAAACAAGCTCAATCCAAGCCGAGCGAATCTAAATCCAGCGATTCCAAGTCATCTTCCTCGTCTGATTCCGGAAGCAAACCGTCATCTGATTCATCCGGTGGATCCGCCAAGTCATCGAGTGATAGCTAGACTGGTCATAATTAGTACTTTCCTATCGCAAATTAGTTCTCCTTTGTGCTATACCAATTAACGCAATGAAACGGGAATCATAAATGCAAAATGCAACCTGCCCGATTTGTAGCCAGCAATTTGGCGTAAGCGCCACCGAAGCGTTTCCGTTTTGCAGTGAACGCTGCCGGAAAATAGATCTCGGACGCTGGCTGAATGAAGAATATTCTGTGCCGTACGAACGTTCAGATGATGGTACGGAAATTTTGCCAACTGAAGAACTCAGTTGACTGGAGATGCGATGAGCGAACGTAAGGATGTAGTGACGAAAATAGACTGGCAGAAGGTGTTGCCGTGCAGCATGCTGAAGTCCACCTTTGGCGTTGCGATACGAATCCCGGTGCTGTTTCTCGGAATGGCGGCAATTCTTGTTACGATCACCGGCTCCACTATTGGCCAGTCACTGTTTATTTCTGAAGGGGATAGTGTTAAGGCGACGACGGTCACGGAGCCAATGGTATTGGCAAGCGACGTCGCATCTGATGGTGCTGAATACGACTTCTTTACATCTGTCGGGAGAATCGTGGATGGTGACCTAATGGGCGTGATAAGTGACGTCCACAGGAAACTGCTGCCAACCGCGGAGGTAAGCGGCTGGAATGCAGCCGCGCTCTTTATTTGGCATATCGTTCTCGTGTTGGCCGTGTGGTCGTTCTTTGGAGGAGCTATCAGTCGAATTGCCGTTGTCGAGTTAGGCCGGCATGAAAGGGTTACGTTTGGCGAGGCGATCGATTTTGGCAAGCAAAAATTCATTTCCGGGTTNATGGCACCCGTCTTTATCGTCATCTCCATGTGTGTGATGGCGCTGCCCGTGCTCGGTATCGCAGCATTGGCACGGTTTGAGTTTGGTGTAGCGATTGCTGGTTTGTTGTGGATCTTGGTAATCGTGTTTGGTATTTCCATCACGGTGCTGATGTTCGGGCTCTTGTTTGGCTGGCCTCTAATGAATCCGGCGATCATGGCAGAAGAAGCTGGGGATATGTTTGAGGCTGTCAGTCGTAGCATGGCTTATACATACCAGGCACCATTGAAATACCTGCTCTACACCGTGGCATGCATAGGAATTGGAATGCTTGGATACGTGGTGGTGATCAATTTCACAAACGTTGCTGAGAGTGTGATTATCAACGTCAGCGGTATCACAGCTGGTGAAACAGGAGCAGCGACTCTTGAAGCTGCAGCGAAGAGTCATTCCCAGGATGATATAAGCGGTCCTGTAGCATTTGGGTCANGAGTTATTTCATCGCTTCACGNCGCCGGTCGCACGATGGCCGTTGGTTTTCTGTTTACATTCTTCGTTTCAGCGGCAGCTGGCATTTATTTGTTGTTACGCCGAGCTGTGGACCAAACACCGTTAGATGATGTCTATGTCGTTGATGAAGAAACGAAATATGCATTGCCAGAACTCATGGAAGCGGCTAAGGCACAAGCCGAGGTAGATGAGAGTGAAGTCAGCATCTCACCAGAGCTGTCTGTAGCCGGTGGAGAGAGTGACGGTGTGAGCGAAATATCGTCCAATACGGCGGAGCCTCAGGAACCGGATGCAGAAGATGAAGCGGATGCAGCCGATTCNTCTGATGAGAATGGTGATGCGCAATAAGGTCTTTTGTAAATGAAACTGGTCGTTGCCATCATCCAGCCGACAAAAGTTGACACCGTGCAGGTGGCACTTGCCAATGTTGGTGTTGAACGTATGACAGTCTGCGACGCAGCGGGCTTTGCTCGTCAGCGAGGTCAATTGCCGACATATCGCGGAATGGAATACAACACGCAGCTATTGCGGAAAATAATGCTGGAAATCGTGGTAAATGATGATTTTGTCGACCGTACGATCGAGACAATTATGACTACAGCCAAGACCGGGCCAGAGGGCACGATCGGTGATGGCAAAATCTTTGTATTTCCAGTGGATGAGGTCTATCAAATCAGCGAAGACTTAGTGGGTCCGGAAGCGGTTTAACNGGCGACTTAATATAGAACGGATAGNGACTTCCAAATGAAAACTTGCCTGTTTCTTTCAGACGACTTGTTCTTTTCATCACGCATTCAAAATGCTGCGGAGATGAGCGGCTGGCGATTGCAAATGCTCCCAACCGAACAGTCNGTTGTCGATTTTATAGNGAATAACGAGTACCAATTGGTGATCATTGATCTGGCCTGTGGTGAGTTTTCCGCTCNAAACGCGATGCAGATCTTTGAGGATGATGAACCTCGAATCATTGCCTACGCATCACACGTCCAGGAAGCCATGATCGAAGAAGCCAAATTGTCCGGCTGCGATTTGGTGTTAACGCGTGGCCAACTCGACGCTCAGGTAAACAGTTTTTTTGAGTGAGCAACGGCTCTTTAAGACAGGATGGACGTACTTCAGCAATTCGAAGTTGCACCACGTGAAATCGACGAAGTCATTCATGGTGGCTTTAGTGGTGCTCGTATTTGGAAAGTACTAGATCACTCCGGTGCCACTTTTTGCCTGAAGAGATGGCCAGCCAACGGTCCGACTCACCAGCACCTGACGTGGATTCANCAGGTGATTCATTCGGTGGCGACGAACACCGAGGTNCCGCTTGCAGTGCCAGTGGCNAGTAAAATTGGAAGCACGGTTGTGTCCGCTGCTGATTATCAATGGGATTTGACCGGTTGGCTGCCTGGCGAGCCTGCTTCTGAATCGATCACCTCTGATCAGGTGCAAGCTGCGCTGCGAGCGTTGGCGTTGTTTCATCACGCTGCGCAAGACCACAACTCCGTAATCGGTGCGTCCGGATTATCCAGGTCTATCGAGTATCGAAGAGAATTCGCCGATTGGCTAATCAATGGCGGTGTAAATGAAATTGCCGTGTGTGTCGGTAGCTGCACATCGTACGCCGTGATCCTTCAGGCCTACCGTGAAAATGCAAAGTTTATAACTCGGGCAATACGTGAAATGGCTGGAAAGTCGTATGCGCTCATTCCATGCCTCAGGGATATCTGGTCGGACCACGTTCTTTTTCAGGAAACTAAGGTATCCGGTATTATCGACTATGGAGCGATGAGATTAGACGCAGCGGTGGTGGATATTGCCAGGTTACTTGGCTGCTATGAAGCGATGAACAAAGGAGTATGGAATTTGGGAATCGATGCATATCGCGAGGTGCGGCACATCTCCATTGAGGANGTTCAGCTGGCTGAGCAACTGGCCAGAGTCAACGTAGTATTATCAGCAATGCAATGGCTTGATTGGCTATTTGTCAGAAAGCGAGAATTCGCTGACCCAATAGCGGTTGACCAACGTATCGAATTGCTCAGTATACAGCTAAGGCAGTTTTATACGGCGTAAGCTANACGATAGGATGCCTAGGCAATCTTTGCATACTAAAATCAACTGTGGGGCCGGTTTGTATGGTGATACAAACCGGCTTCTACTAAAATCGTGACTTACCGCACATCATTCGCTAAATCCAAAGTGGATCAACGATCCCTCTCCTTTATTCGATTAGTTATTCGGAGTTCAGCGTGAATTCATCAATGTCCCAACTATCCCGCAAAATCGTCTTGCCGATCGTTTGCTTAGGTTTGGTTATCGGTCTGTTTTATACCGCAACAGGGCGAGCACAGGATGGTCCCGGACTGTCACTGGAATTGCCNGGAGAATTAGGATTAGANGGCATTGGTGGTGGATTCGGACCTGTCGGACCATTGGTTACGGTTGAAGCATCGTACAAAGTACGCGAGAACAGCAATGACGGTTTGATAGAGTTAAAGGTAACCGTTGCAGACGAATACCATATTTATTCAACGACTCAGGGTCGGAATGAACTGGGCGGACCATTGCCGACCAAAATCAAAATCCGCGGCAACGAGAATGTGCAAGTGCTTGAAGGTGCCATCACGACGGACAAAGAACCCGAAATTCACCATTACGAAAAAGAATATGGTGATCTTGANGTAGAAGAATTCAAGGGAGAAGTCACTTTTAAAGCCATCATTCAGTTTGCGGAAGGCGTCGACGCAGCAAAACAGGAATTCAGTGTGCTGTTCGAGTCTCTAGCATGTACCAACGACCTTGGTCAATGTGTACCTCAGGATGTGGAAGCAGAAGTGAGTTTTGCCGGGACATTCTCAGGAGAAGCACCAGAGGTGGCAAGCCCGGCGAGTTCCGATGGCGGTGGGCGGAAGAGCGATCTGAAAAGTCCTGCGCCGTTTTGGCAAGTAGCTCTGTTATCGCTGCTTGGCGGATTCATCCTGAATTTTATGCCATGCGTGTTACCGGTGATCGGTCTTAAGGTGATGTCCTTCGTACAACAGGCCGGTGAAAACCGGGCGCAGGTATTCAAATTGAATTTATGGTATTCACTCGGTTTGCTTTCAGTCTTTCTTGTATTTGCAGGATTGGCGACTGGAATTGGCCTTGGCTGGGGACAACAGAATCAATTCGATACGTTTAATATCGTTATGATTTCCGTGATCTTTGTGATGGGGTTGAGCTTCATAGGTATCTGGGAAATACCGATACCTGGATTTGTCGGCTCGAGCAAAATGGCTCAGGACGCTGAGAAAGAAGGACCGGCTGCAGCATTTACAAAAGGAATCGTGACAACGTTNCTGGCAATTCCCTGTAGTGGCCCGGGAGTTGGTGTAGCAATTGGCTATTGCACGTATGCGATGGCAGCACATCCGGGTGCGTCGGGTGTCGCTCTGGTTTTCACNGTGTTTATTCTGATGGCTCTGGGAATGGCGTTGCCTTACCTGATACTTGGCGCGAAGCCGAGCCTCGTGAAATTTCTCCCAAAACCAGGTGCATGGATGGAGACGTTTAAAGAGATTATGGGTTATGTGTTACTCGGAACGATCATCTTCATTCTGACGTACGTAGACATCGAACTGGTCGTCCCAACCGTCGCGTTTCTCTTTGGCTTATGGCCGGCTTGCTGGTGGTTTGGAAGAGTTCCCTTTACAGCATCTAAGGCGAAGAAAGTAAGAAACCAATTTGGCGCTATTTGTTTTGCAACACTGATTGGCTTGTTTTCCTTTACATGGTTTGCGGATCTCATGGAAGCACGTTTTGATAAGCGTGTTGATCAAATTCTGGCTGCATCAGGTGGTACGGTCCTGGGCGGCGAGGATCTATTCACAGCGGCAAGATTGGATCAGCTACTTAGTGAAGGCCGCTATGTCATGGTCGACTTCACGGCAGACTGGTGCTTGACCTGCAAAGTACTCGAGAAAGCAGTCCTCAAGACCGATAAGGTCCAACAAGCATTGGAAGACCGTATGGTTGTACAGTTGATTGCTGACTGGTCGGATAAAGATTCTCCACTTGGTGAACAGATTAGCAACGAACTGGACCAGCTAGGAAAGGGAAGACAGTTACCGATCATTGCGTTCTACTTTCCAAATGATCGTGATAATCCACGCACCCTTGTGGCTGCATATAACACAGATGGTGTGATGGAGATCGTCAACGAGATTCCTGTGCCGGCACCAGCTGATGAGTCGGTGGGGGAATCATCACCGAATATCGGGACGATATCGGTAAACTAGACAAGTGATAGGCGCATTATCAGCGNTGAGCTTTTTACCGATGGTTGGAGCGATTGCCCAAGTGCGTTAAGATTAACGCTTAGATGTGGTGGCGCGTCGTGGCCCCCGCTTTTTTGCTGCTCAGAACTCATCAACAAGCATCTTACGGAATATGGCAAAGGCAACCTACAAGGATGCANGTGTAGACCTCGACGTTTATCAGGAGTCGATGTCCAGGCTCCCGAAGCTTATGCAGCGTACGTTTTCACCCCGCGTCATGCGGCTTGATGGCGGATTTGCGGGCCTCTTTAAAGTTGATTTTAAAAACGGCCTGTTTTCACGAGGCTATCAAAATCCGATTCTCGTGTCCGGCACCGATGGTGTTGGAACAAAGCTCAAAGTGGCATCACTTACCGACCGGCATGATACTGTCGGAATCGACTTGGTGGCGATGTGTGTAAATGATGTCATTTGTTGTGGTGCCGAACCACTGTTCTTTCTGGATTATGTGGCGATGTCCCATGATGATCCGGAGCGACTTGAACAAATCGTATCGGGGATCAGCGATGGGTGTGTCGATGCTGATTGTGCATTGTTAGCCGGCGAAACAGCGATTATGCCGGACCTATATGCCAAGGGTGAATACGATCTGGCCGGATTCTGTGTCGGAATCGTTGAAGAAGACGATCTGATCGATGGGTCAAAGATTACGACTGAGGATGTGATTCTGGGAGTCGAGTCCGTGGGACTGCACTCGAATGGCTATAGTCTGGCCAGAAAGGTCATATTTGATATCGCGGGATTGTCGNTAGNGGATCACATCGAAGAATTAGGCCANACGGTTGGCGAGGTGTTACTGACTCCAACGAAAATCTACGCTCGGCCATTGCGAAAGATCCTTCAGCACTACACGGTTAAAAATGTCGTCCATGGTATCGCGCACATAACCGGTGGCGGTCTGGAAGAGAATCTTGAACGGATTCTGCCGGAGAAAGTTACAGCGGTGATTCAGGGTGGTAGCTGGAATGTTCCGCCGGTATTTCCGTGGCTCCAGAAGCTCGGTGAGATTGAAGATGCTGAAATGAAGCGTGTTTTCAATTGTGGCCTTGGAATGGCACTCGTGGTCAGCGGATACTATGCCGATAGCATTTGTAAATCTCTTGAGCGTGATGGTCTAAAGTGCACGCAAATCGGTCATATCCAAGAAGGCNCAAAGGGTGTCGTTGTTAGCTAGGCGTCCTGATTCTATGCCTGTTCCTGATCATGCCCCTTCAATACGTGATCANGAATATGTATTTGTNATCGATTCGGGTAACCCGTTTAGGACAAAGTTTGTAATCATGAACTGACNGTAAATCGTCTTACCAATGTTTAACCGCCTATAATGAACCGTATGACAGAGTCTCTTGTAAATTGGAGTGGCTTTTACGTTCCATCACTGGCANATGACGAGATTGCTAATGAGATAGCGNTGGAGCTGGAGAGCCACAAAGGCGTTCGTAAAGTTGAATGTGACCGNTTCTTAAGCCAGGTCGCGATCTTGCACGACGCAGATCAAATCAGCCGCGGGCAATTACATCGATTGCTCAGTCGCCTCGATTCCGACACTCAACTTTGGAGCAAGCGTAGCAATGAAAAATCTGGTGAGCCGAGGCTAAACTGGACCTTGGTTGCCCCGAGTGCTGTGGGGCTAGTGTTTTTTATTGTCGGCGCGGGTTTGCATCTAAGCACGAATCTGGGGCGAGCGAATTTTGCTGACTGGTTTGATGGTGCTGTGCCCAGTCATGTGCAAACTTGTTACTTGATCGCTGCAATGACAGCGGGTGTGATAATTCTGCGTGAAGGTGTTTTGCGTTTTACTGCAGGCAAATTGTCCATGTTTCACCTTGCCTGGATTTTGATTCCCGCGTTGTTTGCGACAGGGCATCCATTTGAGTCGGCCATGTTAGCCACTTGCATCAGCATTTGTGTTTGGATGCTTGATCGGACTCTACGGCGGTGCCGGGCCGCACTTTACTTTCAGGCACCGAGGTTTCCGTCGTCCTGCCGGTTGTTAGCGAGTAAAAACAGCCATTCGATTGAACGTGAGACTATTTGTCTTGAACCAGATAATCTGGTTGAAGTGTGGCCGGGCGAACAGATCCCGGCAGATGGGATCGTGCTAGCAGGCGCATCTGCGATTAACATGCAGCACTTGACCGGTAACGCCAGTGCAATCAATACAGGTGTGGGTGACAAGGTATATGCCGGAGCGATCAACCTGGAGAAGATCTTGCAGGTACAGGTGCAGCGGCGAAGATTCGACAGTGTACTTCCTAACTGTCTACGAACGCTACATCGGGCAGCATCCGATAAAATCGGGCTGCAAGTGCGTAGTCAGCAGCTCGCTGGTCTGGTTCTTTCGATACTTGTGATCGCCTGCGGTGTGGTCATGATAGTTGGACCTTTGCTACCCGGGCAGACTTGGGATCAATGGTTATATCGAGGATTGGTGTTGTTGAGCCTCGCTTGTCCGTTCGCCATTCTAATCAGGTCATCGACCGTTGTTGCGCGAGCGATCGGTCAAGCAGCGGCAAACGGCTTTATTGTTGGCTCTGCGCTGCATCTGGATCAGCTTAACAGGCTCAATGTCGTTGCTTTTGAAAAGGGCGGGTGTGTAACTTATCCAAATCTCAAGGTTGAAAGAGTGAGTTTGTTAGCAGGAGACATTGACGTTAAGGAACTCATGAGTCTTGCGTTGAGCGTGGAGGTTGGTGTGGATCATCCGATCAGCGATGCGATAGTCAGCTATGCTCGTGAGCACCAAATCCAGCCACGCACGTGTACAGATCTTAATGCAAGGCCAGGTATTGGCGTCGAGGGTGTCGTCGATGGTGACAAAATCTGGGTAGGGAATTTGAGGATTCCGCGTGAACATGGCATTTTGCACTCGGATCAACAGGCTCTAATTGCTGCTATTGCGGAAGAGGGATACACACCAGTACTGATTGGCCGAGGCCCCGAAGTTGTTGGCGTAATTGGGGTTTCGAATCCGGTTCGCGCAGGAATTGATGATTCGGTGAGGCAATTAAAACGACTAGGGATTACTCATAGCATATTGCTGTCTGGCGACCACTCAGTTGTAACAGATCAACTGGCAGATCAACTTGGGTTTGATCGATCCACCACAGAGTTGTTGGCTGAGGATAAAGTCGGACTGCTTCAATTAGTGCAGCGTGATTTCGGCGCTGCGATTGCCGTTGGAGATGGGATCATCGATGGCCTCGTGTTGCAGGAGGCGGCAATCGGAATTGCCATGAATGTCAGAAGTCAGGATGCTGTGTCAAACGCTGAAATAGCCGTCTTACATGATGATGCAACAAAAGTTGCCGGATTGTTGGGGCTTGCGAAACAGGTGCAAGCCAGCTTAAGCAGAGGCAACCTACTAGCAGTGTTTTCCAAATTGGGTGTGGCAACTCTGGCTATTGTTGGGATTGGATTTGTGTGGCTAGCAATCCTAGTTGAGACCATCCTGGTATGCATGGCTGCCTACAGCGTGTCAAAGGTCGAATTTTCAGCTCCGGCGGCTTAGTCAAATTGTTGTGACTTTGTATTGCATTAATGAAATGGCGCAAAAGTGCGACTAGAATCAGGTAAGGCGCAATACGTGCCAACTAGTTGCAACCTCTAAATGACGACACCATATGAACCAGATTCCGGACGAGCTTGACGTCGATTTCCACGTTCCCTGTACACATCGATTGCGTTTCACAAATGACGTCTTTGGAGCAGATGCCGATGTGTTGCTGGATTTGCTCGAATCGAGTGATGGCAAGCCTGCCCGAGTCCAGTTTTGGATAGACCAGAATGTTGCTGATGCGAATCCAGATTTGGTTACAAAAGTCAGGCGAATTTCTGACGCCAATCCAGATCGCATTAAGCGAGTTGGTTCTGTCCAACAAGTTCCNGGCGGCGAGGAAATTAAAAATGACATCCACATTCTCGAGAGGATGCTCAAGGTATTCAACGTCTCGAATCTTGATCGACGAAGTTACATCGTCGTGATCGGCGGTGGTGCTGTCCTTGATGCAACGGGATTCGCAGTGGCCATCGCACACCGAGGATTGCGGTTAGTGAGGATTCCAACAACCACGCTTTCACAAGCCGATTCGGGCATCGGCGTTAAGAACAGCATGAACCTGTTCAGTAAGAAAAACTGGTTGGGTACGTTTCATGTACCCTGGGCCGTCGTAAACGACGCTGAAATGATTGCCACGCTTAGCAATCGTGATTTTATTGGTGGCTTTTCCGAAGCCGTTAAGGTGTCGATGCTTAAAGACAAAGCGATGTTTANCAAGTTATGCAAAGATGCTTCACGAATCGGTGANCGTGACATGGCAGTGGCACAGTCGATGATTCGCGCCAGCGCACGATGGCATCTTGAGCATATAACGCGCGGTGGTGATCCATTCGAAGCCAATGAAGCGAGACCGTTAGATTTTGGTCACTGGTCCGCGCATAAGCTGGAGACGATGAGTGATTTCAGCCTTAGACATGGTGAAGCGGTTGCAATNGGTGTNGCCATCGATACGATCTACTCNTCGCTCGTTTACGGTCTGGATGCAAGNGTGGCACAAGCTGTNCTGGAATGCCTGACCGCNTTGGGTTTTTCATTAACTGATCCAGCGATGTCAGATATCGAGACGCTGTTTGGTGGTCTGGAGGAATTCAGGCAACACCTCGGCGGACGTTTGACTCTCACGATGGTGCCGGAGATTGGCAAGCCCATCGATATCCACTCAGTCGAGCGAGAACAGATGATCGANTCCATAAAACGCGTACAGCAGTTTGCCGACACGCAGGAAGCGTTTACTCGGTAGCTTTCGGTTTTCTACAGACGATCACTGCATCGTGGCGGCCATCTTCGAGCCAACCTTCTTCGTAATGNANTACGCCTAAGTCACCGACAAGATCGGGCAGTTCTCCGTTCTCGAGTAAGAACCGTTGTGGTGGCTTACTGTGACGCTGGAGGTTTGTTTCCGTGGNCTGGACGATGACGAGAACACCGTCATCCGAGAGGCTTTCTATTATCTCTGGAATCAGTGGTCTCCAAAGGAATAGAAAGGACATAACCACATCCCAAGGACCANNAGGCANGCCCGTGTCTTCCAGATCGATCTCGAGNGTGTTGATTTGCAGCGACTCAAGTTCTGCAGCCTGATCNGCNTGACTTAAAGCAACAGGAGATATGTCGGCACATGTTACAGACAGTCCGTGTTGGGCCAACAGAATGCTATGACGACCTCGCCCGCCACCAAGGTCGATTGCATTTCCTTCTTTGGGTAAGTAAGGCAATAGTCGCTGAAGNATCTTGGANGCCGGGCCATAATGATCTTTCGACGCGTGCTTGCTGTCCCACTTATCGCGATCGCTTGCAGGTGGCATTGANTCTCTCTTTAAATGAGCAAATCAGAGTAGTTTGGTGTTACTTAAGTGGATGTTGACCGGCGGTACTACGAAGTTGATTTAACTGTTGCCAAGCCAGGCTATCCGCTTTGATTAGCTTGACCAACTGAGAACTGGAGACCGACAGAATCTCCGCTGATTTTNTTATGTTCAGTTCTTGATCGACGATGATATCCAGAGCTTCTGCTAAAACTGCAGGAAAATCCGAGTGCTGTGGGTTGATGGTGATTCTATTGTTGGATGTGCGCGAATTCCACAATTCAGATTGCTTACTTCGTGATGTTCGCAGGTGAATAGCCAGATTTATACGNAGCCGAAACAACGCATGTTTGCGGTTTTCCGCCTGATTGCGCCGCTCGCTCGCTGCCCCTTGAATACCCGANGGAGTATGCGTTATGACGATCGCCGTTTCCACNTTGTTTCTATGNTGTCCNCCCGGGCCGCTCCGTCTTTGCCGACGTACATGNCAGTCTTTAATCANTTCCTTTTCTGATAATTCAGATGGNTGGGGCATGTTTTCGTCAGAATGAAACGCCGGATGGATAAANTAAAGATTCTAAGGGGCNGTATGCGGGGTTCCNTTGTCACTCGCATCGAGTTGAAGCAAAAACGGTACAGCCGTTTCTGCCCACTGANCGGGCCCAGGAAACGACGAAGCGCTTGATCCAAAACAGCTGTCGAGCATTTTCGTGTGGATGATGCCAGGATTCAGCGGCACAGCGGCCATTCCATGAGGTAGTTCTGATGCGAGCGCGCGAGTTAGACCTTCGATGGCCCATTTGGTTGCACAATACGGAGCAACATCCGGTGATGTGGAACGACCCCATCCGGAACTAAGGTTCACGATGACGCCAGTCTGCTCCCGAATCATTGCCGGAACAAATGCTTGGATAACGTGAAATGTTCCGTTGATGTTAATATCTGTGAGCGAGCAGAACTCTTTTGCTGGCACATCCCACAGTGCTGCGTTGCGATTGATTATGGCAGCATTGTTTATCAGTAAACTCGGTGGTCCATTCGATGCGAGGACTTGGGTTGCCCACTCTTGGACATTCCCTGCGTCACTAACATCGACCACGGAGAACTGACTGCTGGAACTGGCGAGACCATTTAATTCGTCGATAGCATTACTATTGCGTGCACAACCGCTAACCACATGTCCACGGTTCATAAACTGTTCTGCCATTGCTCTACCGAGCCCCTGGCTAACTCCGGTAATGACAATATGACGTGATTCCATAATGCGCCTAAATCAGTAGCGGGGAAATTCGAAATGATACTGAACTGCCAGTCACGACGATTGATGTGTCGTACCGAGTTTACCAAAATCGTCCTGAGTAGAGAGTTTCTCGTTTAGCGGGCAGATGGAAATACTTTAAGTAGCGGGCGACGAAACTGTTTCGGTAGTGCCTTCGCATCTTTTAATTCAGGATCGAATTGTGTCCAGGTTTCCTTGAAGTGCTTTGCACTGACCGTGCGGAGAATTGGACCATCGTACCAAGTCGCAATATACAATCCACGCTTTCGATCCAGTTGCGGACGTTGCGACTTATTCTTTAACGGGCGCCAGTCACGTACAAAATACTTTCCATGTAAAGGTGACCATCGATAAAAGATGATTTGATCCATGATGAGCCATCCTCGGTCATCATAATGATGATTCAGTTCGATCAAGTCGACTCGATCATTCAGTACTGTCTCGTTAGGATCTGCAAAGAACAGGCTTACGGCAGCAACAAATATCGTTGGAAAAGTCACGTGGTGCAGCTCCCAAAACTGTGATGTGGAAAATACCGTGATCTGGTTGTGACCGCGATGTTTTCATGGACACCTTGGACTCGTTGGTGCGTTTGCACCGATACTTCATCTTGCCGGATGTGCAAGTTGAAGGGTGGGGAGCATAGCGAGTTGCGTGAATTTGCGGAAGGCAGATTTATCGTTTACGCATATTGATGTAAACGAATGTGCCGCGATTTTCCGACGCGAGCTTCATCATCCAGTTGGAGTCATCTTGTAATTCGCCGAAGCCAAACTGAATGCAGTGAATGGTGGTACGACCGGATGCTATCTTGCGGATCTGATCAAGCTGCACTCGATTAAGGCCCGGTTCATCACCATCGGTGAGCAGAAACACTACGTCACTTTTGTGACGTAGTGCTGAACGCACGGCCGTCTCATGATCCGTACCGCCAAGTGCAATGATTCCGGAGAAGAATTCCGAGACGCGGTTTATGTTTTCCGGAATTGCTTTAGCCATGCCTCGAGGCTTGAAGTATTCTGGTCGAAAGTTGTACGGCATGATTTGAAACGAGTGGTTTTCTTTTAGATCAGCAAGGACGAGGTGAAGCTGATCTTCCGCAGCCTTCAGTGCATTAAGTCCTTTTCCACCCATACTTTGACTGCGGTCGATTGCAAATACAAATGAATGCCCCGCGGCATTCTGGCTTCCAAATAGCGATACCCGGGCTGCCGGGCCATCAGGTCCTTTGCCAATCGGTGCGGGTTCTCCTTGTCCCGTGATTACTTTGGATTGATCCTCCCCAAGGCTGCCGCCAAATTCAGAGACGTCAAACGCATTGCCTGTCGAGTTTGCCAACTCAGTGGCAATACCGTCAGCAGGGCCAGGCAATGGAATATCCGGTAACTTCATGGCTGCCGCATCGTCTTGTTGTTGTAAGGACTGATCTGCCTGTGCGGCTGACTCACTGGAAGTACTGTTCAGATCGGACTGATCCAGGTATTCCGTCTCACCTTTGGATTGAACCTTTGCAAGAACGATCCCAGCTTCACGTAATTCCTCAGTAACTCCGCGGGAGGTAGGTGTGAACTGATTCCACAGCAGTACGATCGCTAGCAGAAGAATTACATGCACGAGTAAGGAGACTGCCCATGCGCCGGGTTTTGAAGTTTTTAGGGAATTCACGATTTATCTCCAGAGTCATTGAATTGTATCGGATGTATGCAGCAAAAAGCACAAATGTGCCTTCCAACCATCACGAAAAAAAATAAGCAATTTTGAAACTGGCCTTGACCGAATTTTCAAACCGGTTTATTTAACCCCTCCCAAGCGGAGGATTTCTTCGTTTGGCACGAATTCGTTACGCCTTGCGGTGTGGCAATTCACTGGGGGGAATGATTAATGGGATCGACTTTAATTGGAATTAAGGACGAGCGATCCTCTGGTTATCCGGAACGATTGCTTCAAAACAAAGATGACATATTTCCCCCTCTTGAGTTGCTTTGCACAGGCAAGGAGAAAAACGTTGAACTCGGTGCTACGACGTATACCGCTCTCCATCGCAATGATGGTGATCTTCATTGGTACAGCCCAGGCACAATCCACCAACAGTGTGGTAACTGGAATCGCAAAGCTGTTACCAACTCAAAACCAAACAGCTGCCCAAGCCGCGAAAGCTGAAGCTGCACGTTGGCTCCAATTGGCCAAGCGGTCAATGCAGGAAGGCAACTACCAGCTTGCTGACGAATACATCAAACGAGCGGAACGCTTGAATCCGGTATATGATCCGGCAGTCGCTCAGTTTGAAGATACTCCTCAGTCGGTACGTCAGGCACTGAATAACCTGGCTNCGGCAGGCAANCGTCCAATGACGGTTCAGCCGACTACATTCCGAGTCGGAGNCNCACAAGCTGACTCAGCGAATTCTGCTATCGGTCGTCTNTCTAATCANAANAAGACTCTTGCAACCGCGGCCATTGGCAAAGCACGTGCNGCTCTGCAAAACGGTGACCTAACAACCGCTACCGGATGGTATCACAAGGCTCTCAGCTATAACGCTTCGTTCCAGACCGGGGAATATGGAACTGCTCAATTAGCTGCGGATCTGTTGCAATCCGGTGTTGCTAATGCACAGCTTCAACCACGAGTAAACAATCAAACCGTACAACAACCTGGTTCCATTGCAGCTGGACCCGCTGACCAAGTCGCACCACTTGGCGGAAACTCAGCTCTGGGAGCCAATGGCAATGCATTTAGCAAAGGCTATATCGGAACGCCTGCATCCACAAATAGCACCGACAGCAAAATTGCTTCGATCGATGGATTCCTGCTCGCAGCTCGCCGTGCCTTAGCCGTCGGTGACACCCGTGCAGCCACTGCCTANCTGGAAACTGCTCGTAAAACGGGAATCACAACCGCGAGCAACGGGGATAANATCGGCGCNGTTGACTATGTTATCAAAGGTGTGGCTTACTTTAGTCAAAACGCACAGTCCACAGCGAATCCAGCTGAGTTTAATGGTCGTTTTGCCCGGTTCCTGATACACCAGTCTCAAGCACTGTTGAAATATAAAGATTGGAAAACCGCCGGCGCTTTGGCACAACAAGCCAAAGGTATTCCGACTCANTATCAGCCGAATGAAGCGACGCCAGCGGCAGTATTGCAGTTTATTGCACAAAACAGCCAGGAGTCGGTTGGAATCTCGGCCACCANCATTGCTAAGAAAGATGAAGTGCTGCGTCTGTTGAGTATCGCTCAAGCNTCGATGGATCGAGGCGACCTAAACACTGCCAAACAAGCNCTGGCAAATGCGCAATCACTGAATGTTCCNGACACTGCATTTACCGGTAACGAACCGCGGCCGTGGCAGATCAGTCTCGAGTTGGAAAACCGTATCAAAGGTAACGGCACGTCGGTGGTGACAGCCAATTTTACGGATAACAACGGCGGCTATGTTCGAAACGGTGCATACAACACATCAACAGATGAGTCGCCTATTCGTTTTGCAAGTGGAACAGCCACATTTCAGGGTAACACCAATATCAGCCAGCAAGCTCAAAAGCTCTANGACGAAGGTTTGGCAGCTCTTGAATTGCAAGATCGTACAGCGGCAACGAAGAAATTCCGCGAAGCGTGGGCGTTCAAGGACAATGTTGACCCTGCACTGCGAAGCCAGATACAGCAGAAGTTGCAACAACTGGCACTAAGTGCAGCGCCGTCGAATCCCGTTGTTGCAAACGAGAATCCACTGAGTCAGCTTGACACTCGTGAACGGATCCTTCGCCAAAAACTTTTCACCGAGATTATGGCTGAGCAACGCGAGGCTGAAGATCTTGCCGATCAGGATCCTCGTGTAGCACTTGAGCAATTACTCCGATTGCATGAGCGAGTAGACGCGGCAGANCTGGATGAAACCAATAAGAAACGTCTGCTGGCAATCGTCGATCGTAGTGTGGTGAGCCTTGAAGAGTTTATTAAACGTAACGAAGAGGACATCATCCTGGACGAGGATCGAGCAGCCACGCTTCAGCTCATTAAGTCCAATCGTGAACGGACNCAGGAAGTGCGAGAAGAGATCGCNAAAATGGTTGAGCGATTNAACANTATGGTCGACGAAGGGCGTTACGGTGAGGCCGAAGTAATCGCAAAGCAAGCGAAGGAATTGGCTCCTGAAGAGGCTGTTGTGCAAAACCTAGAATGGAAAGCNAAGTTTGCGAAGCGTATCGCAGCCAATGAAGGACTAACGGATCTCAAGGAAAATGAGTTCTGGGAGACCATGAATAGCGTGGATGTCGCTTCCGTACCATTTAATGATCAGAATCCTCTGGTATTTGACCAGGCTCGAGACTGGGGGCAGTTGACCCGCAATCGCCGCAAAATGATGCAGCGTAATCGCACTCGATTGTCTGAAGCCGGACTTAAGATTGAGCAAGCATTGCGACAACAAGTGGATGTTAATTTCACCGCAACGCCGTTGGCTGTCGTTGTNGAAACATTGGCACGCATGTCCGGCATCAATGCTCATCTGGATCGTCAGGGTCTCGCGGCAGAGGGTGTAACGAGTGATACGCCCGTAACGATCAGCCTTTCAGAACCCGTATCGCTGCGAAGTGCACTGAACTTGATTCTTGAGGAGCTTCAGCTCGGATTCATTATCCGTAACGAAGTGCTTTTGATCACCAGTGAACAGGCGAGGGAAACAGACGTATATGAGCAGGTTTACAATGTTGCCGACTTGGTAATCAGTGTGCCNAACTTCAGTCCGTCAAATGATTTTGGTATTCCAACAGCCCTTCGAGCTGCTTACCAGCGTCAAGGAACGCAAGGTGCCTTTGGTAATTCAATGTCAGCACTTGCAGCTTCCAACTATACGATGCCCGGTGCAATGCCTAATACAGATGGCGTAATGGCACAGGCCACAGGGGGTCTTGGTGCTGGTGCCTCATCGCTATCTTCACCCGGAGCTGGCTTGGATACCAGTCGGGGTGGTGCTGCTATGGCAGACTTCCAGTCGCTTATCGACTTAATCACGACCACGATCGAGCCAGACAGTTGGGAAGATAACGGTGGTAGCGGCGTTATTAAGGAATTCCGCTCGACGTTCAGTCTTGTTGTGACACAAACGCACGACGTGCACGAAGAGATTCAACAACTTCTTGAACAGCTTCGTGAACAACAGGGCTTGCAGATCACGATCGAGGTTCGCTTTATCACATTGACCGATAACTTCTACGAAAGAATCGGTATCGACTTTGACTTTGAAATCGATGACAACGTGAATCCAAACAATATTCAGGACGACTCCGGTAGTTCCGTGCTGTTTGGTTATGATGAGGCGGGCCCAACGGTTGACCTCGACCTTGTATTTGATCAGGGCGATGCATTCAATTCCGCCGTGCCGATGTTCGGTGGATTTGACGCCGGTTCGGCCGCGAACTTCGGATTCGCTATTCTCTCGGATATCGAAGTCTTTTTCCTGCTGCAGGCTGCACAGGGTGACAGACGAAGTAATGTGATGACCGCACCGAAGGTTACCCTCTTCAATGGTCAGACCGCTTCGATTGCTGACGCCTCGACACGTCCATTCGTGATGGGACTGTCGCCTGTGGTTGGTGACTTTGCAGTNGCACATCAGCCTATCATCGCTGTGCTCAATGAAGGAACTTCGCTGAGCGTACAGGCAGTGGCATCAAATGATCGTCGGTCGTGTCGACTGACGCTGGTTCCGTTCTTCAGCCAAATTGGCGATGTGGATGAATTCACATTCGATGGTCGCACGACCACCAGTAGTGGTGAAACGGTGCTGGACTCCGATGGAAACCCGACCACGCGAAACAACGAAGTCGTTACGCAGGAAGGTACAACTGTCCAGTTGCCGACGTTTAACTTCACCACGGTTTCCACCACAGTGAATGTGCCTGATGGCGGTACAGTGCTACTTGGTGGTATTAAGCGACTCAGTGAAGGTCGTGAAGAACGTGGTGTGCCAATGCTAGCCCAACTACCGTATATCAACCGTCTGTTTAGAAACGTTGGTATCGGGCGTGACTCGAACAGCATGATGATGATGGTCACGCCGCGAATTATTATCCAGGAGGAAGAAGAACTGCGTCAAACCGGTTACTCTGACGACCAGGACAGCAACGAATAATCCCGATCGTCGTAAGACGATTCGATCCCTTAGACCAGCTTGTGGTGAAAAACAAGCTGGTCTTTTTTATATTGATAGGCATGAATTAATCGCGATCACTTTCTAAGGCTGAGTAATAAAAAGACCGATATGAAGTCAAAAATGTTTTCTGCCGTCATAGCACTTGTAACGGTGATTTCCTCGAATCAATATTCCGGTGAGTTGTTGGCACAACCTCCGAATCAACGACCGACAAAGCATGTTGTTGCACGAGAGAATGTCAGTCTCGTACATCCTCAGAATCAGCGGTGGCGGTTTGGTATGGAGATTACCTCCCCCGGGCTGACGACTGGGATTTCCGCGACAATTACATTGCCATTGGAGTGGCCAGAACAAAAAGTAGTAATCGTTTCCCAGGANAAATCTGANAATGTACGGCCGGTCCGAATGCGTACTTTGGGCAATGGCGTACAACAGGGGATNATCAGCATTACGCGCCTAAATCCGGGTGAGTCTGCGCACGTGTATTTCACGATCGACGTGGAACGATCNATCATGGAGGCACCACAGTCGATCTCGGGGCTTGCTCGCCCGGAAATCGTGCCGCCAGCGGTTAGAAAGTACTTATTGGTAAGCCCTTTTATCGAGATTCGGGATCCGGCAATTGTGAAGGTGTCCCGCGAAGTGGGATACGATGCTGAAAACGACTGGCAACGCGCGGAACTGATCTATGACTGGGTACGCGAACGGATCCGCTATCAGTTTGACGAAAAGCAACGAGGTGCAGCGGAAGCNTTAAAAATCGGTGTTGGAGATTGCGAGGAATTGACCTCGTTATTTATTGCAATGTGCCGGAATAATGGAATCCCCGCACGGGCTGTATGGATTCCNGGCCATTGTTATCCGGANTTCTATCTTGAAAACGCNGCAGGGCAGGGGTTTTGGTTCCCGTGTCAGGCTGCCGGGACACGAGCCTTTGGAGCNATGCCGGAATACCGACCAGTGTTACAGAAAGGGGATAGTATACGCGTGCCCGGTAACTCTCGCCCGCAAAGGTACGTCGCCGAAACACTGAAGGCTGTAAAGGCAACGGCGAATCCAGTTGTGAAGTTCATTAGAGAACGAGTGGATACTGAGAATCAGCCGACCCCCGATCAATAACTGCGGACATTCTAATTGCCGCGTCTGAGATTTACATTGGCTGGTGTCGTGGCTCGTGAGAACCACTTTTTCCACGCGTCTTCATCGAAGGCGTAGTCGACTCCTTGTGGCACCATCGATAGAAGTGCGGTGCGTACTTTTGGATTCTGTATATCGCGTTCGACGAGTTTGGCTTTGCCACCGAATGTAAAACCTGGATTGCCGCCATTCGGGCTGAATCCCGCATTGACGTTGTTTCCACCACCAACTTGAAATTGGTGCTTTGTTTGCAGGGAGCTGATCAGTGGCAATACCGCATCACTCATTCCGAGTTCACCGAGATAGTATCCGGCGTCGTTCACGACAGCATTGTTTTTTGACTTAAGTTGGCCGAGGAAATAATTCATGGCTCGGCGACTTTGCCATTCACGAAGTTTTTCCATGCTTCGTTGTCGTAAGAGGCTGTCTGGATCACCGATCGCACATTGAATAATCGCTTCCTCCGGAATCTTGCCGCCGATATTGCACAACACTTCAAAGAACAGCAACTTAGTGTCCCGGTTGTATTTCTCTTTGTCGTCGGTTAGGCGCCGAGCAAATGTAATCGACGCATGGTAATCTCGAATCTCGCGAATCTCGCGCAATGCATCCTTTGCGTCGGGCTTGTTCTTTTGAATGGAACTGAGCAGCATGTCGACCTTTTTCTTCCATTGCAGTTCTTTGTCCTTGGCCTCTTGGAAACTAACAACTGACGCGTATTCCTGAGGGGTGTACCAGCGTCCTTTGTATTGCAGGTAGCCTTGCTCTTTCATCCACACATCGTATTTACGCCACTGGCCATTTATCATTGAATATCCAAGTAACTTGCGGGCCCGCTCATTATTCGGATCAAGTTTCAAAACGTGTTTGAGGTGGTATTCACGTTGTTCCCGCAAGTTGGCCTGGCCGCATTTCTGAGCCATGTCCAAATGTGCTTCCACCGTATTTTCCAGTTTGACCGCGAGTTCTTCGTATTGACGAAGCAAGTCNCTCTTAACGGATACTTTGGTGACCGTGTCGCTGCGTAGCACGATCTGCCCATAGTCAGTTTCAATAATGAATTGGGTGCGTGGAGTCTCNGTCGGATTCAGTAGCTTGCCTTCGATTGATCCGCCAGTCTTTAGATAGAACACCTCTGCACGTGTGTTCGTAACACATACACAGGTCAATAAAACGACAACCTGTACGTTGATTAACCAACGTGCGAGATTGTATCGTTCGAATTTGATGTTANGTGTCACGGAGCAAGTTCGAATGTAAGGTGAATTTCGCGTTAATCGCTATATCGGAAGTATAAGGCCGTTAGATGCTTTGCGACAAATGAAATCCGATACACCGCGATAGCTATTAATCTATATCGGCGTAATACGCAGAGAATCCGTCAGATTTCTATGGGATCTGTGTTTCATGTCAATATAGAGAAACACGTCAAGGAAACAGGCCAATAGTGCTACAACNCNGTNTAGACTAGTCNTATAATTANCNNCCGTTTCGNNATAGCAATAACAACACTAACAGGACACTAAGGAATCGTTTTGCAATGTATGGAAAGAAGTGGATAACAATCGGCTGCGTTCTGGCAGCAATTGGAGTGACACTAGGTGCCCTTGGCGCACATGGCGTTGAGCAGGAAGTTCAGTCTCAGGTTGAGGCGGGTACATACGATTCGAGTCACGGCGACTTGCTGGTGGACTCGTGGCGTAGTGCGGTGCGTTATCACATGTTTCATGCGATTGGAATCATNCTGGTTGGATTTGGTGCCACGCAGTGGTGTAGTCGGTGGCTGACAATCGCAGGAAGCCTGTTTCTAACCGGAGTAATTCTCTTCAGTGGTTTGTTGTATATCTATGTCGGGTTACAGGTTGCCGGTGGNGAACGGATCAGTGCTCTCGGCGCGATTGTGCCCATCGGCGGACTTGCCATGATTGCCGGTTGGCTTGCATTTGCATATTCACTGCGAGGTGCAGGTTGCAAGATTGAGGATCAGTAAGGCTGTTTGGTAGAGTTCGGGAAACTAAGCTGCGGAAAGCTGTCGAACGAATTGCACATTCGGTCGTCCCGCGGCCTGAGTCACTTTGAGGTGCTCGGCGACATATCGCTGTGCAGTCGGCTTTTCAGGAACTTTAAAGTTGTCACCACGCATGAGTATTGGGCGGTGGTCATTGATTTGACCAAACTCACGTCCCCCGGCTAGCTGGCACGGGAACCAATAACCTCTGCCCGGTGCGTCCTGCAAATAGAATTCAGCGTAGTTATGATCTGGTACCCACACCGTACGGGCTGGGATCATCAAGCTCCGGCACATCGCAATGAAAAGGCTCGAGAGATCTTCTTTTTCACCTGTCATGGATTCGAGAGTTTTAACGGCTCCGCGAATTGGCCCTTCCTGGTAATCGATTTCTGTCCTGACAAAATCATAAAGTGTCTCTACTTTTTTCCAGACACTGTCAATTCCAGTAGTCAACTCGATTGCTTTACTCTTAATCGTTGTATGCCGGCTTTCAATCATCGGGCTGGGAGCCAGGTGTACGCGCACACTGCGAGGCATGGTCGGGCTAATTGTCATCGTCTCTGGATTTTCAGGCAGATCTACGATCTTTTTGGCGATCTCAAAGGTCAATAGTGCAGAAGCGGTTTGACTAGTGTTGATACGTGGAATGAAAATTAGCATCTGTTTCAGTCCACCAGCGCCTTCACGGAATTTGAATTGGGTAACGTGAGGGGAGAAGCTTTTCTTGGCGAGTTTTACGGTTTGCTCCGGCCAACTAACCGGCACGGACGCCGTGGCGTATACGCCTGCACACGGTCCGGACGCTGCCGTGACCATGACGCCGACTTGCCAGTGTTGCGCAACAGGCGTGTGATATGAAGGCGCTCCGGCCAATATGTTCGACGTCGCGGACGTTGCTACTGCCGTTGACGATGCGATGAAACTACGGCGGTTGATTTCGTAGTGATTTGGCATTTAGACTTCCCTTCTACATATGCTCACGTGATATGCTCACGTGCACCGTACTCAAATACACTGGATGAGAATTTGCGGTGTGGTCCCCGTATCTGCATCGTCCAACCTGGATGTTCAGATTTAGCATGACGCACTAATCGGGTTAATCGATTTAACCGTCATTTCTTATGATGCGCTGCGCGCGCAAAAAAACCGGAACAGGACACGCTATAGAAGGGGGGGACAAAGGAGATGAGGGAGCGTGCCAGGTTCCGGTGAGGTGTGCCGGGGGGGCCACATTGGACAACCCGCCACATAGATTGTGTTTTGTAGCTTGTTTTAGCTTCCAGGTACCGTGTCTGCTGGGACAGGTGTGCTGGAATCCTCGACAATTACGCCGCCTTGGTAGCCGTTACAGGGTAGGCAATTAAACAACCCTCCCTGGAACAACGGACGCTGCAGCATGGGGCTGCAGCAACCGACAGCGCTGAGGATGAACAATGCAACTGCAAGTATCGTCAGCCGTTTCATTTCAAGTTCTCCGTCACTTTAGTGTGTTTTGTATTTATCTGTGTTAAACGCCAATGGCATGAGCCAGAAAAACCTACCTCACCAGAAGCTACAAGCAAGTTTTCTCCGAAGTTTTTCCACAGTTTTCTTAAGTTCACACCGTATAGGTGAATTTGGATTGATTGAGAACACCTCTGTAGCGGTTGCAATGGTTATGCGGACGCAGCCACAGCCGACAGGTTTACAGTGAACTGCAGCATCTCTACCAACGCAGCTAATCTGCGCATAATGAAGCTTGAAGATCTTATATAAGATTCCTTCACCGAATTTCTAAATGGCTATCTGAATTACGTATTGGATTATGGCGGGACCATTGACTGCCTATTACAACGGCGAATACCTCACCAAGAGTGAAATAAGCATCCAACTAGACGATGTTGGCTTTGTTCTTGGCACGACCGTGAGTGAACGGCTGCGCACATTTGCTGGAGCAGTATTTCGACTTGATGATCACTTGGAACGGCTAATGCAGAGTGTCGACACGGTTGGTTTGTCAGATGCGGTCGATCTGGTTGAAATTCGAGAGGCTGTAAACGAAGTAGCCCATAGAAATCTGGACCCTTCGACTGGATTGAAGGACCTTGGGATCGCCGTGCTGATTACTCCAGGTTCCAGCCGTTCCGGCCCGAATCTAATTATCTACGCAGATCCTTTACCGTTTACTCAAATGTCAACATGGTATCAACACGGTGTTCAGTTATGTACGACGGATTTCAAACAAGTACCGTCGACCAGTTGGCCAGCGGAGCTGAAATGCCGTAGCCGAATGCATTATTTTCTTGCTGATCGTCAAGCTCGGGAGAAGCGGGATGGGGCACGGGCGCTCTTACTTGACCAACGAGGATTTGTAGCGGAAGCCAGTACAGCTAATCTTGTTGCGTACAGTGAATCTCAGGGTTTGCTCTCACCACATCGCGAGAACATCCTTCCGGGAATCAGCCTCATGATGATTGAAGAGCTGGCCACAGAACTGGGTATTCCATTTAGCTATCGTGATTTCACACCTGCGGAATTGAGTAAAATGGATGAAGTGATGCTGTGCAGCACATCCCCCTGTGTTTGGTCGGTGGTTAGCGTGGATGATGTGACCTGGCAAAATAGTGGTCCGGTCATGACTCGGCTGCAGATCGCCTGGAAAGAGGCCGTCGGTTTGGACTTCGTCGAGCAAGCGATGAGCCAGGTAAATGCAAGTTAGATGACCGTCAGGTTAGGTCATGTAAGCCTCATCTCCATCAGCACAGTCACTTAAGGTCTCGAGTGCTGCTACACGCCACCGAGCGCATCATTGATTGGGCTCAGGTACATCTGGAAAAGATTCCAGATCATGAAGACGAAAAGCGTNCCGACAATCAGGAANACCAAGCCGCCCATGACCTTCGTCAACATCGTAAATTGCGTCTTAGCAATCCGGCGAAATGTTTTAGCCTGATGATCAAGTGTTTCGGAAATCGTACCGGAGAGTTCGCCGGCCTCTAATACGGAAATAAACTCACGACTGAATTCTTCGGTTTTGTCTAACGCAGCATGGAACGACTCACCATCGATGATTCTCTGTTCGACCGGTTTAATGTGGCGGGTAAAAATAGGGTTGAGCGAACTTCTCAGAGCCATCGACACGGTCCTTTGTGCATCCACTCCAGCTCCATGGATCATCGAGAGGCACCAGCTGAATCGTGCCATNGCAATGTTTTTGAATGGAAAGGATAGCAGCGGGATNCGCATGAATAGGCCAAGAAACGAGTCAGGTGANATAAGCTGATGGCGAATCGCNTGAATNACGGCAACGAGAATTGCTAATAGCGCGAATATGATTGAGACGTATATTTTCAATCCACTCCAACCGGAAAGCCCGAGAATCGAAATTGGCTCTCCAGTTGTCGGGTTTTTTACTCCGAGCATCGCGTAGACCGCGATTAACAGTCCGACNACAAACAGACCGATTGCCAGTTCGAATACAGGCCATGCAATCCCTTTTATAAAAGTCTGCTTGAGTTCCACCTGGTTTTGGTAGTACTCGGCCAGATCCAAAAAGACTATTTCTGTCTTACCAGTGAGTTCACCGATTTGGATCATTTGGATCACAAGCGGTGGGATGATCTTTCCGTGCTCGGATAGCGATTCATTAAGGAAGACTCCGTCCTGTAGAGATTTGGTGACTTGCTCAGCCCGTGAGTCAAAGGATCTTCCTAGTAGACGTGCGCATTGCTTCCAGCAGGTGAGCGTATCTAGTCCGGCTCGTAGCCCTGTTCCCATTTGGAAGCAGAACTTGTGGAGGTTTTTTGCTGAGATTGGAACCATATGTGCCGGTAGTTGATAGTTGCGGATCGGAGTCACCCAATGAAATCCAGTCGATGCTCCTATTTGGAATCATAACCGTATTCTATTCTGTTGTCGTGACTGGATTTTGCAGTGGTGGGGCAATGATTAAAAAGTCTGATTGTGGTACCTTGTGCATATTCCAGCGTAAGGGAGTTCGATTGGTTTGATGAAACCAGGCAGCACGGTAGCAATTGTCGGAGTAGGTCTGATTGGCGGATCAGCCGGTATGGCGGTGCGCGAGCGACTTACAAAGGTGCGCGTAATTGGGATTGGTCGTAATCGGAATCGACTAAACAAAGCATTAAAAGTCGGTGCCGTCGACCAAATCACGACNTCGTGGGAACAGGGTGTTGCCGATGCTGATCTCGTAATCGTGTGCACACCGGTGGGCCAAATTGTAAATCATGTGCGCAAACTAGCAGAATTCTGTAAGCCGGGAGCCGTAATTACAGATGCTGGCAGTACCAAGCAGACGATCGTGCGAGGGCTGTCGAANGGATTGCCGACAGGTATCTCGTTTGTTGGTAGCCACCCGATGGCCGGTAGTGACAAGTCCGGTGTTCAGTTTGCAGATGCGGCACTATTTGAAGACCGCACCGTCGTTGTTACCCCCATCGCTGCAACGTCGGATTCAGCGAGAAAAACCGTTAAGCGGTTTTGGAAACGAATTGGCGCGAAAGTTATTGAATTAAAACCAGCCGAACATGATCGCGCAGTCGCCATGATTAGCCACTTGCCACACGTGGTTTCAAGTGTACTTTCGTCGGGCGCCAACGACTATCAGCTAAAACTTGCCGCAACAGGCTGGAAAGATACAACGCGAATTGCCGCAGCCGACCCCGATTTGTGGCTGCAAATATTTGCAGAGAATAAAAATGATGTGCTTCGGTGCATTGACTCTTACATGAAAAAACTGGATAAATTCCGACAAGCGTTGGAAACGGATAACCAGCGAATCATGCTACGGTACTTGGAGACAGGAAAGCAAAACCGTGACGCTCTGGGAAGTTGATATATACGCGGGAGACGGACATCCCGATCGAGAAGGAATTAGTCTAACAGCGGATGCNAGGGACTTAGGGCTCTCAGGTACTGCCGATATTGCCTCGGTGCGCAGTTATCTGCTNGATGGTGACGTGTCTGCAGAGCAAGCCTCCAGCATCGCGGAGACTCTATTGGCCGACAAAGTCGTGGAACGCACCGTTGTTGCGCCGGTCGGCGATGTACAGTTAGCACAAAGTCCGGTCGACGGTGCTACCTCTATCCATGTAATGCCAAAAGCAGGTGTTATGGATCCGGTGGCAGCGAGTGCCAAACAGGCGATGGCAGATGCCGGTGTCGCTGTCGACGAAGTCCGCACCATGCGTAAGTACTGGGTTGCCGGCCTGGAATTAAATGATCTTTCCACGTTGGCCGGGAAGTTGCTTGCAAACGACTCGATCGAACAAGTTGTAGTTGGGCCACTAGAAATGGATCGCCTACAAGTTGGATCNCCATACACCTATGAATTNATCACNGTTCCAATTCGGTCGCTTGATGACGATGCATTGATGAAGCTCAGCAGTGAAGGGCAGTTGTATCTGACGCTGGTTGAAATGCAAACGATCAAAGCGCATTTTGAGGAACTTGGCAGAGACCCAACAGATATTGAACTTGAGTCAGTTGCACAAACCTGGAGTGANCACTGTTCTCATAAGACACTTGCAGGACGTATCGCTTACCGTGACGAAAATGGTGAGCAACGATTTGAGAACATGCTCAAAGAGACCATTTTCGATGCGACCGTTCAGATTCGTGAACGGCTCGGCGAAGATGATTGGTGCGTCAGTGTGTTTAAAGACAACGCAGGTATTGTCCGTTTTGATGAAGACTACAACGTCGTCTTTAAAGTTGAAACGCATAACCATCCATCGGCTCTGGAACCATACGGCGGAGCAAACACCGGAATTGGTGGCGTGATAAGAGATCCGCTTGGCACCGGTTTGGGCGCAAAGCCGATTTGCAACACGGATGTATTCTGTTTTGCCGATCCATCGACGTCTCATGAAAATTTGCCACCCGGCGTNCTTCATCCTCGCCGTGTAATGAACGGCGTAGTTTCCGGCGTTCGTGATTATGGGAATCGGATGGGGATCCCCACGGTAAACGGCGCGGTTTACTTTGACGACCGTTATTTAGGGAATCCGCTGGTCTATTGTGGAAACGTCGGACTGATTCCACGCGACAAGTCCTTCAAGGAAGTGATGGCAGGGGATTTGGTTGTGGCTATTGGCGGCCGCACGGGGCGAGATGGCATTCACGGTGCCACGTTTAGTTCGGCAGAGCTTACCAGTGAAAGCGAGACGTTGTCTGGTGGTGCCGTACAAATCGGTAATGCTATTACCGAGAAGATGGTCCTGGATGTCCTGCTAGAAGCTCGCGATCAGGGATTGTATACCGCCGTGACAGATTGTGGTGCAGGTGGCTTCTCTAGTGCTGTCGGTGAAATGGGAGAAGATCTCGGCGTTGTTGTNTGGCTTGAAAAAGCTCCGCTTAAATATGACGGGCTTTCATATACCGAGGTTTGGATTTCAGAAGCTCAGGAACGTATGGTCTTTTCCGTCCCGGAGAGTAGCTGGGAAACATTTCGGGAACTTTGTGAGTCGGAAGGCGTGGAAGCAACCGTCATTGGTCAATTTGAGGACACTGGTCGGCTGCACCTGACATATCACGGCGAAACTGTCGGCGATATTTCCATGGAATTTCTGCACGATGGTCGGCCACCAATCGTTCGCGATGCTCATTTTGATGCCGGTGATATCCAGCCACTTGATGTTGTAGATGNTGGCGGGCTCGGTGATGATTTGCTGGCAATTCTAGGAAGCCTAAATGTGGCCTCAAAAGAGTGGGTCATACGCCAGTACGACCACGAAGTTCAGGCCGGCAGCGTAATTAAGCCACTGGTCGGTGTTGAGAATGATGGCCCGGGTGATGCGTCGGTCGTGCGACCGGTGCTAGGCTCTAATCAGGCACTGGCAATTAGTTGTGGTATGAATCCACACTTTGGCGACTATGACCCGTATCACATGGCAGCTAGCGCCATCGACGAAGCACTTCGCAATTGCGTCGCAGTTGGTGCGGATCCTTCCCGTATCGCCATTCTGGATAACTTCTGCTGGGGGTATACCGATCGTCCGGAAACACTTGGGTCACTCGTGCGTGCCGCACTTGCTTGTAAGGACGTGGCGATCAGCATGGGAACTCCGTTTATTAGTGGTAAGGACAGCCTGAATAATGAATTCAGCTTCTTTGATGATTCGGGGGAGAAACAGACTATTTCCATCCCACCGACATTGTTAATAAGTGCGATGGGACAAGTTCCAGACGCCGCCAAATGTGTAACGATGGATTTGAAATCAGCGGGCAATGCGATCTACCTTGTTGGAAGGACCTCTGAGGAACTCGGCGGCTCACATTGGTCGCTTGTACGAGGGCTGTCTGGCGGCCAGGTACCACGAATGGACACATCAGTTGCCAAACCTACGTTTGAAGCGATGTACAAGGCGATAACTTCCAACGTGGTTCGGGCGTGTCATGATCTGAGTGAAGGTGGACTTGCTGTTGCAGCTGCGGAGATGGCCTTCTCTGGCGGATTGGGGATTGCGNTGGATCTATCGGCAGTGCGGCTGTCTGGTGATGTAACAGCAGNCGGGGAATGCACGGTCAAGCTGTTTTCAGAGTCGAACACGAGATTCCTTGTCGAGGTACCGGAAGACAAGGCGAGTGAATTTGAAGCTTGCTTCGAGGGGCTCACCGTGTCGCGAATTGGCAGCGTAACCAATGACGGCGTCTGCAAAGTTGTCGATGGTGAGACCACGCTAATTGAATCAGAGATTACAGCACTCAAGGAAGCCTGGCAAAAACCATTGCGATGGTAATGCAACTTGGATTTGTCAGTGAATAGGTAAACACAGGAATTATAAATGACGACACCACGCGTGCTGGTGCTCCGGGCACCGGGGACAAATTGCGATCATGAAACGAAGTTTGCATTTGAGCAAGCTGGCGGCAGCGCTGATCGTGTTCATATTAATCGGCTGCTGGAAAATCCCTCACTGGCCAGTGAATATCAAATACTCTGTATCCCGGGTGGTTTTAGTTATGGCGATGACGTAGCAGCCGGACGGATTCTGGCAAACCAAATGCGAAATCATCTGAGTGAGACCATGCAGCAGTTCAAAGCCGATGGCAAACTATTGCTTGGGATTTGCAACGGTTTTCAAGTCTTGATCAAGTCCGGAGTATTGCTTGATGATGACGATCGTGGCGAGCCGGCTACGTTGACTTGGAATGACCATGGTCGATATGAGGATCGATGGGTTTATCTCAAGGTAAACCCTGAAACACCCTGTGTATTTCTTCAGGGGATCGAGCAGATGTATCTCCCGATTGCACATGCAGAAGGAAAATTTGTCACGCGTGATGAACAGGTGTTCGATTCGTTAAGCCAAAGCGGTCAATTTGCTCTGCACTATGTAAACAGCGATGGGTCAGCGGCTCAAGGGTTTCCGGCAAATCCGAACGGTGCTCAATCAAATATTGCCGGAGCATGTGATGCATCNGGNCGNGTGCTTGGNTTAATGCCGCATCCTGAGAGATTTCTCGANNCGCTACAACATCCGCGTTGGACCCGCGAGGGATTACAGGATGAAGGTGATGGACTGGCGATCTTTAGAAACGCTGTGCAGTTCTTCGCGTAGTGGATTGGTTGTTCGTGTTTAGCACGTAGACATTAGAGATTGCCAGTTGCGACTTTCCATTACGTGCAGTGCTACCCTATAAGTGCAATTCGCATTGCTCCGAGTCGCAGGCATTAGCAGCGGATAGCTTGTAGCGACGTCGCGCGACCCATTTGTATAGCATCCTCCAAATGGGCAGTGAAAGTGGAATATGTAGAAAAGGCATCACTGGATAGAGACGTGGTAGCCTTCTCGACAGATAGCGGATGGCTGATGCCCCTCCGCGCGGTTCGCCAGTTTGCGGAATAACGTACATTTGATCCATCATCTGGTCGTATGTAAGTTGAGGTGCAACTTTTTCTACTTCCGGATCGTGTAGCGAGAGGAATGAAAGTTTGTTACCTGAATCCCAGCGGTGTATTCGCTTCACTTGTTTTTGACAGAATCCGCAATGACCGTCGTAAATGACAACGTCACGATTTGGGTACTCGGTGATGCTTGGTAATTCGGCCATTTGTTATCCGGCCTCACGCAGCATTTCATCAATATCGAATTCTTTATTTAGCGATGCCATTAATTCGTCTGCTGAGGTAGCGTCTTCGATTTCCGTATCCCAATCGTCGTCATCGTCATCCGTTTCATCTTCATCATCGTCGATTACTGCATTGTAGACAGGCGTCTGGATCGGTGGTGCTGGACGTGGCGTTGATTGTGAAATACGAGCTGGACTTGCGGTTGTTACTGAGACACTTGAGGCAGGTACCGTACTAGGACGTTTTAGGCCTAATCGATATATGATGGCGGACCCGACAAAAAACAAAAGGATTGTGACCATCATCGAGGGTTGGTATGCGATGAGGGTATTGTTTGTAGCCGACTCGGGTAAAAGAGAATCGGGCGTGTACTTTGTTTGAACGAGGATTGAGTCGATCATCAACGACTCGATTCCCAGCACCATCAGAAAACATCCGATTGCTAGTGTGATCGCGCGAATCATGNGTTTGCCGTCTGTCAATTTTGGATGCAANAGTTGCNCTGTATCACAATAAAGGNCTCTTACTTNTTATCGAGCAGGTGTGTGATGATGAGTGAGTCGGTATGGCAAGATTGGTCATTGGAAAGCGGGCCTGATTGTGTAACCGTCACAGACCGTACAATCGGTCTGTGNNGGGNGTACTTATGGCGTCATTGCNACGNGCTCAATTTTTGCAANNTGAATGGATAGATAGTCAATCGGNTCATTTCTCAGGGAAATAACCGCATCTTGGTATATGACTTAACAGCAGGCGTGATTATAAAGAAACNAAGTCCTCTGGATTTGACTACACACACACACGTTTGACGGCTCACTCCAAGTGAGCGTTCCTAAGAAGATGGCATGACCGAGAGAGCAAGAATTCTCTGGATTCCTCCTACTGACGATGGTCAGGATCTTCCATCAGCCATTCAGGATCTCTTTGATNTAACACGGGTGGGNTCATGGGACGAAGCCTTNTCCCAGCTTTCCACGTCGCCGTTTGACGGAGTGTTTTCAGCAACATCCGATGGCCGGCCAAGTGGAATCGGCAAAAACGTTTTTGACACGTTTTGGATTGTCGACCAGATGCCGCAGGGCATGGCACTTGTGGATGAGAATCAACAAATCCTCTGGGCAAATCAGCAGCTANACAAATGGGCCGATCGCGATAACGTGATCGGCCTTAATTTATATAGTTGTGTCGGAGATCCTGAATTGCTTGGCCCCGACTTGTCGCCATGTATTTCCGCTCAGTCAACCAAAGAGGTTTGTTATTCNGTCTTGCGTGTGGATGACAACGTCTACTTCCGTATGGAGGCTTTGTCCATCGGTGGTTTGTCTAATCGCAACATGGTCTTGGTGATCTTTCAGGACATCTCGAAGGATAGATTGTACCGCATGAAGCTTGATGCGATACACGAAGCCGGAATTGAAATGGCNAATCTTCGCCCGGAAGAGATCTTTCAGATGGAAGTTGATGACCGTATCGACTTGCTGAAATCCAACATNCTTCATTACACACAAAGCCTGCTTAACTATGAATACATCGAAGTNCGGTTGCTCAACCAAAAAAGTGGNAAGTTGATGCCGCTGATTTCTTCAGGAATTGACAGGGAAGCTGCTGAACGAACTCTTGAAGTTGGTACGGAGAAGAATGGTGTCACTGGATTTGTAGCGGCGACGGGTCAGAGCTACCTGTGCGAAGACACGGGGCACGATCCTCTCTATATTCCATCGTTTTCTAACGCGAAGAGTTCATTGACGGTACCACTCAAGTGGCAGAAACAAGTGGTTGGGACATTCAACGTTGAAAGTCCAGAGGTCAGTGCCTTTTCAGAGAGTGATCTGCACTTCGTTGAACTGTTTGCTAGAAATGTTGCCGTCGCGATCAATACGCTCGACTTGCTGATTGCACAGCAAACCAATACTGCGCAAAAGAGTGTTGAAGCGATTCATAGTNAGGTAGCACTACCGATCGACAAGATCCTTAATGAAACGGTAAACATCATGGAGCGCTACATCGGTCATGAACCGGAAGTGGCGGAACGGCTGAAACGAATCTTGCAAAATGCCCGGGACATCCGCCAGGTAATCCAAAAGGTAGGACAGACGTTGGCACCCGCTGAGGCAGTACCTGACGGTGCACAGATTAAAGTTCGCCCGTTACTGTCCGGAAGACACGTGCTAGTGGTGGACGCAGATGAATCTGTCCGTAATGATGCGCACGGTCTTTTGGCGCGGTACGGTTGTGTTGTGGAGACGGCGGAGTCTGGCAGTGAAGCGGTTAACATGGTGCGCAATAGCACGGCCGAAGAGTCATACTCTGCGGTGATCGCAGACATATCGCTGCCGGACATGAGCGGCTATGACTTGCTGACACAGCTTCAGGAAATCATGAATAATGCACCTCTGATTCTCATGACAGGATTTGGTTATGATCCTGGGCACTCGATAGTGAAAGCGCGTCAGGCAGGCCTGCATGAAAACGCAGTCTTGTATAAACCATTTAGGCTCGATCAGTTGATCGAAACGGTTGAGATGATGGTGCAAATCAGTAAGAGTGCATCAGGTCAATAGTCACTTGAACGAATGCACCGATCTTCCCGCGAATTGACTGACGATGCACATTGCACAAGCTGTTATCTATGGCGTTGGTATCATTGCTGGACATACAGCTATTTGTGTAACCGTGCTTAATCGTATTCAAGCGGTCGGGATCTCGCACGGCGAGGAACGCGTACTCAAACGAGTACTTTATTTATTCGCTGCGTCGATGCTCGGCTACATCGTCTACACTTTTATCGCCAGTCATGGGCAAGTGCTTGTCAATCTGCATGACATGGATCCGAGTTATGTTGACTTGTGCCTTTACTGGATCATGTTTCTTTTGGTATTCAGACCGTTACAGGTCTTGCGTGACCGCTGCGGTGCTTACTGGCGTCTGGATGAATCCGAAGTAATAGACATACCGACTGAAAAACATGATGAATGGGCCGGGGCAACTCGATTTCCACATTGGCCCAGTTACAAGTGGAATCAGGTTTTATCATTAGAGGTTAACCGTAAAAGTGTGTTGGTGGATGGTCTCCCAGCGGCCCTAAATGGATTGACGATCACACACGTTTCAGATTTTCATTTAGTGGGTGTACCGGGGAAGCCCTTCTTTCAGTGGGTGACTGAGCAGGTAAACAAGCTTCAGTCAGATCTCATCTGTGTTTCTGGTGACATCGTGGATGCACCAGATTGCGTAGACTGGCTTGCCGACATCTTTGGCGAAATGCAGGCCCGGTATGGGAAGTTCTTTGTGCTTGGGAATCATGATATTCGGAAACTTGAACGATCCGACTTAATTGCTAGGCTTGAGGCTCTCGAGATGCAATGGGTAGGCGACGCGAGTCACATCATAGATGTAGACGGCGAATCCGTTCGCGTATGCGGTACGGAGATGCCGTGGGCAGATTCCCATCCAGTGATCGATCTGGATCGTGAGGTCGCGTTGTCCATCGCGGTCATGCACAGTCCGGATCCGATCAGTTGGGCACGCAGGTCCAATGTTGATTTGGCTCTCGCTGGTCACTTGCATGGAGGCCAGATTCGATTGCCCATGGTTGGCCCAGTTGTCTCGCCAAGTTTGCATGGGGTTCGAATGGCATCGGGCGTGTATCGTCGGGGGTCAACGATGTTACACGTTTCACGTGGCCTAAGTGGCTTGCAGCCCATCCGCTGGCGGTGTCGACCGGAGATTACGCAGTTGGTTATCCGTAATCGTTCATGAAATCTGGTTAAAGCGGACTGCAGTAACTACGTGCTGAGGTAGTTACTGTCTCCATGCCACAAGTAATCCGTACACGTATGGGGCAGCGTCGAGATGTGCATAAAGAGGATTGTCAAATCCGGCATCGCTTAGGAATCGCTGAATCTGCCGTGGGTCACAGAACTCTAATTCCGGATAGTGCTGCACAAAGTCCATTTTCATTACAGCACGCGATAAATCACCTTGCTCCTGCCCTTCGAAAATGTCCACCAATGCAAAACGTCCACCTTCATCAAGTGCATCGAACAGTTTGGAAAAGAGCGAGGGCCATTGGGTGACATCCATAGTCCGCAGTGCATTGGCCATGATGATGATGTCGTAACTGCGGGGCGCGAGCTCGGCAGTTTGTGGATCACCTTGAATGTAAGAAACTCTCTCACCCAGTCCGATTTGATCTACGGTGTTCTTTGCAGCCTCTAGTGTATCGGGAAGATCGAGAAGCGTGACCTGGCATTCCGGATCTGTGTGTGCAAGTGCAAGACTCCATACACCAGATCCGCTACAGACATCCAGAATCCGTGGTGACTTGTCGTCTGTACTGGTGCCGAGATATCGAGGGACAAGCATGGCCGAAGGGGTTTCCAGCCATTGTGTTGCAACTCTGCGTTGACGAAACTCATCTGGCTGCGATTTCGATTTACCAGATAACGCCTCATCGAGTTCGTGCCAACGTGTCTGGCCAAAATCGTGATCGTGCTGCGTCAGCAAACGCACCATCTGGCTTACTGCATAGTAGTCTCCGTACTTCTCCAGCACATTGGAAGTAACAAGTACGTCAAGAATACATTCGAGTACGTTGGGCTGGGCAGTAAATGCCTCAGCTAATTCCTCAAGGGTTTTTTGGCTTTCAACCAGTGCGTCGAGTATTCCGGACCGCCTCGCTAAATGAAACGCTTCCTGAACGGCGCATTGATTTGCCATATCTCGATAGAGTTTAAGTGTGTTTACCTGAGCTTCGGACATGGATGGATCTTCGTGCGTTTTAAATGTAAGTTTGTATCAAGTGATTCAAGGGGGTACACCTTAGACCAGCGGAAATAGCCATGCCCCAAGCATCGTGGCAGCCAGTCCGGAGATTCCGGTAATACAGCTCATCGGCGTAATGGTCTTGAGTGCTTCTGATTCCGTCATGCCACTCATTTTGCAAACGACCCAAAATCCACTGTCAGCCATCCATGCAATCGGCTTGGAGCCTGTACCGATCGCAAGTGCTAGGTAAACAGGATGGTACCCAAGGCCTTCGGCTGATGCCAAGGCGCTGAAAATCGCTGCCGTTGTGATCATCGCAACCGTCGAGGAACCTTGCGCAGTGCGAATGACCATGGTGATTAGCCAAACGATGGGCAGTATCAATAACGGTGGAAAATCGGCACTACTCATGGCAGTGATGTATTCTTTGATTCCGCATTGGCGAATTGCTTCACCAAATCCACCGCCAGCTGACGTGATCAGAATAATAACACCCGCACTGGCAAGTGCATCTTGCGATGCTTTGCCCATCTTTGAGCGATCCATNTCGGGACGTGTCAGAAGTGTTATGAACGCAACAGCCGCTGCAATAATTAGAGCGACATTCTTGTCGCCAAGCGTCATGATCCATTCCGGCGGCGCTGTGGGTTCAGCAAGTCCTTCACAGTAGGTCTTGGTAAACGTTGCCATGGCAATAAGCACAACNGGAAGCAGTATCGGTGCAATGGCTACCCAAAACGATGGCAGTTCGCTATCGGGTTTCTCGCTTTGTTTTTTCAGATCTTCCAGGCGAGCGTCCGGTGANTCACGTAACGGAATCTCCATTCGCCCGTTTAACCATTTGGCAAACGTGTATCCACAGAAACTCGCAACCAAGCCGACGCAGCAACCGGCAACGATCATGGTGATGATTGAAACATNGAATTCCTCTGCCACAACCAATGGTCCCGGGGTAGGAGGTACTAGCGAGTGAGCCATACTGCCGCCAGCTACGATCGCCATGATCATTAACAGATAGTTTTGTCCTAGTTTCATCCGCATCGCTTTGGCAAGCGGCACCATCAGATAAAACACGGTGTCAAAGAACACGGGAATCGAAAGCAGGAAGCTGCTTCCCACGAACGACACGGACGCACGTGCTTCGCCAAATAGCTTAAGCAACGTCCGCACGATTTTGTCGGCTGCACCACTGTCTAGCAGACACTTACCAATGATGGAGGCCATGGCAATGAGAATACCGATTTTACCGCACATCGAACCAAAACCATTTGCGACGCGTTTCATCGATGACGTTTCAGAGATCGACTTAATGTGCTGTTGCCGATCATGGTTGTATAGCTTGAATTCGTCACTGTCCTTATCGATTGGAATTGATGCATGACTCTTAAGCCACGTTTGGTCAAAATCNCCTTTAGCGTACTCTTGCAGGGACCCAGTGGACGTCATCACAGCGACAGCCATACCAGCTAACAANAAGGCAATAAATGCATGAAGCTTGATGACGAGAATGCCGACCAAAACAATGGTGATTGCCAAACCAAGGATTAAAAGTGGGTGCATAGTGTGGGTCTATCTTTAATTGGGGGCTATCTATATTTGGACCAATCGATACTTGGGTCTATCCGTAAACGATGCTGCTGAATATGCCACATTATTGTGATGTTTGACACATGGCCTGATTTTTTAGATCACGTGCTATACTAANTAATGTAGTGAATCACTACTGNTTGAACGATGACTTAACCGTACGATTACGCGTAATGAAGATGCCCTTTCGCTCATACATTTGGCAATGCTTTGCCATTTTGACATGTATGCTATCGCCTGCGTTATCTGCGCAGCAAGNATCGGAAGAACAGCTNGCGTTTTTTGAGAAACGTATTCGACCGGTANTGGTGGAACATTGCTACCAATGTCATTCCCGCAATGCCGCAGCTAAAGAAAAGCTTCGCGGAGGACTCTATCTGGATAGCAGGCAGGGAATTCTAAAAGGTGGTGAAAGCGGAGCGGCCGCGATCGTAGGTAAGCCNGCAGAAAGTCTCTTGATTAGTGCGCTTAAATTTGAGTCACTTGAAATGCCACCTGCCGGCAAGCTGACCGCTGATGTGATCGCGGATTTTGAAAAGTGGATCGCAGATGGCNTGGCTGATCCTCGCGACGGACAAATTGCGGCGGACAGAAAGATAGATATAAATGCAGGCAGGGAATTCTGGGCTTACCAACCACTNAGCCAACCCGCGATTCCGACGGTAGCGGGTGTNCAANCGGGAACACCCATCGACGCGTTTATTATCCACAAGCTACAAGAACAGGGAATGAAGCAAGTTGGGCAGGCAGACCGGAGTGTAATAGCCAGACGACTTTACTACGATCTCGTTGGATTGCCGCCTAGCATCGACCAAATCGAGTCATTCGTTAAAGACACGCGACCGGATGCATATGAGCAACTTGTGGATANGTTGCTNTCTTCACCAGCGTTCGGTGAGCGTTGGGGAAGACACTGGCTGGACGTAGTGCGATATGCAGAGTCCATTACACTGCGCGGCNTGCTCTACCGCGAGGCATGGCGTTTTAGGGATGCTGTAATTAGCAGCTTTAATGCGGACGTACCATTTAANGTGATGGCNCGACAACAAGTCTCCGGAGATCTCATGGANGCGGCNTCGCGTGAGCAGCGTGAGATGAATCTGCTGCTGACCGGTTTCCTAAGCATGGGAAATAACAACNTNGAGGATCAGGATAAGGCCAAGTTGCGGATGGATGTNGTTGACGAGCAGCTTGAGACGATCGGCAGGGCTTTTCTTGCACAGACGATTGGTTGTGCTCGATGTCACGACCATAAGTTTGATCCGATTCCGACAAAGGACTACTACGCTTTGGCTGGGATTCTGCGCAGCACCGAATCGGTGGTCAACGCAAACGTCGGCCGATGGGTCGAACTGGACATGCCGTTGCCCGAAGCTGAACAAAAACAGCTTGACGCNGTGAATGCANAAATTGCAGCACTGAAGCAGGAAATCACGAAGCTGCAAGGTAGCGGTGGAGACAATGCGCCGATTGCTGTGGATGCCCTTGAAGGTATCGTNGTGGATGACCTTGACGCGAAGCTGGTTGGTGCATGGACAAAGAGCACATCGTCAAAGAACTTTGTTGGCGCTAACTATCAACACGATGGTGCAGCAGGCAAAGGTGAGAAGTCAGCTGAGTTTACTCCTCCCGAACCNCTGGAAGGAGAATACGAAGTACGGTTTGCTGTTGCCCANGGTGGAAATCGAGCACCCAAGGTAAATGTCACAGTTTGGAGTGCAGACGGTGAGTCGACCACGGAAGTAAATCAACAGAANAAGCCGCCGATTCTCGGANGATTTGTATCGCTGGGCAAGCATCGATTCACTGCAAACACGGATGCTAAAGTCACGGTTTCAACTGNGAACACAACACAGCATGTCATTATCGATGCNGTGCAATTCCTTCCCGTTGACTTAAAAGGCTCACCGACCAAGGTAGTGACCGACGAAGATGCTAAGGAACGAGCAGCCGCATTAAAGGTCGCTCAAGCTACCTTAAAGAAACTGGANGCGGAACGCCCGAGCAANATTCGGTACATGACGGTGTCTGAGCAAAAGGAAATTGGAGACACACAANTTCACATACGTNGCAATGNGCACAACCTCGGNGAGAGTGTCTCACGTGGTTTTTTGCAGGTTGTCAGTCACGAGGANAGCCCAGCGATTGATGACACGCAGAGTGGACGACGACAGCTAGGTGACTGGTTGGTGTCTAGCCAAAACCCACTGGCACCGCGTGTCTACGCTAATCGGATTTGGCACTGGTTAATCGGGACAGGTATCGTGAGGACAGTTGATAATTTTGGGACGACAGGTGAATTGCCGTCGCACNCGGAATTGCTTGATTACCTNGCAAGCCGGTTTGTNGAAAACGGCTGGTCAACGAAGCAGTTGGTNCGAGAGATTGTGCTCTCGTCGACCTATCAGCTTAGCTCGAANTNCAATNAAAANTANAGCGNNNTGGATCCGGAAAACCGTTTNTTNTCATCCATGAACCGTCGCCGCATCGATGCTGAAAGCCTGCTCGATACGCTACTTGTTACCAGCGGTTCTATCGACAATCGCCTGGGCGGCTCTTTGATCCCGGCTGGGATTACCACAGATTACGATTTTCCACATGACAGTCGTCGCAGAGCTGTATATTGGCCGGTTTTTAGGAATTCCTTGCCAGACCTGTTTGTTGTGTTTGACTTTGCCAATCCAAGCATGGTGGTCGGTCGACGCGATGTAAGTAGTACGGCACCTCAATCGCTGTTTCTAATGAATAATGACTGGGTAATACAGCAGTCACAGCAAATGGCCGACAAGTGGTTAGCTCAGCATGAGCTTGATGTGCAAAGCCGCACGGAAGCTGTGGTATATACAATTCTTGGTCGAAAACCACGATCGTCCGAGCAACAGCTCATAATGCAGTACGTCGTTGCAGCGGGTGATGATAAAATGGAACAGCAGCGCAGATGGACACAAGTTATTCAGACTTTGTTTTCATCGGTTGATTTCCGATATATTTACTAGGCGGAATTGACGCACTCGTTAGTTGGAAAAGATATGGACGGAATTGGATTTACAAGACGGCAGGCGTTATCCATGTCGGCATGTGGTTTTGGACAACTTGCGTTGGCCGGACTACTGAATGACACGGCTAATGCTGCACCCGCCAATCCAATGCTGGCCAAACAGTCTCACTTTCCGCAAAAAGCAAAACGCGTGATCTTCCTGTTTATGCAAGGTGGCCCAAGTCAGGTCGACTCGTTTGATTACAAACCGTTGCTTTACAAGAAGAACGGTGAAGAGCTGGCATTTGATGACGCTCGTGTAATTGCAAACACTGGAAAACGCGGTAGCGCTCAAAAGGTGATGCAGCCGCTTTGGGATTTCAATCAATACGGCGAATGTGGCCATTGGGCTTCCGACTTATTCCCGGAAACTGCGCGGCATATGGACAAGCTTTGTATGCTCCATTCCATGCACACAGAAGGAGTAGCACACGGGCCCGCTACACTTTTTCTTCACTGCGGCGCCACAAACTTCGTGCGACCGTCGATGGGATCATGGATTTCCTACGGTCTCGGTTCCGAAAACGATAATCTGCCCGGGTTTGTGTCCATTTGTCCATCGCCAGGTAACGGTGGTGCGAGAAATTACGGCAGTGCGTTCTTGCCACCAGCATTTCAGGGAACAACGCTCGGTAGTGCCGGACGTCCATCGAAGAATGCTAAAATCCGCGACCTGGTAAATGGTCGTTTTGATAAGAAACAACAATCAGAGCAGTTTGATCTGCTTCGTCAGATTAACTCGGCGCAATTAAGTGATCGACGTGGTGATGCCGAACTGGAGTCAGTGGTAAGTTCGTTTGAGCTGGCGTGGAGATTGCAGAACAACGCACCGGGAGTCCTCGATCTGTCCGACGAATCGGAACAGACCAGAAAGCTGTACGGCATTGATGAGCCGAAAACCACAGATTTTGGTCAGCAATGTTTGATGGCACGTCGTTTGGCGGAATCAGGTGTTCGATATATCCAATGTACCTATGGTGACGGCAGTCCCAATCCCGCATGGGATCAACATTCGAATCTGCCAAAGCATCTGGATCACGCAAGGGCAGTGGACCGACCAATTGCCGGTCTGCTGGAAGATTTGGATCGACGCGGGTTGTTGGAAGATACGCTTGTGTGGTGGGGTGCCGAGTTTGGACGTACGCCGTATGCACAAAACAACGGTACTGGTCGTGACCATAATCCAAATGGATTCACGACTTGGTTAGCAGGCGGTGGAGTGAAGCCCGGCTTTGCATACGGTGCAACCGATGAATTCGGGCACAAGGCGGTTGAGAATAAAACTCACATGCACGATCTGCACGCAACGATCCTGCACCTACTGGGNATGGANCATACCCGCCTGACATACCGCTATAGCGGTAGAGATTTCNGCCTGACCGATGTTCACGGCGAAGTGGTTTCCGAGATTATTGCCTAGTGCGATTGCCTGATGCGATCACTGGTNCTTGCTGTCGTTTCCTAGAGCACTCTACTTGCGTAACTTTCCGTTACGTTTCGTGATNGCTTCATAAACCGTTTCTGCCATCTTTGCAGCTCCCGCTGCATTTGGATGCACGCCATCTGGTATGTTCTCAGGCATTTCAAGCAGTGCTGAGTATAGGTCGATGACGCGGCACTTTGTCTGTTTTGCGACTTGTACAACGAGTGGAATCACTTCGCCACCGACGATTTCTTCGGTAATTCCAAATGCTGGCTTGGGTACGGGAACAGGCTTGCACAGGTAGATAGTAGGTCGTGACTCCAGAGATCGGAAGTGATTGACCATNTCAACTAGATCCGGTCCATATTCATCTTTCTTCTCCCAGTTGTGCGGTTTACTGTCATTGGTGCCAAGTTTGATGATGACGATATCNGGTTGAAATTCAGTTGCTTGTCGGAATTGATCTGTTTTCCAATAGGGAAGGTCACCGTTCTTGAGAAGCGTTGCCCCGCTACGTCCAAAATTCATAACCTTGACGCTTTCCCCAAAAGTGCGGTCGAGGACTTGTGGATATGCGTTGACTTCCCGGTTCTGGACTCCNGCACCAAAGGTAATGCTGTCACCAACACATGCAATCTTGATAGGTCCGTCATTCGCCAATGCAGGGAGTCCTGTGCTGATTGTCAGGAGAGTTAGGAAAATTGGAAATCGCAAACTGTTGTACACGAGGAGTATTTCCTTAAAGGGCTTTTTGTTTGGTTATAGTCATGATGGACCAACGCTTTGATGAGAATTGGCGCCGGATGTGTTAGTATCATACAGATATTCATTCTGAACGTGGTTGATGAGGTCGGACTTTTTTCTCTTGAGTGACATCCTGACATTTACCGACGTATTGGCTCATCAATCTCTGTATGCCGCTGGCCAGCTTAGTGAAGTTGTATCAGGTACAAACTTCTCAACGATCGATTGGATCATCGTTGTCGCATACCTGATGATTTCTGTTGTGATCGGGTTGCTTGTAAATCGCTACGCCAAGAGNATGGCAGCATATATAGGTGCGGGACGCAGCGTGGGAACNTGGCTCGGTATTGCNACCATGACGGGCACGGAACTCGGTCTGGTTACGGTNATGTATAACGCAGAGGCAGGGTACAAGGGAGGCTTTGCATCATTCCATATCGGATTGATCTTCGGGATTATGGTGCTGATCATCGGCTTGACCGGGTTCATCGTTGCACCGCTTCGACGTGAACGCGTGCTAACGATTCCCGAGTACTACGAGAAGCGATATAACCGCACGGCACGCATACTNGGCGGAGTGATTCTGGCGATTGCTGGGATTTTGAATATGGGCGTGTTTCTNAGCGTCGGGTCTAAATTCCTNGTTGGTATCACGGGGCTGAATCCCGATGCAATGGCCGTCCCAATTGTGATGACCGTGTTATTGGTCATCGTACTTGTGTACACCGTNTTGGGTGGGATGATCTCGGTCATCATTACAGATTTCGTTCAATTCGTTGTGCTTTCATTTGGCGTGGTGATAACAACGCTTCTTGCCATTGGCGAGTTAGGAATGGATGAAATCGTCAAGAGTGTTGAGGCCAATATGGAAAACGGATTCGATCCCGTTGCAGCAGATAGTCAGTTCGGTGTTTCCTATTTGACCTTTACCGTCATGATGGGATTGATGACATGTGCCGTTTGGCCAACGATGGTATCCCGCGCACTGGCCATGGAAAGNGACACAGCGGTAAAGCGACAGTACACGTGGTCGTCGATTTCATTTGCAATGCGGATGGTNATACCGGCATTCTGGGGAATCTGTGCTTTCGTTTATATTCATCACACTGTTGGTTCTGCTGACGGACTTATGGCTGAATACTTCTTAGATTCCGGCGAAGGTGCAAAACCTGATGGTGCGTATGCGATGCCGGTGTTCCTTGGCCGGATTCTGCCGATCGGGCTTATTGGGATTATTACCGCTGCTATGATCGCAGCATTCATGTCCACGCATGACAGTTATCTGTTGTGTTGGAGTTCCGTGTTAGTACAGGACGTCGTTGCACCGATTAAGGGTGAGATGTCGACGAAAGATCGCATNAGCTACACACGAGTCTTCATTGTTCTGATTGGAATATTTGTTTGGGCTTGGGGTCTGTTTTATGAAGGTGATGATCTGATCTGGGATTACCTGGCAGCGACAGGTGCCATGTACTTCACAGGCGCTGCGGTGGTTCTGGGCGGCGGTCTTTATTGGAAACGTGCATCGAGTGCCGGTGCAATCGCCGGACTGATTTGCGGAGCCAGTGCTGTGCTCGGTGTNGAGGTGATTCGCGGAAAGATTAATGGTGCGATTGGCACGCAGTTTAATCATGCGGAATTTGGGCTGTGCAGTATCGGCTTCTCTATTCTTGCGTTTGTCGTGTTTTCACTATTGATTCCCGATAATCCGTTCTCTGACCATTCGGCTCTCGATGCAGACGGTATATCCGATAACCCATTCAGTGAGCAAACAGGAGACTAATTCAATGACTTGGCAGGGATTATGGATCGGAATGCTGTGGGTTGTATTGGTGGGGTTTGCTGCAATGAGCGTGGTCGTCTCTTTTCTTGGTGCACGCGATATCAAGAAGATGCTTGCTCGCCTCGCAGAACAAGCATCGGACCCAGATGCGGATGACTAAACCGCCGGTCGAGTAATCGGATCGCCTCGGTCTTCAAGCAGACTGTCAATGGTCGCAAGTTCTTCGGTTGTTAATTCAAATTCCATTGATATCGCTGTCTCTTCAATCTGATATGCGCGTTTCGCTCCGCACAGGGCTACCGTAATTCCTGGTCGCTGGATGGTCCAATTGATAACGACTTGCGCAACCGTGCGATTAATGGAGTCAGCGAAGCTGCGAAGTTGATCAACGAAGTCCTGATTCTTCTGCCACTCTTCTCCCTGAAACATCGGGTACTTAGCACGACCGTCTTTTGTGCCAAATTGATGATCCCTTGGCAGTTTGCCTGCCAATAGCCCCTTCATTAGAGGCCAGTACACAACAACGCTAACGGAATGTTGGAGACACCATGGTACGACGTCCCGCTCAATGTCACGCTGTAGCATATTGAACGCTGGCTGCGTGGCAGTGATCGGGCAGATCGCATGGAAGGACTCGAGTTGCGATACAGAGAAGTTTGAGACGCCAATTGTTCGGGCTTTGCCTTGCTCCAAAAAGGATCGCATGACAGCAGCGGTTTCAAATAAATCGCAATTTGGATCAGGTGCGTGCAGATAAAGCAAATCAATGAAATCTGTTTTGAGTCGCTTCAAGCTAGTGTCTACTTGTTCACGCAGTCGACTAGGTGAGTTATCAATCGTCTGGCCGTTTTGATCTCGGTGAATCCCACATTTGGTGGCCAGCGTAATACGATCGCGGACAGGTGACAACGCTTTGGCAATGAGTAATTCACTCTCACCGTTTATGCCATAAGAATATGCGGTGTCAAAAAAGGTAACGCCGCTGTCAAAAGCTGTGCGTAACGTGTCGAGACTATCTTCGTCGTTTACATCCAGACTCGTGACTCCGGCGATGGGCCAGCAGCCCATTGCTACGGAGGTGACTTCAATTTCCGAAGTTCCAAGACGCCTTTTTTGCATGGATGGGCTATCGTAGAGGTGTGACTCGTTAAACAGATTCTCAAACTCCAATCATAACAGTCGTTGTCGTAAGTGTCAGAACATGTCGAAAATAACGGTTTTTGGGGGAATCATGTGGCTGTATTGCGGCTTAGTCCGCAGACGACAGGTTAGATGTCAGGCATCGTGAGCTTAGAGCGTGTGAGTTTAGATTGCGCGACTTCTAACAACCGTTGCGAAACGTCGATGGTTCCCGTATAAATCAGGCGTTATGCGTTGCCCGGTAGTGCGATGCGAAGGACCCAAAGCAAGACAATCTCGCACAGTTATGAGCAACGATTCGGCAGTAACAGCGACTGAAACTGAAGNGGATTCGATACAGCCGGAACGGTTGGATCGTGACGCGATGCTAAATGTAGTTCTGGTCGCCATCGTTTTATGNCTCGCTGTGCTTTACTACTGGTTGAAGCTACCAATGGTGCTCAACTCTTCNCGACCTCCCGTAACACGGCATCCGGACGTGAGATTTTCATCCGTCGCTGTAGACTCGGAATTCTTGGTTTCTGATGACGTCATGAATTTGCTCGGCGGGGAAGAAATAGTTGGCGAAACGATCGAATCGCAAAAGAACGAAGTGCGTATCACAAATGTACAGGTTGTTGACGTGCTTGGTGACGAACGCAATGAAATTCTGGTTTGTGACGGCTCAGGAAATCANGTCAGNGCACACTGGCTGGAAGATGACGAGTGGAAAAGTGAAGTNCTTGCCGACCGGATGCACATACCGGCACACGCNACAGTTGCAGATATAGATGGTGACGGTGATCGGGATGTGATCGTTTCAGAACTCGGTGACATCATGCCATCAGATGAACTGGTTGGACGCGTTACGATCCTTGAAGCCACTGAGGATGGATNCAGGCAACGAGTTGTTCTNCAGGATGTGCGACGGATCGCTGATGTTCAAGCCGGCGACTTAGATGGGGACGGTGATCTGGACTTAGCGGTTGGTGTATTTGGTTATGCCCGTGGCGGAGTNATGTGGCTTGAGAATGTCGGTGCGTTAAGTTTNGTTGAACATTCAATCGATGATCGNCCCGGAGTAATCCATGTACCGGTGGCTGATTACGATGGCGATGGCGATCTGGATATTGCCGCAGTNGTGACACAGGACGAGGAAGAAGTGTGGATACTGGAAAACACAGATCCCGGTATNTTTGNTCCGAGGATGGTGTACTTNACGCATAACTTTGACGCCGGCGGNGGTGGGCTTNTTGCAGTGGATCTGGATCAGGACGGTGATCAGGACTTTTTGCTTTCTCATGGAGATAATCTGGAATTCGGTCACGGTTGGCCACAGGACTACCATGGGTGTGTCTGGTTGNGCAANAACGGGAACTTGGAATTTGAAGCGNGACGTATTGGTCAANTCGGTGGAACCTATGCAGCTGCAGCGACCGATATGGATCGTGATGGTGATTTGGATGTCGTGCTGGTAAGCATGTCCAATGAGTTTAAAGAGCCAACTAATCCAAGTATGGTGTGGCTGGAAAACGAGCAAGAGTATCGCAGCGATGAAATGTGGAAGCAGTGGAAACTGGCAACAAATCCAGTCGAGCTTATTACGGTTGATGTCGGAGACCTAAATGGTGATGGCCATGACGACATCGTAGCCGGGCAATTCAGGATTCCGCTTTCAGTCGTGCCATTGGACCAGCCGGTTACCGTCTGGCTCAGAGAAGTTGACAAGGAGAGCACAGAATGAAAACGCTCTCGAGTAAACAATTCAGATTTGCCCTGAGCCTGTGTATTCTGGCGCAAGTCGTCTTGCTTACGTTGGAATATCGGCAGCAAAACGGCATAGGTTCCTTGCCGATGTCTCAGTTAAGTACCTTGGAATCGGGTGTCCAAGATGATATCCGTCAAATGGAATCCGAGTTGGATTACGGTTCCAAAGAATCGTGGATCGAACTTGCCAAGGTGTACACTTCGTATGGCCTATTGCCAAATGCACGATATGCGATGCAACGTGCAAGCGAACTTGGCGAACTAGATGATGAATCGACTTTGCTGTACGGCACGTGCTTAAGCCGGCTCGGCGAATTAGATGAAGCGCGAAAGTACTTTCAAGAACTCGCCGACGGACGCGGCGAATACCGCATCGACGCATGGGTGCAAATCGGCTTGGATCACTTGAGGGCGGAGCAACCGATCGAAGCGAGAGATGCTCTGATGCAAGCCGGGCAGGACTCCGTAGCAGAACTCGCGTTAAGCAGGCTGCTGTTGCATATGGGACATGCTGATCAGGCCCTGAATACCCTTGAGTCGATGATCCGGCGGAATCCGGATTCAATGAGAGCTCATCAGATGAAAGGATGGGCACTAGAGGCGCTTGATCGTGTTGATGAGGCTCAGGCTGCAGAGCACTATAGTTCGCACTGTTCAGATACGGTGACGATTCATACGGTGACACGTAAGTGGGATGAAGACATGCTGCAAAAGTATGGTGCTGCAGGGCACTTGATGCAAAGTGAATTGCAGATGCAAAAGGGTAATATTGAGGCTGCTATCAACACGATGCGTGAGTCGATAAAGGATCTACAACCCCTCTGGCGTCCCCACTACACAAAACGACTCGCGATGTTTTATAGCATGAACGGTCAGGGCGAAGAAGCTGCTAAGCAGCTAGCATCATGGCTCGTCCACAACGGTGAGTCGGCTGTGTTATGGGAGATGGTTGGAGATGCCTGGTCGGCGTCGAATCAGCCTGCAAAAGCGATGAATGCATGGTTTGAAGCGATACGCTATCGCGGTGGGCAGCAGGAAGAAGTAATAGTCCTATTACGCGTTCATCAAAAGCTTGCCGATGAGCTTTCACGACAAGGTCGTAGTGAAATAACCGACTATCATGTTGCCTTGGCGAAGTATGAGGAAGCTCGCATTAACTGGCGAGACGACCGCGTATCACAAGCGGTAACGGGGTTTGAAGCGGTGACAGTAGCCTTACCTGAATTCGCCGATGCGTGGTATTATCTGGGCGAGTCGCGATATGCGACCGGAGATATGGAAGGCGCAAGAACAGCATTTACTCGTTGCCTGGAATTGAATCAGAATTATGGACGCGCGTCTGAGGGACTTCAGCGTCTTGAATAGCGGCGGACTGTTCTTCATTACAAATGTGAGATGATCGACATATGCGATTGGTTTTGATTAAACGATCATTCTCCGCTGTCATCGCATTACTGATGGTTCTTAACTTTTCGTTTGCGGAAACGGCCTGTGCTCAGAAGGATACGGCTTTACCGCGAGATGTAATCGTGGTTTGCCATGAGGATCTACGAAATGGGTTGGGGCCATGGGTCAGCCACCGTGAAAAACAAGGTTATCGAATACAGGTTCTTGCTCCGTCTAATTCAGCTTTTGACCAATACAAGGCGATTATCGAAGCTGCTGACAAAAAACAAATTGCGGCCGTTGTGCTGGTCGGCGATGCGCCGTCAGGCAAAGGAAAGCCTCCGGTAGGTATTGAAATACCGACGGCATATATAAGTGCCAAAGTGAATCTGCTATTTGGATCAGAGCCGGAAATTGCAACGGACAACAGGCTGGTTGATGTTGATCGTGACCGATTACCGGATTTCCCCGTTGGTCGTATTCCTGTCAGAACCGTTGATGAATTGAAAACCGTTGTAAGTAAGATCATCCGCTATGAGAATCCAACCGGGTCACAATCCTGGCAGCGTGACTTTCACTGTATTGCAGGTGTCGGTGGATTTGGAGCATTACAGGATAAAATGATTGAGTCTGCTGCACGCAAACTACTTGGTGACGGCGTGCCGGCGCACTTTCGCATGACGATGACCTATGCCAGCTGGCGGAGTCCTTTCTGCCCGGATCCAAATCGCTTTGGTGAAGTGACTCTTGATAGATTGAATGCAGGTAGTTTGTACTGGGTGTACATGGGGCACGGTCTAAGGACGGAATTGGATCGAGTGCTGATCCCTAATCAGCCTCCTCAGTCCATCATGACCCGGAGTTCTGTAAAGAATGTGAATTGTGTCAACGGAATGCCCGTAGCCGTGTTTCTCGCTTGCTATGTCGGTGCCTACGATTCCATTGCCCCATCCATGTCTGAACAGTTATTGCTTCATGCTAAAGGCCCGATTGCGGTGATTGCCGGTTCAAGGGTCACGATGCCGTATGCCATGAGCGTAATGGGAGAAGCAATGCTCGAGGAGGCATTCCGAGGGGATCATGAAACGCTGGGTAGCGTCTTTCACAAAAGCAAACATCGGCTAGGTAATCCGGAAGAGAAGGCAAGTCGAAATCGACTGTTGCTTGACGGATTAGCAGCAGTTGTAAGCCCCCGACCCGACTTGATGAATGAGGAACGACTTGAGCATGTGGATTTGTTTAACTTGATCGGTGATCCATTATTGCGGGTGCGAAAGCCAGAGAGAGTGAAAGTCGATGTCGACCGTGCCGCCGCTGCTGGGTCTAGTCATACCGTCACGATTAACTCACCGATATCGGGCGAGGCGGTTGTTGAACTGGCGACGATGCGTGGCCAACTGCGATTCCCAAGTCCCGTACGAAGTGAATTTGAAAACAACCAAAAATGGCTCGATGGACTGGATAAGGTTTATAACAAGTCAAATAATGATGTCTGGGCAAGTGTAGCGTGTGACGTGAAGGCTGGTGAAAGCACCACCGTCAAGCTCGAGATTCCAAAGGACAGTACAGGAATTTGTTTTGTCCGGGTCATGGTTGATGGCGAAAGTAGATTATCGCTCGGATCTGAGTCTGTAATTGTCTCGAAACCGAAAGAGGACTCCAAATGAGAAGTGTAATGATTTGTAGATGGGTCTCAGCGGTGTTGTTGACTCTGATTGGCATTGAGACAGTTACCGCACAAGATGCAATTTCAGTTGATGAACCGGTTGTTGAGGTGCAGGTGGAGCCAGGACTGCTCAAAGAGCCAAGAGATGGACGACTGTATGTGTTGTTCTCTAAGAGTTTAGCCAGGGAACCTCGACAAGGGCCTAGCTGGTTTGGCCCAGAACCGTTTTACGGTATCCAGTTGAAAGCGGTTCAAGATGGAAAAACCTATGTAGTCGATGACGAGAGTGATGGTTTTCCAGGTGCCATAAGTGAGCTTGCTGCTGGTACCTATGCAGTTCAGGCGATTTTCGACCATGATTTTTATCATTCCAATCATAACAACGGTGTTGGGAACATCTACAGTGACAAAGTAGTGGTGGATTGGAATCCGACTGACGATGGCACAAAATTGCTTAAGCTAACGCTTTCGCATACGATTGCTGACCGGCCGTTTCGCAACACTCAATATGCGAAACAGGTGAAGATCTATAGCCCGCGTTTGTCAGCCTTTCATGGGCATGAAGTAATTCAGAAAGCAGGAGTGCTACTCCCCGCGTCGTACTATGACAATCCAGACAAGCGTTATCCGGTTATTTACTCGGTTACAGGATTTGGCGGCATGCACGAGTCTGTTGAAGGCTCAGAACCGGTGCCGGTTGAGCCTGGTGATGTTGAATTCATTCGGGTAATCCTCGATGGGCAATGCAAATGGGGGCATCATACTTATGCCAATAGTGCCAAGAATGGCCCACGCGGTGATGCCCTTGTACATGAGCTGATTCCTGAGATCGAACGCCGCTTCCGAACCGTGGCAGAATCGACAGCACGATTCTTGACCGGTCATTCCAGTGGTGGTTGGTCAAGCCTCTGGTTACAGGTGAATTACCCAGCACAGTTTGCCGGGACGTGGAGTACCGCACCGGATGTCGTGGACTTTCGGGATTATCAGGAAGTAAACCTGTATCACGACCCGCCACTGAGTCTATACACGAAGCCCAACGGTGATCGCAGAGGGATTGCCAGACGCGGTGATCAAGTGCTTATCTGGTACGACGACTTTGGCAAAATGGATGATTGTTTGGGACGAGGTGGTCAGCTCAGGTCATTCGAAGCAGTTTTTAGTCCGTTGGATGACTTCGGGCAGCCAATCAAAATGTGGACAAGAGATTCGGGAACCGTCATTCCCCAGACGGTGAAATACTGGATGGAATATGATATCAACCACTTGATTCAGCGGCGTTGGTCTAAAAATGAACAGCACTTAAAGGGCAAGATTCATGTCATTATGGGCACGCTGGATACGTTTTACCTTGAAGGTGCCTGTGAACAAATCAAAACGACGCTGGCAAAATTGGATCCAACGGCGGTTATCGACATGGTAGAAGGAGATCACGGCAGCTTTATGACTCGTGCCATGCGAGATCGCATTCGATCGGAAATGAGTGCAGCGTACAGAAAGTTCCACGACTGATTAGTGACTAATTCGGCTTAGCGGTAATTGGTAGCAAACCGTTTCCACCGAATTGCGAATAAGTAGCTGATTCTCAAACAGGCAGAGATTGGCCCAGCTCAAGTCTGACATAGCGTCAATTTCTAAGAGTTCCTGAAACCCACGTTCCTGAAGCTTCAGGAAATGCAGCGGTCCGTTTTCGTTTTGTACGATCAAGACGTCTGCAACCATCAATATCTGGCCATGGCCGAATCGGCCTTTCTTCCAGTTGGATTCGCCCGTTTCAACATCGACGGATTGTAATACACCGTCTGAAAGTCCGATGATTTCAGACCCCACAAGAACGACATTGGTGTACTTTGTCTTGAGCACTGTTGGGTTGGTCCAAACCTCGGTGGCCACAAAAGGGAATTTTCCTTCTGCTGACCGAGTGATCTTAATTCGAGCCGCACCGTATCCATACCCTTTGGTTAATAAAATGTCAGTCTCGTTAATTGGAACCGGTTGAGAAGTGCTTGCCCTGGAATTGCTAAATCCGGTCCAATCGTTGTACTGCCAAAGCAGTGCTCCATCTTCGATGTCATGCCCTTCGACATTGTTTTCGGTGACGATCACGATTTGTCGTTTGCCATCAAGCGTCGCAACGATGGGTGAGGAGTAGCTTACCTGCCGATCTCCAGCACGCCATTTCTCTTTGCCCGTTTCTGAGTCAAAGGCGATCAATGAGTGGCTTGGTTTTCCGGGTTTTCCACCTAGTGGCACGATGATGAGATTATCAACTACAAGTGGTGAACTGCTACGTCCCCATGAGATCATGCTCGCATCTTCTTCCGCTGACGATCCGATGAGTGCGAGAAGATCGTGAGTCCAAATGACATCACCTGTTGAGACTTCGATGCAGTTTAGAATGCCAAATGCACCAAGCGTGTAAGCCTTACCATTCTGGATAGTCGGTGTACTGCGAGGACCGATGCCGCCTAGTACGGTCTCATGCCTGCCTTGATTTGTGATTGCCCAGATCGGTGCTCCGCTTTCAATGTCTACCGCTGTTGTAATTTCCTGGTTATCGCGTTGCTGCATGGTAATAGCGATTCCGGAAACGGATTTTGAGCCTTCCTGCTTGGCTTCAACGCTCACTGCGGAATATGCGGACCAACCCGCTCCAATGGGACGCCGCCATTGCTGCCTGATCGACTCTGGCGTGAGGGGATCTTCGTTCCATACAGCATCGGTGATGANAGGTTGTCCCTTGGGTCCTAAGAACTTTGGAAAGTCAAAATGACCCTCGGTGGTGGAGATTGTGTCTCGAGCGAGAATCTCGTCATTAATGCTCGTAAGGCTTTGATCAGGAGCGGCAGACCAGCGTAATCGAATTGTCGGAATCAGGAATCCATCAACCGCCGTAATCTTAAACATGGAAGCAGCGATTGCTAGGATAATGCAACTGGTGAGCCCAATTCGCTTTCGCGTCGCGATCGATAAATGGCTGCGAAACAACAACCACGCNAAATACAACGCAAATGTGAGGATTGCCACCATAGCTGAGAGCGNGTTGGTCATCGCCCGATCCATGGGCTCTGCGATTCGCANAATCGTGATAATAATTGCNGANAGTATGAAGAGTTTTTTGCTNCTAGCCGGGAGGATACTTGTTCCAACTGGCGCAGGTTCAGCGATTNGATCGGTTTCCGTTGTATTAGGTGAAGTCACTTCTNTCACAGTTGCCAGATCCTCTGGTATAGGTANGTGGAATTGATTCAACTTCCCTTGGCTTCATAGTGTGAAGAGCTCTGTGTAACATGAGACTTGAATCATGCACCTGAGGATACATGCTAATGAAGATCGCATCAATCAAGACACATAAACTACTTGGAGGCACCGTTGATGGTGGTTGGCCGGAAGGCCATGTACCGGAGGACGATTTGCATACGATCGTTGAGGTGATTACCGATGATGGGTTGTCCGGTGTGGGCAGNGTGTTTACCTCTTCNGCATTGGTTGATGCTGGCATTAAGTTCTTGAGACCGGTTTGGGACGGTGCATCAGCCATTGAACCTGAACGATTGACCGAGGAAATGCGTCAAAGNAGTTTTTGGCAGGGACGCGGCGGTACCATCGAACANGTGATTTCAGGGTTGGATATCGCTTTGTGGGATCTCTTTGGAAAGNTCTGCGGACAACCGGTTTCACGGTTGCTCGGNGGGATTTATCGGGATCGAATCAAACCTTACGGTTCCATCCTGTTTGATGAACCTGATGTTCTTGCTCAGCGGTTAAAGGACACAGTGGACCGCGGATTTAAGGCGATTAAACTTGGCTGGCGCCCGTTTGGTCGCCGTGATCACAAGTTCGACGAACTGCTTGTACAAACAGCGCGTGAAACAGTTGGGGATGATATCACGCTGCTCGTAGATGCTGGTGGTAGCGAGCAGATGTGGCCACATGAATATAAGTGGGCACTGCGAACNGCTCAAATGCTGGCAGCATATGATATTGGCTGGTTTGAGGAGCCATTGAGGCCGGATGATATCGAAGGCTACATCAAGTTGTCAGAGCATGCTCCACTGCCAATCGCCGGTTGCGAAGTCTTGACCCGACGGCAGGCATTCATGCCGTGGATTGAGCGTCATGCTGTGGATATTATTCAGCCGGATGCCACAAAGTGCGGCGGATTATCCGAAGCCAGACGTATCGCGTGGATGGCATATGACCATCACGTTCGCTTTGTCAGTCATGGTTGGAATACCGCCATTGGTCTCGCGGCAGATTTACACTTGGCCGCCGCACTTCCTAATGCACATTATGTTGAGTACCTGACACCGGCTGCCTATATCGAAGAATTGATTACCGAGCCGTTTTCGCTTGATGACGAAGGTATGCTTACGATTCCGGAGACGCCGGGGCTGGGTATCGAACTGAATCGAGATGCACTGCAACGGTTTACCGGCTAGTTTTGAGATGACCTTTATAGGTCATTCACGGATTCTCTACCGGCTGAATATAATAACGAGGTACTGGAGTAGACCGGATGGTCGCTTGGATCNATGATTCAAGAGGAAAGTCCGGGCTTCAAAGAGCACGATGGTCGGTAACGCCGACCGGCCGTAAGGTCANGGCAAGTGCAACAGAAAGTAGACCGCCTGGCTTAGCCAGGTAAGGGTGAAACGGTGAGGTAAGAGCTCACCAGCAGCAAAGGTGACTTTGCTGGCTAGGTAAACCCCATTGGAAGCAAGGCCAAACAGAGAGCAACCGGTGTTCCGGCTCGGATCTGCTCGATCCGATATGACTCTCGGGTGGGCCGCGCGAGGTGACGAGCAATCGTCATCCTAGATAAATGGCCATCACTTGGTGCAATTCCTTTGTGCCANGTACAAAACCCGGCTTACAGGTCTACTCCAGTGCTTTTTTGCCGATGGCAGNCTGANGTCCNAGCGAAATTANATCTAACGGATTAGTTCTTTGTCGATGCACTGNAGTAATTTGGCAATGCACAGCTTATTCATGCTTGTGTCCATTTTGGNCGCTTCTTCGNTTAAAGATGAATGAAGGCTCTCGGGTAACCGAACTGTGATCATCTTGGTCGACTCCTTGCCTTCGACCATGCGTTTTTGCGGGCGGGCACGCAATTGTGCCAGCATATGCTGAATCTCAACATATTCAGGTGTTTTCTCAAATGCACGTTGTTGAGCCTGACTTGGGAAGATCTTTGCAATTAATCCGTCCACCCCAAGGATTTCTCGGTAAAAGGTTTCCCAGTCCTGTGCCTGACGCTGCATCATCAACGCGCCACGTACTACTTCGCGACGCTGTTGGTCGGTAATGGCTGATGCGGTAACTGGTTCAACAGGGTCATATACGCGCAGTGGAGCATGTCCACGACTGTCTTGCTGCCCGCGAAATACTAATTCTTTCGGATAAATACTCTGTTGACCCATTGTGACCCTCGTATTGCAATAGACTTCGTTTGAATCTCCGCAAGGCAATAATTCATGGCCGTCCAATCCATGAGTTTGCCGCGACATCAATGCAATACTCCTTTAGAGTCAAGCGTTTCTCGTAAAGTGCTAGCACATAAGGACTTACGAGAATCTCTTTAGTGTGCCAATAATCTAGGCAGTGGTGCACACGAATAGGGCAACCAGCGTGTGCCTAAAAATTAGGCAGGTGGGTTTGTCGCATATACTGACTGTCCAGTAGGTATAAAAAACTCGGAATTCAACAAAAAGACCGTATTTGTCAAATGTGAGTGCAAATGGGCGTCAAGGTTGTTTTACTCAGTTAGCTCTGCAGACTTGATGCGTTTAATGGTGTGTGAGATGATCCAATACATGGATCTGTATTGATCTAACTGCATTTGATTCCAAGACAACTCCCTCCTGACGAGCACACTCGATGACACAATTGACCAGACGAAGAGATTTCTTGACGCAATCCGGGGCAGCACTTGCCGGTTTGACGCTTTGTAATTCTGCAATAGAAGTTGCCAATGCAAAGAAACGCGAAAAGAAGAAACGCAAAGCGCCATTTAAGATCTCCATTGCTCAATGGTCTCTTCACAAGTCATTATTTGGTGGCAAGATGGACAACCTAGACTTTGGGAAGGTATCGGTCGAGGAATTCGGAATCAACGCCATTGAATATGTAAACCAATTCTTCAAAGACAAGGCGAAAGATCAGGCGTATCTCAAGGAGATGAAGACGCGAAACGATGATCTCGGGGTAGAAACATTATTAATCATGTGTGACGGCGAAGGTCAACTCGGTGATCCGGACGATGCAAAGCGGAATCAGGCAGTTGAAAATCACTTTAAGTGGGTTGAAGCGACTAAATATCTTGGCGGCCATAGTATTCGAGTGAACGCAGCGTCGGCTGGAGAATACGAAGACCAGCGTAAGCTGGCTGCTGATGGACTACGCCGTCTAAGTGAATTTGCCGCGGACTTTGGTCTAAACGTGATCGTTGAAAACCACGGTGGCTTGTCATCAAACGGCAAGTGGTTGTCCACGGTTATCAAAGATGTTGGATTGAAAAATTGCGGTACGCTGCCAGACTTCGGGAACTTTCACGACTACGACCGTTACCTTGGTGTGGAAGAATTGATGCCACATGCTAAGGCTGTAAGTGCCAAGAGCCATGATTTTGATGCCGACGGGAATGAAACCCGTACAGATTACTTCAAAATCATGAAGATCGTGCTTGATCACGGTTACAACGGCTATGTAGGTGTTGAGTATGAAGGAAGTAAGTTACCGGAGTTTGAAGGCATCATGGCAACAAAACGCTTGCTTGAGCGTGTTGCAGAACAGAGCTAGGGGCTCCTTGGATTGATGTCGATGAATGCCTCCGAGGCCGATGTAAATGGTGTAACTGAGTCCATCATGCGGCTGGTAAGCCGTCAGGTTTGGGTCGTTACGTCCGGTTCCACCACAGGACGTGGCGGTTTATTGGCAACTTGGGTGAATCAGGCATCCATTGACAGGGAAAATCCACTAATGCTGATTGGGATCGCCCCGAATCACCATACAAGTGAGATCATTGATCATTCGGGTCGGTTTGCATTACATCTGCTTTGTAAGACACAGATTACCACAGCCTTTAACTTTGCAAACGGCAGCGGTCGCGACCGTGATAAGTTTGCATCAATGTCATTAATGGACGGCCACGGCGAGCGTCCGATTCTCCAGGAATGCCATAGTTGGCTAAAGTGTGACGTGACTTCAAGGTTGCTCACAGGAGATCGCACTTACTACTGGGGTCAGGTGACCGATGCCGGTCAGAATTCTTCGGAACCTCCATTACTTGATAGTGAATTCATTTCCGGGTGTGATCCAACGCAACTGAAAGTACTACGGGCTGATCGATTTGCAGACGTGGAATTACAGCGTCCGTTAAATGAGGCGTTTCATGCTGACTTACCGGATTGGCTACGTCCCTGATTCACAACGAATTTCAAACATCAAAGTGCGTACAATAGAAACGGAACAAGCTCAGCCGAAGGCATAAATAGTTTGGCTACTCGAGCCGCACAAATCATAGGATAAAACAACTTAAATCGTGCAGGACCTGGAACGACAACAGAGCATCAACAACGAGCGCGCGGTTCTTGCACGCGTTGTTTTGCCGGACGGTGAGAAAGACGATGATCCGCTTTCGGAAATCGCCGGGCTGGCTACCACAGCAGGTACGGAAATTGTCGGTGAACTCATACAACGCCGCCAGTCGATGGTCTCCGCGACGGCCATTGGTAAGGGCAAGGTTGATGAGTTAGCAATGTTGGTTGAGAATCATGCAGCAGATGTCGTGATTTTCGATAACGATTTAAATCCGGCGCAAATACGAAATCTGGAAAAGGCGTCAAAAGTAAAGGTCATCGACCGTACAGAGTTAATCCTGGACATTTTTGCGTCTAACGCCCGCACCATGGAAGCACGCTTGGCGGTTGAGTTGGCACAGCTGGAGTATTCTCTACCGCGTCTAAAACGTATGTGGACTCACTTATCCAGAATTAAAATGGGCGTGGGAATGCGAGGCCCTGGCGAAAAACAGTTGGAAATGGATCGGCGGCTCGTAGAAAAGAGAATCAGTGATTTAAAACGCGAGCTGGATGTGATATTGCGTCGCAAGGAACGGCAGGTAGCATCCAGACGTGACGTCATGACCGTATCACTGGTTGGTTATACGAATGCTGGTAAGAGTACGTTGATGAATGCACTTACCGAGGCTGATGTGCTGGCAGAAGACAAGTTGTTTGCCACACTTGATACCCGTACACGCCGCTGGCACCTGCCCAACTGGGGCCCCATTCTGTTATCGGACACCGTAGGATTCATTCGGAATCTACCTCACCGTCTTATCGCGAGTTTTAAAGCTACGTTGGAAGAGGCACGTCAGGCAGACTTGCTATTACATGTTGCCGATGGATCCAACCCAGCAGTCTATAAGCAGATCAAAGCCGTCTACGAAGTCCTCAAAGAGATCGAGATCGAGGAAAAGGATATTGTTCTGTTAATAAACAAGACTGATCAAATCACAGAGCCAGGTGTGCTAGACCAGATTCTCAACAGGTATCCCAATGCTGTTCCGATCAGTGCATATACTGCCGAAGGCTTTCCTGAGCTCGCGATGGCGGTCAGTGATGCATTAAGCCGTACATTTGAAGATCTGTTAATTAAAACCAGCGTCGCCAATGGCCGACTAATGGCATTTTTGGCAGATAAGGGCGAAGTGCTTTCCACGCGGTACGACGAAACAACGGTGACCATTCACTGTCGTTTGCCGAGTCGATACGTGGGAAGTATCAACCGGGACGAAGCGACAGTTGAACCCTACAATAACGCGCCAACTTCACCAGATCTGACGGATTCGTTCGGTGAACTGGGTACTCCTGCTGTTGACCCTGCTAGCCCACAGTCACCGGAGTAATCCCCCGTGTCGAAACGATACATTTCTGGAAAGCGGGTTATTTGCACCGGTGCCTCGAGCGGAATCGGGGCTGCGCTGAGTCGGCAATTGGTAGCGCAGGGCGCACATGTATTGATGGTGGCACGCCGCGAAGAGCGACTCAAGGAAGTTAAGGACTCAGTCCAAGGCGTTACCGGACAGGCCTTTGTACACGTAGCAGACATTACCGATGCGGCGAGTCGGCAGAGTATTGCCGATTTTGTCTCTAACGAGTGGGGTGGTGCAGTCGATGTGCTTATTAATAATGCCGGAGTCGGAAGCATTGAAGTGTTTTCGGAGTCCGACGAAGCGACATTGCGGCATGTAATGGAAGTGAATTTTTTTGCGGCTATGGAATTGTCACGATTGTTACTGCCAAACTTAGAACGTGGCACGCAGGCGGTAATCTGTAATGTTGGATCCGTGTTAGGACATGTCGCAGTTCCGCATAAGAGCGAGTACGTTGCGAGTAAATTTGCACTCCACGGTATGACAGATGCACTAAGAATTGAATTAGCTTGTGACGGTATCGACGTTACGCTCGTCAGTCCAAGCACTACAGGTAGCGAGTTCTTCACCTCTGTATTAAACGGGGCGGAAGCATCGGATTCAAAACGACGCGGCATGAGGCCGGACGATGTTGCTCGGAAAATCATCGCCGGAATCATCAAGGGAAAACGAGAAATTATTTTGTCGACAGGTGGAAAGCTACTGGTGCTCGCTGATCGGATCCTGCCTGGGTTACTGAGCCGTATACAAATGCGTCGTGAGGAGAAGCGTCGAGAGTGAGTGAATCGCTTTGGAGAACTGAATACGACTTTTCGACAAGACAAATCGAAGTCGATGGTCACAATATGCATCTGGTAGATCAGGGCGACGGATCACCTGTGGTGTTCGTTCACGGGAATCCGACCTGGTCCTTCTATTACCGAAGACTGATTCGCATGCTTCCTGATGGATTGCGTGCCATCGCACCGGATCACATTGGCTGCGGTTTAAGCGATAAGCCACAAGCCTATGAATACACGCTCAATTCACACGTCGAAAACTTGTGTGCATTGATCGACTCACTCCATTTAGAGAATGTGTCCTTTGTCGCACATGACTGGGGTGGCGCCATTGCGATGGGGTGTGCCGCGACGATGGCAGATCGCGTAAGGTCTATTTCCCTGTTTAATACGGCAGCTTTTCCACCTCCTTACTTTCCATTGAGAATCCGTGCGTGCAGGTTTCCAATCCTTGGCGCGTTTGCAATGCGTGGCCTCAATCTGTTTTCACGGGCTGCGTTGTCGATGGCTATGAGTCGCACTAAATTAAGCAAGGCCGCCAGAGTAGGGTTACTTGCTCCCTACAATAGTTGGCACAATCGTGTCGCAGTAAATGCATTTGTCCGAGATATACCCGCGAATGATCGTCATGCCACTTGGAATCGCCTGGCCGAAATAGAAGCATCGTTGCCAGAGTTTTGTGAGACCCCGGTACAACTTGTTTGGGGAATGAAGGACTGGTGTTTCAATGAACAGTGTTTGCAACGCTTCATGGATGCATGGCCCCACGCCAGTGTATTGAAATTAAACGACGTCGGTCATTATGTTTGTGAAGACGCCACAGATGACGACTTGTCAGCAGTCATCGAATTCCTGTCGCAGCACGCAGTTCAACCAGATCCCACGGAGGCTGCAGATGACTAGGGATGCTTCTGCACTGAGTATCGGTCAGCTGGTTACATTGGCTTGCACACTTGAAGTATCGGCTCCCAAACCGGGAAACGTACATCGCAGTGCAGACTTTGAAGACCTTTGTTTTCAGGATTTCATCGATAGTGCGATCGCAATTGGTCCAGTATTCGACAAGGCATTATCCCTTTCTCTTGGTGAGCTTGTTTTGCAATCGATCCAGGCGACCCAACGTCTGGTTGCAACAAACACCAATCTGGGGCTTGTGCTACTGATGGCTCCTATTGCCAAAGCAGCATCCAGCGAAAATTTGTCGGATGGAATTTCTTCGGTACTAGAAAACTTAACCGCTGATGATGCACACAAGGTCTATGAGGCCATCAACCTTGCCCAGTCATCGTCTCTTGGCACGGCCGATGACATGGATGTGTCTGCAGAACCGCCGACAGATCTCTTGTTGGCAATGCGACATGCTCAGGATCGGGATATGATCGCAAAACAATACGTGACAGGATTTACCGACCTGTTAACAAGAATTGTTCCGCGCTTAGAAACGGAACTATCCAATTACGATGAGTCCGAAGCGATTGTCAGAACACATGTTTGGTGTATGAGTGCATTTCCAGATAGCCTGATTGCACGTAAACGTGGAATCGATGCGGCCGAAGCGTCGCGTACACTGGCGGAAGAAGCGGTTAATGTTTCGGACGAGAGCGAGTACTGGCGACTGGTAAGCGATTTGGACTTTTGGCTACGATGTGATGGCCATGCGAGGAATCCCGGCACGACGGCTGATCTCGTTGGTGCGGCGTTATTGGTATCGCTTTTGGCTAGCCGCGGCTGACTGCAGCTTACTCATCATTTTCGGCCAGACGTCGTCTAATCTCTGCGAGTACTTCTAACGCTTGCATTGGTGTGAGGTTTTCCGGGTCGATCCCGCGAAGTTCTTCAAGTAGCGGATGTTCTTCGTAACCGAAGAGTGAAAGCTGTACAGAGGGTTCAAGTTTACCTGCCGGCGTCGTGCTTGCTGTATCTGTGTGAGTCGACTCCAGATGTGCAAGGATCTCTGATGCCCGTTCGTTGACCTTGCGTGGCACACCAGCAAGTTTCGCAACGTGGATTCCGTAGCTCTTATCCGCTGATCCTTCAACGATCTTGTGAAGGAATACCACATTGTCATCCCATTCGCGTACCGACACGTTTAAGTTCACCAGCCGCTCAAGGGTGTTCTCCAACTCCGTGAGCTCATGGTAGTGAGTTGCGAAGAGAGTCCGACTTCCNAGCTTCTCGTGGATAAACTCTACGATAGCCCATGCGAGTGACACGCCGTCATAGGTGCTAGTACCTCGTCCTATTTCATCTAGGATGATCAGGCTTCGCTTGGTTGACGTATTGAGAATTCGAGCAGTTTCTGTCATTTCGACCATAAAAGTACTCTGACCGCGAGAGAGTTCATCGCTGGCGCCGACGCGAGCAAAAATTCTATCAGCGATCCCGATCCGGGCATTTTTTGCCGGTAAAAAGCTTCCCACTTGNGCCATAAGCGTAAGTAGTGCGACCTGACGAATGTAAGTACTCTTTCCNGCCATGTTTGGTCCCGTTATCAGCAAGATATTCTTGCTGTTCGGATCAGCCATTGTATCGTTAGGAATAAATGTTCCTTCCGGTTCGATAACATCCAGGACAGGATGNCGGCCTTCGATGATTTCCAGCGTCGGTTCTTCGACCACTTCAGGTCTGCAGTAGCTTCTGCGGTTCGCTAGCTCAGCGAGTGAACAGAGTACATCAAGTTTCGCTAGTTGTTGAGCTGTATGACGAATTGCATTTTGTGCTGCCGAGATTTGATCGCGGAGAAATGAGAATAGCTCGTACTCTAAGTCGTTTGCTTTTTGATCTGCGGATAGTACTTTTTCTTCGTACTCTTTGAGTTCCGGCGTTATATATCGCTCTGCATTCTTAAGTGTTTGCTTACGAATGAAGTCCTCTGGCACTTTGTCTTTGTGTGCATTTGTGACCTCGATGTAATAACCGAATACTTTGTTGTAGCCGACCTTAAGTCCCGGTACATCGATGCGTTCCGCCTGCTTTGCCTGGTATTCGGCAATCCACTGTTTGCCGCCGGTCGCCAACTCTCGCATTCGGTCGAGTTCTTCGCTGTAGCCTGTGCGAATGATCCCGCCATCTTTTAGGTGCAACGGGCAATCGTCGACAAGCGCTGCTTCGAGCAACGCACATAGTTCGGATTGTGGATCGATGTTTTCGGCCAGATCTACCAATTCGACAGAAATTGGACGGCCGAGTTGTTCTGTGACCGAGGGGATCTGTTTCAGCGTCTTTCCGATATAGCTGAGATCGCGCGGGCTGCACCGTCCTGTTGAGACTCGTGATAATAGCCGCTCCACATCGAAGATCTGTTTTAGCTGATCCCGGATGTTGTCCCGCATGGTGCCGTCGGCAGTAAATTCTGCGACCGCATCCTGTCGATCGGCGATGGCCACGACATCTGTAAGTGGATTGGAAAGCCAATCTGCGAGTAGCCGCCCTCCCATCGATGTCACGGTTTGATCCATGATTCCCAACAACGACCCTTCACGTCGTCCGTCGCGAATCGTGCGCGTGATTTCAAGGCTTCGCCATGTGGCTTCATCAATTTCAAGCGTGTGGCTTGAGCGGTATCGAATCAGCTGATGAATATGGTCGAGTGAGCCTTTTTGTGTTTCCAGCAGGTATTCCAATAAAGCTCCTGCGGCACGGATTGCTGCTTCATCGTCATCTGCAAATCCAAAGCCATCGAGTGATTTTGTTCCAAATTGCTTTGTCAGTGTGGATTCGGCAGTATCGTAATTAAATGCCCATGCCGGTCGACGCGTGAGCATAAATTGGTCGATTAGAAATTCCGGAATCGTATCGTCTTCTTCACCTACTAAGCACTCGGAAGGAGAGATGCGAGCGATTTGATCTACCAGCTGACCCCGTCGTATGACCGATGCGTAAAACGTACCTGTTGAAAGATCCGCCCATGCGATGCCTACCGGTTGATCGTCTGCAGATGCGATCAACGATGTTTTCGTTCTTGGTGGTCCCTTGAGAGAGATCACCGCCATCAGGAAATTACTCTCTTTGGGTTCTAGAAGAGAGTCATCCGTGACAGTGCCCGGGGTAACGATGCGCGTTACTTCACGCTGAACAAGGCCAGTAGCTTCTCGCGGATCCTGTACTTGTTCGCAAACGGCAACGCGAAAGCCGGATTGCACGAGCTTGCCTAAGTATCCGTCGAGCTGGTGATGCGGGAAGCCGGCCATCGGGATCGGATTCGTCTTTTTGTCTCGACTGGTCAGTGCTAAACCTAGCTGGCGGGCCGCCACTTTTGCATCGTCACGGAAGAGTTCATAGAAGTCTCCCATGCGAAAAAGAAGCAAAGCGTCGCCTACAGACTCCTTTGCCGCGTCGTACTGATCCATCATCGTTTGTTTGGCCATAGAACGGGAATTTTAACCCGTTTATTGGAAAAAGGCCATTAAGCGCATGTCATACAACAAGAAACTCATGCAATCAGAATCGTCACCGCTACGAATCTAAATCTAATTCGCAAATGCCCCACTGACCTTCATTTTCATCGACACCCACGATGAGCTTGTCTGGTGCGGTGGTCCCTTTCAATTCGAAGCGTCTTAGTAGCTCTTTTCCAATATGCCGGGCAAGCAATTCGGCTGTCGTGTTAGAGATAGGCAGAATGATGCAGTCATCTTTGGGAAACACCCATCGCCGATCTTCGAAGGTCACCATAACTTCTTTGTCATGGGCATCTACCTTAATGGTCTCGTGGCTGTCAGGCAGTAACACGTGATGGTCAAGTTCGCTGGTGATTTCCTGTAACGTGTCTCGTAGTGCAATGAAGTCAATCACGTACTGATTGTCATTGAGCGTGCCGTGTACTTCGGCAAAGACCCGGTAATTGTGACCGTGAATCCTCTCGCAGATGTTGTCACCGAAGGTGATAAAATGCGCTGCAGAGAAAATGAGCGACTCTTTTTCAAGTTTTACGTGATAGCGATCAGCCATGGTTCTATATGCGGTGAATACTTGCAGCGATACCTTCATATTAACTGCAAATTGAACCGGTGTTAGATGTCAACAGCTTAGATGTCACGACCTCTAACCTCTAATCGTAACTCTGGCTACGATGGAGTGGTACGAAGCCTCATTCACAGCAAGTAGATCAACAGGAATAGATCATGAAGGCAATTGCGGTGCGACCAGGTGAGCCAGATAGTGCTCATATCGCAGAACTGGAGAAACCGACCGTTGATAGCATTCCCGATGGAAAGGGTGTGTTGGTGCGAGTTTTGAAAGTTGGCGTTGATGCTACCGATAAAGAGATCAACGAAGCGCTCTATGGTAATGCACCTCCAGGATATGACTTTCTCGTGCTCGGACACGAGTCGTTTGGCATCGTCGAAGAGGTCGGCCCCAATGTCACAGACCTGNAGCCCGGAGACTACGTAACAGCAACCGTGCGCCGGCCGGGCGGATCCATTTACGACACAATTGGTACGTACGATATGACCAGTGAAGAGGTCTATTATGAACGTGGTATCAATTTGCTTCACGGCTACCTGACAGAGTACTTCGTCGATCACCAAGACTACATTGTGAGAGTACCACCCGGTCTTAAGCACTTGCATGTATTGATGGAGCCGATGAGTATCGCGGCCAAAGCGGTCGAACAGGCATATGAAATACAGCGTCGTATGAAAGTGTGGCGACCAGAACGGGCATTCGTATTAGGTGCGGGTCAAATTGGTCTTCTCTCGACCCTGGTTTTGAAATCAAAGGGTCTGGATGTCTATACCTTGGCTCGGTCCGCCAGAGGCACGCTGAATTCTCAGATCGTAGAAGGCCTGGGTGCTACCTACGTGAGTACATCAGAGAGGCCACTGGAACAGTTGGCGGAAGAGGTGGGAAAGGCTGACATTATCATCGAGGCCACCGGCTCAAGTGCAATTGCCTTTAATAGCATGAACGTCTTGGGGCATAATGGTGTGCTCGTTTGGACAAGTATCACCGGTGGAGATCGCAAAACAGAGGTCCCATCGGATAAAATCAATCTCGACTGGGTGCTTGGTAACAAGCTGTTGCTAGGTACAGTTAATGCCAATCGCACCCACTTTGAACAGGGCATCCGTGATCTGGCCTATGGAGAGGTGATGTATCCGGGACAAGTTGAGCGGATTTTGACAAACCCGGTAGACGGCCTTGAGAATTTTGCTGAGATGATTCGGTTACTTGTCGAGGAAAAGTCAGCATTAAAAGTCTGGGTAAACGTCGCAGACGAGTAGGTTCTGCTTCGTCAAAAAAACGACTATGAATTGGACTGTTGAGGGGAAAAGGGTGAAACTCGGTGGTTCGTAAACCGAAAGCTGGTGGTGGTTGGCAGGCAGTTCGCTATACCTTCAAGAAAGCTCGCGAAGCGGGTGGATTGTGGCGTATGTGGAAAGCGATGCGCAGCCGAAATGCATGTAAGACCTGTGCTGTGGGCATGGGTGGCCAACGGGGTGGGATGGTCAATGAGTCCGGCCACTTTCCTGAAGTCTGCAAGAAGTCTTTGCAAGCCATGGCCGCTGATATGCAAGGTGCTGTGCCGGATAGTTTCTTTGAGACGTACTCAATTTCACAGTTAAGGAAATTCACACCCTATCAGCTTGAACACGCCGGGCGACTAACCCAACCATTAGTCTCTGCAAAGGGTGAAGATTACTATCGAGTCGTTTCGTGGAATGAAGCACTCGAGCTTGTATCACGCCGACTGTTACAGATATCGGCGGATGAGTCCTTCTTCTATTTCAGTGGCAGGAGCAGCAACGAAGCGGGATTCCTTCTTCAGTTGTTTGCAAGGCTCTACGGGACCAACAACGTCAACAACTGCAGTTACTATTGCCATCAGGCCAGCGGCGTTGGGCTTACTTCGGCAGTAGGTAGTGGCACGGCAACTGTCGTTCTGGAAGACGTGGAGCATGCTGATCTGGTATTTGTCATTGGTGGTAACCCGCCAAGCAATCACCCCCGGTTAATGACGTCATTGATGCGAGTAAAACGATCAGGCGGCAAGGTCATTGCTGTGAATCCTGTCATCGAAACCGGTTTAGTACGATTTAAGATTCCAAGTAATGTACGCAGCATGTTGTTTGGGACGACGATTGCAGACATGTACGTTCAGCCTCATATTGGCGGTGATCTTGCCATGCTCACTGGGATTGCAAAGCATGTCGATGAGATTGGCATGCAAGATGAGTCGTTCTTGACTGAATCTTGTGATGGCTACGAAGAGTGGATTNCACATGTTCGNGGGATTTCATGGAATGAGATCGTTCAAAAGAGTGGTCTTGAAAAATCTGAAATTGTTGANATGGCGGAAGCCTATTCGAGAGCAGAAAACGNCATTTTCTGTTGGACGATGGGGATTACGCATCATCAGCACGGAGTGGAAAACGTACAGGCCATCGCGAATCTTGCGATGATGCGAGGCATGCTTGGAAAACCTCACGCCGGTTTGCTACCGATCCGTGGTCACTCGAATGTTCAGGGAATCGGTTCGGTTGGCGTGACCCCCAAGCTAAAGGATGCTATTTTCAGCGCACTGGAAAATGAACTCAATGTTTCGCTACCAACCTCAGTTGGTAAAGACACGCTAGCGTGTATGGAAAGTGCACACGAAGGGTCGCTGAAGTTTGGTTTCTGTCTTGGTGGAAACCTGTATGGATCCAACCCGGATTCTGTGTTCGCTGCGGAAAGTTTGTCGCGGCTGGAATCACTCGTTTATCTGAGCACGACGCTCAATACAGGACATGCACATGCAGTCGCGGACGAAACGATTATCCTGCCCGTGTTGGCAAGGGACGAAGAGCCGGAACCAACCACTCAGGAATCCATGTTTAATTTCGTTAGATTGAGCGACGGTGGTCCTGCAAGGCACGAAGGTCCTCGGCGGGAAGTGGACGTAATTACTGACATTGCGCACGAAGTGCTCGGAGACTCGACTCCNATCGACTGGCAGGAAATGAAGAACTGCAGTACGGTGCGATCGGCGATTGCCCGAGTCATCCCTGGTTGGGACAAGATCAAGGATATCGATCAAACAAAAGAAGAATTTCAAATTGGTGGCCGTACATTCCATAAACCGGAATTCAACACGCCAACTGGCAATGCACAATTACACAAGCATGACTTGCCACCATTAAAAGGTGGTGCAGGTGAGTTGCGACTGATGACAGTTCGTAGTGAAGGTCAATTCAATACGGTTGTCTATGAAGAGGAAGATATTTATCGGGGACAAGACCGTCGCGATGTGGTGTTGATCCATCCGGAAGATGTTGCAAATCTCGGCTTGCAAAATGACCAGCAGGTTGTGATATCTAGTGACACGGGTGAGATTACAGGATTTCGAGTGAGAGCCTACGAAGATATCCGTGCCGGTAATGCCTTGATGTATTATCCGGAAGCGAATGTACTTGTGTCCCGCCGTGCAGACCCAAGTAGTAAAACTCCAGCCTTTAAAGGCGAAGTGATTCGGATTTCACCTGAAGAGTGAATGGGCAAATGGAAGAGAAGACTGCAACCTCTGAGAAGTCTGAAGTCAGGGCACTGACGGGTGGTTTGTTTGGGGTTTCAAGCGCCGTGGCAATTTTTACCGGCGCGTTGCTTCTGTTTCTAGTGCAACCAATCATGAGCAAGATGATTTTGCCATGGTTTGGTGGGGCGCCAAACGTCTGGACCACCTGCATGCTGTTTTTCCAAACGGTGCTTGTGCTGGGCTACCTGTACGCACACATTCTTGCAACACGCCTTAGCCCCAAAAGCCAGTTTGGATTGCATTGTTTATTGCTGTTTGTTTCAGTATTGAGTCTTCCCATACTCGTAAATGAGTCCTGGAAACCAGAGGGCGGCGAAGATCCGGTACTGCAGATCCTTATGCTCCTTTCGGCTACGGTAGGTCTACCGTATTTCCTACTTTCATCCACCGGTCCGTTAGTTCAGTCCTGGTTCGCTGCTCGGCTCCCCGGGCAGTCACCGTACAGGCTCTATGCGTTGAGTAATGTAGGTTCCATGCTTGCCCTGATTTCATTTCCATTTCTCGTTGAGGTGTTGCTTGATTCAAACGGTCAAAGCTGGATGTGGACGCTGATCTATGTCTTTTACTCTGCCGTGATTTTGTTCGTTGGGTGGCAGTATAAAAACGTGAACGGTACCACATTATCTGACCATAAAGCAGAGTCCGAAGGACAGTTGATAAGCCGAATGCACGTAACTGGATGGTTCTTGTTCCCAGCCATGGCATCTGTGATGTTTCTGGCAATCACGAATTACCTGTGTCAGGACGTCGCGGTCATTCCGTTCCTCTGGATATCGCCGCTAGCGATTTACCTGCTTAGTTTCATCCTCTGTTTTGATCATCCTCGATGGTATAACCGCCGTTTTTTTGCATCGTTGTCGGTGCTTGGAATCACCTATATCAGTTTGCTCTATTATCGCGACATCGCTGATATCTTTCTGTTTAACCCGATCGGATTAGAGAACCTGCTCACCGATTTGTACGACAACATGTTATTGCGATTTNTCGTAGCACTCGGAGTGTTATTTAGCATCTGTATGATGTGCCACGGTGAGTTGACTCGCTGCAAGCCTGAAGCCGGTAGACTCACACAGTTTTATTTGTCGATCTCGGTAGGTGGTGCACTTGGTGGTTTGTTTGTANCCGTNGTCTGTCCNCTCGTGTTTACAGGCTATGTTGAATACCACNTTGGTCTGGTAGCAGCATTTCTGATAGCAGCGGTGATTCTAATTANGGAAGTGATTGGGAAAGGAAGCCTAAAGCAGGCATGCATAACGCTTTTAGTGGGCTTGGCAGCCGGTCTTAATGTTGGNGCTCAGTGGGATATTTTGCAGGTGGATCGCATCGCAGCATCGCGGAATTTCTATGGCACCCTGCGTGTTGTTCAGAAGGACGAACTGGGTGTGATGCCCGCACAACGCCGACTCGTGCATGGCAGGATAATACACGGTGTGCAACTTGCTGATACAGGACAGCATGGTACACCAACCTCTTATTACAACGCGGAGTCGGGTGTCGCCACGACTCTTAAACTAATGCACGAGCGGGAGGCTATTCACGTTGGCGTTGTAGGGCTTGGGGTAGGAACGTTAGCAACATATGGTCGCGAGGATGATCAGTACACGTTTTTCGAAATTAACCCGGCTGTTGTAGATTATGCGAATGAGCACTTTACCTTCCTGTCCAAAACCAAGGCTCAGGTAAATACCATTGTTGCTGACGGAAGGCTGGGGCTGGAATCGCTAGATGAAGAGGTCTTGGACTTACTGGTGATTGATGCCTTTAGTAGTGATTCGATTCCTGCTCACTTACTGACGGTTGAGGCGATGGAAATATACCAGCGAGTCGTTAAAGATAACGGTTTGATCGCACTGCATCTGAGCAATAATCACCTGAACCTGTTACCGGTGGTGGTAAATGCGGCTGATCATCTAAGGTTGGCTGTCAGGGCATTCAAGACACCGGGTAATCCGGAAGTGGCAGCAGATAATGCTCTTTGGGTGATCGTCGGCGAAGATCAGAATGTGATGCAACAGCTACGCACCATGGGCGGTGGCGGCTATACACCGTCTGTACAGGATGCCAAACATGTCCCGCTATGGACGGACAAGTACAGTAGCTTATGGCATGTGCTCGGTGAATAACGGTGGGATGCTCGCCAAGTGCTACGCAGTCGAACCCGCAGGGCCTATCACCGACTGTCCCACGCAACAAACACTTGATTCTATAAATGCAGCTTTTCAATTAAAATGAACACATGCACAGAATCATAAAGTCAAATTCAAGCCGGCGGCAGTTTCTTCGCGGTACCGGAATTGCGCTATCACTCCCGTTTTTTGAGAGCTTCACAGTTGCAAATCCCGCTGCTGAAAAATCGCCTCGTCGCTTAGTATGTGTTGGTAACCACTTGGGATTCTTTCCCGGAAACTTCTTCCCGAATGAATCCGGAAATGACTACGTACCAACTTCGACGCTCAAACCTCTTAAAGACCATAGAGATGATTTCACAGTGTTTTCGCATCTGGATCATGGCTTAAATGGTGGGCATAGGGCAGTTCAGGGCTTTCTTACGAGCATCAAGAAAGAAGAAGCTGCAGGATTTCCTGCCAAGAATATCTCACTCGACCAAGCTGCTGCGGAGCATGTAGGTAGCTCCACACGATTCCCCTCGATCAATGCCGGGATTACCGGCGGCACCGATATGTGTTGGACCCGTTCCGGTGTGCATGTGCAGCCAGTCAATAATCCAGCTAGTTTGTTTAAAGGGCTCTTCGTCAATTCTTCCCCAATCGAATTAGAGAAGCAACGTGGGCGACTGAAGCACCGAGCTAGTGTGCTCGATGCTTTGCGAGACTCCGCCAGTGCGCTCAGTCTTACGCTTAGCGTTGCAGACCGAGATAAACTGGATCAATACCTGACATCGGTCCGCGATGTCGAGCGGCGATTACAGATGTCAAATGAGTGGCTCGCTCGTCCGAAACCAAGGTCGCCAGTTGCAGAGGTGCTCGACGAAGAACGGCAACATATCGATGAGGTAGCTCTGTTCTATGACCTGATGGCATTAGCTTTGCAAACAGATTCAACACGCGTTGCAACGCTGGAAACGGGGTTGGGATTTCGGACAACCGAATTGGACTTAGGCAGTTACCATCAAATCTCGCATCATGGAAAGTCTGATGATCGAATTGGCCAACTTCAAATAGTAGAGGCTTTCCTGACCTCCAAACTGAGCGACTTTATCTCGCGGTTGAAGGAAGCGGGAATTTTCGACCAGACACTTGTTGTTTTCGGAAGCGGTATGAGTGATGCGTCAACGCACAGTAACCGCAACCTACCTGTGCTCATTGCAGGAGGTGGACTGGAGCATCAAGGCCATGTGATTTGCCCAGATGAAGACCATAAACGCGTTCCATTGGCAAACCTGTGGCTTTCCGTATTACAGTGGTTCGGTTCCGATGCAAGTCGGTTTGGCAGAAGCACTGGAACGTTTTCCCCAATGGAAATCTGATGAGTTCAAGACGTCAGCACATACATCAACAATCGGGCTTGTTCGGGCTGGCGGTTATCTTTGTATTTGGACTCATTGCGCCAATCTGTCATGCGGACGAAGCCACCACTCAATTCCTAAAATCATATTGCATTCACTGTCATGGCGCCAAAACACAAAAAGCAGATCGTCGATTCGATACGCTGCCCAACAAGATTGCGACGCTTGATGATCTGGAACGGTATCAGGAAATCGTCGATCAACTAAATCTCGAAAATATGCCACCGGATGGAGAGCCTCGTCCAGCAGTAACTTTACGCCTTAAGATTATTAGAAGCCTAACGAGCAACATTAATACCGCTCAGCGTGACTTGCAAACGTCTGGTGGCCACAGTCCGTTGCGTCGGCTGAATTCATGGGAATATCGACAAACCATTGGCGATCTGCTCGGTCTGAATGTGGATTTTTGGAATCCGGCGGAAGACTTTCCAGCAGAGGTTATCGTTGATGGATTTGATAACAACGGAGAGGCGCTGGTTACATCCGGTGTGCTGATGGATCATTACATGGGTGCAGCGGAAGAAGCTGTACGACGTGCCACACAATTTGGTATCCGCCCGACCTCGCAGCAATACGCCCAGCAGTCTCCTTTTTACTTTAGTGGCAAGCAGGCAAACGACCTTCCCAAGCTATTCCAGGTAGATCGCTTCCGTTTTATTCCCGAAACACCGTACACCGATCTCTATGGAAGACATTATCGAGGTGGTCATATAGGTTTCTTACCGTTGTTTCAAAAGGGCGGTGTCCCCAGAAACGGCATCTATACGATACGGGTTCGTGCTGCAGCGATTACCCGCACGCATGACTACGGCAAAGCGCTCGGTGACTTTCGAAATGGCGATCCACTGGTGCTGGAAGTTGCTGCTGTAGATCGACGCGGGAGTGTTGAAAGCACTGGAAACGTCTCCAAGATGGTGTCGTTGGCCCGCGTCGAGTTAACCAACGACGAGCCTCAATGGTTTCAGTGGGATGTCTACATGGAAAAAGGGTTCGAACCGGAAATCCGCTTTCGTAACGGTCCATTGTCTGCAAAACGAATGGTGCGAGTGNTGACGATCGATGCTGCTGACAAGCCGGAATTCAAGCCGTTTGTAGGAATGAAGGGCGGAACAGAGAAGGCACACGGCGTGCTAAAAGCGTATCAAGGACCACGGTTACGGATTTGGGAAATTGGTGTTGAAGGTCCACACGTTGAATCCTGGCCGACTGCTGGTCATCAGGCAATGTACGGTAACTTGTCACTTGAGGATCTGAATGATGAAACGATTCGACAGAGACTCGAAGCCTTTGCACAAACGGCCTTTCGACGACCTCCGGTAGTCGGAGAGTTGGAACCAATTCAGCGACTTGTTTCCGCCAAACTACAGGAAGGTGTTCAGTCGCTGCCCGCTCTGCAACTGGGCTTTCAGGCAATCCTCTGTTCACCAGGTTTTCTTTATCTGAATTTTGGCGAAGGTGATTTGAGTGAATTGGCTCTTGCCTCNAGACTATCGTATTTTCTTTGGTCTTCGAGCCCGGATGAGACCCTTTTGAAATTAGCAGCTGACGGTAATCTGCGTGCTGACCTATCAACTCAAGTAACTAGAATGCTGTCGGATCCAAGATCGGAAAGGTTTGTGCAACACTTTGTACGNCGTTGGTTGGACTTGGATAACATCGGCATGATGCCACCGTCGGAAGATTTTCTGGAATACTACCGTGATAATCTGGATGTGGCGATGCAGGCGGAAACAGAGAGTTTCTTCCGCCATATTCTTAAAAACAACCTGCCGCTNAAGGAATTCCTGGATGCCGACTACTCGTTTCTAAATCGCGAGTTGGCTTTGCACTACGGCATTGCAGGAGTAGAGGGAAACACCGTGAAACGAGTTGCATTAAAAGATAGNCAACGGGGCGGATTAATCAGTCAAGGTGCTTTCTTGACAGCGTCTGCAAACGGGGTGGACACGTCGCCTGTTGTCCGAGGTATCTATGTACTGGAGAAACTGCTCGGTTACTCNCCACCNCCGCCTCCACCTGATGTACCAGTAATCGAGCCGGACATACGTGGAGCGGTAAGTGTACGCGAACAATTGGAAAAGCATCGGGAGAATATCACGTGTGCCGAATGTCATCGGAAGATCGATCCANTAGGATTTGCTCTAGAGAATTTCGATGCTATTGGGGGATGGCGCAATNATTATGGTCCGGGGAATGTAATAGACGCATCAGGAAAGCTACCTAGTGGAAAGTCGTTTGATAATCTNTCAGAGTTTCGCGTCGCGCTACTGGAACGCGAAGACGAATTCAAANGATGTTTNACGGAAAAGCTGATGACATATGCCTTGGGTCGTGAAGTTGAAGTAATCGACCGACCTGATATCGATGCAATTCTTAAGGGACTTGAAGCGGAAGACGGCGGATTGCACGATCTTGTGCGACTCATTGTGCTGAGCAAGTCGTTTCAAAGTAATTGATCTCGCTACTATGGCGGGAGTCTTGGCCGTGCAGCCCGCATCCAATTGTCGCGTCGCCTAACGGCTCCTTGAAATATGGTGCGGTTAGGTATTTGCTCCGTCCGACTTTGTGCACGCAACCGCGGGTGTCGGCGTAGCCGAACCCGCAGGGCCTACCTTCGCCCAAGTGCTGCGACCGGCCAACCGCCATATCTGCATGACATTCGCTTCTTAAACACTTACAATGCGGGTCGATATCAGAAGTTCAATTGCAACGCAGGAGAGTAAACTATGGCCACAGAGGTAATTTCACGTCCGGAGGTTCGTCAGACACAGTGCTTTATTGGTGGCCAATGGGTACCTGCTCAAAGTGGTAAGACGTTTGATACACTTCACCCGGCAACCGAAGAAGTGATCTGTCAAATCGCTGAGGGTGANGCCGCGGATGTCGATCTTGCTGTTAAAGCTGCGNGAGACGCNTTTGACAATGGTCCGTGGCGTACCATGGACGCCCGTGAACGCGGCGCGCTGATGATGAAGCTTGCTGATNTGATCGAAGAAGAGATCGATGAACTTGCGGCACTTGAAACACTTGATAATGGNAAGCCGATTAATGATTCTCGCAATGTAGATCTGCCACTGACGATTGACTGCCTGCGGTATTACGCTGGCTATGCGGACAAAATACACGGCCAGACCATCCCCGTTCGCGGTAACTTCTTTACCTATACCAAGAAAGAGCCCGTCGGAGTTGTTGGNCAGATCATTCCGTGGAATTTCCCGATGCTGATGGTTGCNTGGAAATGGGGNCCAGCTCTTGCNGCTGGTTGNACGATTGTCATGAAACCAGCGGAGCAAACTCCACTGACCTGCCTACGCATGGCACGTTTGGCACAGAAAGCCGGAATTCCTGACGGTGTAATTAATGTGGTGCCGGGATTTGGACCTACAGCTGGTGCTGCCGTGGTACAACATCCGGGTATTGATAAGGTTGCCTTTACCGGTGAATACAAAACAGCTCAGACGATTATGGCGGATGCGTCGCAAACTCTGAAGCGTTTGACATTCGAGCTTGGCGGAAAGAGTCCAAATGTTGTGTTTGCCGACGCAGATCTCGATGCTGCTGCAGCGGGATCCCACTTTGGGTTGTATTTCAACCAGGGGCAATGTTGCTGTGCCGGCAGTCGGTTATTCGTTGAAGAAAGTGTACACGATGAATTTGTTGAAAAGCTTGTTGGCATGAACCAGTCACGGGTCCTCGGGGATCCATTCGATCTGGCAACCGAACAGGGACCACAAGTCGATCAGGCCCAATTCGATAAAATTCTCGGTTACATCGAACGTGGCCGCGAAGGTGGTGCTGAGTGCCTGACCGGTGGTGTCCGCCATGGTGAGAATGGTTACTTTATTGAACCAACTTTGTTCGACAACGTAACGGACGATATGTCGATCGCTACAGATGAAATCTTTGGACCGGTCATGTCGATTCTCAAGTTCAAAGATATGGACGAGTTGATCGAACGTGCCAATAACACCTTCTACGGTCTGGCAGCAGCAGTCTGGTCTCGTGATATCGGGAAAGCACATAATTTGGCGGACAAGGTACGTGCTGGTACGGTGTGGGTGAACTGCTATGACGTATTTGATGCTGCCGCACCGTTNGGCGGATTCAAAATGTCCGGAATCGGCCGAGAACTTGGCGAGGAAGGTCTCAAGAACTATCTGGAAACCAAGACGGTCACCGTTGCACTGGACTAGTCCAGGGAGCGCCGCGATTTGTCGCGACTGCAAAGATCAGTAGAAGAGCTTGGTAACCGTCAAACGCGGTTTTCGTATGTGTTTGCGCTCATCTGCATTGCTNTGGGAGTNTCCGCCTACGTGTTGATCGTGCGGCANACTCTTCAGGAACCAGTTGATTTCACTCGCAATGATCCTGCAGCCTATCTTCGCTACGCNGAAGANCTGTCTGATGCCGGTGGCCCGTTAGAGATGNTTCGAGGACTATTCTCAGGATCTGTGACACAAGCCAATCAGCATCCGCTTTACATNATGCTGCTTTCACTGGANCCGACACCAACTGGTGGNCAGCGGTTGTCAATGATCTTTGGCGCTTTGACGCTGCTGCTCGTGGCCGTGTTTTCGTGGAGAATGCTTGGGCCTTGCACAAGCGCTATTGTGACTGTTCTTTTNGGTACTAATGGAGCGTTTTGTTACTTCTCGACTCTCGTGACCTGTGAGTCATTACTCGTTCTGTTGTTGACATTCGTTTGGGTATTGATCGAGCAGGCCGACAAAACCAAGTCACTATCCTGGTTCCGCTCAGTTGTTATTGGCATCCTGTTGGGGCTTGCTTATTTGACCAAAGGTACAGGNCCGTTGTTTCTTGCCGGTGTGATCGGGTGCTTGATGTTGGGTCGCTGGAGATCATCTGCCGGTAAGACACTTGCTCTGACATCCAGTGCGNGATGGAAGTCGATCGGTATTGTTATGTTGAGCTGGTTCGTTATCAGTTCACCCTTATTGGTTCGCAACGTGCGCGTATATGGTAATCCACTGTACAACGTAAACAGCTATTTCATGTACATGGATGACTTTGTTGATCCGGGGATCATCAAGGCAAACGGAATTACGCTTGCTGAGACAAGAGAGGAATTCTTCAGAACGCACAGTGTCAGTGATTTGATTGCTCGTGAAAGCAAAGGCATCGGTATTGAGACGTATGTAATCATGCGTTCCCTTGGGCCAGCACCTTATGTCGAAGCAAGAGTGTTCATCGGGTTACCACTGTTTGCGGTTGGATCCCTGGTGCTGCTGCTACGTGGAAGCATCGCACGCAGCATGGTTTTATTGTGGTTGTTCTTTTCCATCTTGCTGTTCGCGTGGTACATCCCAATTGCCACTGGACCACGGTTTACCGCACCGTTGATTCCAATTTTCAGTTGCCTTGCTGCACACGGTATTTCCAGTTGGACTCATGCATCTACAAGCAGAATTAAACCAACTATTCTGACGTTGATTCTAGCCGTATACGCCGCGACCTGGACTGTACTAACACTGACCGGTGCGTGACTTGTGGCAACTACGTGCTTATCGGAGTCAGCTCACAGCCGAGCGTGGTGAGTACACGATGAAGTTCACCGAGCATTTCATCATCGTGGTATGTGCCCACGATCGCACCGCCGCTACCGGCAAACTTAGCACTTGCTCCAACGCTGCGTGCAGCTTCAACCATCGCGACTTGTTCAGCTGGTAACTGACAAATGCTCTTTCGCAGATCGAAATTCTGATCGATTAAACTCGCCAGCATTTTATGATCGCCTTCATTTATTGCACGCTTCGCATGATCGGTCAGTTCCGCGAACTGTTGCATTGCTTCAACAACCGCAGATTCTCCACGTTCGAATCGACCTCGCAGGTCGTTATGAAACACCTCGGTAGGTTGTCCGGCGTCGGTGTTAAAGGCAACATAAGCATTCGTCAGACTTTCGAGAGGAAGCCGTTCATAGTCTCCGCACTCGAGCCCATGATCCTCAATCATGCTTTCCTTAGCAAAGTCCATGTATACGAGTCCGTCGTATACCTGAATGACTCGATCTTGCAGCCCGGCGGCAATACCGAGTTCGTTAGTTTCGACGCTCAATACGAGTGATGGTTGAACGTGCAGTGGTACTTCAATCTCGTAAAACTCGATCAGGGCACGTAATGTAGCTACGATAATTGCGCTTGAGCCGGCCATGCCAACGGCACGGGGGATATTAGATTCGTACCGAATTGAAAAATTACGGTCGTGAAGGTCGTATCGACCGCGGCAGAATTCGACAAACTTTTTTATCGTTGCTTTGACGAGTCGAATTCCACCGTAATAGCCATGCAGCTCTACATCCTTGGCCAAATCGTCCATGCTTTTGAATCGGCTCTGATCTTCCTGGCTCGGAATGAGTTCAAGATCTTCCCATTCGTACATAACGACTTGCGCGAAATAATCGGGTACACCGACGGCAATCGTCTTGCCTTGATAACCATCGGAAGGATTACCAACAAGCCCAGCCCGGGCCGTCGCTTTACATCTGATTAATTCCACGAGGCGACTCCTGTATCTAATCAGATGCGTTGAGTTGTGATTGAACGAATTCACGAACCGATGGTCCCAGTTGTTCATCGTGGAGTGCGAATTCGATGAACGTCTGAAAGTAACTCTCGAAGTTACCGATATCGTAACGCCGTTCGTTTGTCGGTAGCTTCACACCAATCACTTTGCCGCCTTGCTGGATTAACGTGTCGATAGCATCGGTTAGCTGGATCGCATCGTTAGCATCGGGTTGAGTGTTTTGCAGGATTTCGTAGATGGCAGGTGAGAATACGTAGCGTGCAGCGATTGATAGATTACTCGGAGCATTTTCCGGACATGGCTTTTCGATCACACCTTTTAGCACGGTGACTTCACCTTCATCGACCGGGTCGGCGATTCCAAACTGGCTGACCCTGCTTTCGCATACCGGTTCAAGTGCGAGAACGGCATCGGCATTTTCCGAATCATAAATGTCGACCATACGGCGTGTGATTTGGCTCTGCGCGTTAATACCAATTATCGAATCACCGAGTGCGACGACCGCGGGCTCGTTCCCTACAAGTGGTTTGGCACACAGGACGGCGTGGCCGAGCCCCAGTTGCCTGCGCTGACGTGTGTAGAAGTATTCGATGTCGCGCCGTTCATAGTCAAGCTCAGCAAGNCTCGCTTCCCGCCCTGTAGCTCTGAGCATTTCGATCAGGTTTTCATCAATGTCAAAATGTTGTTCGATAGAGGACTTACCGTGAGCGGTAATAAATAGAATTCGCTTGATACCCGATTGAGCAAGTTCTTCGACTACGTACTGCACGACAGGTTTACGTCCGACAGATAGCATCTCTTTCGGCTGGCTCTTACTCAACGGAAGCAAGCTCGTGCCAGTACCTGCGACAGGGACGACTGCGATGTCAATTGTCATCGTTNGCCTCCGATTGATTAGAAAGTTGTAGTTTCAGTTCTTCAATGAGATCCTGGTATTGGTCATCGGCCTCNACGAGTTTTTTAGCGATGACCAGAGCTTCATTAAGTTTTCCCTGTGTTTGCAGTAATCGCGACAGAGCCATCATGAATACGATGGTTTGTGGTTCAAGCTCATGTGCAAGTCGGATGTACTCGGTTGCTTTATCCATCTCTCCGTTGCGGTAAAGGGCAAGACCGTATCGGTATTGAACGGATGCATTTTGCGGTGCATACCCGGCGTCCCGTTCGAAATGGACAAGTTCCTCGGCTCTTAANATCTTGATTTCTTCACTCCAGGTTCCAAGTTGTTCCTGAAGGTTAGCAAGCTCTGCTGGATCTCGCATTTGCTGCATGGCCTGTCCGGCACCTTGAATCCTGTTCTCCAGCAGCGTCGCGAGATTAGCACGCGGCCCGGTTGCACCGGGTTCGATGCGAATAGCAGTCCGATAGGATTCCTCTGCTCTCTGGAAGTTACCTAACCGTTCGTAAACCGTGCCAAGTGTAAGGTGTGCTGCGGCACGGTCATTGTTAACCAGGACACCGAGTTTTAGTTCTTCGATACACTTGTCCAAAGCGCGAGCCTGTTTAATGCTCAGATTCTCCCGCGGGATTTGTGCACAAACCTGCGCGGCCGCNGTTCGTACACTTCGTACCTTGTCATTNAGCAGCGGGGTCGCTCGAAGTCGAATCGTTCGATAGGGATCGGATCCCCGATCCTGAAATCCCTGCATGCTTTGTAGTGCAGCAATCCGTACTTGTGGATCGAAATCCTCGAGTGCCTTGATTAAGGCTTCCTTAGACTCGGCGGAATGGTGGCCATCGATCCACAAAATNGCAGATGCTTTGGCGATGCCCGCGGTGTCCCGTCGCTTGAGGAGTTCGATGATCTCAGACTGTCCATGTGTTTCGGCATTCCAGCTAGCTGACAGTGCCTCAGCGAAGTGTGGTGGGCGATGCTTGTCATCCGGGAACCACTTCTCAACCGACTCGGCGGCCCACTTGTCGATTTCTGCGAGTGCTGACTTGATATCCTCGTGCCCTTCATTGGCCGCACGCAGCCAGTCATTGTATTGNTCGAGTTTTAATTCTTGTTTGCGTTGGTCACTAATCTTTGCCCGGTCCAGATGACAGCGAGTACATGAATTCGGTGTGTTGATTTTCACACTAAGGTCTGGTCGCGGTACTCTAAGGCTGTGGTCACGCCNNGGGTCAACCTTCATGTAGGTTGCNTCGGGCATGTGACATTCGACACACGATGCACCTGTCGATCCAACTTTGTGTTGATGGTGTCCTGGTAGATCGTATTTGCCGGGGTTATGTGCATGGCATGATGTGCACAGCTTGTTATCTTCAAATTTTATTTTGGCGGTGTGCGGATTGTGGCAATCCGTGCACTTGATGCCTTTGTGGTACATCTTGCTTTGAATGAAGGANCCATAGACGTAGACTTCATCCATGATTTGACCATCGGCATGATACGTCTCTGGCCGTAGCACCTCGTTGCTGAAGTGGTTATGGAAATTNTCACCGGCGTGGTATTCCGGATGCACGATTCGGCGTCGTGAGTGGCACGGCGCACACGATTGGACTTGAGCCAGATTGGAGTCGTCACTCTTTAATTGTGCCAAGCCTTTGTAATGATTCTGATCCCAGAAGAAAGTTTTATTTGCCACGATGTCCAGATGCAAACTGCCGGGACCATGACATGCTTCGCAGCTCACATCGATTTCCGAATACGTCGTGTGATACTCGCCAGTCTTATCATTGAATCGCTTTTGCAGATTTGTGCTGTGACAATCCGCACACATGTTATTCCAGCGTTGAGCGATGCCGGTCCAATGTAGTGCATCATCGGGTGCAAGTTTTTCATCAACGTCGGGCGGGTTGAGGTAGAACCANCGCTGCTTTTCCGTGTCCCATGAAACTCTCAAGACCTGTAGACGTGCGATCTCATCTTCTTTGTGGTCGGCTGTGCGATCGAATTCCACCAAGTACTGCTGTAACGGCTCNTAACCGAATACATACTTGATTTGGAAATCTNCCATCTCACCATCNGGNCCCTCCGTGTTTACNTAGTACTCGTCATTCTTGACAAACATCGTGCTTGTGACACCGTAGTGCTCAAGTGATGCATTATCGAAGTCTCCCCGTACAGTTTNGGCGTTGGCTACGTCCATGGCCAAATCGTGATGAGAATCATGGAATTCATCATGTTGTTGCTGATGACACTCCACACACTTCTTTCGTCCGACGTATTTTGCAACAGCATCTGTCGGCAAGTTATTCTGATAGTCAGCAATGACCCACCACGCTAATGCAACGAGCACGAGAAAGGATGTTACGACCAGTTTCATCCACGGCGAGGGGCCGTTTGACGTACTGGCTGGCTCAATTGATGTTTGCTTTTTTGACATGAACTGAAATGGAGCGAAGGAAACGTAAAATGTGGCTTTTTCTATACTAAAACGGGCAATTCAATTGGTGATTAGGATGCGCATGGATGAAACGGATTCGCCTTATAAACTGCCCAAAGCCNGCATGGTTGAGACGGTTATACCGGTTTTTTGTTGGTCCGCTTAATTGAATTAGGTAGTGGTTCGGCCGTATAAAGGTCATACGAGAAAACCTCGAATTCGGTTTTTAGAAATGCCATATCTTTTATTTGAGAGTGCAGCCAATTCGAGGCGTAGAAAGCGGAGAATGTTATGTCATATTCAGACGAATGTTTGGAGCAGCTTGCAAACTGGATAGATCACGACGATGTCGTGCAAGAGTCGGATGAGCAGACNGATAAAGTCGCCCGACGCAAAGCGCTTTCCATTCTTTCNGGCATCGGAATTGGTAGCTTGGTGTTTCAACGAGCCTTNTCTGCGCAGATTCCGTCAGCTGGCGAGATAGAGGTTAGTCATATCGCTGCCGCAGAGTGGGTTGCTGGCGTTGAGCTCGATGAAAGTGACCGTGAATCACTTGTAAACGAACTCAATGCGGTNAGAGCAACGTCACAAGTGCTGCTTGAAGCTCAGGTGGACTACGCGATTCATCCGGCCGTGCATATGAATGTGCATGAAGATCCACAGCAGGTGGCNGACTCAAATGCCAAACGTAATGGTGTTGTAATCTCGTTGCCACGTGAGAAATTGTCCGTAGATAACAATGACGATATTGGATTTGCGACGGTAACCGAATTGGCTGCCATGTTGCGGAAAAAACAAATCAGCAGTAGCGAACTTACACGCATCTATCTGGATCGGCTCCGCACCTATGACCAACAACTGCTTTGCGTGGTGAATTTCTGTGAAGAATCCGCGATGAAACAAGCGGCTGAGGCAGATGAGCAATTATCTAAAGGGAAAGAGCTTGGATTGCTTCATGGAATCCCCTGGGGCGCCAAGGATCTGATCGCCTATCCGGGCTATCCGACGACTTGGGGTGCACCATGCTTCGAGAATCAGGAATTCGACTATAAGGCGACCGTCGCAAGTCGCCTCGATGATGCCGGAGCAGTGCTCATTGCAAAGCTGTCNCTCGGTGCGCTTGCCATGGGCGATCAGTGGTATCGGGGGATGACACGTAATCCGTGGAATACGGAGCAGGGTAGTAGTGGCAGTAGTGCAGGCTCGGCCAGTGCCACTGCTGCAGGCCTGGTCGGTTTCTCACTTGGCAGTGAAACGTACGGCAGTATCGTGTCACCCAGTAGACGGTGCGGTAATTCCGGATTGCGACCGACATATGGTCGGGTGAGCAGGGCAGGATGTATGCCACTGACCTGGTCGATGGATAAAATCGGTCCGATTTGCAGAAGTGTTGCTGATTGCGCACTGGTTTTTGATGCGATCCACGGTACCGATGGTGAAGATCCGACGGTGAAAGACTACCCGTTCAATTGGTCGGANAACATGTCNCTGAAAGGACTGCGTGTTGGTGTNTTTGACGGTGATCGANGGCCCGGGGAACAAGAAGCCATCGATATATTGAAGGAGCGTGGTGCTGAATTCGTGACGATTGAGNTGCCCGCGGATATTCCTGTGCAGGCACTTGTGATGATCTTGTTCTGCGAAGCAGGTACTGTATTTGATGACATCACGCGTGACGGTGTGACCGAAGGACTGAATCGTTGGCCGGGGCTGTTTCGACGTGCCCGGTTTACCAACGCAGCAGATTACCTCAAAGCAAATCGAATCAGAACTCAATTGATTCACAAGATGCGCGATACGATGAAGGACATCGATATTTACATCGGTAGCCCAGCCTCTGAGTTGCTAATTACAAATCTTACGGGGCATCCNACCGTAGTAATGCCTGCAGGATTCAATGAAGAAGATGGTCAAAAGACACCGTTTAGTATCACGATGACTGGCCAGCTGTTTGGTGAGTCAAAGTTGTTAGCTGCCGCGCATGCATTCCAGCAGGAGACTTCGTATCATAGAGAACGGCCGGTGCTTTAAGACCACTGCAAAACCATAACTTCAGATGATCTGTTTGAGAGATACGTATGTCTACTTTTCGCATTGCTGGTGTCCAGATGGACATTGAGCTAATGGANAATCAAAAGAACCTTGACGCGATGGCAACAGCCATGCGTGAAACTACATCCAACGGGGCACAGCTCACGGTATTTCCGGAGTGTGCTGTCACGGGCTACTGCTTTAGCAGCCTTGAAGAGGCTATGCCCTACAGCGAATCTATACCCGGCGATAGTGTCGAGTTTTTTACTTCGTTGTGCCAGGAGACAAATAGTCACGTGGTATACGGCACGCTGGAACGNGTGGACGACAAGCTGTTTAATGCGTGTGTGCTTGTTGGCCCAAGTGGATTAGTCGGCAACTACCGGAAGATTCACTTACCATTTCTCGGTATCGACCGATTTACAACNCCCGGTGATCAGCCGTTTCAGGTTTATGAAGTTGGTTCAATCAAAGTTGGCATGAATATCTGCTACGACGGTTCGTTTCCTGAATCATCGCGTGTGATGGCATTGCAGGGAGCGGATCTGGTAGTACTGCCAACGAATTGGCCACCTGGGGCAGAGGGCTTTCCAAAGTGGATTATCAACACACGTGCNTTGGAAAATAAAATCTACTATGCAGCTGTGGACCGCATAGGTCGTGAAAGAGGTTTCTCATTTATCGGAGGCAGTAAAATCTGTCAGCCTAACGGTGAAGATATCCAGTTTGCGGATCACTCCGACTATGAAATTCTCTANGGAGACATCGACCCATCACTTAGCCGAAACAAACACATCGTTCGTGTACCCAAGGAACATGAGATCGACCGTTTTGTCGATCGACAGCCGCATTGGTATCAGGACATTGTTGACGAAAACAACTAACCGTACTTGAGTAGATTTCAAGCACGATTCATCGAAATGAAAGAAGGCATAAATCATGCGACACCAAACATTCGCATATCAACAATCCAGACGACGCTTTTTGCAACGCTCGTTCGCAGCNCTGGCCGCTGTTAGTCTTCCCGCTGTTTACGATGCGACGAGTTATGCGGCTCGAATTGGTCGTCGCCCGTCACAACTCAAGATCGTAGATATAAAACGTAAAACAGTACGTGTTGAGTATCGAGAGATTCCACGGCGTGCAATGGACCGGGAATTGCCTCACTGGCGCTATGCAGAGTTGTTCCAGGTGGAATTGTTATCCGGAGCNGTTGGTATTGGCGAAACCCTGTTGTATTACACCTGGGGTGCTACCCAGGATGATGATGTAGAGCGAGCAATCGGTCGAAATGCTGCGGATATCATGTGGGATGATTCACTGGGTGCCGGTCTGCAAATGGCACTATTTGAGGCCGTTGCAAAGACAGGAGGCGTACCGGTTCACAGGCTATTGGGTCATCAGGTTTACGATACCACGCCNTTGTCGTGGTGGAATATCGATACNCCGCCCGAAGATCTACTCGCTGAATGCATCGAAGCCCACAGTTTGGGTTATACCGCATACAAGACAAAGGGCCGACCGTGGTATGACGTTTGGAAGCAGGTTGAATTGGTCGGCGAGAAACTGGATTCATCGTTCAAAGTAGACATGGACTTCAATGACACGTTGCTGACAGCGGAGCAGGGCATTCCGATCCTGAAAGAACTGGATGAATATCCGCAGTGCGACATTTACGAGTCACCAATTCCTCAGGGCGATATCGCCGGAAATGCCAGGATCGTAAAAGAGATCCGCGGTAAAGTCGCGATGCACTATGGAACACCTTCACCGTCGGATGTGGCTAAGAGTAATTGCTGTGATGGATTTGTAATCGGTGGTGGCGCATCACGACTAATGAAACAAGCTCATACGGCAGCGTCTATTGACCGGCCATTCTGGCTTCAATTGGTCGGTACTGGTGTAACCGCAGCGTGGAGCCTACAGTTTGGTGCCGTNCTTACGCATGCGACGTGGCCGGCTGTGAATTGCCATCAGTTGTACATGTACAACACGTTAACGGACCCGATTCGCGTTCGCGAAGGTTTCGCAGCGGTACCAACATCGGAAGGAATTGGTTATGAGATCGACTGGAATCTGGCTGAAAAAATGCAGGTTGATAAACCGGAATCCCGACCTGAGCCCAAGAGACTGTTGCGTACAACCTGGCCGGACGGTCGCGTTATGTATACCGCCAGCAACGGCACGGTGAACTGGATGCTCAATCCAGCTCGAAAGCCGGGGAATATGCCNTATTTTGAAAGAGGCGTAGATACAAGGCAGCTACCGGATGACGGTAGTGCCCGCTGGACGGAACTCTACAATTTGGCTCAAAAAGGGCCGACGATGGTGAAAGAGTAANCAAAACAAACGATAATAGATTAATTAAATCTGGCACGGAGACTCCTTTAGGGTAGAGAATCATGACACGACGAATCACGACATTTTTGGCCATCACGATGATGTCCTTGATCGCGACTGGATCATACGCTGCAGAGAAGATTGAACCTTCAGAACGCGCAACCGCGGAGGCACGCAGCCATAGCTGGACCAGTTGGCGAGGACCGATGCGCGACGGGATTTCCGGAGAAACCGGATTGCAATCTCAATGGCCTGAGGGTGGCCCAAAGCTGATTTGGCAAGTTAATGGCCTGGGAAATGGATTTTCGTCTGTAGCAATTTCCAATGGCCGTATCATCTCGATGGGAAAAGTTGATGGCTCGGTCAGTGTTATCGCTCTAAACCAGAAAGACGGTAGCAAGCTATGGCAAACACCAATTAGTGATGGTAATAATCCCAATTGCACACCAACCATTGATGGCGATCGCGTTTATGCCCTGACGCATAATGGCAATCTGGCTTGCTTGGATGTGAAGACGGGTGAGATCCTGTGGAAGAAGAGCTTTACCGCAGACTTCGGTGGCAGAATGGAATCAGGTTGGGGATACAGCGAATCACCATTGGTAGATGGAGATCGAATCGTATGCACACCTGGTGGACGTGAAAACATGGTTGTTGCATTGAATAAAGAAACCGGTGAAAAGCTCTGGTCTACCGCGATGCCCGCAGAAGCAGGTAGCCGTGGGCAGGACGGAGCTGCCTATTCATCGGTTGTTATCGGGAACGGCGGCGGGGTTCGCCAATATGTTCAGCTCACCGGTCGTGGAGTATTCGGGATCGACAGTAAGTCGGGCAAAGTGCTCTGGCAATACAATCGAATTGCCAATGGCACAGCCAATATCCCAACACCGATTGTGAAAGGTGATTATGTTTTCTGTTCGACAGGTTATAACACCGGTGCAGCACTGCTGAAACTCAACAAGACGGGTGCAGGCATTGCAGCACAGGAAGTGTACTTTCTGGAACCACGCGATGTACAAAACCACCACGGCGGTATGATCTTGCTTGGTGATCACATCTATATGGGACACGGTCATAACCAGGGATTCCCTCTTTGCATCGAAATGATGACAGGCAAAGTTAAGTGGCGACCTGGTCGTGGAGTTGGCCAGCGGTCCGCGGCGATTATCTATGCAGACGGTCATCTGTACTTCCGCTACGAAAGTGGTGATATGGCGTTGATCGAAGCGACACCGGATTCGTACAAGGTCAAAGGCCAATTCAGATTGAATTCCGTTAATGGTGCCAGTTGGCCTCATCCGGTTATTGCTGGTAAAAAGCTCTACCTGCGTGATCAAAACAATCTGATGTGTTACGACATCGCCAAGTAATCTGGTTAGATGTTGTGCATAACTGAATTTCGCTTTTGCTAGAGAATGGTCATGTCAAACCCCCTTCGAATTGCAATGCTCGGCGTGGATAATCCGCACGGTGCAGGGTGGCGAGATTTGCTGCTCAACGTGCCAGACCGTGCTACCCTTACTACACTCGTTCCGGGCTATGGTGGTAACACTACGAATCTTGAAGAGCGATATGCGGATCTTCCGCGACACAATTCGGTTGAGGCACTCATTGATGCCGGAGGCATCGATGGAGCTATGGTCTGCTTGTCCAACCAGGAAGGTGTTGAAGCGATTGAAAAACTTGCTGCTGCCGGTATTCCGGTGTTGGCTGAAAAGCCGGTTGTCGGATCGGTGGCTGATGGCCAACGCGTGCTTGATGCAGTGACGAGTGCACAAATCCCGTTTCAAACCGGATATATGTGGCGGTATGACGACTGTACAAATCGCATGCGTGACATGATCGCTGATGGTCGATTCGGCAAGTTGATTAGTATCGAAATGAACTTCGTGACGAGCGATGTTCGTCGACGCGGCGCCTCACATTACCTGTTTGATCCTCAAATCAGTGGTGGCGGATTCTTTAATTGGCTTGCCTGTCACTATCTGGATTTGCTTTTGTATGTGACCGGTGAGTCGGTAGTTGGTGTCACTGCTCGCGCTGACAATTTTGGTGTCAGTGATATCGAAGTGGAAGACGGTGGTGTGGCAATCATGGACTTGCAGTGTGGTGCATTGGCTACCTTTGTTGGGGGATACTGGATCCCCCGATGGGCTGGCGAAGCACACTGGACGATTCGCGGCAGTGAACGCTGGGTGCGATGGGATCCAGGGCGGGAGGATACGGGGGGTGCTCTGGATATCCATGGGCCACAGCCTCAGTGGTACGCCATGGAGGATGTATACAATTCACCGGTAAATGACACTTCTGGTTATGGTGGCAGCTTGGGTGTTTCACTCCTGAATGACTGGTTTGATTGTATCGAAGGTAAAGTAGATGCCTGNCGCAACACTGCTCAGTCAATGTTCAATACAATCTCTTTAATTGAGACGATTTACGAGTCGTCGAAACAAGCACGACGCGTTGACTGCCAAATAGGCTGAATCAGTTGGACAACGTGCCATCCGTTAATGAACTGAGCTGTAATGACAAAGAATTACAGCCATTTAGCCCAGTGATAAAAGGAAAAACGAATCGATGCGAGTATGCAGATTTGAACAAAATGGAGAAGTTAAAGCGGGATTCTACTTTGATGACTATGTAGTTCCTGTTCAGGCGGCCTCAGAAGCAAGAGGTGATGCCGAGGTATTGGATTCCAGTTGCCTGCTCCGACTACTTCCGCACGGTGAAAACCATCAAGCAGCGAGTGACTTACTCAACTGGGTAAATTCCGATGGAGCGGCCGCTTGCGAATCATTGCAGATCTCCTGTAGTGAGATTCAACTCAAAATCCCGAATCCACGACCTAACAAACTATTCTTGTTGGCCGGAAACTATGCCAAGCATATTGAAGAGGGCGGCGGAACGGCACGTGAACGNGAGGAGACATTTCCCTACGTTTTNATGAAGCCTGCTTCAACGACTCTNACAGACCCGGGTAGTGCTATCAAGATTCCGAAAGTGAATCCGAATACTACCGACTGGGAGTTGGAACTCGGAATCGTGATTGGCAAAGGTGGTAAACATATAAGCGAAGCGGATGCGCTGAGTCATGTTGCTGGCTATACCATTTTTAATGACATATCCGATCGTGGCTATCATCCAAATGAGAATAGAAAAGAGCGTCCTAAAGATGGGTTCTTTGATTGGTTACACGGAAAGTGGCATGATAGCTTCTGCCCCTGTGGACCGTGCATTGCTTCTCCGGATACGGTAACGGATCCACAGGCTCTGGCNCTGGAGTTGAAGCACAACGGCGAAGTNCGACAGGACAGCAATACGGCCGAAATGGTCTTTCCCGTTGCGGCGGTGATCGAGTTTATTTCTCAGTCCGTTACGCTTGAGCCCGGTGATATGATTTCCACAGGTACGGCTGCTGGCGTTGGAAATACTACCAAGACGTATTTGAAGGCCGGTGATTTAATGCACGCTTCGATTGATTCCATCGGTACGTTGATTACGCCGGTAGAGGACGAAGCGTAACGAGAGTAAGCTAAGTGGTTTGAGCAGATTAGTTCCCGTTTATGTTTAAATCATGATTCTGTTTGTCGATAACTACGATAGCTTTGTCTACAATTTGGCACGCTATTTTTGCAGGCTAAATGTTGATACGCGCGTCGTGAGAAACGATGAATTGTCTGTAGATGATGTGCGCCAATGGGATGTCGAAGCAATTGTCTTATCACCTGGGCCATGTGGGCCNGAGGAGAGCGGCGTCTGCGTGGATTTNGTTCGAGAGTTCTATCAAACNTTACCTATTCTTGGAGTTTGCCTCGGCCATCAAGTAATCGCCACTGCACTTGGGGGTTCNGTTGTTAAGGCATCAGAGCCTGTACATGGCCGGACCAGTGATATAACCCATGACCAAACGGATTTGTTTGATGGACTCTGTAGTCCCCTGCCGGTTTGCCGCTATCATTCACTCGTTGTAGATGAAACGACGCTTCCAGAGTGTTTGAACGTAGATGCCAGGCTGGATGACGGTACGATTATGGGAATCCACCATAACGAGTATCCAGTGTATGGCGTACAGTTTCACCCAGAGTCAGTACTTACGGATTCGGGATACGATGTCTTACGCAACTTTCTCGACATTGTCGGGCTGACGACTGATGAATCCGGTCCAACCATCGATCAGGAACGGACGCGCGAAGTACCGGTGGAATTGGAATTNCCAGATCGTCCCATTACGTTTTAGCTATCGGAAAAGGGCTCATGATTCTTGAGGGTGTCGTTACAACAGAGAACCAGGATGAAACCATCAATGTTTCACCGATGGGTCCGCATCTTGATGGAGATGGCGCTGAGATACAGCGGTTTACTTTGCGACCGTATCAAACGTCAAGGACCTACCAGAATCTCAAACGGCTTGGCGCTGGAGTGCTGCATGTAACTGACGATGTCCTGTTGTTGGCACGCAGTGCCGTTAACTTGCTGGACGCCCCGCCTGAGACGATAGAGGAAGACGGCGTTAGAGGGAGGCGACTGGCCGATTGTTGCCGGTGGTATGCGTTTGAGGTTAGCGAACTTGATGACTCTCAGGAGAGAACGACGATTTCTTGTGCAGTTTATAAGACCGGTCGAGTTCGAGATTTTTATGGCTTCAATCGGGCGAAGCACGCGGTACTTGAAGCTGCTATTCTCGCGACGCGTGTGAATTTCTTAGCGGCTGACGAAATCTTAGGTCAATTTGAGCACTTAAAGGTGATCGTTGAGAAGACAGCGGGCGTGCAGGAGACTGAGGCATTCAAGCTGCTGGACGAGTATGTCCGTGAAAACTGCACGTGATTGCTCATGCAAGGTTCGCTAATAACACACGCAACCGCGGGGGTCGGCGAAGCTGAACCTGCAGGGCGTATCAGCAGGAAGCGCTGCCCATTGCGGGCCACGTATTATCCTAGCGACTTAGCGACCGCAGCATTCCGGTCGCTTTTTCCCACGTCTCGATGTACTCGCGTTTCGGTTCCGATTGTGCCACGATCCCTCCACCAACCTGCATTTGCCACCAGCCTTTACCAGCGGTGATNGTNCGNATAAGGATGCTGAAGTCNGCATCACCAGTNGCACTNATNTANCCGAGGCTTCCGCAGTATGGCCCCCGCGCTGTCGGCTCTAATTCAGCGATGATCTCCATCGCGCGAACCTTTGGGGCACCGGTGATGCTGCCACCGGGAAATGCACCACGTAACAAATCAAGCGCCGTGGCATCTGGCTTCAGTTTTCCTTGCACAACCGAAACGAGATGTTGCACGTATTGGTAAATTTCCAGACGGCAAAGGTCTGGAACATAGATGGAGTCAGGTTCACATGATCGTGAAAGATCATTTCGTAGTAAATCAACGATCATCACATTTTCAGCATGATCTTTTTCACTTTGCTTCAGTTCCGCGGCTAGAAATAGATCTGCTTCCGGACGCGTGGTACGTGCACGCGTACCTTTGATCGGTCTGGCTTCGACTAGTCTGTCCCGAACACTTACAAAACGCTCAGGCGAGCAACTGACGATATCAAATCCCTNAAGGCTGAAGAATCCAGCGAACGGAGCAGGGTTTTTNTGACGTGTNCGGAGGAANAATTCCACGGANCTGTCAGTNGCTGGGTGAAGCAGNCGTTGAGAGATGTTTACCTGAAAGATGTCACCGTTATGAATATAGTCGACTGCCTGTGAGACGGCCTCATGATATGCTTCGGGGGAAAAATTACTCGTTACACTCTCAAGTCGCGAAACATCATACTGTGCCACTAAGTCAGAAGCATCCAGACAATCTGACTGATGCGGCTTNTCCCATGAATCCGGCAGCGGNGCGGAAAGCCACTCTTTGAATTGTTGCAATCTTGCAGCTGCACGCTTACTTCGNGCCGCTGGATCGGTTTCCGGGAACCCCTGAGAAATGAGCCATGCCTTGTTCTGCTGATGGTCAAACGCGAACACGACGTCATATAAACCAACTGCAAGTGAGGGACAATTGAACTCGTTGTTGCGTGGCTGTGGCAATGTCTCAAGGCTATAGCCCAGGTCATATGAAAACAGGCCTGCTATGCCACCTTGAAAAGGCGGTAGGTTTTCATCTGCCCNGGAATTGCCAATAAATGCTCCCCAACGTTGTTCCAATGTCTCTAATTCTGACGCGCTACGTGCTGGCAATTGAATGAAGTCAACAGGATCAGCGCTAATGAACGAATATCGTCCTTGTTCTGATTCGCGTCGAGCGCTGTCAAGAAACAGGCAGTGAGGTAGCTTGGCNAGCCGTAGAAAGGCTGCTTCGCTATCCGGCATTGGGTGAATCTCTTCGACCAGTGGTAAGTTGCTCATCCGTCTCCCTTGGGTTTCCGCTTGAGACGATGGCTGACTTCCTCAACGGTTAGATGTCCCCAGTCGAGAGACTCATCCTGAGTGTATTGCTTGCCAAGATTAACTGCGGTGATAGCTTTACACATTTCATAGCCNAGGTAAAAGGCATGCGATGCATCCAGATTACCGGGTGCAGAATCCTGACCCTCACCGGTCACCAGCAACTCGAACAGCTTAAATGGATCCGAGTGACTTAGATGCAGTCCGGCACTGACGATGTGGACCTCGCCATTCTCCGCATAGATCCGATAATTGTTGTCCTTGATTTGGGTAGCAAGTAAATCAAGTCGCTCGCGGCCGAACGAGTCCAGCTTGCAATCTCTTAGAATCACGAGTTGGTCGTCAAGATGCTTTGGTGGAATGCCGTGTTGTACCGCATAGTGACTCAATCGCCGCGCGACGTTACATTCTGCCACGCTTGAGCGAGCCCAGTTTATAACTTCTGTCGTTAGCACGCTCTGGATCGAAAGTTCCTGGCATATTCCAAGCAGCATCATGTTGATGCCACTGCTATCAACATCCGTNAGTTCGGTGAGNTTTCCAATTCCCATCATCATGGCAACATCTGGATATTGTTCCCGAACGCTTATGTATCGCTGCAGACTGGNAGTGAATCCACAGCCGATTGGCTCGAGTATTGGATCGACTCTCAACGGTACGCCGTCATTTGCAAGAATCTCAATGGATTCCTGAAGTCCACCGAGTGTCGGGAAGTCATCTGGGATAACGACCACTTCACATCCCCAGTCCTTGGCGGCATGGCGGTTAGATTCATTTACAGAAAGTACAAGCTCTGCGCCGGCCTCCACTGCCGGAGTAATTTCATCCACATTAAGGCTGTCAACAGATACGCGAAACCCGTTGGACACGAGTGACTTTATGCATGTGCCGATTCCACTCCACGTGCTTCCCGGATCACAACCGATATCGATGACATCAGCACCGGAATGCCGGTACGATTCCGCGATACTCATGATCTCGACAGTAGATAGACGCGGCGCGTGATTGATTTCAGCAATGATTTCGATGTCATAACTACCAAAGTCGTCCGGCGTGGATCGTTCGAGGCCAAAGAACTCCGGTAGTCGCCGTAAATCATGNGGCCCTACTTTAACCGGTGCGCCGGCAACTTCGGCAATAGGTGCAGTATCTCCCGAGCAGTAACCGGGAATGATGACGAAATCAGCTTTGGCATCCGGCGTGAGTTTGCGTGAAACCCACTCTGGTGTCATTAAGGCGGCGACAGTAATGGGCAGTACATCTACGGAATATGAAAAACCGACCGTAGATGATAGATCGGTAAGTAAATCACGAAGTGCGTGTTCGGCAAGTTTGCCGGTCACGAACTGAATATGCTTGTCCTGAAAAGACGTCGTATTCACAACTTGGATTTAATCCATGAAAGGTTTTGGCAAAATCGGATCGACGATGTTGCCGCATAGTGATTGTTATTTAACTGCGAGGACGATGCTGATACCGAAAGCCGCCGTTTACCTGAAGGATTTGAGCCGTCTGAAATGTAGCTGCTGGCGATGCCAGAAACAAAGCGGCCGCCGCCACATCATCAACAGATCCCCAGCGATTCATCAGTGATTCAGCCTTGGCCCGATCATTCCAGTATTGTGACGTGTCGTCTCCCCATTTGGTTTGAATCCAGCCCGGTGCCAGACAGTTGACTCGGACTTTCGGCGCGAGGGATGCTGCAAGGCTCTTCGTAAATGCCATGATGGCACCTTTGGTTGGCCCGAATAACTCACCAGGCTCTCCTTCCATTCCCTGAGTAGCCTGGTCCCATCCCATGTTGATGATTACGCCGGATCCCTGAGCGGACATGCGCTCACCGACGGCACGCGAGAGGCGAATCGTCCCCAAAACGTCAACGTGCCACAACAAATCCAGCTTTTCTTCAAAGGATTTCGTAGCTGACTCGGTGGTCAGCACATCTGCACCAGCATTATTAACCCAGATATCCAACCGGTCTTGCCATGCCCACGCACCGGATATGATCGCATCGCAATCATCTTTGTTGGAAATGTCTCCATANATCTGATGGGCCGTACTACCGGCATCCGCGATAATGTCGGCGGTTTCCTGTAAACCTGACTTGTTAGATCGGGTATGAATGACAACATCTGCACCCGCTCGAGCGAAGGTGGTGGCAATCGCGCGTCCGATCCCAGAGGCGGCACCTGTAACGACTGCAGTCTGGTTCGTCAGCATCAGGGAATTCTCTGGTGAAGCAGTCATGGTTACACCTTATGATTGTTGCAGTGCGGCCAGTTGACCTTGAAACCATGTCATCTCTCTCGCAATTCCTTCTGCAAGGTCATCCGTCTGGAGTTCATTTGGTAGCACGTTCCATGCATATGTTTCCACTTCGAAGTGCGTTAAGTACTCATCTGACAAACAGCATTCAAGACACTCGAGCACTTGGGATTGGGTCGATTGCAGATGCCCAAACGACTCAAGAAAAATCGGNACATGGAAATGGACGCTCCAGGTTGACTCCAGCGATTCAGGGTTTTCGACGGTCGCGAGTGCATCACCTAAGTCGTCATAGAGTTTTGTCTTGCCATCANCGTCNCGGATCGACGTTTGATGCATGTACTTGATTTCGTTGAAGTCTGAGAGTTGCTTTAATGCAGATTCCCGGTCTTCAACAGCAATTTCTTTAAACGGCACCCAAACGGCAGAAGAGACTTGTACTTTACCAATTCGTATTCCGGCTTTTCGATATAACGCGACAACTTCGTGTTGCGGTTCAAACATCACTCCACTGTGGCAAACGTCATGGCAGACTCGAATGTGGCGTCGCGTCTTCTCCTCATTGCCTGCCGGTAGTAAATGCGTATCGAAGAATCTGCAAATGTCTTCGCCGGTGTCCAGTGCGCACCCCGGTTCCGGTTCTATGCATACATAAATAAGGCGTCCGGTTTCGGACTCAAGCCGATGAAGGTATTCAACGAGATCCTGCATGTGTTCAGCAGACTTGCTCCATTGCTCATCTGTTGGTCCCGGTTTACCCCATGAAATGGGCATGGTGGAAATACTGCCTTCCAGTCCGTCGGGNAAAAGGGCATGTTGAATTGCGGCAAGATTNTTTGTGTACTGTAGTCGACGCTCATCCCACCATGTAGGCAGATACACATCCAGCTTTACAACGTCCTGATGAAAGTCACTATATGGGAATCCGTTAAATGTAAAGGGAATCAGTCCGTTGGCCGCGAGCCAGTTGGAAAAGTCACTTAAAGCGGAACCCTCGAGCAGTTGGCTTGCGGCGGGCGCGGCAAGCCACAGTCCGACTCCCATGGGAGCATCTGGACTGAATCGCCGCTTTACATCAAGTGCGTATTTTTCAAGGTTGTGCTTTGTCGACTGCAGGTCTGGGCCTGCATGAACATTGGTGCAATAACCGAGTTGAAGTGAACGCGACATGATGATGGCGGGGAATGGGTGATTAATTTTAGGAAGCGGTCATTAGGTGAGATTTATGAGAAGTATTTCTCTNTCACTACAAGATCACGCTGTCAGNATCTACGTTGGGTATTTCGTCGAATATTGGTTAGGAGTTAAGGCTTATTACTTTCTACATTGATCAACAACTGTTTCATCTCTCGCACAGCCTGCTCCAATCCAGTGAAAATGGCTCTGCTGATGATAGAGTGGCCGATGTTTAGCTCGATCATCTGATCGATTTGTGCAACCGGCGTTACATTGTCATAGTTTAATCCATGACCGGCATGTAGTTTCATTCCGCAATCGACAATCAGTTTTCCGGCNGCTGTCAATTCATTCAGGCACTGCACTTGTGCATCGCNGTTTGCGAGGGCGTATTGCCCTGTGTGCAGTTCAACTGCCTGACATCCCATCTCGGCAGCAGCTTCAATTTGGCTGGATTCAGGATCAAGAAACAAGCTGACTGCAATTCCGGCATCTTGAAGTTGTTTGATGGCGGTTTCAATGCGCTGCGGCTGACCGGTTACATTTAATCCGCCTTCGGTGGTTACTTCCTCACGTTTTTCAGGTACGAGTGTGGCTTGCGGTGGAAGTAAATCGCATGCGATATCGACGATTTCGCGTTCGATGGACATTTCAAAATTGAGCTTTGTCGAGATGGCATCGCGCACGGCATACGCATCAAGGTCCTGGATATGTCGACGATCTTCGCGGAGATGAATCGTAATGCAATCTGCGCCGCCGCGAATGCTCGCTAGTGCGGCTTCAACCACACTTGGTTCATAGGTCTTGCGAGCTTCACGTACTGTTGCCACGTGGTCAATATTTATGCCAAGTTCTAACATGCTGCCTGAGGTGGTTTATCAAGTTGATCAGGTGGACGCATCGTTTGAAACAGTAATGCGTGCCCCTTCATTGTTAGCTTGAACCACGGTTAATGACAACGGGTTAGCCGTATCCTGTGGCAGCGTTTGAACAAACTCATTAGCATCCTCGGACGACTCAAAGAAGGAAAACAGTGTCGGCCCCCAGCTTGACTGACCGACTCCGCGGGCGCCATGTTGAAGGAGCCAGTTGACACGTTCATTGAGTTCCGGGCCATTGTACGGGCCTCCTTGAATGCTCGAGAAGCAGCTGCCGGCGATGTTCCCGTATTTACTGATCGATGAAGAAAAGGAATTGAAGTCCCGTGCGGTAATCGCCGGTATGATATGGTCTCTAATTAGACCGATCAATTGCTCCGTAGTGTCTTTTGGAACAACAGGTGCAGACTGAAAGGCATCAGACTCTCGCGGACCGCTCAGGCCGATACCGGATTGCGGCTGGATTAACAGGATCCGCCAGTCGAGTGGAAAATCCAGCCTGCAGTCGATGGATGAAATCGGTTCGCTGCTGACGCGTCCTCGTTCGACGATAAAGCCGCCGTATTGAAATCCAAAGGTGCCTACTGCTGACCGTTTGGCACGGCTGGCGATAGCGGCCCGCTCGGACGGTCCCAGAGTTGGAAACTCGTGCAATCGGTTAAGCGCTTCAATAACCGAGAGGCCTAATTGTGTGCCGAGTCCAAGTCCTGTGTGCTGGCGTGGTGATCGTATTAACTGGATCCTGCATCGCAACTCGTCTTGAATGTCGTGGTAGCCTTGCCACTGTTTTGCGAACAATTCGATGCGGTGCCGAAGTGCCTTATCTGCATCGATAATGAGTGTATCGGCGGGCTCGATATACAGATGCAATGCTGGTTCATCGAGCATCAATCCGGTACCACCAAACTGGCGTTCATCTGCATCTCCAAATGACAGTAATCCAAAATGGAGTCGTGCAGGTGCGATAATGGAGATGCTCTTTGCAGCCATGACCCATGCTCGCTGTAATTCAGGACTGTCCTATTTGTTTTTGAATCTTAGCCCATGAATCTCGCAGCGTAACGGCACGATTGAAGACGAGGCGTTCCGGCGTGCTGTCTAACGAATCTACATGGAAATATCCGGTGCGTTCAAACTGGCACGTAAAATCAGGTTCAGTCGATTCAAAGGCTCTCTCCAGTTTGCAGTCTGTGAGGACGTCAAGAGAATTCGGATTCAAATGATCGGTGAAGTGACCACCCTCAGGGACATCGTCCGGGTTGGGGACTTGGAATAAATGGTCATACAGTCGAACCTCCGCGTCCACGGCGTGCTCTGCGGAAACCCAGTGAATCGTACCTCTGACCTTGCGGCCGTCTGGTGCCTTCCCACCTTTGGTTTCAGGATCATACGTGCAGCGTAATTCAACCACGTTGCCATCGTCGTCTTTGATGACATCTTCGCACTTGAGGAAGTAAGCATATCTCAGGCGGACTTCCCGGCCCGGGCCAAGTCGAAAGAACTTTTTGGGCGGATCTTCCATGAAGTCTGTCTGTTCAATGTAGATCTCACGGGAAAATGGAACTTTGCGTGTGCCCGCTGATGCGTCTTCCGGGTTGTTCACCGCATCGAGTTCTTCTACCTGTCCTTCCGGAAAATTCTCGATGACGACCTTAAGTGGTCTCAGGACAGCCATCCGCCGTTCAGCAACCTTGTTTAGGTCTTCTCTTAGTGAATCTTCGAGCCACGACATCTCAATCGTACTGTTTGTCTTAGTAACGCCGATTCGCTTGCAGAAATTTCGGATGGAGCGTGGGGAATATCCCCGTCGACGCAACCCGCTAATCGTTGGCATGCGAGGATCATTCCAGCCACTAACGTATTCATTCTGGACCAGTTGCAGCAACTTGCGTTTACTCATAACGGTGAATGAAAGATTCAACCGAGCAAACTCGATCTGCCGTGACAGGAAAATACCAAGTTCCTCCAGGAACCAATCGTAGAGCGGTCGATGGTGTTCAAATTCCAGCGTGCAAATCGAATGGGTAATGGATTCGATGGAATCGCTAACGCAATGCGCATAGTCATACATGGGATAGATGCACCACTGATCGCCGGTGCGGTGGTGATGCACTTTACGGATCCGGTAGATGGGTGGATCACGCATGTTCATGTTGGGTGATGCCATGTCGATTTTGGCGCGAAGCGTGTGCTCGCCATCATCAAACTCGCCCGCTTTCATGCGCCGGAACAAGTCCAGATTCTCGTCGGCAGAGCGATCGCGGTATGGACTGTTCTTTCCCTCTTCATTCCATCCGCCTCGGTACGCGCTGGTTTCTTCGGCTGACAAGCTACAGACATACGCCTTGCCGTCGCGGATTAATTGCTCGGCGTGATCATACAGTTGCTGGAAGTAGTCGGAAGCAAAGTGGAGGTTGTCCCACTGGAAACCAAGCCACTGTACGTCTTCCATGATCGAATCGACGTATTCAGTATCTTCTTTGGCAGGATTCGTGTCGTCGAATCGGAGATTACACTTACCGTTGTATTGTTGTGCGATTCCAAAATTGAGGCAGATGCTTTTGGCGTGACCGATGTGTAGGTAGCCGTTTGGTTCGGGCGGGAATCGTGTTTGGACACGCCCGTCATGTTTGCCTGTNGCGTTATCTTCTTCGATGATCTGNTCGATGAAGTTAAGCGACTGAGCGGGTNCATCACCTTGTTCGGATTCGTTGTGGGATTCTGTATTCATGTCCGGATTTTATCGTCTTCGGTGGTTTAACTCTATTGCAGAATACGATCGATCCTGGCCAGACAGTTCTGCTGGCCAGTAAGTGCGATGGTGTCGAACAAGGAGAAGCCGATGGTCTTGCCTGTCAGGGCGATGCGGATAGGGTGTACGATGGCTCGAAATTTGATTCCCTTTTCTTCGATGTAAGCACGCATCGCCGCTTCGATCGTTTCTTTCTCGAACGGATTGGCCGACTCCACGATGTGNCGGAAGTCGGCGAGGATGCCGTTGGCGTCTTCATTTTCCGTTATGTGTTTTGTGTANGCATCTTGATCGTATGTAAGTGCATCGTCTGTTACGAAGAAATTGGTGTAATCAAGAATGTCACCGGCGACGGTCATGCGTTGTTCGGTTGCTTCAATGATGTCATTTAGGCGTGGCGCGATATCGCATGACGGTGGGTCATCGACCAGTCCTGATTGCTGCAGGTAAGATACTGCGAGCGCCGTTTTCTGTTTTAGTGGCAGTGAGTCCATCTCTCGTTGTTGAAAAGCGACGAGCTTTTTAGGGTCGAAGCTCGCGGGAGATTTGACGACACGCTCAAGCGTGAAGTGCTCGATCATCTCCTCTTTGGAGAATTGTTCGGTCTTGTCATCCAGAGACCATCCCAGAAGTAGGAGGTAGTTTACAACCGCGTGTGGTAGGAATCCGATATCGCGGTAGAAGTCCACGATGACTGGATTGAATGTGTCNGCGTCCAATTCACGTCCGCATGCGGTTGCGATGTGTTGTCCATGGTCGTAGAGCTGTTTGAAATCAGGGTTTTTTAGATACTTGGGAATCTTTCGTTTGCTTAACTTGGTCTTGCTGCCCGGTTCAGCAACNTACGGTAAGTGGGCATAGGTTGGNAGATCGTAATCNAGGCCCTGTGCGATGAAAATCTGGCGTGGCGTGTTGGAAAGGTGCTCTTCTGCACGGATAACATGTGTGATGCCAAATGCATGGTCNTCGACGACGCTTGCTAAATGGTAAAGTGCTGNCCCGTCTGCTTTTTGGATCACCATNTCCTGTTCTTTTGCCCACTCGAATTCAACGCGGCCNCGTATCTCATCGTCGATAACACAGGTGCCTTCACGATGCATCTTGAGCCGTATAACGGCCGTGCGTCCTTCTGCTTCAAAGGCTGCAGCTTGATCGTCGTTTTCAGCCATCCAGTTTCGGCTGTAGAGGAAGGAACGNTTCTCAGCCTGGGCAGCTTCTCTCTCAGCCTGGATTTCGTCTGTGCGGGCGTAGTCGCGGTATGCGAGTCCTTTTGATAGGAGCGTGTCGACCGCAGTCTGGTAATGATCGGATCGCTGCGATTGAAAATACGGCCCGCAAGGCCCGTTAACTTCAGGNCCTTCATCCCAGTCGATGCCCAGCCATTTGAAGCCGTCNAGGATCGGTTGCAGTGCGGCTTCGACGTTTCTGCTTTGGTCGGTATCATCGATACGCAAAATGAATTGCCCACCATGCTTGCGGGCATAGAGCCAGTTAAACAGTGCGGTTCTTACTCCGCCGATATGCAGGTATCCGGTGGGGCTGGGTGCGAATCGTGTGCGGACCATGTTGGTGCTTTCACAGATGAGTTTTGCGAGGTTTTCGGCGGGTTGCTTTGAGCCCGGCNTTTTCNTGCANGTAAGGGCTATNCAAGTCAATCATACCGTTCCGTTTTTATNTGAGTTAGCTGTTCTGAGTTCAAAAATTGTAAAAACACCTTAAAAAACTAACCTATTTGACATATATAGTGTAAATTTGTACACTATATAAAACGATAGCTAAAAAGAGGCTTTGAATTACTTGTTCTGTTACTTGTCGGCAACTTGTGTTGCTGTTTGTTTTACATAGGCAGAGGAGGTGATGGTGTTGGTCGGGATAGGAAGAACGACTGGCAATAAGGCAGTGGATTTGCGTGCAAATGGAGTGTGTGGTGTGGGTGATGTAAAGAATCTGCAGCGAGTCGAACAAGGAGCGAGTCGACAGCAAGGAGAGCGAGGAGAGCATGGACAGCATGATCAGCATGATCAGCATGATCAGCATGGACAGCAAGAGAAATTAACGCAACTGAAGCGATCCATGGAACAGGTCCAGACCGGAATGGGNATTCGCCTTTCGGAAAGGATTTATGACAGTGGATTTCAACAGTTAAACAATCTGCTTCCTTCCGGAGGAGTACCTTCCGGAGCGGTACTGGAGTGGATCGACCAGTCATTTGGTGGAGGGGCCGGTTGCCTGGGGTTGCAGGTAGCCTGGCATGTAACGCTTCAGCAAGTGGCNGACCAGCGAGGAGTGCTGGTTGTGGTCGATGCTCCAGGCTGTTTTTATCCACCGGCAGCTGCCACGCTTGGCGTGGAGTTGTCGCATGTATTAGTGGTTCGACCCGCCTGTGAACAGGATCATTTCTGGGTGCTTGATCAGTTGTTGCGTTGTGCTGCGGTGGGTGCAGTATGGAGTCGTGTTGAGCGGATACCGGCAAAAGTATATCGGCGATTACAACTCGCATCGGAACAGAGTCAGACGACGTTATGCCTGGTGCGATCTCATCGCTGGAGGAATACACCCAGTTGGGCACAGATTCGGTGCCTTGTTCAGCCCCAGCCAGGAAAAGGTGACTGGCGTACGCAGGTCCAGTTGTTCGGAGGAACCAGTGTCAGTCGCAGTTGTCGGTGTGAGCTGGAGATGGTTGACCGGAACTGGACACCGTCACCGCGGCAAAAAGTTGCACGAGGTGCTAAAGCTGGAAAAGATNTGGAAACCGTACGAAGCACCAATGCANAGGAACATGTGGAGTCTGAACATGGAATGATCAGTAACACAGACTGNCAGCGCGAAGGGCAAGTGGTGTAATGGCAGTTAGTGGCAACAGATTCGCATGNGTTTGGCTTCCCGGATGGCATCAAAGAGAGCCGAAACAGGGGAGGTCGCATCATCACGAAGCGGATCATGAAGAAGCGCATCATGAAGAAGCCCGAGAAGAACTGGCCCGGTGGTGCCAGCAATTTTCTCCGTTGGTAGGGTGCCGCTTACGGTACAGTNACAGCAGGCAGGGCGGGCAGAAACTGTCGCCTGCCGCGATTCGGTATTGCGACAAGCAGCCATGGCAACGTGAAACGATTTGGATGAATGTCACCAACATTGGTGCTCTGTTTGGAGGGGAATCCNGGTTAGTGCGGCAGATACTTGGATTNTTNCGTAAACGCCGTATTGCCGCGTACGTGGCGATTGCTCCGACAGCTGGTTCAGCATGGGCTCTTTCTCGTTACGTGGCTGGATGCNACAGCNCAGGAGCNCCTCGATATAGTCGACAGGCACTGGAATCANATCATGGGCCAACTCTNATTCGTGTTGGGAAAGAGTCTTGTGGGATCGTAGCCAGTNATGCGCAGGTATGTGAACTGGTGCAATCGTTGCCGATAGCCAGTTTGCGNTTGACNCCTGAGACACAGGATTTGCTGGTGCGGCTCGGTGTCAGGCAAGTTGGTGAAGTTCTGGAGTTGCCACGGGAAGAACTAGCACAGCGTATCAGTCCTGAACTGGTGATTCGAGCTGAAGAGTTACTTGGTAACCGTGCTGAACAGGCAGATTGGCTAAAGCCGGCAACGGTATTTCGGGCNGATCGAATACTGGCAAATCCACTGAATCATCAACAACATTTGTTGCGAGTCCTGGTGGAACTGCTTGAACAGGTTGTGATCAGCATGGTACCTCAAAACAGGGGAATACTGTCGTTGGTGTGCCACATGGAAAATGCTCAGGGTGAGGAATATCAGTTACCGGTGGGTCTTTTCCGGCCCACGCTTGATATAGACCATCTTGCCAGCGTGCTGCAGCTTCAGTTATCCACCGGTCACGCGGTTTGCGAAGTGATCGAGGTGTCTTTAGAAGTGACTAGGCATGCACTGCTTGAGCAAAAGCAAATGGTTCTTCCGGGGATGGAGGACGGTGATTACAAGCCGTCGGAACATCCCCGGGAGTTGCTTTCCAGAATGGTGGATCGGCTTAGTAGTCGTCTTGGATCCGATCGAGTGTTAAAAGCCAGGCGAAGAGCACGAGCGGCTCCGGAAGCAGCTTTTGATCTTATACCGTTGGCACCTCACCAGGTTCCGGAATTTAAAGGAAAAGGGCGGGGGGCTAAAAACTCGGGAGCTAATTCTGGCAATCGTACTGGTAACAGTACCAGTTCCAGAGACAGTAATAGCTCGCTTGCACAAACACTTCACGCCAGCGTACGCCCTTTGTGGCTATGGAGTGAGCCGACACCATTGAANGTGGAGGTTTCCGGTCCGGGGAAGCCACCGATTCGATTTTACTATCAGGGCAATTGGTACGAAGTGGCTCGTTACTGGGGGCCGGAACGTATTGAAACAGGATGGTGGTACGGCCGTGTGGATCGGCGTGAATATTATCGTTTGGAAACAACACGAGGTGGTCGTTTTTGGGTTTACCGACAGATCCCTCGTCAACAATGGATGCTACAGGGAGTGTTCTAGTTACAAGTCATGCGTCATTCGGCTTACTGCTNTTGNTTGTANAAGCTTTGGCAATTCGCCGGCCGAGTTGATGACTTCTGATGAACAGCCTCCGACCTATGTGACTTCTGACCATGTACGCTGAGCTGCACTGCAAATCTAATTTCTCGTTCCTGCAAGGTGCATCGCATGCGCATGAACTCATTGAACGTGCTGCGAGGTTGGGTTACACGGCTGTGGCAATTACCGATCGCAACACGTTAGCTGGTATCGTACGTGCCCATGGCGCTGCCAGAGATCACGACATCAGNTTAATTGTCGGAGCTGAGTTGGTATTTCAGGATGCGCCGCCTTGTGTCGTTTGGGTGCCGGATCGAANTGCTTATGCAGGCTTGTGTCGCATGCTCACTGAAGGACGACGGCGATCGGANAAAGGTGAGTGTGAACTATGGCTCAAGGATCTAAAAACTTNCGGCGAACGATTGATGGTGGGAATTATTCCCTACTGGAGTCCAGAGCATGAAGAACAAAGTCGAGATCAATTCCGACTGGCACATCGGGCCAGCCTTGTCACAGCCGAACGACTGGAGTCGTATCGGGACATCATAGGAGAATCTGTTTACCTGCTCGCCGAAGTACATCGTAGTGCTGATGATGATCATCAGATTTGGCAGCTCTCGGAATTGTCAGAACAGAGTGGAATACCGCTAATCGCTTCCGGTGATGTTCATTACCATGATCCATCTCGCTCGGCACTGCAGGAAGNACTGACGGCCATCGCCCATGGTAAATCGGTACAAGAAATCGGGCAGTGGCAGTTTGCAAATTTTCAACGACATCTTCGCTCTCGCGAAGAAATTAATGATGTTTACCGACTGATACCAGATGCTGTTAAACGGACACAGGAAGTTGTTCGGCGGTGTCAATTTTCATTGAGCGAGCTGAAATACGAATATCCCGAAGAGCTTGCACCGCGCAGTATCACGCCGATGCAGCACCTGCGTCAACANACCTGGCTTGGTGCACATGCTCGATANCCCCGTGGTATTAGCCGTAAAGTNCAACAGTTACTTAAACATGAACTGGAGTTAATTGAGCAGCTGCAATACGAAGCATATTTCCTGACAGTCTGGGANATGGTGCAGTTTGCCCGAAGTCGATCTATTTTGTGTCAGGGACGTGGTTCTGCTGCAAACTCGGCTGTCTGTTTCTGTTTAGGAGTTACCTCGGTCGATCCGGAAACAACCGATGTGTTATTTGAACGCTTTATTAGTCGGGAACGCGATGAGGCTCCTGATATCGACGTTGATTTTGAGCATGAGCGTCGAGAGGAAGTATTNCAGTATCTTTACGAGAAATATGGACGCCACCGTACAGGAATGACAGCTGTGGTTAGCTGTTATCGAATGAGGTCGGCCATTCGGGAGGTAGCGAAGGCTCTCGGATTTGGTAATNAACTGATCGAGCAGTTGGCTAAAAATATTGACGGTCGCAGGCATGACACTGACTTTGACCAGCGTTGTCGGGAGGTTGGGTTAGATCCGGAGGGTGGTGCAGGCAAGCGGTTTTATGATTTAGTGCATACCCTGATAGGATTTCCCCGACATCTTTCTCAGCACGTGGGAGGCATGGTCATGACTCGCGGGCCTCTGGATGAGTTAGTACCCATCGAAAATGCTGCTATGCCGGGTCGAACGGTGATCCAGTGGAATAAAGATGATCTGGATGAACTTGGAATTCTTAAAGTGGATTGTCTATCGCTGGGAATGCTTTCAGCGATTCGAAAATGCTTCACCATGCTCGAAACACATGAAGGAAAACGCTATACGCTGGCAACAGTACCGAAAGAAGACAGTCGCGTGTATGACATGATCTGTGCCGCAGATACGGTCGGGGTGTTTCAGATTGAAAGTCGGGCGCAAATGAGTATGCTGCCCAGACTTAAACCGAGATGTTTTTATGATTTAGTGGTGGAAGTGGCCATTGTTCGTCCCGGACCAATCCAAGGAGATATGGTTCACCCTTATTTGCGGCGGCGGTCAGGACAGGAATCAGTTTCTTATCCAAATGATGCGATTCGGCAAGTGTTAGAAAAAACACTTGGTGTTCCATTGTTTCAAGAACAGGCGATGCGGCTTGCCGTTGTGGCTGCAGGGTTTACTCCGGGTGAAGCAGATCAGTTGCGTCGGGCAATGGGAGCGTGGCGACGACCGGGTGTGATCCATCAGTTTCACGAAAAACTTGTGGCCGGAATGCTTACCAGGGGATTATCGCAGGAATTCGCCGAACAGGTGTTCAACCAAATTCGTGGTTTTGGAGAATACGGATTCCCTGAATCACATGCAGCCAGTTTTGCATTACTGGTGTATATCTCAGCATGGCTGAAATATTATCATCCTGCAGTGTTCGCCGCCTCGATTATCAATAGCCAACCGATGGGGTTCTATAGCATTGCTCATCTGGTACGTGATGCAAGGAACCATCAGGTAGATGTGCGAGAAATCGATGTGAATCGCAGCGATTGGGATTGCACACTTGAATACGATCATGGAGTTGGTACACAACCTGCCTTGCGACTTGGATTCCGAGTGATTGTCGGGATGAAGAAGGTGGTCGCTGATCGGATTAGTGATGCTCGGCGATCTGGTAACTTTGCCTCACAACAGGATTTGCAGCGCAGGGCCGATGTTTCACGTAAAGCAATGATGAAACTTGCCGAGGCAGATGCTTTTTCAAGCCTGGAGCAGCCAAGACGCGATGCACTTTGGGAAGCAATGGCACAGCAGGATGCTAAACACGAAATGCCGTTATTTGCCAACATTACAGATGATGAACCTGACTTGGAATTACCTGAAATGAAACCATCAGAACAGGTAGAGATGGATTATCGGACATCCGGCCTTTCGCTAAAGGGACATCCGGTTGAGTTTTGCAGAGACCGGCTTAATCAACTGGGTGTATTGTCATCAAAGGACTTACTCAACAGGGAAACCGGAGACGCAGTTCAGGTGGCAGGCTTGGTGGTTTTTCGGCAACGTCCGAGTACAGCCAAAGGCGTTACATTTGTCACGTTAGAAGATGAAACAGGAACCATCAATCTCGTGGTGTATCAGAATATCTGGGAGCGATTCTACAAGATCGCGAGGCTTTCAAATACTTGGATGGTAAGTGGTACCGTTCAGTCAGAACATTCGGTGATTCACGTTGTCGTACGAAAGCTGGAAGATTTGGAACCTTATATTACTGGTAACGTCATACGTTCACGTGACTTTCGGTAAACACTTTCGAGTATACGAGCTACTACTCGGCCATTTCTCTCAATGTGTTCATCTCGTCATCCAACCATGCTAAATCGCCGTAAGCCTTAATCAAACCACTGATAACTTGTTGTGCCTTCTCCGGATCGGTCTTAAGCATGGCCTGTAGTTGCTTGATCTGATCAGAAATCTGGGTTTGAATCTGCGATCTTCTTTGGTCTTCTTCCGCTTGCAATTCATCAATTAGTTGTTGAGCAAGCGGTGGAATCAAGGAACCGGATTCTCCCATTAGTGTGAATCCCAATAACGAGCCAATGCGTTTTTCGGCCGTATCTTCGCTTTTCCAGATTTCGCGAATTCTAAGCTCATTCGCACTTAACCCAGTGGTGATTTTGCTATTGAGCACTCGTTTGCGAAAACGTTGCAATTCATCTTGCGCCTTCAGTCGATGAAATACCGACTCAATTGCTGCAGCCTTTTCATGTTCTGGAAAACGGCTGATGAACTCGCTCATTAACCGAAGTTTTTCATTTTGGCTTGATGTAGCTTCAATCTCAGTAATCAATTGGTTGGAATCAAGCGGTCGCAGTTGATACCAGACTCCATAAGCCAATCCGGAAACCATAATGAGGAGCAGTATGATGGCTAGTACAGCACCTGCTTTATCGGCATCAACAGATTCAGATTCTAAGCTGGCATCCATGTCCACTTCCGTATAGTGAGTTCGTCTTTCACTTTCGCCTGTCGGTGACGTTGTTGGGCCTGTGGATGTGGTGATGGTTTCGTCGAACTGTTGAGGCGGACTATCATAGTCTCCGGTAACTGTTTGATCGTCGAGTGACTTGGAGTGATCCTGTGATACTTCGGGAAGAACTTCAGTCGTAGGATCTGATGTAAGCAGTTCGATTCCTGGCGTTTGTCGCGGCATGAGTTGCTTAAAGCCATCAAGAATTGCCTGCATCTGATGCATCATCGCCATTGCGGTGGGGATCCGTTTTGCAGGGTCTTTGACCAAGCCGGAATGAATGAGGTGGTCAACATCGACAGGCAGGTCGTCAACTCTTTTGCCAATGCGTACGGGTTCTTCGAAACGAACCTTGTGTATGATCGCAGGCACATTTGGCGCAGAGAAAGGCGGTTTTCCACACAACGCGGCATACATCGATGAAGACAGGCTAAACAGATCGGAATTCGCTGATGGCCGTGCACCTTCTGTTTGTTCCGGAGCCATATAATCTGCCGTTCCGACAATGGCATGATCTGCAGTGAGATTGTTTGAACCGTAGAGTTTTGCAATTCCGAAATCGAGTAACTTTGCATCACCCTCTGTTGTCAGCAGTAAATTGGCCGGTTTAATATCGCGGTGGATGATTCCACGGTCGTGTGCGTGTTTTAGTGCCTTACAAATACTGATAGAAAATCGCATGACATCTTGCCAATGTAGTGCACCATCATGCTTGATGATGTGATACAGAGAGCGACCCTCTATGAATTCCATTACATAAAAGAGTTCGCCGTCTTGTTCACCAAAGCCGTGAATCTGGACGATATTTGGATGGTTTAGATGTTTAAGTGCATCGATTTCGGATTCAAAACGTACTCGAAAAGACTCATCGGTACTAAAGCCACCGGGAAGCACCTTGATGGCGACCTTCTCTGCTGAATCTTCATGGTGTGCGGAATAGACGATCCCCATGCCACCGCGCCCGATTTGCTCGTCTATGAGATAAGGTCCAAGTCGATTGTGCATTTTGCCTGACCGTTACCAATTGAGAAGTGCGATGACACAGGTAGACACCGGTAAACTATAGCACATTGCAGATACCGCCAATGACTGATGGAGAGTGTGCTCCTATGTAGTTACATCGGAGCAATCCGTTCAGAGCCGACATCTGTCGTTAGCATGACGTGGGCATCGAAACTAGCATAGAGCAGTTCATGTCTTAGCTGTTGATGATCCGGGCTGTTCCACAGGTTGTTATGTTCCCACGGATCTGCTTCGAGATCGTAAAGTTCTCCCAACTGGTGTCCGTGGTAGACGCTAAGCTTGTACCGTCGATTTCGATACATGGTTGCAAACGTACCCGTGCCACCGGTGAAATGTGGATCAAGAGCATCAAAGTACTCACAGCGTACAAAGTCGCGAAGGTGATCATCGCTTGTTTCATTTGTTAGCAGCGGTAACAGGCTCAAACCCTGGCTATACTCCGGTTGTTCAATTCCAGCCAGATCCAGGATGGTCTGCGTCTTATCCAGCAGTTCAACTAAGGCATGCCGCTGCACGTTTTGGAGAAATCGACCAGGCCACGAAAAGATCAGCGGTACACGTACGAGACCTTCATAGAACCGGCATCCTTTTTGCATCAGACCATGATCCCCCATGGCTTCGCCGTGATCGCTGGTAAAGATGATCACGGTATTCTCGAGTTGTCCGGTTGCCTCAAGGCACTGCATGATGCGATTGAATTGGTCATCAATCTGCTTGATCATGGCATAATAATTCGCCTGCATTTGAAAGGCATCATGGCCTTCCGGGGGCAGCGGATCCCCTTGAAAGTCAACGGATGCGAGGCTGCGTTGTAATTCTAAATCAGAGTCTTGAAAGTGTGGTCCGGGCATTTCGGACTTGTCAAACTGATCGGCGTAAATCTTGGGTGGAATAAAAGGAGGATGCGGATCATAGATGTTCACTGAAAGCAGCCAAGGGTCATCATGCGGTTGATCAATGAACTCAAGCGCACATTCGGTAGCCCACGTGGTTTGATGAAACTCCGGTGAAACGCGCTCGTCGCTTAACCGCATCGCGTCGAGCTCGCCTCCACGACTGCGTACCCAGTCACCGTAGTCATGTCCCTCTTCCCAGTCATCGCGAGGTGCGTGGCTGAACATCCAATAGGAGTAGCCATCATCGAGCCTTGGCTCTGTACGATGTCCGGAACTGGTCAGGTGGAATTTCCCGATCAATCCGCATGTATATCCACTATCAGAAATCAGCTTTGTGACTAGCGGCGGGAATTCAGGAAAAGTGTCGTTGCCGTTTCGTGTGTTGTGCAATTTGGAAGGATATAGACCGGTCAAGAAGCTAGACCGCGACGGTGTACAAATGGGGCTTTGGCAGTATGCGTGCGTAAAAGTGACTCCATTTTCGACCAGTTCATCAATCGTGGGCGTGACAACGTGCGGATTTCCGAGTGCACCGATGGTGTCGAAGCGTTGTTGATCGGTGCAATACCACAGGATATTTGGACGTATCTTTGTCATGTGAGCTTATCGATTCCAGCTAAACGGATGGGGTTTAGGCATTCATTATGAACGGCATCTAGACATGACGCTTAGTCAACTAGATTTCCGAGAGCGTTCTTAACGATGTTTTGGTCGAAATAGTTAATTGACATGCCTGCATCAACGACAATCGTCTGTGCAGTGATGCCACTACTTCGTGGGCTGAGCAGAAATAGCGCGACGTTAGCAGCTTCCTGAGTTTCTAGGGCACGTCCACGCGGGATTACTTGTTCGGCGAACAGGTAGGAATCTACATAGCCTGGTATTCCGGCTGATGCGGATGTCTTCAAAAGTGACGGTCCGACAGCATTAAAACGAATGCTCGAGAAGTTACTAAACGACTTGGTCAGGAACGCGAGTGATGAATCAAGTGCAGCTTTTACAGGTGCCATGAAACCATAGTTTTCGCTGGCCATCGTTGTCGTGGAGATTGAAATGGTCACAACGCTTGCATCTTTACTCATCAACTCACGTAAGGCGTTGCTGATGGCGATCAGTGAATAGCATGATACGTCAACTGCGCGAAGGAATTGATCCTTGCCTGTTTCGTGGAATGCTTTCGGGCCATCACCGTAATCAGCAAAGGCAATACTGTGAATGAGCCCGTCGACGGTTATTTCTGATGCTGACAGCGACTTGGTCAGTGCTGAAATCTGGTCAGGATGCTCAACGTCGCATACATGAATCACGCGGTCCGACAGTAGTTTGGCACTGAGTTCATCCTTTCGTTGTTCGCTACGCACCACATAGATGACATTTGCACCGGATTCTTCTAGCGACTTTCCAACGTGGTAGGCAATACTCTTTCGGTTTGCCACTCCAAACACGACGATGGTCTTGTTATTCAGTTGTAGAAAATCACTCATAGCCATTGGATTAGGTAGGTGGTGCTACTGTGCAAGCGAATGTGAACCGAACTGCCATTTTACCATCGAGTGTAACTCGCGCCGTCATGAAAAATGCACTACTAACCTGATCATCAAGGGTTACATGGATCTCGATGCGATCACCTGGTGAGATTATCTTCTTGAAACGTACATCGTTAATTCGGGTCGCTACTGGCACACCGGGAGCGGCGTCGTTGGCTAGTTTTGCGGATAACAGCGCGGCGCCTGCCTGCATGGCTGCTTCACAAAGAATCACTCCGGGAACGATTGGATGTTCCGGGTAGTGTCCCTGAAAGAAGTACTCGTCAGCTCGGAATTCCTTGGAGCAAGTTATTTGGTCATCTGTTATCGAGATAATTTCATCAACAAGCAACATCGGTTCGCGATGAGGGATTAGCGTTTTGATATCGGGCATCAGTGAAATTTCGGAGTTGTGTTATTTATGCGGTAGCTGTTGATGAAACACCGGAATCGTAAGATGTGCTCGCCGATTTCATTAATTTTGCATCAACGTCGTTGGCGACGATGACTCCATAGTTAATCGTACCGAGCCAACCGGACATGATGATTCCTACACTGCCAGCATGATACAATCCGTCGATTTGGTCCGGCAGCCCTCTGCTTATCTCCAACCCTTCAAATTTTGTTCCAAAGCTCGCCCCATCAATGTGCTTGGTGTAATGCTGAAACGTAATCGGCGTAGATGCTTCGGTGTAGACGATCCGTTCACGAGCATTGGGTACGTATTTGTCGAGAGCATCGAGAGTTGTCTCGATCAAATCGTCCTTTTCTGCTTCGTAATCTTCTTTGGACAAGCCCTCCCAATCTTCATGGTTTGCGTTTGTACTTGAAACGATGAGGCATCGAGGTCGGCCTTGTGGCCGTGTTCGCGGATAATAAAACGAGAATGTACGGCTGCTGATATCACGACTCAGCAGTAAGTCTGTTTGGAATCGATCAGCTGTGGAGCTGAACAACAAGTCACCAGTAGATTCGTCAATGGAGTCGTCCGGTGATAAGGCCATGTAAACCTGTGTGCTCGAGTTGTTTAGCCGTACATCCCGTGTCTTTTCAATGAAGTCGGAATCGAAACGTTCTTCACCAACCAGTTTGAAAACGGTGGAAAGGAGATTTGCGTTTGATACAACCACTCCCGTTTTGATTTGTCTACCGTTTACTTCCACTCCAACCACCTTGCCACGCTCGACCATAATGCGTGAGACATCCGTATTGATGCGAACATCGACGTTGTTAGAAAGTAATTCCGCATGCATCTTTTCAACGAGCAGATCCGTTCCACCTTCGAACGTATATACACCTTTGTTCATGAAGTTTGAAAACACGATACCGTATGTTATGGCCGGGTCTTCAAGCGTTGAGCCGTTTGCATAGACGATCGGTTCCATTAACAACCGGTGGATATCCTCACGGCCGGGGAAGAACTTCTCAAACAACTCGCCCGTTGTCATTTTGTTGTCATCATAGAAATTCATATTTCGGGCGGTGGAGAAGAATTCCTCGGTCGTCTCTTTCTGAACTCCAAAGTCACTTGAAAGCAGTTTGGTGAAATCTTCGCGATTGTACGTAGTCGTTAGCGAAAACATCGGGTTATCAAAACGCACGTTTCGAAGTGGCACAATTGCATCAGAAATATCCTGATTCCAGTAGCGACGGCAACTTTTGACCATGCCGTACGGGAAGCCGTGCAGGGATATATCAAAGATGTGGCCGCCAGGTCGCTTGAACCAGGTCGCCATGCCTCCAAGTTTATAGTGTTGTTCCAGCAACAGCACACTATAACCGGCCCTTCCAAGGACATTGGCGGTGGTCAGTCCACCGAGACCGCTACCGATTACGATGACATCGTAATGATCTGAAGCGTCTTTTAGAAAATCTTTGGGCATGGAGTGATCAAACGTTTGCTTCGTGAAATGAAGCGCAGTGAGTTACAGCGTATTTCTTGATTGTCGACGGGATTTGGCTCCGGTCAACACCTGACTACTGCAGTACGTATTGATTTGCAATCATGATTCCGCTGACGATGGAGCCGATGATTCCAACATACCCTTGATCGGTACCACAAAGATATAGGTTTTTTACGCTCGACTGACCGCTAAACCACTTTTTCGTAGCACCGTAGACGGCACCATTATCATGCCAGGTAAATTTTCTAATCGTAGTAGGGGTAAACATGTCCGTATCGATTATCTGCGGCTGATAATCCGGAACAAAACGAACTGCCGAGTCTATAGCTCGCTGTTGCCATTCGATTTTGGCGGATTGATATTCCGAGTCACTCAGTGCGTTCCACTGATCGTAATCAGCGATGGCAGTAATCCTCATGACGCCATCAGGCAAGGGACCATGCGACGGGGCGTACTGGTAATTGTTGGGCGAGCAAATAACCCCCGTTCGTATATCACACAAGCCGTCGTGAGGTCGTTCCCAGTGAAATGTATCACTGTCGTTGAAGAAGATAATCGTCGCATCATGTCCGAGATCTTTGGGTTCACAATTCAGCGAAGCCACGGACTCGATAAAGGACATTTGACCGACAGTTTTAGCAACCGTGCTTTCTTCTTGTCCACATAACTGCATGGTTTCAACAGCTCCGGCCGATGAGAGGATAGCATCTGCGGTGAGTTGTGTGCCATCATCAAGAACCACACCCGTGGCGGTACCGTTTTCAACTTCGATCTGAGATACACCGTGCCGAAGCTTTAATTCACCGCCAAGCTCTCGAAATTTCTTTACGAGCTTACGCAATATCAAACGAACGCCTTCAAACGGTCTCGCAAATCCTTCGAGAAATAGGCTGCGAAACATGATGCAAAACTGACCGAGATCCATGTCGTGCTCCCGGGCATTTCCGTACCACATAACCGGACACAGGATCATTTCTACGAGCTGCGGATCACTGATTATTTCGCTGAGCCACTCTCTCGTATCGGTGTTGAAGTGTTCTGGTGCAAGGTCGTCATAGTCAACTAACTCAGTAAGCAGCCGTTCGAAGTTATCAATTTGACTTGGGAATTCTCTAGAAACTTCACTTCGTAATAATTCCAAATCGTTGGAAAACTTCAGTTGCTTATCTGGGAATTGCACGGCGGAGTAATTTTGCTGGGCAAGGTCGAATTCGTCCCATCGAAACCTCAATTGGCGCAGTAATCTAGCCAGAGGTCCGTGCTTGGTGCCTTTCGGTGTGTAGTTGGTGACTGCATGCAACCCGACATCGTAGTCACGTTTTCGTAATCGGTAGAATGAATTCAGACCACCAATCGTGTAATGGCGTTCGAGAATACAGACTTTCTTCTCGTAATAAGCAGCGCGGATTCCGGCAGCAAGGCCTGACATGCCTGCGCCAATAATAATCGCATCGAAATGTGCCACGTTTAGTCGCCTCGAGCAACGGCGGAACGGTGAATTAGTGTTCGTTCATACGTGGTTCTAGGTAAGCAACAGTAGACGACATGCTTACCAACTGAGGGTAATCTTCCTCGGGAACCTGAATGCGAAACCGCTTTCTCAATTCCATTACGATATCCAGAAAATCCATGCTATCCAGCTCCAACTGTTCGCGGAATTCAACGTCATCGCTTATTTCTTCGACGTTGTCATCAGGCGCAATCGTTGCCAGGATGTCCGTGATAGCATCGCGGATTTCAGCAGGGGTCATTCCGTTCTTTCTCCCATGCGCAAGCACATGTATATCGCTAAATTCTTTGACTACCGAAGCATGAATCTTAACCCTAATGGCAAATTAAACCTAGTAGGGCAATTCGAATTCTAGAGGGAATGGTAAAGCAGATAAGCTGCCTACAAAAACAGTGTTTGTGGCTCAGATGTTTCTTGAGGCAGGCGAATTAAGGGCGACCGATAATCAGCGTGCTATTGATACCTAACATGCCAAAAGAGTTATTAAGCACATAGTTTACCGAGGTTGTTTCGCGAGGTTGATTCATTACCAAGCCTGCTAACGCACATTCCGGATCGAGATTATCCACGTTGATCGTTGCGTGAATAGTATTGTCATCAAATGACGGAAGATTTCCGGCTAATTCCAGAGCACCTGCAGCGCCCATGGCGTGCCCGAAAAAGCTCTTTGTGTTGTTGATGTGCACCGTGGGGTGTTCATCAAATATGGTGCGTAACGCGGCAGACTCTTGGATGTCTCCGCTCGTTGTTCCCGTTGCATGGGTGGAGACGATGCTAATCTGGTCGGCGCTTAATCCGGCTCGTGATAGGGCAAGTCGCACACACTCGGTTTGACGTTGAGGATTGGGTAACACGAAGTCTGTTGCATCCGTGTTGATGGCGTAGCCGATCAATTCACCGTACATCGTCGCACCCCGTGCGAGTGCGTCGGATCTGCGTTCAAGGGTGTATACGCAGCCGCCTTCGCTTACGACGATTCCGTTGCGATCGATATCAAACGGACGTGATGCTTTGGAGGGGTTGGAATGGTTGGCCAGCGCGCCCTGACTCTTGAAGCTGGCAAAAATACCGAACGTATGGATGCTTTCACTCACACCGCCAGCCAGTGCAACATCGCAGTCGCCGAGCATCAGCATCTGTGCGCCCTGAATGAATCCAGCATTTCCTGCAGCACATGCGGCACCGACGGTGTAGTGTGGTCCGGTGATACCCATATTCAACGCCGGTTCACCTGCCGGATTGTTAGCGACCGTTCGAGGATTATGGAAGTGGTTCCAGACACTAACGTCGTAATCAAATTGCTGAAGCTCATAGACTTCGTTTTCGGTTTCGACATTTCCGTGCTCTGTTACTCCGAGGTAGATTCCAACACGTGACTTGTCGATGTTTTCCCAGTCGAGTCCGCTATTTATGACTGATTCATTGCAACAATATGTTGCGATGCTGCCGGCTCTCGTTCCGCGTCGCAATTCCTTCCGCGTCTGGTGCTTTGAAGTGTCAAATTCACAGATGCCAGCAAGTGTGTCGCCGACATAGCGGATGTTGTAAGGGCTTACTCCGCTTTTACCGGCGAGTAAGTTCTGGCGTAGTGTCGCCAGATCATCACCTAACGGCGACGTCAGGCCGATACCTGTGATGACAATGCGTTGTTCGTTTGGCTTTTGTTCTGCGGCGGTCACTGAATTGATCTGACGAGAAGCTCAGAATTTGAGTTGATCTAAGTACGTATTATTACATGAATTAGTCAATCTGTTGACTAGGGGCAGATTAGTCTGCTTTTGTGTTACGAATCCACTCAGCCAACCGTAACATGCCGTCCTGTGTCGATATTTGTGGTTTAAATCCGAGTTCGTCACGGGCGGCTGAGTTATCAAAGTAATGATCGGTGGATAACTGCTTAGCAACAAATCGAGTCATGGGTGGTTCAGACTGGATTCTCAGTACTTTGTAAACGAATTCGAGTTTGCCTCCGATGCGATATGCGAGTTTCGCACTTACCTTGGATTTGACATTGCGAATGCCTGCTAGCGTAAGGATTTCATTGATCCAATCCCAGAGCTTTACCGGTTGTTGTTGTGTTACCCAATAGGACTTACCACTAATCAGCGATCCTATTTCAAGGGACTTCAAGGCGCACAAGTGTGCCTGGGCAGCGTTATCAACATAGACCATGTCAACTTGATTCGAGCCCTCACCGATTATCCGCAGTCGATTACGGCTGCCACGGTCAAGAACGCGTGGAATCAGATGCGGATCCCCAGGACCCCAGATTAGATGGGGGCGCAATGCAACGGTGGCCAGATCGCTGCTATTTGCATCGAGCACTGCCTGTTCGGCAAGCGCTTTGGTGTGAGGATAATGAGCCAGCCATTTAGTTGGATAGGCTGCACACTCCCCTAAATTACGTTGATGTTCACCATCAAAGGTAACACTCGGGCTACTTGTGAAAACGAGTTTAGAGATTCCCAGTTCTCGACACGCCTGGATCACATTGGTGGTGCCATCCACATTGATCGAATGAAATAGTTTCCTTGGCCCCCACACACCTGCAACAGCAGCGGTGTGAACAATGGCATCATGCGATGCGGCGACAGTGGCTAATCTGCCATAGTCGCGTATGTCGCCTTGTTTCATTTCGACACCAGCTGCGGCAAGCGCCGGGTAACTTCCTCGTGAAAAACCAGTTACTTCGCAATCTTCACGAAGTAGTTGTTTGGAAATCNTACTGCCAAGAAATCCACCGGCTCCGGTAACGAGTACTTTCATTCCAGCAATGGATAATGTCATGGCTCGCCCTCTGCCTCAGCCCGTAATTTCGACTGTGCCCATGGCGNTAGCTTTTCTCTGAAAATCTTTGAGTTNTGGCGAATGTCTACCGGTANATCGGGGTGAACTAATACATGCTTAACATCGGCAGTAATCTCATGTGCGGTCGCATGCGTAAGCAATTCATCACGAAGACGAGANTCCTCTTGCGGTGATTGNGGCATNGAGTTTTGCCATGGCTGAATGATTATTGCGGCTACTGCATCTTCAGATAGTTTCACCGACACCAGCGCACTGCGGTATACNGCAGGATGTTGGTTCACGATGGCTTCGCAAGGGATGGTAAACAAGGTNTTCTCAGGTAATCTCACGCGATGCCCTTTGCGACCACAGAACCAAAACCGCTGTTGTTGGTCGAGGTACCCTACGTCGCCCATTCGGTGCCATAGGCCCCCGTTTTCACCGTGGATCTTATGCATCGTCGTGTGATCCGGATCCGTTGCATAATGGCTTGTGACTACAGGGCCGGACACGATGAGTTCACCAATTTCACCAGATGGTAATTCAGTGACACCTTCCAATGTCTCAATTGCTTCATCATCAATCTGAATCACCTTCCACTGAATACCGTCGAATCGTGATCCAACGCAAGTCCCGTGGCCTGCTTCAGACTTCGCGGCAGTTTCGCTTAGCACCTCTTCACCAGAGATACTTGCCACCGGTAAAGCTTCGGTTGCCCCATACGGGGTAAACATGTCAGCGTTTTCTGGGATCGCATCGGTCACGCGTTGTAAAACTCTGGGAGGTACTGGTGCACCGGCAGATAAGACGCGTTTTAAAGATGGAAGTTTGCACTGGCGATCATCAAGGTACTTTCCGACGGTTTCCCACAATGCGGGTGATCCGAAGGACTGAGTGATTTTCCAATCTTGAATCGGGACAATGATGTGCTCAGGATCTACGCTTGCAGGCTGCGTGAAGTCCATGTCCGGAAGAACCGTTGTCACACCCATGGCGGCGTTAAACAGTCCAAAGAGCGGGAAGGCGGGTAAGTCGATTTCTTTAGGGGAGATATTGTACTTGTCACGAAGTTGTTGNATCTGGCTAACGAAGTTACGGTGCCGGTACTGAACTCCTTTCGGAGGGCCGGTGCTTCCTGTTGTGAAAATAATCGAGGCCGGTGAGGACTCATCCGCTTGGAACGCCTTAAATGATTGCGTAGAAGTGTTACGTAACTGCTTTTGTGTTTTGCCTCCCCAAAACCATCGCCGCCCAATTGTGACATTGTGTTTTGCCTTGCTAAATCGACGTTTCATGAGCAAGCGCACTGCGTGGACCTTTGGAATTCCAATGAAGCCAGCCGGCTCGGCCTTGGTAAGGCAATTGATTAAATTATCTTTACCCATGCCCGGATCGATAAGAATTGAAACTGCACCCGACTTCAGTAATGCAAAGACCCATGTAATGAAATCGATCGATGGAGGTACCAATAACGCCAGCCTCGTACCGGGTGTGACACCCATTTGCATTAACCCGGCAGCAAGCCGGCTTGAAATGTCGTCAAGTTCGGAAAACGTAATTGTGCTGTATCGCTGTTCAAGTGCCAATTCCCGATTGTGTGCTACTGCCGGTTTTGGCGCGGCAATTGCCAGCTGATCAGGTTGATCAGTAGCGAATTCAGACAAAAACTTAGCAACATTCATTCGGTTACTGTTGGGCTCGGTGATTCGTATTTATCATCCGATAAAGATGAAGTGTGAGCAGTTCTTGCTACCTGACTGCAGTATTCCAGAACGGTTCTCGCAATATCAAACTCAAGTGTCTTGGAGAGAGCCATCCAGCCGGGTACTGCATTGACTTCGATTACGACTGGCTGGTCTGAGGGCGCAACGAGAATGTCAACTCCAGCGATATCTACATCGAGAGTCCTAGCGGCTTTCACTGCAAGTTCAATTGTTGAATTCGGTGGCGTAACGGGGACGGCCGTTGCACCCCGGCTGATATTGGTTCGCCAGTCATCCTTGTTCTCTCGCTTGATGCAAAACGTATGGTCACCGACGACGAGGACGCGGAGATCGAATCCTTCATGAGGAATGAACTCCTGCAGGTAAATGACCAGATTCATTTGGGAAAGCGTCTTGAACACCCTTAGAGCGATGTCATCATCGTCAACGAACGTTATGCCCCGGCCCTCACCACCAAATAGGGGCTTAACAACTGTCCGACGTCCCAGATCGTGAAATGCATCCATGGCCTGTTCAACTGTTTGACAAGCGATGGTGCGGGGTATCGGAATCTCCGCTTCTGCCATCCGTTGCAGAGATAAGTACTTATCGATAGCAGCTTCCAGGCTTCTTGGTGAGTTAATTACCACCCCACCGTTTCGATGATGCGTGCCAAGTGCGTCCATTCGGAAAATGATCTCTTCCGTACTGCCCGGTGGCATGCTGCGAACGATGGTCGCGTCGAATTGGTCAAGTGATACGTGATCGCCGTCCTGGTTTGTTGCAGAGACACAGTTACCAACGTGCGAAGAGATCGACGAGAAACTCAAGGCGTGAATTTCGTATTTATTTCCCGCTGCCCGTCGCAGGTCGCGGACGTACCATGAGTCGAATGCACTGAGGACCGCAATTCGCGTAAGACCATTCACGGTTTAGCTCCCTGTAATTATCCGGCACTATGGTGACTACGTTTCATTGCTTGAAAATGACTCTTGAAGGATATCATTTCTGATTTCGCCAAATGTAAATGCATTTCCTGAATCGTCGCTGATCAGCGTAATCTTGGCGGGACTGAACAGTAACGGGTCAATTTTGTAAAAGTCATAATCATAACTCTTGAACGTCTCGAGAAATGGTCGACCGAAGTCAGCGGAGGCGGCACTGGGAATCTTCGGCCCCAGTTCATTGATCTGCTCATCCGAGAGTCTTAGACGAATAGTGACATCACCACCATAAAGGACCGCGTCGTTCGTCAATCCGATTCCCTTCAAGTCATCTGCTGCTACGGGGGCTAACGGTGCGATTCCGGAGCCTTCAAGTACATGGACCAGATCGCAACCGACTTCATGCATTTTATGTAGAGCTGTTTCAAGTGAACGAGCAACGACCTGCACGGTACCAGCGATACTTGCCGTTGGTGCTACGGCCAACAGCANAGATGCAGCATCAATTTGACACTTCTCAGCAAGCATCTGAATGGTTTCCGCATCGGGAATCGCAGAGGATTCGATAACTCCGACCACACAGTCGGGATTCTCTTTGAAACCAATGTCGTCAAATATCTCCTCATTACCATAAGCAGCACGCATGGGGCCGCTGCCCATCCCAAAATAGTCACCGCAGCTGATTTGCCACCCGGCATATTGACTGGCCATGCAGGCTGCAAGTGGATGCACAGAGGAAACACATACATCCGATTCGGTACAAACTATGTCGCGTGCAGGAGAAATATGTACCTGTCCCATGTCGGCCATGCAGATTCTGGCGAGTAATCTACCGGCCTCAAGGCTTCCATCACATTGAACACCAAAGTCGAATGTCGTACCGCCATCAGTTCGCGTATGAGCCTGAATTTGCAAGGAATCTGCATCATCAGAGCAAGTCGACAGTAAGTGTGCGGCACGGGCGTTTAGCATAATGGGTTGCATACGGATGGATCACATAATAAGGTTTGTCCGCGTTAAATTAAGGCCAGCTAATCCAAGACCTGAAAGCCGCAGCATACCACAAATATCACAATCTCTTGAGCAGTGGTGTCTTGAGCCACGGGGTCAGAGCTACTTAAAATGCACACTCCTTACGTTTTGTCTCAACAGGTGGAGAGTAGCCATTGGCAACTCTAACGATTGAAAACTACGTTAAGACGATTTACCAACTCGTCTTGGACAACGATGGCCAACCGGCTGCGACCGGTCAGGTTGCCGACGCACTGGATGTATCCCCCGGAACGGTCACGAGCATGCTCAAGACCCTTTCTGACTCAGGTTTGGCAGCATATCGACCATATGAAGGCGTGGTTCTTAGCGAGAGCGGTGAGGCGTTGGCATTGCGCGTGCTTCGTCGCCATCGGTTGATCGAGTTGTTTCTGCAAAACACTCTCGAACTTACATGGGATGAAGTACATGACGAGGCGGAAAACATGGAGCATGCGGTTAGCGATTTGCTGATTGATCGCATTGACGATTATCTGGGACATCCAGAAACCGATCCACACGGTGACCCAATTCCTAAGAGCGATGGAACGATCGCTATGGGTTCGAACACCTCGTTGGCTGAATTAGCGCCGGGTGATAGGTTTCGGATATCACGCGTTACACGTCAGGATGCCGAGTTTCTTAGAGAGCTAAGCCGTATCGGTTTGCAATTACAGTCTACCGGTGTAGTAACAGGCAAGCATGTCACAGCCAACTCCATTGCGCTCTTCATGGGTGAAACATCTATCGAGTTAACATTGGACGCTGCGAGTGAAGTGCTGGTAGACGTGGAAGATCCAACAACTGTCAGCCAANAGGATGTTTCGGTGTANCTCCGTTCGTTGCGAGACTAGACAACCGGTGCAAATCCACGAACGCGACGCAACATGGAAAGTTGCCCAGTGTGCAGACCCTCATGCCAAATTGCGGTCTCAAAAACTGACGCAAAGTCAGGCATAAACTCCGGAGCACCATCAGGAGTTTCGGTCGCGAGATCGTCATCCGTTAATCTGGCGAGAATTGCCAGCAGCGTNTTGCGACGCTCCTGGCAATAAGATTTCACTTCTTGGATTGAAGGATAGTCACTGATCTCGGGAGAAGGGGTCGAACCAATACCAAAGAGAGCAGGGTAGCTTTCCGGCACGTTTGAGTGGTCGGGATCGACCAAGGTAATCATGAAATTATCCGTTGTGGCAATGTGACCAAGAAACCAAAGCGCGTGGTTTCCGCCGTCGTGTAATTGAAAGGTCCAGTCCTCATCGGTTGAGAAGTCTTGAAGCAACATGAGTGAAAACTCGCGAGCATGTGTCAGTCGGTTTGTAAGGCGTTGTACTAGTTCCATGAGCTGTCCCGAGAAAATCTGAGATTCAATAAGCTTTTGTCGATGATAGTCCTTGCCAGAAGGNAATGTTGAATCCAATATACATTTTTAACGGCAGGCATGATGCCAATANNGAGTTTTGCGGTACAATGAACGCAATTGCTTGTCAGCTTGGTAATACTGCATAAAGTGCAGGGAAACAGCTGCCGTGGAGTGGTTCCCGCAAGGGGGAGTCGTGAACCGAGTCAGGCCTTAACCGGAGCAGCTCTAAACGGTATAACCTTGTGCGGGAACCTCTTCACGGCAGCGGCCATCTGGTCGAGTAGAGACACTTTTCAAGTCCCCGACCCACGCCTTCAGCGAGTCGATCATGGAAAACGCGCCAGACGGCAATGGAAATGCGTATACAGACGATCAATATGTCGTTGTCGCGCGGCGCTACAGACCTCAGTCCTTCGAAGACCTGGTAGGGCAAGCATCTATCGTTCGGGCACTTGGAAACGCGATTGAGACAAATCGTGTTGGTCACGCTTACTTGTTTACAGGCGCTCGTGGAGTCGGTAAGACTTCGACGGCAAGAGTCTTGTCCAAAGCGCTTAACTGTAGTGAAGGCCCAACGCCTAAACCATGTAATCGCTGTGATATTTGCCAGAGTATTACGTCTGGCGAAGATATGGATGTGATTGAAATCGATGGCGCCAGTAATCGGGGCATCGAAGATATTCGTGACCTGCGGCAAAACGTAAATGTGCGACCAAGTCGTTCACGATTCAAAGTTTACATTATTGACGAAGTGCATATGCTGACCGGGCCAGCATTTAACGCGCTGCTGAAAACGCTCGAGGAACCGCCTGAGCACGTTCGGTTTATATTCTGTACAACTGAGCCAGAACGCCTACCGATCACCGTCAGATCCAGGTGTCAGCGATATGATTTTGCTCCGGTCGCTGTTGATGAGATTCTCGGAAGATTGCAACAAATTGTTAGCAATGAGCAGATGACTGCAGATGACGAAGCACTTAGCGTAATCGCTCGGCGTGCTGGTGGTTCGATGAGAGACAGCCAGTCTCTGCTTGAACAAGTTATGTCGTATTGTCAGGGGCACATTGGATTGGACGAAGTCCATCTATTGCTCGGTACCACAGCAGTTGGTCAATTACTGGATATCCTTGAATCATTACAGAAGCGCGAAGCGGCAGAGGCCTTGATGGCTTTAGATGTAGCTCTGCAGGACGGAGCGAAACCTGAACAGTTGATCGATCAGTTGCTAGGCTTGTTGCGTGACACTCTGGCAGTGTCGGTTGGCGGCAAGGTAGACATCCTCCGCTTTACCGATGCATCTCATTTTGAACGAATTTCCTCGCTTGCGCAGTCATGGGGGCGCCAAACGTTATTAGCAGCCTTGGAAATTATGCAGGAAACCGTTCGACGACTTTCTCGAAGTGTTCACGTTCGAATCCAGTTAGAGACTGCACTGATCCGAATTGCATCGCTTGAAGATCTTGAAATGATCGCCACGCTGATCAGCGCGTTAGAGTCTGGAAACCTTTCAATTGGTGAGGTTACCAGTAACGTGTCAGCTAGCCAGACGACCAAGTCGTCAGCGGTACCAAACGAAACATCTATAGCATCTTCAGCACAAACTGACGCTCAAAAAAAAACGGAAGATAGTCTAGAAAAGCCTCCCTCTTTGGAGGTGTCCGAGNCACAACTCACCCAGATCCCGGAAAATNTTACCGAAATAACCGATGCCAATGTGATGCAAATTTGGCGAGATTCATTAGGAAATCTAGATGATTTGACATCTGACTATGCAAAAAAGGCTGAATCTTTAGCAATTATTGCGCCAAATCGACTAGTTGTTAGATTTCCGTCGAAATATAATTTCGACAAATCCTCGTGTGAAAGACCAGAGCGTAAGCAGAGTCTGGAGTCCGCGCTTCGCCAAGCGACAGGACAAAGGGTCGTGCTTAGCTTTGAGTTGATCGAGGAAGAGGCTGCACCGCCCGCTCAATCACAGCCTGCTGCACAGAACAGCAGGCAGCGTGCCCGTGAAGTCGAACAACATCCGCTGATTCAAAAGGCGGCGGAAGTGTTTGATGCGGAGATCGTCCGGGTGGATGCTCCGCGTAAACAAACTTGAATCTGCTAGTGGTATTCCATGGCAAGCGGTTTGTTTTTGCGAAGTCATCGGGTGTTGTTCTTCCGAATCCACGTGGTCACTGAGTTGAATTACATCGTGGGACAACAGTGTTGGCGTATGCGACACGTGAGATATTGAAAATGCTCCGGTTAGACGGTGATTCTGCAACAAGACTATAAGGAATTGACTAAATGTTTAAGGCACTCGGAAATCTAAAGTCAATGTTTGAGCAGGCCCAGCAAATGGGTGGCAAGGTTGAAGAACTTAAGGCTCAATTGCGTCAACAAAAGATTGAGGGGTCGTCCGGAGGCGGAATGGTCACCGTTGTCGTCAACGGTCTTGGCGAGATGTTGCAATTGAAAATAGATCCGCTACTTATCGATAACGGAGAGCGTGAGATGATCGAGGATTTAGTGCCCGCTGCGGTAAATCAGGCTCGGGAGAAAGCAATGCAGGCTCACTCCGAAGCAATGCAGTCGATGGCCGGTGGATTGAATATTCCGGGTTTGGAAAAGGCGATGGCCGGATTCGGGTTGGGGCCAGCCGAACCTAGTACAAGCGAACCGAGTGAGAGTAGCGCAGCTCCAAGTGAAACTAGCGATAGTGCGGTAACAGACCTCAATGAATCGCAATCAGAAAACGAAGACTCAGAAAATGACGGCAACGCATTGCCGCCTCGATAGCAGGATGCAGAGAGCATGGCACAATTAAGCGAATCAGTAACCAATTTGATCACCCAACTNGGAAAGTTGCCCGGAATCGGGCGTAAAAGTGCAGAGCGACTGGCGTATCACATTTTACGTGTACATAAGTCCGAAGCCGTTTCACTTGCGGATGCAATTCGAGATGTCCGCGAAAATGTTCGATACTGCGATCGTTGTTTTAATCTCGCTGAAGGTGAATTGTGCGAAATATGTAACGATCCGAAACGGGATCAACAGGTTCTGTGTATTGTTGAGCAACCACGTGACTTGATGTCTCTTGAACAGGCCGCAGTCTATAACGGCTTGTACCACGTCTTGCTCGGGCGCATCGCACCACTGGAGGGAATNGGTCCGGAACAACTGACCTTGAACGCGCTGGTAGACCGGGTTGGTGAAGGTGACTTTACGGAAGTGATCATGGCTACGAATCCAACGGTCGAGGGTGATGGAACGGCGTTGCATATTTCCAATTTGCTCTCAGATTTACCGGTTTCGGTGACGCGTCTCGCACGAGGAATCACAACCGGAAGTATTCTCGAATTCACAAACAAGGAGATCTTAGCCGATGCGATTAATGGCAGGCAAAAGTACTAAGACATTGGATCGCACATGCACATAGCCATTCGTATATTGCACTTTTAACGATTCCACATGGAACGCCGAATGCGTCTTTCTTTTTCACAGCAGATTCGCCAACAACAGGTCCAAAAGCTGGCTCCTCGTATGATCCAGTCGATGGAGATCCTGCAGTTGAGCGTTATGCAGCTACAGGAACGCATCGAGCAGGAGATGACGGAGAATCCAACGATTGAGTTGCAACAAGATTCGCATGAGGATGATTCGCCGGCTGAATCTGAGGAATACGACATCGAGANGGAATTAGTTGTCGATCAGGATTCTGATAACGCAGACGATTTCCAACGTCTCGACGATATGCACTTGGATGTGCCGGATCATTTTGACGAGCAACCGCGCATTTCCGCTGATCGAATTCAGCAAATTGCGGATCATCATCATGATGCCTTGGCAAATATTGTTGAGAAACCCGAGTCCTTACAAGACCATCTTGAATCGCAACTGCATGATCTGGACTTGGACTCCGCAACGCTTGACATGGCAAAACGCATCCTCTCGATGCTTCAGGCTGAAGATGGAGGCTACTTAAAAAATCCCGTGCGAGAACTTTTGCCACGGGATGCAACAGTAGAAGAATTAGCCTTGGCCGAACATGGCTTGGAGGTGGTTCAAAGCCTCGATCCAAGCGGCATTGGTGCACGCGACTTGTCAGAGTGTCTCCGTATTCAAGTCCTTCAGGGAACGCAAAAAAATGGGCGGCTNGAATGGCTATCAAATACTGATAAGAACGATCTTCTGCTTCTCATTGACGAGCATATTGATGACCTGACACACAATCGTCTTCCACTTGTTCAGAAGAAGACGGGACTCTCCATTGAGAGGATTGATGAGTTGGTAGCATTGATCGGGGAACTGGATCCTATGCCGGGAGCCAGATTTGTCGATCATCATAATCAGGCAGTCACGGCAGATCTTGTGCTCCACGAATCAGAAGATGGACAGTACTCTGTGACGGTTGAGGACTCATGGGTGCCAACGATCAGAATTAGCCGGTATTACCGGGAACGGCTGAGTGATCCAAAGGCAACAAAAGAGGAAAAGGAGTATATTCGCCGCAAAGTAAACGCAGCTCAGTGGCTGGTTGATGCAATTCAGCAGAGACGGTCGACTTTAAAGTCAGTTGCGGAAGCGATTGTGGATGTGCAACAGGAATCCCTCAAACACGGGCTCGAACGTATCGTGCCACTGAAAATGCAGCAGATTGCTGATGTTGTAGGAGTACATGTGACTACGGTGAGCAGAGCCGTGGATGACAAATGGATTCAAACTCCTCGTGGTCTGTATCCTTTAAAGCGTTTCTTTGTAGGCGGTACGGTTGGTGAAGATGGTGAGGACGTTGCGTGGGATATTATTCGGATAAAGCTCCAGGAACTGATCGATCAGGAAAATAAAGCCAAGCCACATAGTGATGACGAGTTGGTTAGGCGGCTTAAAGAAGCGGGCATGACCGTTGCCCGTCGAACGATTACAAAATACCGAAAGAAGATGGGGATTCCTTCGTCGAGACAGCGCAAAGACTGGTCGCTTGTCGAAAAGAAGCGTAAATCTTCATAGTGCAAGTTGTTTGCAGCTCCGAATCGGTTATCAAGTGCTGCAAAAAATACCTGATAATGGGAAAATAACTTCTGGTATTTTTCCGCGAACTGTGGAGAATTACAGGCAACTTGTCATGGATGATTTCTGAGGATAGCGACATGCAATGTCCATTCTGCCAGACCGATAACGATCGAGTCTTGGATAGCCGTAGTTCAGCTGATGGCTTTTCCGTTCGGCGACGTCGAGAGTGCTTAAGTTGCTCTCGACGATATACGACACATGAGCGTCTAGAGGAATTGTCTATAAAGGTTGTCAAGAAAGATGGAGTCCGGGAGCCATTTATCCGTGATAAGATTCGCCACGGTATCATCAAGGCCTGCTGGAAACGGCCGATTAGCTCCGAGGAAATCGAAACGACAATTTCAGCAGTCGAAGGCGAAGTATATTCGCGATTTGAAAATGAGATTGCATCAAACGAGATAGGTGAAATCGTAATGGAGCATCTCTCAATGCTCGACCAGGTGGCCTATGTGCGTTTTGCGAGTGTCTATCGGGAATTCACCGATGTACGTGATTTTGTGGATGAATTGCAACCGATTCTACAACGCCGTCGATAAACGTACGCCACGCGTTTGAAGTCAGATCATCTTTAGCTATCAGCACGCCGTGCAGTTGAGACAGGCAGGGCGTCTGTTGTTATCATGGATTGCATGAGCGAATTTACACACTTTGACGAGAGTGGTGCTAGCCGCATGGTGGATGTTGGCGGAAAGCCGATAACCCATCGTACTGCGGTTGCTTGTGGTCGGATTCAAATGAATCCGNCNACACTTAAGATGATTCAGACGCAGAGCGCCAAAAAGGGCGATGTACTCGAAGTCGCTAGGTTGGCAGGTATCATGGGTGCCAAACGGACAGGCGACCTGATCCCGCTTTGCCATCCGATCGGACTNGATAGCGTTACATTGGAATTTGAGATAGAAGGCGATGATACGGTAGTCATCACGGCTGAGACACAGNTTCAAGCCCGTACGGGGATTGAAATGGAAGCTATGACCGCTGTTTCCGTCGCGGCACTCACNATTTATGACATGTGCAAGGCTGTTGATCGAAGCATGTCAATTCTGGACGTAAAGCTACTGAAAAAGAGTGGTGGTAAGAGCGGCGATTACATACGTGATTTAGAATAGGCGCAAAAAAACACAGTCGTAGTGGTCTAGGCTACGACTGCGTTGTATTGGCGCGGCGATCTGGTTTACGTTAAACCAGTTCTTTCTTTGCTCCGATCAGTGTTCGAAGTCGTTCAGCAAGCAGTCCCGCATCGAATGGCTTTTTGAACGTTTCGTTGATACTGCTTCGGTCGAAACTCATCGGTGCACCTACATCGGGTAGTAATGCAATGAGGATGGTTTCAGCAAAGTCTTGATTCTTACGTAGATTTTGGCAAATCTGCAAAGCTTCAATTTTGCCAATAGAGAAATCTACAATGATGCAGTCCGGGTGGAAACTTTCAGCCTGAATACCGGCTTCAAAACCACTTGCAGCGACTGCAACTTTGAATGATCTTTCTGGTGGCAGCTCACGTTTTAGNTTTTCGATCAGCACTTGATCTTGTGCTACGATCAATACCTTTGCCATGGCTTCATCTTCTAGATCACCTAGGGGCATTCCGTGTTCCTTGAGGAAGCGGATAAGCGAATCCCGAGGAATTCGACGATCCTGACTTCCAGGAATGCGGTAGCCATTCAGGCGGCCCGAATCGAACCATTTGCTAACCGTGCGCGGGGCGACTTTACAGATTTTTGCGACTTGTCCAGTTGTGAAAACCTTCATTTCAGGTTCTCCATTGCTCTCTCGTTGACCTCTCCGTTGGATGTTCCCGCGAGGAAAAAGAAACATCCGTGGTGGCCCCTATACCTGTCTGCTCTGATGAGCGAGCCATTAAACACGTGTGGGGCGTGAATGGCCAACAAGCGACTGAGGAAGGGGCACTTTCCTGCTTCTTGTTTTTTGGTGAGTTGGGTTACAACTCGTCGGTAGTGGTAGTGTTGCAATCGCGTGCCGAGTACCGTGCGTCTAACATGCCTGGGTATCGAATACGTGGTCGCTGGTCCCATAACCGTGCGGCGGTTCGTTGGGTAGAGAGAATCTCCGTCTACAGATCACCAGTGGTCTAACCGGTATATATACGATCTGATAAGAGAGTTACCAGGTAACTCTCAGAAATCCCCCCTCGGATGGCTGTTGTGGCTGTTTCACATTGTGAAATAACGATAACGTTGCCTTCCACAACTATTCTTCGAGTTTTAGGGGGGTAGGACTTTAGAAAGTTCTAGCAGACGTAACGACAAGTCGGGTGAAATCATCCCTGACGCTGTTTCCAAACGTATCAATCATGCTGTTTGCAGGAAACTGGGAAGGCGCTTTTGATTAAGTAAAACAAGGGATTTACGTTGATTCGACCTAGGTAGGAAAGGTGGGATAAATAGGAAAAACAGGAAGGATGAAATTCTTGTGAAAAATGTCTAATTCATCANAGAGGTTGTGATATGAATATACGGAAGCCAGAGGTAATTAGGCTGCCTTGTTTCGTTTCAGTACGTCTTCGCTGAAATTCCCCTGTTCATCAACATCTTCGAATCGAACATTTACCTGCTTACTAACTCCTGATTCCTGCATGGTAACACCGTAGATAAGGTCGGCGGCGGTCATGGTTTTCTTGGAATGGGTGACGAGAATGAATCGAGTGTCATCGAGGAAGTCTTTTAGGACATTGATGAATCGTCCGATATTCGCCTCATCGAACGGTGCATCGACTTCATCGAGTACACAAAATGGGCTAGGGCGGAATTGGAACATGGCCAAAATCAGCGAAACGGCGGTAAGCGCTTTTTCTCCACCACTTAAAAGAGAAAGGTTGATAGCAGCTTTACCAGGTGGACTTGCGGTGATTTCAACACCGGCTTCCAGCACATCAACACCTTCTTCGAGAAGGATATCGGCTTGNCCGCCACCAAACGCNTTTCGATAGAGTGTCTGGAAATTCAATCGAATTTGATCTAGCGTTTCAACGAACAGGCGACGACTATCAGCATCGATACTCTCGATAATCTTTTCGAGATTCGTTTTGCTCTGCTGAATATCTTTGAAACGTGTGGACAGGCCCTCGAAACGNTCTTCCAGATCGGTTAACTCTTCGAGAGCTTCCATGTTTACAGCGCCGATATTATTGATTTTNCGTCGCAGCCCCTCGATTTCCTGCTCGACATCGCTGTCTGTGCCTTCTTCANCACTTGTGATGGGTTTCTGCACCTCGATATTGATGTTGTAATCTTCGAGGAACCGATCCTTCAGTTGATTGCGCTGTAATCGCAANTCACCGGCTTCCAATTCCCAGGCATGTTTTTGAGATGTATGCTCGTTTTGTTGTTTATTGAGTTCATCGATGGACAACTGTATCGTCTGGCGATCATCTGTGAGTTGTTGCTGGCGTTTGTGCAGTGTTAGTGTGTTACAGCGTGCCTTCTGCTTTTGTAAGTATTTCTCTGACAATCGTGCACTTGCATGTAAAGCATGCATGACAGATTCACGCAGTCGGTAGTCGGCTTCGGCTAATTGCTGTTCATGNTGTGAAATCGTCTGCGTTCGTTCNTGGTGATCTTCCTGGAATTGGCGAAGTTGCTCGCGCAACGCTGTTCTACGCTGGTCGACCGTACCGAGATCGATTTGCAATGCCGTGGCAGTTCGCTGGTGCTCGTGTCGTTGATGTTCGAGGTCAGCGATATCGTGATCAGCTTGTTCGAGCTTTTGATCCAGGCGATGTAATTCCGTATCTAAAGTCTGTTTTATCTGTTCATTTTCACGCAGCTCACTTTGTGTTTTATGCTGGCGTGCGCGTTCGGCTCGAATTTCAGAATCCTGATCGGNGGACTGCTGTTGTAGTTGCTTGAGTCGCTGTCGTTGCGTTTCAGTTTTCACACGATGCTCAACGAGTTGTTCATTTAAACCTTGGATGGTATCGGCGACGCGTTTGGTACGTATTTCTTCCTGGTGGACATTGTTTGTTAGACGCTGAACCTCTTGTTGGTTTTCACGAATCTGAACATCAAGGATGTATTGCTGCTGCTGAAGTTGCCGTAATTCACTACGGCGNGAAATTAAACCCGTGGCGCTATCTTCGCTGCCTAGAATCACATTCCCTTGAAAGTCGACGAGTTCGTTATGTTTGGTGATGAACTGAAGTGCTCCGGCGTACTGCGACGACAACATTCGCGCGGTCTCGAGATCTTCNACGAACCAGGTGAAGCCCAGGAATTGGTCTACAACGGATTTGAATTGCGGAGCTGCCTGCACNAGCTTGCTTGCACAGCAAATAACTCCNTTGTGACTACTAAGATCTATATCNGGCTNNGCTAANNTCTCGATAGCTTGGCGCGTGACAATGCCGACACGCCCTTTTAAGTCACTTGTTAATTTGCTGTTTATGAGNGGAATCAGCTCGTCGTCAGNACTGAATACGAAGTGTGANCTGGGACCCAGAATCAAGTCGATTGCAATGGCGCTTTCAATCGGCGCGGTAATCACATCCGCAATAAGCGTGCAGTCCATGTCGGAGTGGTCCGGCATGGAANTGAATGATGGATCTGATGATTCTTCACTAGGAACGGAAAGTAAATCTTGTACGACCGGATGTANTCCATCTCTGTTGCGTTCAAGCTCTTCCAGAACAGATGTACGTTCCTTGATGGCACCAAGTCGGTTCTGGAGATTTGAAATATCATCCTTTCGACGTGANANCAGTCGNCGGCTTTCACCAAGGTCGCGTTCTATGGCATCAAGCAACACCTGTTTCTCAGAGATTTGNTGCTGAATCGTCGTCTCTACTTTTTCCAGCGAATCAAAGTCCGATTGGATATCATTGCGTTCCTTTTCGATCCGGGAGAACGCCTGTTGCATTCGGACAANAGATTCNCCAAGCTTTTCATACTGAGTCTTAAGAGATGCCATTCGATTAGCAGTTTCAGCAGANTGATGGGTGGTACTTATCTGCTGTTGTCGCGTATCACGCGATTGTTCGCGAAATCGTTCAATCTCAAGCTGAATAGATNCCAATTGTTCTTCAACGGCACTTAATTCNCCCCGTGTTTTATTGAATCGCGACTCGGACTGATCGAGCTCCTTTCTGGATTCCGCCAGACGCAATTTCATTCCACCTGCTCGGTGATTTACTGTTGCAAGTTGAAGGCGATAACGTGCGACCTCCTGCCGGATATCATCTGAACGTTCAATTTGCTGAGTAAGCGTAGTAGCTAGCGATGCAACTTGTTCACGGTAAGTAGAGCTGTTTGCCTCAGACTCCATGATATCCCGTGAACAGCCCTGCAACTGCTCGTCGATTGCAGTGGATTGCTTCTGCTGATCCTCAACGCGAGCCGTCGCTTCATCCATTTGCGACTGGATAGCTGACAATTCAGACTCCAGGTGTTCGAGCTGTTGAGAGTATTTCTTCCAATCAACTAAACCAATCTGGGTTCGCAGTTGCTGGAGCCGATCCGTGTATTCACGGTAACGACGTGCTTTGCTAGCCTGATTCCGAACTGCCCTTAAGCGGCTTTCGACCTCATCAACAATATCAGAGAGCCGTGTCAGGTTTAGTTCAACTCGCTCCAGTTTGCGTTGCGAATCAATTTTCTTCGCTTTAAACCTACTGATCCCCGCAGCTTCCTCGAAGATCGCACGGCGATCTTTATTTGAGGTTTCTAGCATGCGTTTTACTTCGCCCTGCTCGATCAGGCTATAAGCATCCGTACCGACACCGGTACCACGAAACAGGTCTTTAATGTCTTTGAGGCGACATGGTTCGTGATTGATTAGGTANTCGCCTTCGCCACTCTTATATACACGNCGGGTAACNAAGACCTCTTCGGATTCAAGTGGNAGCAGCCCTGTCGAGTTATCGATTGTCATCGTAACTTCGGCAGTATTGACNTCGCGCCTGCTGGAATTGTTCGATGGCTTAAAAATTACATCGGCCATCTCCTTACCGCGAAGACTTTTCGCNCTTTGAGCACCAAGCACCCATTTAATGGCGTCAACGACATTTGANTTGCCAGANCCGTTGGGTCCGACGATTACAGTGATTCCATCANAAAACTCAAACCGAGTCTTGTCGGCAAAGCTCTTGAAACCAATGATGTCGAGTGCTTTAAGCATNGGAATGGATTAAGAGGNTGAGTGGTGTTTGCCCTGNGGTAAGGNTGGATTCANCGAATNGNATTAATCNAACGTGGGTGTGTAGCTTTGGTCAGTCAGAACTTCCTCTTGCTCAGGCTCANCTGCTGATGCAGGGGCAAGTGCATTACCCTGTTCCGGGATTGCTGNAATAGGGTCGCTCCCTATAAAACCGCTGGAATCATCCGAACTACCCACCTCTGGATTAGCATTAGTGAATTCACGGGTAGAATTATCGGCAGAGCGTTCACGGTCATAAGACCATGCCGGCCGCGGACGCGCTCCGACGAAGACTTCAGCATTAATGNCACCAGCCNACTTGGCATTGTTCATACACTGCACAATGTCGCTGTAACCACCGCCCACAGTTGCAATTGCTTTGACAAGTGATGCAACTCGAGTATCACACGTTGCAAACAAATCTTGTTTGCCTGGTTGAAAATGACTCACACGCAGTTGACCATCCGCGGTTGGGTTAATCATGATNTGTTTGCTGGCNTACAAAAAGTCTTTTGGTTGGATACGAATATCTCCNCCGAAGACGACAATTTCCGGCCTTCGCGACATGGATAGATGAACCATAGGCCGCGACTTTACTGGAATGGAATAGAAGTTAAAGTCTGATAGGCCTTCGCCGCGAATATATGGTGAATCAGGACTGCGTTCATATAAAGCCCGGAAGGCACCATAGCGTGTTTCCGCACTGTCNGANTCCAGNAATCCNGAAAGTGCATCCAGTGCTGACATGTCTGCCATGGCTGANAGTGCATTCAAGGCGTACCATCGAAACTCGATGTGAGTTTCAGCGATCGCGCCGAGCGGGGTCGCAGCTTCCTGGATATCCATATAAGCAAGTGACTCAGCACTATAGAATCGCACTTCAGGGTCACTGCTTTGCAAACCGCTCATGAGAATCCTTACCGAGTCCTTCCCNATCGCTTCCAGTTCAAGCGCTGCATTCTTAGCGGAAGTTGGCTCAAGCAACTTCGCCTCTAATACCTGCAGACGATTGATCCGTTCTGCCTGAGATTCACCGACATTGATGGCCTGAATCACATTCAGGAATCGTGGCACATTGCGGCGGTATGCATTTACGAGCTCTAGTTCGATAAAGTTATCGCGAGTCGGATTGGCAATTCCGACCCGCTTAGATGTCCCGAATTTATGGAATCGTTGGTTAATTGCACCAGCAATGCGTGTACTTGTTTTGACACTCTTAAAGTCAGGGCGAACAGCTAAACCGAGCGGACGCGAATAACGAGATTCTCCTCGACCCAGGATAACACCTCGAGTTTCAAACGTTGGATCACCAGTGCCTTTAAAGAGCGACTGTGGCAGAATCGGACCTTCAACCAGTGCCGATACATGGGCGCTGTGAATACTGTTGTTAATCAATGTTACTTCCCGCATGCGAGTCTTTAACAACCAACCACTTCGTAAGCTGGTAGTTTTCGAATGAGAGGGTGTCAGCACTTCAACATCGATGGGGTCGCCCTTTTGTACTCCAGGTGGAAGATAGCTACGCACTAGCACCAGCGAGGTGTTTGGAGAGGCCAGCAACTCGTTGGTGTTTTCAACGCTATGCGTCTTCATGTCATCTGTAAGCAAGTTGCGTTGCAGGCCTGTTGGTGGCTCGCTGCCCGTGCCTTCGAGATTCGTAACGAGTGCAACACTTTCGACTTTCATAAAGTTCAAGCCGACCGGCACAGTTAGTTCATCTATACGATGACGTTTCTTTTCATCATCACCGCTGCCGGGAATGATATCTTCGAGCTGTTTGTCATCCGTAAATGGGATCGGGAGATTACATCCGGATGCATGAGTGAGCAAAACGGCTGTAACAAGGCCAGCAGTGATTCTGTACATAAAGCTCTTATGACTGTTTTCTTGCGTCTTGTGTTTCTGCTGTGTCAGCATATTGCCCCTCGATGTGATAATTCAGACAGAGAGGTATATACACGCTCGGCGCATATCTTCCCTAATCCTGTGCTATAGGGTGGGAAGATTACGTATTTAGCGAAATACGGTCAAGTCGGAAGTGTGATGCCGCATCCTCTTCGATGAGAAAACTCTTATCTATGGATCAGGGAGGATCAATGCCACCGGTGGAAAACGGATTGCACCGGATGATACGGTAGGCGCCTTTAAAGCCACCACGAATCGGGCCGTACTTCTTCACTGCGTCAATGAAGTACTGACTGCAACTTGGCGTAAACCGACAGCAGTTACCGAGTAATGGACTTAGGGTGATCTGATAAATTCGAACCATTCCGATCATGAGTTGAGAGACGGCAGAAGAAAGCCATTGAATTGGTGCGAAGAGGACTTTCATTTAACCAGTCATGCCACCACTGCTGCTTTGCGAATCAGTCTTTTTGGATGCTTTGTTAATCAGTCTTGAAAGGCTTTGATGAATTAATCGGCTGTCTGGTGTTCCGCCTTTTCTTGGCCGGACGACAATATCAAGCCCGATTGGGAAGTCACTTCTCGTGGTTCTAAACGCTTCACGAATTCTTCGTTTCCAGCAATTTCGCATAACAGCGTTTCCAGCCTTGCGCGACACAGCAAGTCCGAGTCGCGAAATGGCGAGCGAATTTGGTGAGACGATGACAACAAGTGTATCGTCTGCGGCGTGCATGCCGGATTCGTACACACGTTGAAACTCGAATGAGGTGAGTAGTCGGTCAGATTTTTGAAAGCGGAAAGCCACTTTTTATGCGTTAACCAAATTGTGCCGGTGGTTAAGAGCCAAATTACTAGATGCATTCTACCAACGCAGATCATCACGAATTGGTTTTTTGTCGGCTGAAACTATTTCTGCCAGCGTATTCAATTCCTCACTGGATTGCTCGGGCAACGCAATTCTGACGGTTAGGTAGAGATTTCCTTTTCCGTCAGCGTGTTTTACTCCATGTCCTTTGATTCGAAATCGCCGACCGCCGGATGTCAGCGATGGAATCTTAAACTCGATCGTGCCGTACGGTGTTGGAACGTCGATAGAAGCACCGTTTACGGCTTCAGCCAGTGTTATTGGTAAATCGACTTCCAGATCCAGACCGTTACGTTTAAAGCACGGATGCGAGGCGATGTTGACCAAAACGATGACGTCACCATCCGGACCGCCGTGCGATCCGGAATGCCCTTGTCCACGCAGTCGAATCTTTTTCCCATCTTCTATCCCGGCTGGAATCGACACTTGGATCGGCGAGACGGTGCCGTCAGCTCGTTGTACTGAAACGGATGCATGTCCTCCGGTAACCGCAGTGGCAAACGGGATTTGTACAGCCGCCTGTAGGTTTTGGCCTTTTTGGCGTCGGGAACGAGGTTGGCCTCCTCCGAATTGCTGGAAGATTTGTTCGAAACCACCTCCGCCACCACCAAACATGCTCCCTAGATCGATATCTCCAAACGGACTCCCACCACCTCCAAATGGATTACCACCTTGCATGTTTTCAAAAGAGGAACCGAATTGGTCATACTGGGCACGCTTGTTCTCGTCACTTAGAACTTCGTACGCACGCTGAATCTCTTGAAATCGGGCTTTTGCATTCTTGTCATCAGGGTTTGCATCCGGATGATTTTTGGCCGCCATTTTTTGGTAGGCCTTTTTGATCTCATCCTGGCTTGCAGACCGCCCCACTCCAAGGGCTTTGTAAAAATCTTCACTCATGACCGGGATTTTATGTCAACCAAGCCGATTTGATAAGGTCTCGATGTTACTTCACTCGTCTTGTTTTAGTGGGCCTCGTTGGATTTGAACTATATGACCGATTTATGTACTGTTATGGCGCCTGTTTATTTGGCATTGAATCCAGCTTCTGTACATGCAATGCCGTTGGTTAATTCCATTTTTTAAGTGAACTCTGATGAATCTTATGAGTCGCAGATCGAATGTCGCGGTATTGGTGATTTGCACGCTGGTTGCAGTATGTGCTGAAACGAATACGGCTGCTCGTGGAACACTAACTATCCAAACGGTTGACTCGGCAACGAAGAAGCCGATTCCTGCTCGTATTCATATAAAGGACCACGAGGGCAAACCAGTTCAAGTTCCAAGAATCACTTTTTGGAAAGATCATCATACCTTTGATGGACAAATCCGGTTGTCATTGCGCGATGGCATCTACACCTTCGAGATCGAACACGGGCCTGAATACCGAGTGCATCGTGGCAATTTCGTAATGAACGATGGTGCGAAAGACACTCAGCAAGTACTCATGCGCCGGTTTGTAAACATGGCGGAAGAAGGCTGGTACTCAGGAGACATGCATATTCATCGACCTGTTAAAGATGTACCGCTGCTCATGAAGGCAGAGGATTTATATGTGGCTCCGGTTATCACCTGGTGGAATGCGAAAAACCTGTGGCAAGACGAACCACCTCCGGAGAGTCTGCTTCAGAAAGTAGAAGATGAAGGCAGGACGAGATACATGCACGTGCTTGCCGGCGAAGATGAGCGTGATGGTGGGGCGCTACTGTATTTCAATTTGCCAAATGTGTTTGATATCACTCGAGCCAACTGGCACTATCCATCATCGATGAAATTCTTAATGGCAATCGGTAGCCGACATCCGGCGGTTCATGTAGATATTGAAAAACCATTTTGGTGGGATGTGCCAGTCTGGATTGCCAGTGGTCGCGTACACAGCATCGGGATATGTAATAACCACATGATGCGCAGCAAGATGTTGGAAAATGAAGCATGGGGTAAGAANCGTGACGAGCGAATCTTGCCGCCNCCACACGGAAACGGACGTTGGTCACAGCAACTGTATTACAAGATTCTTAACACGGGTCATCGAATCGCACCGTCTGCCGGAAGTGCGTCAGGCGTTTTGGACAATCCAGTTGGCTATAACCGGGTTTATGTGCACTGCGGCGAAGATTTTACGTATGAACGTTGGTTTGAAAACCTTCGCAAGGGTCAGGTGGTCGTAACCAACGGTCCGATGATGAGACCGCTGGTCAATGGTGAGTTACCCGGGCACATCTTTGAGGTGTCAGAAGGAGAGTCTATTGACTTGGAAGCGTCACTAAATCTTTCATTACGGGAGAAGGTTGAGTACTTGGAAATTGTAAAGAATGGCGAAGTAGTAGAGCATGTGCGACTTCAGGACTACGCACAGAAGGGTGGCCGTTTACCGTCCGTTCACTTCGAGAAGAGTGGTTGGATGTTGATCCGGTGTGTTACTGAAAACGAGGAGACGTATCGATTTGCTTCCAGTGGTCCTTTCTATGTCGAAGTTGGAAAAAAACGAAGAATCAGTGCTGAATCTACACAGTTTTTCGTGGGCTGGCTCAAAGAGCGTGGAGAAGCTATTGCTAATGAGGAGAAGTTGTCTCAGGAGCAAAAAGACGACCTCATGCGTTACTACACGGGAGCCAGACAATACTGGGAATCTCTAAACAAGGCATCTAATGCACCGTGATCACTTGTCATGTTGTCGTGATGCCAAGATCGTGAATTGANCATCTGAATTAGTGTGTAGTGTTTCAACCGTGTGCTACACTATATGAGATAGCTGCAATTAGACGCATAGGCTTAATTGCAGTGCAAATAAATNACTCAGTAACTGTTTATTAACAAAATGTTGAAAGGGAACATCATGACACGTCGCACAAGACGTCAGTTCATGGAAGATTCCATGCTGGCCACAGCCATGGCAGCTGCAGCAACGACTCCGATGGTTCATGCGGAGGAAACAAAACAAAGTGATAGCCCAAATGAGAAGCTTGGCGTAGCAGTCGTCGGCGTTCGAGGCCGCGGTGGAAGCCACATCGGTGCTTTTGCGGGACGCAAGGATACAGAGATTCTGTATATCGTTGATGCTGACAGTGATGTTGGTCAACGACGCGCAAGTGAAGTTGGCAAGCGTCAGGGTGGCCGAACACCACAGTTTGTTGAAGACATGCGCAGAGCATTCGAAGACGACCGTGTTGATATTGTCAGCATTGCAACGCCAAATCACTGGCATGCTCTGGCAGCCATCTGGGCGATCCAAGCAGGTAAAGACGTATATGTTGAAAAGCCAGTTAGCCACAACGTAAGCGAAGGCCGTCGTATTGTGGAAGCTGCCCGTAAGTATGGCAAAATTGTCCAAACAGGTACGCAGTCGAGATCCAATCCTGGAATGCGACAAACGATGGATGCGATTCACACTGGTAAAATTGGTGACGTTTCGGTTGCTCGCGGTTTGTGCTACAAGCGTCGCGGCTCCATCGGAGCTCGCGGTAAGTATGACGTTCCGGGTAACGTGAATTACGATTTATGGCTTGGTCCCGCACCAGATGTGGCTCTAAGTCGCCCGCAGTTCCACTATGACTGGCATTGGCAATGGGATTACGGTAATGGCGACCTGGGAAATCAGGGAATCCATCAAATGGATCTCGCACGCTGGGCGTTGCAGGAAGAAGGCCTTTCCGATTCATGTATTAGCTTTGGTGGCCGACTTGGTTACATCGATGCTGGTGATTCAGCCAATACCCAAGTGGTTGCTCATCGCTACGGTGACAAGGCATTGACTTTTGAAGTACGTGGCCTTGAAACAGCTCCCTACAAGGGTGCCAAGATTGGTGTCATCGTGGAAGGTAGTGACGGCTACGCGGTCATTCCGACTTACAACAGCGGCACTATTTTCGACAAGGACGGAAACCAGGTTAAGAGCTTCAGTGGCGGTGCAGATCACTTTGATAATTTCATCAAGGCTGTGCGAAGTCGCAAGATTGAAGATCTCACAGCAGATATTGAAGAAGGGCACTTGTCGAGTGCACTTTGCCATCTAGGTAATATCTCATACCGTCTTGGCCAGGTTGTTGCACCGAACGAAGTTCTTGAGATTATGAAGGACTTTGATTCGGCGGATGACATGGTCGACACATTCCAGCGAACGATGAATCATGCGAAAGGGCAGAAAGTGAATTTCGAGGAAACACCATTTACGATTGGTGTGCCAATTGAAATCAACACTGCTGATGAAACGATCGTCGGAAATGCCAAGGCTAACGAAATGCTAACCCGTGAATACAGAAAGCCATTTGTAGTTCCGGCAGCAGGCCAAGTCTAAAGTCGAATATCAGATTTTCGAAAAACGAATGGGCGTCGACTGACTCAGCGTCAGTTGACGCCCTTTTTTTATCCACCTGGTCATTATTTAAAAACCTAGCAGCCTGATATGAACACCCTGGTGCCGGAGGGATTTGAGATTTTGCTGGAAGATGGGCCGGTGATGTACGTGCACAAGCCTGGTGGATTGGCGACGCAGGCCCCGCCCAACGTCGATAGTTTGGAGGTGCGTATCAAGCGACATATCAAGGTGCGTGAGAACAAACCGGGGAATGTTTACTTGGCAGTCCCTCACAGGCTGGATCGACCTGTGTCAGGTGTAATGGTGTTTGCCAAACATGTAAGAGCCGCGAAGCGAATAAGCCGGCAGTTTGAAAATCGGCTGGTTCAGAAAACTTACTGGGCCTGCGTTTCGGGTTTGGTTGAGGAAGACAGCGGTACATGGGTGGACTATTTGCGTAAGATCCCTGGTAAAGCCAAGAGTGAAGTCGTCAGCGTCGAGCATTCTGAGGGGAAAAAGGCAGTGTTGCACTTTGAAGTCATGAAACGCTCGGCCGGAAAGACTTGGCTCCAGATTCAACTTGAAACCGGTCGCACTCATCAGATTCGCCTGCAATTGAGCTCACGGTCCTTTCCAATTCTTGGTGACCGTTTATATGGAAGTGACGAACCATTTGGCCCGGTTACTGAAGATGAGCGTGCACAATGGATCGCACTGCATGCACGTTGCATATCGCTGCGGCACCCGATGCATGACGAAGTGCAGAGGGTGGAGGCGGCATTGCCGATTTACTGGCACACCGCTGGTATACACCACGACGCCTGACTGCTGACCAGAGATCGCTGCCTTGATAGCCCGGATACCCCTAACATCCGTTTAGCAGCTACCTATAATCGAGTAATCATCATCCAAGTGATTCAATATCGCGTTATCCAACGAGCATGACACTCTCATCAATTCCTCTTAGAATCGGAGCTGTATCTTATCTGAACACCAAACCGTTGGTGTATGGATTGAAACAGCGATTGCCTGATGCCGAGATTTCTTATGATCTACCGAGTCGGCTTGCAGACGATTTGGCTGCCAGCAACTTAGATATCGCATTGATTCCCACGGTGGAATATTTCGCAGATCCGGGTTATGAAATCATTTCGGATGCGTGTATTGCATGTCGAGGGCCTGTACTGAGCGTTTCTTTGCTGAGTCGCGTGCCAATGAATGAAATTACATCGTTGGCCTTGGATGAAGGATCGCGCACAAGTATTGCCTTGGTCCAGGTACTCCTGAACGTTCATCACAATATCGTTCCGAAATTATCTTCGCTACCGATAGGGGCATCAGCTCGAGATGTTGATGCGGATGCCGTGCTGGTGATTGGTGACCGTGCGATGACAGAACTGGAAAACGACTTTTCTTTTCATTGGGACCTTGGTGAACAATGGTGCCAATGGAGCGATACATCTTTTGTATTTGCGATGTGGACTGCCCGTGCTAATGCTCGGTTTGATGTAGGTGTAGTGTCACAAGCATTTGAAGAGGCAAGGAACGAAGGACTAGACAATCTCCCTAAGATTGCGGAGCAGGAGGCCGGAACACTTGGTTTATCCAGTAGTCAGTGCCTTAGCTACCTGAGAGACAACTTGTATTTCTTTCTAGGTGACAGGGAACGGTCCGGCTTGAAACTATTTCGCGAGCACGCAACCTCTATGGGGTTGGTTGGCAATCCTGTTTGAACGAGAATATGCGATATGAACTCGATCACTCACATACTTGAAAAATCGGTTGCGGGAGAAAGGCTGACCTTTGATGAAGGTTTGGCGCTTTTGCAGTCGCATGACTTAGTCGCAATTGGAAAAGCAGCAAATGCTGTGACGACTCGGCTACATCCAGAGCCATACAGAACATATAACATCGATCGAAATATCAATTACACGAACATCTGCACAGCAGTTTGTGATTTTTGTGCATTTTATCGTGGGCCTAAAGAAGAAGGTGGTTGGGTTCTTCCGCGTGAAGAGTTGCTCAAGAAAGTCGAAGAGACCGTTGCACTTGGTGGTGACCAGATTTTGATGCAAGGTGGACTACACCATGAGTACAAGTTGGAATGGTACGAAGAATTACTTCAGGATATTCGCAGCAGATTTCCAACGGTAAACCTGCATGCATTTAGCCCACCGGAGTTGTTTCATTTCACGAAGCTAAATGGGCTAAGCATCAAAGACGTTCTTCAGCGATTAAAGGCAGCTGGACTTGGAAGCATTCCTGGTGGCGGTGCAGAGATACTTGTGGATCGCGTGCGTGATGAAATGACTCGCGGCAAAGTGTCAACGGATGACTGGCTGGAAGTGATGCGAGTTTGGCATGAAATGGGTGGCCATTCCAGTGCGACGATGATGTTTGGCCACATCGAAACGCTCGAAGAACGCATTGAACATCTTGAACGACTTCGGCAGGTTCAGGACGAGACGGGTGGATTTACGGCATTTATCTGTTGGACATTTCAGCCGGACAACACGCGCATGGAGCACGTATCACCGTCAGGGTCGTATGAATACCTCAAGACTCAGGCAGTGGCTCGATTATATCTGGACAACATTCCAAGCATCCAGTCAAGCTGGGTTACTCAGGGACTCAAAATCGGACAACTTGCCATGCTCTACGGCGCCAATGACATGGGTAGCCTGATGATCGAAGAGAATGTCGTCGCAGAAGCAGGGACCGTGCATTACCTAACACTCGATGAAATCCGTGATGCGATCGTGGAAATCGGATTTGAGCCGAGACAGCGCAATGTCCATTACGAGTTGATGGATCCTGAACACGAAAAGATGGCCGTGGAAGCCAATCGTAAATGGCTCGCCGATCGCCAAGTGAAAAATGTCTATGAGCTTGTCTAACGTGAGCTGGATGATTCCTGTTTGAGAGGAAAGTGGAGATGATCGTTGTTCGTGATTTGACGAAGGTCTATCCCGATTTGCAGCAGGGAGAGATACAGGCGGTCAAGGGGCTGAGCTTTCAGGCTGAGCCGGGCGAAGTGTATGGTTTGCTTGGTCCCAATGGTGCAGGCAAGACCACTGTGCTGCGAATCATCTCGACCATGTTAAAGCCGACTGGTGGACAGGTGACTGTAAATGGTTTTGATGTTGTTGAGCAGTCGTACGATGTTAGGCGCAATATCGGATTTGTTTCCAATAACACCGGTGGCTATGACCGAATGACAGCGGTTGAAATGGTGGAGTTCTTTGGCCGCTTATATGGACTCAGTGAAGAACGCCTGCAGGAACGAATTGAAATTGTCTTTGATCAATTACAAATGAATGGATTCCGTGAACGTCTTGGTGGAAAAATGTCGACCGGGATGGGGCAAAAAGTTTCGATTGCCAGAGCCATTATCCATGATCCGCCGGTATTGGTATTTGATGAAGCAACGGTCGGATTAGATGTGCTCGTTGCCCGTTCTTTAATTGAGACGATTGGCGAATTTCAGGATCAAGGCAAATGTATCATCTTCTCTACCCACCACATGCGAGAGGTGGAACGACTGTGTGAACGTGTCGCCATAATGTACGAAGGAGCCATGTTGGCCGAAGGCAATGTTAAAGAGCTTAGTGAGATACATGCACAGGATGACCTTGAAGATTTGTTCTTTGACTTGATTTCAAATTATGACCGAAAGAAAGAGTCGCAAGCTATCTCTACTGAGGAGATGGATGCATGAACTGGTCAAATGTGAAGCTAGTATGCCACCGTGAATTAAGAGATCAGTGGCGTGATCGTCGAACGATGTTTACGACGCTTGTTTTGCCCTTAATCACTTATCCCATCATGGGATTAATCATGGTTCAGGTGGCCCAATTCGTAAGTGAACACTCGTCTAAAGTTGATGTTTATGGCGCTCACTATCTTGAAGGGCACAATCCAGCTTTACTCGACGGCGAGAGAAACTCGGAGATTAGTTTTGCAGATTCGCTTAGTGAAGCAGACCCGCGGACGGAACATAAAATTAAGTTGCTCGAGATTAAAAGGACGCTTGTTTCTCAGGATGAATGGACTCTCGAAGGGGTTAAAGAAGATGCGATTCGAAAGATTGAAGCAAAGGAAATTGATGCGGCACTTGTGATCCCGCCAAGGCTAGGTGAGTATCTGAATCGACTGGTAAACGAGGCGGAGTATTTGGGAGAAGTGGCCGACCCAACGGTGGCACCACTTGGTGAAGAGGTAATCTCGCCGTATGTGATTTCAAATTCTGTAACCGATCGATCAAGGCTCGCCGGTGAACGTCTTGAAGATATTCTGTATACCTGGCACGGAATGCTCGTTGATACCTACTTTGAAACAGGGCAAATTCCAAAACAGCTTGCCGACCCGTTCCAGATAGATCAGATCGACATTGCTCCTGCGGAAAGTAAGTCCGCCGCGTTCTGGGCACGTATCATCCCCTTCATGTTGCTCATGTGGACACTCACCGGTGCCTTTTACCCTGCGATTGACTTGTGTGCCGGTGAGAAAGAACGCGGTACGCTGGAAACATTATTGGTGGGGGCAGCAAGTCGGCTGGAAATCGTCGGAGGAAAACTACTGACCGTTATGGTCTTTAGCATGTTGATCTCGATATTCAATATCATCAGCATTTGGCTTACCAGTTCATTCGTAGCATCCAAAATTCCGCTCGGCGATGACTTCGGTGGTATTCCATTGATGGCTATGGTTTGGGCCACCGCGATCGTCATTCCGCTTGCTGCCTTGTTCAGTGCGTTGTCGCTAACCGCCGCGACATTCGCCCGCAGTACCAAAGAGGGGCAGTATTATCTCATGCCACTGATCTTCTTATGCATGCCATTGATGATGGTCAGCATGATGCCCAATATCGAGTTGGACTTAGGCAATGCGATGGTCCCTGTTTGCGGCGCAGCATTGCTGCTACGAGAGTTAGTTCAAGGCAACATGGATACTGCATTACGATATGCCGTACCAGTGATTGGTGTGACACTGTTCTGTTGTTACCTCTCGATTCGATGGGCGACAGCCCAATTCAATAATGAGTCAGTGCTGTTCCGGGAAAGTGAGAAATGGAATTTTCAGTTGTGGATCAAGCACATATATCGATATCGAAAGCCGCTTCCTACCGCTGCCGCCGCCGTTGGATTCGGAGTTCTCTTGCTGTCGATAAGGTTTGCCGTGATGTTTGCGGGCGGAATGCCCGAGCAATGGTCGTCATTTGCTTCCAAGCAATCCATAACGATGATTCTGACAATTGGATTACCACCCATACTTTTTGCTTTTTGGCTAAGTCGCGATTGGCGGCAGACTCTGAAGCTGAATCTACCCTGTAGCAATCGCCTATCGCTGCTGTTGCTTGCTGCCTTGATTCCACTCTTGTTACAACCACTGATGATTTATTTACAGATGTTCATTCAGTGGCTGTATCCGGTCAATGCGGTGAGTGGTACGGGGTTGGAACAAATTGCCGCCATGATTGAACAAGCCCCTCTGTGGAGTGTGCTCTTTGTAATTGCAGTCTTACCCGCCGTTTGCGAAGAGCTCGCCTTTAGAGGATTTATGTTGTCCGGCTTGCAGACTGAATCCAAGCCGTGGTCCTCAATTTTTATTACCGCGGCGTTTTTTGGATTAGCCCATGGGATGCTGCAACAGTCCTTGAATGCTTTTCTTGTGGGAATCCTGATAGGTTATCTCGTCGTGAGGACCAACAGTCTTTGGATTGGCGTCGTCTACCATTTTGTGCACAACGGGTTTACCGTCGTACTTAGCGAAGTTGGCACACCTACCGGTGACGGCGGTGTTTCTTTTGCAGACTCACCCCTAGGTTTCTTGTTCGAATCGAGTGGTGAATCGGGAGAAGTGTACAAGCCCGTTGTCAGCGTTGTTGCAAGTCTCTTAGCCATTCTCTGCGTTTGGTTGTTTCATATGCTTAGCGTTGCGAAAGATAAGCCCGAACAACTGGTGCTTGATTCTGCTCTCGAAGGACGCAACAGGCATGAAGGGCATGGCGAGTAATACCCGTGGCTGCATTGTCATATAAAGCAAAGTCCACACTTTTACCGGACTTTACTGTCGCTGAAGGCCTGTTTGTTACGGTTGAAGATGGCGTGATTACAAATATTGGATCACGCCCATTGGGAAGAACGGTAGATTTGGGTGACGCCATTCTCATGCCCGGACTGGTAAATGCCCATACGCATTTGGAATTTAGCTTGTGCGAAGCTCCAATTGGCCAACCGCAAATGTCTTTCGCCGAGTGGGTTGGACAGGTCATTGCATACCGCATCAATGAATTCACAGACGATCCGATGAGGATTTACCGCGCAATCGAGGCTGGAATCGCTGAATCCGTTAGTGCCGGTGTCACGTCGATTGGTGAGATTACAACGTGTGAAGATTTGTCTGTATATCACGCCAGCGCAGCCAATGTTATATCATTTCGTGAACTGCTGGGGACTTCTGCAGAACGTGAATTGCAACAGCAACAACGCTGTAACCAGCACTGCACCGCAGAAGAGCTGATGGTTGGCATAAGCCCACATGCAACATATACCGTGTCACCATCGCTATTTCAATTCGCTTGTCGTGCAACCAATCAGCATCACTTGCCGCTGGCCATTCATCTGGCAGAGACCCGTGAGGAATTAACGCTGATAGAATCCCGCAGTGGACGTCTCTATGAGAGATTGTGTGAATTAGATGCCTGGAATGAATCTGCATATGCCGATGTGAATTCGTTAGATGCGTATCTGGAAATTCTCAAGACTGCAAACAAGTCACTCATTGTCCATGGGAATTACTTGAGCAATGAACAGTTCGACCGAATTGCACAATTCAAGGATAAAACGTCGATGGTGTATTGTCCTCGTACTCACGAGTACTTTGCACACGACGAGTATCCAATTGCAGAGATATTAAAGCGAGAGATACCAATGTGTTTGGCTACAGACTCGCGTTCATCGAATCCGGACCTGAACCTCTGGCGGGAATTGAATTCTGTTCGCCACAGATTTCCGGATATCTCCACAGTTGACTTATTGATGATGGTCACATCCAATCCGGCCAAGGCGCTTGGCATTTCTAAAAAAACAGGTTGTATTGCCGTTGGAATGAGGGCTGATCTGCTGGTCGCTCATGTTGAGCAGTGGGATGGCAGCCTTGAGCATCTTACGGAATCACCGTTGAATATCGAGTCGGTGCTGATTCACGGTAAACAGCAACTGAAATAAACTTTAGCCAACGAATAAACACAGCTTGAAATTACATGTGTGGTTGCAGAAAATTGGGGTTAGGAAACAAAATGTCCTTCCTAAATTAACATCTCTCAAGTTTTAAAAGTTTTGGAGCGGAACAATGCGCAAACTACTTCTCACAGCTGCTATTTGCCTGATTGGGTTGCCTGTTTTAGTCGCACAGGAAGAAAATCCTTTCAAGGTGCCTGTAAAGGTCGACTCTGAAAATCCATTCGCTCAGCCTGAAAAACGTGAAGGTGATGGTGAACGAGAAGCAGAGCGCGAAGGTGATAGCGAGAGAGAGGTTGAACGAGAACGCGATGTGCCAAGAGAAGGCGACCGTGAACGAGAAACAGAGCGAGACGGTGAACGTGAGGGCGCTCGTGAGGGTGAGCGCACAATCAGTCAGGAGCAACTTCGTGAATTGATTGGGTACCTTGAAAAACTGCGACGCGAAAATGCTGAATTACGCCAGGAACTCGCCCGAATAAGACAAAGAATCGATGGTGTCGACCGCCGTCGGCCGGATGCGCCGCGCGAAGGCGACCGACCTCGACCAGATGCTGAACGCGAAGGTGACCGACCTCGACCAGATGCTGAACGCGAAGGTGACCGACCTCGACCAGATGCTGAACGCGAAGGTGACCGACCTCGACCA
>PAXU01000022.1 GCA_002714565.1 Rhodopirellula sp.
AGAATGTTATCAGCTCCCGAGTCCATTATTTGGAGAATCACGGAACTTGAACCGTTTGAGTCTTCAGGGAATGTCAATGACAATGTCGCATTGTCGGCGCTTACAGCGTGCATAAGCTGGTGTTGAACTAAATCCTCATTGGATGCGAACGCTTCTAGAGCGAATTGCTGACTTTCTCCTAAACCCGAACTTAGGCCGGTGATTTCTATTTCCAGCGGGCCAGTATCTTCGTCATGTTCAACATCCTCTATGCTATCAACCGTCGGTGGCAAGTCGGTATGATCTAAGCCGATGTAATATTGGCCGGTAGAGCCTGGCATTGTGCCAGATCCAGTGATTGGATCATAGTTAACCGCTCCTTGGTGGTATCCAGAGATTCCGATGTAATAAACATGACCACTTTGGAATTCATAAGAGATGAAACTGCCGAGCCCGCCGTATGGATCGTCGTCGTTTTGCGCCAATTCGGCACCGTTGTTATCGAATAATCTGAGTACGGTATCGGCACTCCATGATCCAGAGCTATCGGTCCAGATCATATAGCTGCCGGATTGTTCAGGAGCGAAACGATAAAGATCGACATCTTCAGAATCTAAAACGAACGTGTCGTCATAACCGATTTCGGCGGTCCAATAGTCACCCTGTGTTAATTCTAAAACCCCAGAATGATACATTCTGTTATCAGTTAATGACGCGTAGGCATCTGGGTGAAGTACATCCCATTTCATTTGGTAGTACCCTGTGTCTCCTGATAACGCGTCACCAAGAATGAATGGATCAAAAGACTGATTGCCTAAACCACTAACAGCGAAATAATAAGGCTCGTTCGCGATGGCTTCCAAGTGGATCTTGCTGTCCCAACTATCGTAATCAACATAATCCCAGTCACGTTGAGCAAGATAATTGCCATTAGAATCAAAGACCGTNATCACACTNTCCAAGAGCTCATTGTTGTCTTGTAGAACGAACGAATCGACATCGAATTCGAGAATNCCAGTGGTNTCTGGTATGACTTGATAAAAGTCTATGTCTTTATTNCTTACCTCAGACCACGATTCTGTAANTCCATCCCAATCAAATGCGATATANTCCTCATACCATTCCGCTGCCTCGGGTAAATTTATGGACTTGTCGATACTGCCGTTAAGATCCTTGGACACAAAGTGGAATTCAACTTCGTAATATCCGCCATAAGTGCCATAGCGGCCATCGACGCTCAGCGGGCTATATAAATCATTGCCATAAGCAGATACGCCGAAGTATACCACTTCGCCCTGATGGAGCTCGGAGCTCATTATGAAACTGTCGCTGGTATGCCCGGAGAAATAGTCTCGCTCGCTTGGGTGGTCGAAAACGTAGCCCTCATAGTAAGGGTCTGCGAATTCAACCTGATAGCCGAACTCGTCCACGCCAAGTTGGTCGTCGCTAAAACCGATTTCATTGCCATTAATGTCAAACATCCGCAGTACCGAGTCAGCGTATCCCTCGCCGTATGGTGTATCGATGTCAACAAGTACGATGCCGTCATCAGGTACGGAAAGCCGGAAAAGGTCAACATCCTGGGACCCGACGTAGCTGCCATAGTCCTCCCCGATGAAACCACTGAAGTAGGTGTCGTCTTGGTTAAAGCTGACTTGAACGGCAGCATCCAAGAAGCCGTTTAGGTCTTCATGTGTCCAGCTGAAGAAGAGTTTGTAGTAACCGCGATCCGCTGCAGAACCTGAGCCGGGGTGAAATGGCGAATAAAGATCATTTCCAGAACCACTGACTCCAACGTAATATGTTCCCACTGGTAAAGCAGCTTCGATATGAGAAAAAGTGGTGTTTGCATAATTGTCGTTGAACGTAATCTCGTTGCCGTTGGCATCGAATAGTCGCAGGAGTGTATCAGCTGGCTTTTTCCGATTCCATTGGTCCGTTTGTAGTATTACGACACCAGGCACGGCAACTTCAAAGGAAAATATATCAACGTCTGCGTCGCCGGCATCAAATCTGCGGCCATCCTTTCCAAGGATGCCGGTATACGTCATAGCCTCAGTTGGATCGTTCTCCGATAAATCCCATCGCAGCGGCAAGATTGGGCCAAGAAATGCGCCATCGATAACTCCATTTGAATCACCGCTATTTACAGCATAGCGATCTTCTCGTGAGGTATGTGCTTCCATGAGCAATTGAACGGAATTGATTGCATTATGCACATTGATCCGCGGGTAAGTTGTTTCTGTGTAAGAGAATTCAACGCCATCTACTGTTGTGATTGAAGTTTCGTCATCACCATCATAAATAATGTCTGCTGAGGTTCGAATAATATCCTGCACCTCTTCTGGTGTTAGGTAGCGACCACCAAAGGTCATTGCCGCGTCCTGCATTAGTGCAACTGTGCCGGAAATCATGGGAGCCGCCAAACTGGTACCAGCTTGTTCGGCAAAGCTGTTGCCAGGCATTGCACTTAAAATGAATGCTCCCGGAGCAAAGACCACATTAGGCTCATTGGGTGGGCGTTGGCTGAAATGAACAATGCGATCGGATGCGGTCGTAACGTCGCAGACGTTATTTCCCATGCAGATACCGCCGCCTTCGGAGGCTTCCCAAACGGCTCCGACGACGAGTGTACTATAAATACCTGGAGCGGTTGCGTGCTGTGACATGCGNGTTAAGCCACTGCGGTCTAGGCCATACTCATTGCCNGCTGCACTAACGACTGTAATTCCCAGATCTTCTAGATTTAATATCTCTTGGTAAACGTTTTGGGTGACGGCGGCTGCATCATCANCGGATGAGAACATTCCGCCGCCAAGGGACATGTTTACCACCTTGATATTGTGTTGGTGATGGTGATCCCGAACCCATTGAAGTGCGGTCAGGACTTTCACCCAGGTAGAATAGCCATCNGTTTCAGAAAAAACCTGTAAGGAAATTAGGTTNGCCTCGTTNGCGACCCCGATATTCGGATGTGATGACGCGGCGACTCCAGCCACATTAGTTCCATGACTGGAGGTAAAAAAATTCCCTTCTCGACCATAGAACAAGTCTTCGCTGGCAATAATTCGATCGCCAAAGGTGTTATGTGATATATCAATTCCGGTATCGATGATCGCGATTCCAATTCCGTCACCGTCAATCTCTGCATATTCTCGCTGCCGACGCATCTCATATAAATCGATAAGATCGAATGCCGCAGAGTGATCCGTGATTCCACTTAAGACGATCCGATCCTCTAAGCATTCAAAACTTAAACGCTTATTAATAACCCGACTTCTTTTACGCCCCGACTTGTATGTCATCANAATGATCCTAAACGAGCTGCATAAGGTATCAAAAAGAGGTCACATTTACTTTGTTGTTAAGCTTAAATAGGCTTTTTATTCTCGAGTTAATGGGACCTGAGGGTAGATTATGCAAATATGGTGCCATTATGGCTGTGGCCTTATTTGCAGTATGTGAAGCAATTTCCAGCAGCGTGAAGTAGCTATTGGGATTAGGCGTGTATGAGAATCGATTAGTCCTATGTAGTCAGCAATACGAATTGGTAAAACAGTTGTTGAAGTAAGATAATTAAAAGGGGAAATATAACTTCGCAATGATTGGACGTAAGAGAGATATGACACAGGCAAAAATCCAATATCTTTTGTTGATGGCTTTCATGCTTATATATGGCGGTGCATCCTACGCAGAGCCTAATGCGGAACCAAAAACAAAGGATGAAAAACTTATAAGCTATACGTTAAAGATGAAGACGGACCCGATTGTAAATCGAATTCACGTTTTGAAGGTGGATTTGACCTCCCAAGCTGTTAAAGCAGCAGTAGTCCTGGGTCCAGATCCTGATGGTGAAGGACCCGCCGACGTCGCCCTTACGGATCCTAGGGTACTTGCGGCAGGTAAGTCGGTGTTAGCCTTTGTAAACACCAATCCGTGGGATAGCATCCCAGATGCTCAGGGTAAGAAAAATAGAAGCTGGTACCCGGGCCAGCCGGTGGTTATTCATGGTCTTGCTGCTACTGGAGGCAAGGTACGTGCCGGCAAAGCTCCAACGGCATCATCCGTATGGTTTGATGCAAAGNCGCGTGTTCATTTTGGGCACAAGAAAGAAGANTCGCCACAGGAAGGCACGGCTGGATTTCAATTAATTCTTTCCAAGAATAAAGTGCTNGTCCCTGAGGGTGGGGCGCGTCATCCTCGAACGGCTATTGGCTCTGATGAAGAAGGTAAAGCACTTATTCTTGTTGTGGTAGATGGTCGCCAACCTGGTTTTAGCGAGGGAATGAACTTGTATGAATTGGCTCAATTGATGAAAGAACTCGGTTGTTGGCAAGCAACGAACATGGATGGCGGCGGCAGCAGTGTCATGGGTATGGTCAACAGCGAGGGAGAGATGAAAATAATGAATAGCCCGTCGGACCGCTTTTTGGGGTTTACGAGAGTTCGCCCCTTACCAATGGTTCTCACGTTCATTAAAGCTGAGCCAGCTAAGTAAACAACTTGGCCTGTTTAACGAGTGATACGAGACTTCTAAAGTCAGCACCATGAGCGAATGCCAACGGCAGCTATTTACTGATTCGATAAAGATGCGTAGTTGAACGTAATATAAGCGACTTCCCAGTAAGTGCAGGTGAGGCAATGAAACTACCTTGCATCTGATTGCGGGCAATAATCCGCGGATTATTACGACTTGCCGACATGACGGTTACCATGCCTTGTTTGTTGCTAAAGTAAAGCTTTCCATCGCCGTACACGGGTGAAGCCCAGTGGTCACCTCCGAGTCGCTTAACCCAAAGCTCTGTCCCCGTGTTTGCATCGAGACATCTAGCAACTCCTCCCTTGGCTGTAACCAGAAAAAGAGCGTCATTAATGATGATGGGAGATGGAATATGAGGTGTGCTTTTGGTAGTGATCCACTTTAAGTGGGTATCTGTAATATCCCCCTGTCCTATGGGATCAATAGCCATTAAATAACCCGTTAATCCACTGGTGAAGATATATACTAGGCCATTCGCGAACACTGGCCGAGCAGCAACGTTGAATCCACCTGGGTGCATTACCCTCCAGATCTCCTTGCCAGTATCTGGATCATACGAGATAGTTGCTTCTGCGGCGGGCGCGATTAGTTGACGCTTTCCGGCGACCTCGATGATCGTTGCTGTCGCGAATGATTTTTTGTTGTCATTCGGCTTTCCACCGCCTTTTGGTGAGAACCCTTTCGTTGCAAGCGTCTTTGCCCAATTAGTATCTATTTCACGGTTGGTTTTCCATTTCGTATCGCCGGTGGACTTGTGGAGAGCGATAAAATATTGCTGGTCGGTTCCATCAAAAGCCACATATAGGGTGTCAGTATCAACGATTGGTGATGAACCTTGACGCACCGGCTGGTAGATCCGTAAATCTCGTCTTTTCCAGAGCGTAGCTCCAGACTTGCGATCTATACAAGCTATACCCTGGGAACCGTAACTAATAAACAAACGATCCTCTTCAACAACTGGAGTCGGAGTTGCGGGGCTATTCAAGTGAGGCGAGTCATATTTGTAGGCGGGGTCACGTGGGCGTGGCACCATATCAAACACTTTGATGTTTTTGGTGATCTTTCCCGTTTCAAAACTAACGCAGATGACGCGTAGTTCTTTGGACGCTTCGTCACCACTGCTAATCCATATGTCGTTTTCCCAGATTACAGGAGATGACCAGCCTGTGCCTGAGATCCTTGTTTTCCATGTCACGTTGACTTCTTCGTCAAAGGCTTTCGGTAGTTGCTTGGCGGTGCTGGTGCCATCCCCTTTCGGCCCACGAAATTGGTTCCATTGATTGTTGCTGAGGCTACTATTTTCCAGTTGGCATAGGATGACTGCACTTATAAGGAAAAGGAGTTTAGTTTTTTGACCACCGCATGACGAAGATGACATATCTTTGCAAGCTTTCGTAAGGAAACGCCTATTTGTTGATTACGGGCACATCAAATTCATTGTTTTCGCTGTTTAACGACTAGCGTGGATTTGTTATATCCTGAAGTACGTTGTTATTTTAGTAGCTTATAGGGTTTCTCATACATATCCCGCATGCACTTTCGGTATAGCATTAAAATTGTACTGTCGATGTTGGTAAGCGTCCCTGTCTTGGGGCAGTCGCCCTTGCAATACCGATATGAAGACATTATTGCTCAGGAAGAGCCAGAAGAATCAGTTTCAATTAGCCCTCTTAAACGTTACAAGAGTCAGGCGTTGCAGCGGTTAGGTGTCAGTTCTGGCTACGTTCAAGGTTTGGCCTCGAAGAACTCTCATAAATGGCTTCAGGCTGAAGTTGGGGTTGGAGTTCCACTGGGATCATTTTCAAATATTCTAAGTGCGAGGTTCATTTTTCGAGAAGATTCCATAACAGTGCCATCCTTAAATTTTAGGCACAACCATTTGTACCAACTTGGAGCTTCATTATTTTGGCGCAAAGAATTCAGTGATGATGTTAATAGGAGCATGCTGATTTCCGTACAACCACGCTATCAAGGTGATATGGAGGCGGAATCTAACACGTTCGGAATATTTGCGATGTGCCTAATAAACCGTCAGATTCCAGACACTGGCATGACATTCTCATATGGCTTAGTTCACCTAAATCATTTGGACAATGCGATATTTCCCGCGTTAGGAATTTCATGGCAGCCAGAATATTCCACTAAGGTCGACTTGCGGTTCCCTGAATCCGCGGTCTCTTGGCTTTTGGTGAGAGAGTCAAATCAGATGGAAAAATGGTTGCGGCTTAAAGTGGGCTTTGAAGGCAACCGATGGGGTGTCAATTTGGACGGAGTGGACACGATTGTAACTAGTCGTCATTGGAAAACGGCTATTGTCCTGGAAAAGTTGTTAGCGGGAGGTGGTGGATGGACAGTCGAGTTGTCCTATTTATTTGCCCGAGAATTTGAAATAGGTCGTGACTTCTCGGATCTTGGCGATGGAGTCTATTTGTCCTGCGGTATTAATTACTAGTATCCGGAAGGCCTTGAGTTTGTATGATACTCGCTGCCAAGTAATCTAATTCGGTTTAGCAATTTCGGAGATCTGGTTTAGTCTCCTGTTACATTAAAGTGCCGGTCACACGTTTTGCATGACAGCATCGAACCCTCCAATCTTAGATGTTATGGTGCAGATCTGCTAATTAATCGTGTTCAAGCTTTTGAANGGGTTGATATGGTTTTCAGTAATCAAAACTGGAATATCTGGCTGTTGTCTGGTTTGNTGTTCTTAACCTTCGTTGATGTGCAAGCCTCTGAGGAGGCATACGAGGTTCTNAAAAAAGAGATGAACATCCGTGAGACCGGTAGCTTAATCTTTGCGAATTACAGCCAGGAAAACCTGAAGACTCTCGACGCGTTCCTTACCGAGCATAAAGATTCCCCGGTGCGAGAAAAGGTTCTTTACCTAAAAGCTCATATGCTTTGGAGCTTGCATTATTACACGCGTGCCCCGGAGGCATACCAGGCATTCATTCGCGAATATCCTGAGAGTCAGTATGCTCGGATTTCGCGATTGCGAAATGGAGCGGCTTATCTGTTTAGTGGACAGCCGCAAAAGGCTCTGCCAATCTTAACGGAGTTGAGCGAAGATTATCCAGAACGCCCGGAAATGTACGGTCGTGAGCTGGCGTATACATTGTCGAGGTGCGGCAAACAGAAAGAAGCTGTACGGTTTATGGATGCTGTTGAAGCGAAAATGAGTATCGGGAGTACTTCGCGTTTCCTACCTCGACTCAAAATGCACTTTGACATCATTCGTATGGTGGGTCAGCCCCTTCGCAAGATCGAATTAAGAGATCACCCTACGGGCAAACTGGTTACCAATAAGAAATTACGAGGTAAAGTTGTCTTGATTGATTTTTGGGCTACTTGGTGTGCGCCTTGTATCTCGGAGTTGCCGTTCTTGAAAGAGGCTTATACAAAGCATAGGGCTGACGGCTTTGAAATATTGTCTATTAGCCTCGATGAGAACCAAAACGCGTTTGAACGTATGATATCTGCGCGAGAGATGAACTGGCTTCATTTTTACGATGGCCAGAAATGGGAAAATCGTATTGCTAAAGCCTTTGGTGTCCGCAGCATTCCAGTAAATTTGCTGGTGGATAAAAGGGGGATTGTTCGTGCGGTTAATCTTCGTGGTGAGGCTGTATCGGATGAAGTCGCAAGGCTAGTCTCACCACGACCTTGATTTTCGAATGCTTTGTTCTGAAATGGCTCGCACGAATGACTTAATTAGTGANCGAAAACTAAGCGATTCGCAAGGTGGCAANAATAACTCTCTGTTTAAGATGGCGTCAAATAGTTAGNCNTTAACGGCGGCTGGCGTTTTAGTCTTAGTCGATNANGGCNCCATTGATTTAGATNTATCCATCGNGACCNATTTGCCNGTCAAAGGCTTTGTGTGTTCTGCGGTGGCACCGCGCATCTATTGAGGTTTAATAGTTGCGCATGCGAAGGAGAAGAAATAAGGCGCCAGTCGTGGATGCTCCCGCAACGAGGGCATAACCAATTCGGAACACCATCGCGTTTTCGGTTGGCTCGAATGATGCCAAAAAGNCAAATCCGCAGAAAAACGTAAGGGTAACAAGGACTATCACAAACCAGAGTTTTCCTATCGCTGCAAACACGTTTAGTACTTCCGATTTCGTGTGTCCCAGAATTGTTAATGCTAGTGTGTAAGAAAGGTTATGACAATTACGTTCTGTCGCGGACCTTACAGCTAGCGTAGTCTGNTCATCTCTAGGCAGCTAAGGAAATCCAGTNAATGGCGCCCGCTATTCGATCACATTATGATTTCTTGTAAATCAAATCTTTTATCAGTCAAATGGCGAGATTCTTTGTTGCAAAGAAACGGCGAATTGTATGAATGAACCATTGAAAGAAAACATTTGTTACATCGGAGAAAACAATGAAAAAGGCAACTTTAATTCTTACAGTGTTCAGTTTATTAATTCCCTCTCTTTANGCGGCTGATAAGGCTCCAACAAAAAATATTGTGGAGACAGCTGTGTCGGCAGGTAGCTTCAATACGCTAGCAACGGCGTTGAAGAGCGCTGGTCTAATCGAAGCGTTAAGCGGTGACGGCCCTTTCACCGTTTTTGCACCGACTGATGAAGCATTTGCTAAATTGCCGAAGGGAACCGTGGAAGATTTGCTAAANCCCGAAAATAAAGAGAAGCTTATTAGCATTCTTAAATACCACGTTGTGTCTGCAAAGGTACCCGCGTCAAAGGTCGTAAAACTTAAGGGAGCGAAGACCCTTAATGGTAAAGTGGTTAAGATTTCAACCTGCGAGGGAGTACAGGTTGATAATGCACGGGTAATTAAGACGGACATCATGACATCAAATGGAATCATTCATGTCATTGATACGGTGCTTCTACCTTAGCTCTTAAAAGCCCTCGAAAAGGTTTTCCCTTTTCGAGGGCTTTTCTATGCGCCAATATCTTTGCGCTATTCATTTAAGTGTGTTACGNATTTCTAACAGAGAAACATTATAGAGTTACTCGAACAAATCCCCGAAGAAGACTAGCACTGCTGCTAAGGTGCGTCGNTCATCTCCCGTACAGCANTTCGAAGCGGAGCCCCACAAACTGCCCTTTTTACGAATTGTTCCACTCGAATCGATCTGACCTATGAGAGTTCCTTTTTTGCGAAGGTTGCCATTGTCTTGTATTTCGCCAATGAGAGAACCTGATTGTCGTAGTCGGCCATTATTGTCAACGCTACCGATGAGCGATCCATTTTTCCGCACCGAGCCATTGTCCTCAACTCGACCAATTAGAGAGCCATTCTTCCGGATATCACCGCGTTCACTAATTGTTAAAAAGATTGAGCCCGATTTGCGTATGACCGTCTCCGCATTTGCGTTGGTGGTCAGTAGGGCAGAAACGAAAAACATTACGACCATACGACTTATATACGACATTGTTCTCTCCTGGGCGTTTTCAATTGATNAACCACAACAAACGATCGTTGCAAAATACATGCCAATCCTGAGNNCNCGTGAAATANGGTCATTCNTTTTAAGTGTGTAATCAAAATGACTTCAGNTTTGTCATCCGATCGGTAACACTACTNGATCGAAGTCGCNAAAACTCGAAAGTNTCGAATGTTCATATTGGAAAGAGTGAAACCAGCAGATCCGTTTNCTCNACAAGAGCAATCCATCAGCGGTTTTACGCTAGCAAGTCATCCATTCCCGGGCCAGTTGCTTTAGACGGTCCGAGCNATAGTCTGCCAAGCGTTCGCGTCGTTCCGATTGTAGACAGCTGCACAGAAACGCATACGTGCCATCATCTAGATCAGGGCGAATATCATGTTGGTCAGGCAGTTGCCACTGCATACGCTGAGTTAACATTCCGACCAAATCATTACCATCAAAGAGAGGTTCACCCGTAAGCATTTCGTATAGGATACATCCCACTGAGAAGAAGTCTGATTTAGGTCCTACGGCACCGCCAGTAAATTGCTCGATGGCCATATAGCGGGGACTGCCGAGTAACTCACCAGTAGTTGTGAGTGAAGGGTTAATGGCATTACGAGCTAGTCCAAAATCCATCAAAGAAATATTGCTATCGTCGTCGATCATGATATTNGCTGGTTTGACGTCTCGGTGAATAATCTCTTTTTGGTGAGCATATACAAGCGCATCAATCAACTGACCCACAATATGTTTAATCGTCGTGATATCACTAATTGGATGCTGATCGAGCCATTTCCGTAGTGAGATGCCTTCACAGTATTCCATGACTAAGAACATGGTCGCCATGGCGGAAAAAGCTTCATAGGTCTTCCGTATAGCCGGGTGATTTAGATGACCTAGAATATCGGCTTCTTGTTTAAATCTTTGACAAGCCTTGGGATTGCACAAAATGTCATGCCGCAACATTTTTAGTGCAAATAAATCACCATCTTTAACACGCTCAGCTAAATAGACGACACCCATACTGCCTCGGCCAAGTCTTTCAATGATTCGATAGCCGTGCATCACTTTACTACTAAATACGTCAACGTCATGATTGCCGACACGTTCAGAAATTTGATTTGCTATGAGTCCACTGGTCGCTGGAAAATCGCGGTTCAATTGTTCATACAGGTTTAAGGACACCTCCAGTACAACAACTTGTCCCAAAGCAATCGCATCTGCGCTGCGAGCACTATTGGTGAAAACNCCAATTTCGCCAATGATACTATTAGGGCCACAGCGGGCAACGATTTCGTTTGAATGTTCATCGTGATGAAGGCGAATCTCTACTTCGCCCGATTTGATGATGAGCAAAGCATCAGAAGCATCACCCTGTCGAAACACGTAATCGCCGTCATCAATAACGCGGTAAATACATTGCGCACCTAAACTCTTGATAACCTCCACCGGAAGCTCTGAAAGCGGATAGGTTGAAGAGATTAACTTGAAAACATCCGTTTCGGGATCCGGAATATCGGTACCTTCGATGAATGTTTGTAGTTCATCCGCAATCTCTAAATGACCGGTATCAACTAGATCGTGAACTTCCAACATGAGCATGATTTCTTCTCTCAGCTCTGGGAATCTGCTGGAGAAGTCTTCAACAAATATTTCTAGGGCATGAATTTCCCTGAGGTAGATCTCGTGGTAAATCAGGTCCAACAACGCTGAACGATCGTTTGTTATTTCTGGATACCGCTCGACAAGCTCTTCTACCAATACATGGTCATTGTCCCCCCATCGTGTGCTTTGTTCGGCACAGAGATATGGTAGTAACTCCTGAATTGACTCCATTTGACTTACTCCCATTGCAATTCCGCAGCAATGCGCTGAGTCACTCTGGCTAAACGCTTTCTGAGTTGATCTGGTGTCGCATTTAGCTTTTCGGCTAGCTCCTTCCAGCTGCTACCATTTGATCGCTCAGAGAGTAACCAACGTTCTTCTTCGCTGAGCTTTGCGTAGAACTGGTTTATTACCTCCTCACGACTAATCATGATACTAGGTGTTTCACGATTGCGGTCTTCAGTTGGTGTTTCAGCGATAGAAATGTTCCTCCGCATATCTCGACGCTTTGAACGGTAGAANCGACTTTTATCGATCACACGATTTCGGATCATCGTGGAAATCAGGGCGAGCAATTGTTCCGGTGTCTCGAGATCAAATTGTCCAGTAGCTGCTCGCATGAAGAAATTAGCCATGACACTCTGGTAAATATCCATAGTGTCTTCAACACGCCTAAGCACTGAATCGTTCAATCGGATGCGGGCAATGCGACGGATATGGTCACCGTATTGCTCTAGTAAATCGTTGGCGGCGTGTTGATTGCCGTTTTCAAGTTCTCTAAATAATTGTGTAAAGGTCATTTCGTGCTGGTGTTTCCACTAGTCTCTTCTTAAAAGGCAAATGTTTTTAATTCTTTTCTAATAACATTTGTCCGTTTATGTGGTGCCTTGCGTTCTTAATTGTGATGGCAAACTAAATCTACAACTACATATTAAAAGAATAAAGGAGTTCAAACATGGGTCGCTCTCGAAATCCGCACAATAGGCTAAAAACTTTATTGATTCTTGTAAGTATTCTCGCCTGCAATTTGGACTTATATGCACAGATTCCAAAACAAACGTTAACAGTAGCTGTGATTCCATCGCAGACGCGTTTGAACTCTCGTTTTGCCTATGTAGCAGATCAATTGGTGCACAGCTTGGCGANCTCTGGACAGTATGAGGTTGTTGACGGCCTTTCGCTGATTAATGGGCGTTTAAGTTCGCAAGTACTTGAGGAAGCCCAGAAAATGGGTGTCCATGCCCTTTTCCAGGTTAGTGTAACCATGGCCGATCAACGTACCGGTGCTGGTCTCAATGCTGGCTTAGGGCAAATAAAGATCGGACAGATATACGATGTTGGATTAGCGGTATCAAAAACTACAGCTAGAGCCGAAGTGGTATTACGTGCTTTTGATCCTCAAACCGGACGGATTTTGGCGAGCGTAAATGGCCGTGGCACTAGTGTAGGGAATCATGTTGGCCTGAATCTGGATTACACACAATTCGCAGGATCGATTGATCGCTACCAACTTGGAATGCGGCAGTACTCAACTACTTCCATTGGGAAGGCAATACAGCGGGCAATCGACAATGCTGTGAATAATNTTCGCCTTCAGGCATCGAACGATCTGCCGAGTGCTGCACAAAATCCAGNTGCCGGCCAATTAAATGCTCTGATTGCAGATGTTGATGGTGATGTNGTCTACTTGAACCGGGGTAGAAATGCTGGCTTGGCGCCCGGAATGAAGGTAGCCGTTACTGCTACTGTGAAGGTAATTAGAGATCCCGCTACAGGAGAGGTTCTTGAAGAACTGACTGACATCGTAGCTGTTCTATCGATCGAGTCTGTCCGTAACCGAATAGCAATAGCGAGTCGTCAAATGCCGGATGGCACGCTAGCAGATGTGAAAGTTGGGGATTTGGTTCAACTGGTGGACTGAATTGGTCAGCCGAATCGCTGAGCTTTCCCAAAGTGAAGCAATGGGCAACAAAAGAGCTTTAGGGGATGAATGTCATTCCTTAGAGCTCTTTTGGCATTAAGCACTGAATATGTGCATACGTGTAGAGTNNATGGGAGAGATGAACGTTTGTTCAACCTTTGTTAAGTCTTTTGTTTATTGCCCCGCAGCATTATCGATCAAAAAAACCCGCAGGGATGATTAAATAACCTTTCCCTGCGGGTGGTNGCTCGAGCCTGCCCTAATGAAAGCAGTGCTTNTTCCTTAGACTCTGGGTTAACTGGTTCTTTTTACTAGCAAAGGAACCTAGTGATCTTCCTGGTCGCCTTAGTTGTTCGATACAACTCTCTGCTTAAAACCCCCAGAATGAAGAGTTCGAGCGGTAGGACGAATTAAATCGTTGAAAGCTTCTCGAACGAATCCGTGTACTGGAATAACCCCTGTTCTGAAAATTGTAGAAGCCCGAGAAGGATTGACGCGGTAGACAATAAGGGTTTGATTGCCTTACGACAGGAGGCCTGTAGAAACCATAAGAAGGTGTTCTAAAGTTACTTGTATGGCCGTTCCAGAAGCTAAATTGACCGCCTCTTGGTCCGCTAAAGCTGATTCCAAAATCATGTGCCTCTACATTGTCGGCCTGAATAAATGGCGTCATAAAAAGCATAATGGTGGCGTATTTCATTCGCATTTAAATCTCTCCATTAGGTAATGGTCTGAATGTCGATGTTTGACATTTGACGATAATGCAAACCGCGCGCCATTAATTAAAAAAGAGGCATTTCACTAATAACAACTGACAATAGGTGATGATTTAACGGAAATCACTAGCTCGTTGTGTCCTCATTTTGATGAGGAATGTAGCGACTGGGATATCACCCATCATGAATGGTTCTTTTCACAGAAACTTGAGATTAATCACAAATAACTTGTCCGGTATATATCTCACCTACGTTTATACAGGTGTAAGGGGCATTTAAAAGAAAACACAAGGAGTCTTGCTGTTGTGTCCCACAACAACACTTTTGTCAGGAGAAAAGAAAATGAGAAAGGTAATGACCACTATGGTAGCAATCGTAGTGATTGCTTTTGGCTCAGGACAAACATCAGCTCAAGACTTCGGTTTTGCGTTCCCTTCCAACCAGGGGTCACAATGGCGTGGCCGTGGACCGGCAGCTAACACAATGTTGCAGGCAGCACAACCGAGAGTTCGTGCAAGCAATATGTCCAGAACAGCTGCTGGAAGTTCGCAGTTTCAGGATCTACTTCAACGGATTGAAAGCGTTTCTGGAATGCAAACCCGACAAGCTGGCCGACGGATGGTATACCATCGAGAGGTTGAGCGTCTGGAAGTTGAAGAATTTGTAAACGAGCAGAACGTCTTCAATATCGAAAATGTTCTTAACCAGTTTCGACAAGGATCATCGGACTTCTATCGCAACCGTAATCGGAATCGATACATGCAGCGTTAGGAAAACCGAATGAATGAAACGACAAGCGGAGGTAAGCCAAAGAGCTTACCTCCGCGTTTTCGTTATTTCTCGCGCATCATGATGAAGCCGACGTCATCCATTGATACGACCCGCCAGCCACTTTTTTGAAGCTTTCCGAGTGTCTCAAAAAACACTCCTTCTTGCTTTGGAACGGCCGTTGCTTCGAAGTCGGTAAACAACTGCATCGTATAATTTTCCGGGTCAACATAAATGTGTTCGTATTCAGGAGTATTGGTGCGATTTGGGGCGACTGCACCACAAACGCATGCGGTGACGACGACGCAGATTACAGCTAATAATGTATTTTTCATGGTTTCTGAGCCTTAAAGATATACGCGTGAGAATTGATGATATGTTTCCTAATCCGGACATTGTATCCGCTTGACTCTTCAAGCCAATAACCAACAGCAGCGATAATTGGTTATGAATCGGGTATTTGTGTTTTTCGTCCGGGTAAAAAGAAGAAAAATGCCAGAATGATAAGGCCAGCTATCGAGTAATCCAGTAATGGAATTCGCATGATTTCGTGTAATTGCTCGAGGCGGCCGAAATAGCTGTAGGTACCGATAACGACCAACGCAAATGATATTGCGATGCTTATCTTGAGGATTGGAATCAGCTTGAATGTGTGCATTTGGGTAATGAGAAATACCATGCTGAATCCAAAAAGAAACATTGGCCATAACTGATTTCCCTGATAGTAAGCGACAATGACCGCATGAGGGATAACCATGATTTCAAGCAGGATAATCCAATAACGATTTCGATGAAATTCATGAAAGATTAACGCAGATTGCCAGAGCAAGATTAGTAGGTAAAAGAATCCAATTAAATGCCCAGGCGAACTGGCAGTTGGATGGTACCAGAACGTATAAGTAAGTGCCCAGGTGAATAGGTAGCCATGGTATTTCTTAAGGGTAATCCACATTCGTTTGGGCAATCGTTTGCCGTGTCCCCAGAACAAACCTCGCCGTGGAGCTTCTAGCAGTAGTACGACGATCAGCATCAAAGCAACCGAGCCGAGAGCTGTAACCTCCGGAACGTCGGACGCAAGTCCGTCATACCATATATGAGTTTGAATGTAGTGCGCTATGAAGAATAGTATGTGGCCGGCAAGGAAGCACCAATTTAAGCCTCGCATTCGCGAACTGAAATGCTCGTAGCGACGCTTCGCAAGCCAGATCATCACCCAGCTGAAAAGATTGTGTAGGCAATAACCTAGCCACGCAGTAATCCGAGCCATATTGCTTGGCTCTCGTAAACGCCAGGGATACGCAAAGGGCTTCGTCTTACCAACTAAGTCAAATCGGCTTAGGTGATCTGAAGTTAAATAGATTATTGCTACTGCACAAGCACTTAACAGAATGCCGCTTAATAGTGTGGCATATGAAGCATTTTGGCTGGAGTTCTCTGTGTGAGTTCTCAAGTTCATCAGTTGATTACTCTAATGGTTCCCAAGCTGCTCCGGTCGTGAAGCTTGATTGGTGTCTGGCGACAGAGCCCGTGAATCGATTAATGCGGTAAATGACAGAGCCTTCAGCACCTGAGGAGCTTACCTCGTAGCTGTACAGGATGCTCCCCCCGCTAAGATATATAATTGCCAGTAGGAAACCTACGCAGTAAAGAAACAAGCGTTTTCTGGTTATTTTGGGCTTAGATGATTCAGACATTTATTAATCCAGAGTATGACGGTGTGGTTGGGAGTTAAACGAAAAAGTGTTAGTTAGAAGTCGCACTGTTTAGTTGTCGCACCAGTTTAGCTATCCGACGTTTGTTTACGCCTAGATCGGAATAGCCTACCCGTGATTCTGAACGAAAATAAATGCGGGAATCCTGTTCGTTATGAAGTAATTCGAGATCGTCAATGAAGCCGAAATAAAAGCTTCGTGATTCACAATGGATATAGTGATCTTCTACTGTAACGATGGTACTTCTTGGCAAACATTCAACCGCCTCCAATAACACCTTCCAGTGTTGGCCCGCTATGTCATGCAGTTTCTCTGTATCAAAAGCACTATCGCCGTAGGAATAGTTTATGCAGCAACAGTTTGGACGAACTGAGCATTTAGCTAAGCTATCCTCTAGAATCCCTTTTGCTCTTGAATGAGTAAATCGGGAGTTGGTGTAGATTAATAACGGTCGAATAGCAATCAAAACAAATAAGATAATCAACACGATTTGGACCTGGTGCAAAATGCTAGGAATTAGCCGGTAAACGACCTCGTGTTTGAGCAGCCGCATTGGGAGTGTTCTGAAAAGAGTGGACGATTCGTAGCATCCTCAGAACTAACAATACGTAATAGGTGATGTCAATTTGCCACCAACGCAGACCGCTACGAGCACTTGCAGGAAACTTGTGGTGATTGTTGTGCCACCCTTCACCTAATGTGAACAAGGATAACAGCCAGTTGTTGCGGCTGTGGTCGCGCACTTTAAAATCCTGTGTCCCGAGTAGGTGTGCAAGCGAGTTTATTGCAAATGTCATGTGGTAAAGGCATACGGTAGAAATCACTCCACCCCAAACGACCAATTGCCAGCCACTAGTTGCGAATCCAGCGGATTGAAAGTATTCACCTAGCAGAAATAAGGAACCAAATAAGCATAACGGTACGAACCAATCAAACTTATCGAGGAAACGCAATTCCGGAAATGCCGCAAAATCCTTTATCGCTTTGTGATCTGATCGATAATTCTTTTTGGTCATGAACCAACCNACATGACTCCACCAGAAACCATGCTGATGGGGAGAGTGGACATCTAAGTCNGAGTCCGAATGCATGTGGTGCTTACGATGATGAGCGGCCCACCATAATGGNCCTCTCTGGACCGCTGAATTTCCAAGGCATGCGCCGAGAAACTGAACCACACGACTGGTTTTAAATGCTCGATGGGAGAAGTAACGATGGTAGAACGCAGTAATTCCGAACATTCTTATTAAGTACAGCGCAATGGCAACGACCACAGCCGTTGTGCTAACGCCCGTAAGGAAGGCTGTAAACACAGCCAAATGCATTAGCAANAACGGGAACACCCGGAGCCACTGTATTTTATCAGAATCCATATGTAGTCACTTCAACTGCGTAAACTATTAAACCTAGTCGGGAGTGACATAGACCGCAATCATCAGCGCCAACTCTAGACGAGTTCAAGCAAGCCCGTTTTTNGCCGCAATCTNCAACCAATACAATGTTTCTGACTATTTCGAAGGTACTTGCCATGACAAGCGAGTCAGGTTTTTGAGATCGCGGATGAAAACAGCCCCNTTGATAACCGCCAAATGTGCCCAAGCAGGCTCGCCGCTGACTTTCAACTTATCCGCGATNTCAAACTTTGTCGGAGTCGCGTTTACNAGCAGAAGTGAGCCGTTTGCATCTAGTGCTAGNATTTGGCGACCATTAGTTACCATACTCCAATATTCACCTTGAGGTGTCGATGTCCACTCAACATCTCCGTCGGATAAGTCCATACATACAACGCGACGATTGCGAAGGTGCATGTAAGCATGATTGTCAATGATTACCGGTGAAGACATATAACCCTGTATTGTGTTTCGCCAACGCTCAACGCTCTTGAATTTTCCATTTTCAAGGGTGATATCAAAAAAGAATGAGCCGCCACCGTAGCTTGACGTAAAAAAACCATTCCCATGCCTGCAGGGAGTGACAATATTCATACCCCGGAAAGCAGGAACTTCTTGTTTCCATAACAATTGTCCGGATTCTAGTGACATACCACACAACGCAGATCGAGTCTGAGCAACTAGCTGTCGAACCCCGTGAATATCTTCAATAGTTGGCGAGGAAAAGGCACTACCATTCATCCCTCCAGCATCCTTTGCTGCNCTCCAGATAATATCGCCTGTTTTAGCATCTAGTCGACAGATGGATGCACCCGCCTGAACATATACGCTACCTTCATGGGCTAAGGGTGAACTTACATATCCAAAGGACGGCAGCGAGGTGTTAAGTTCCTTGACGAAGTCCTTTTTCCAGACGATTTTCCCAGTTTTGACATCTAAGCATACCAATACATCACGCATTCCAGCTACGAATAATCTTCCATCTGCATAGGCTGGAGTTGAGCGAATCCAGTCTCCGTTTGCCTTAGCGAAGAATGGAACGGCCATTGCACCTTCCCATTTTGTTTGCCAAACAGGCTTACCGCTATCCACGTTGAATGCTGTTACAACCTCATATTTTCGATCTTTNGTTTCGGTCGTGAATACCATGCCTTCAGCCACGACTGGTCCGGAGTAACTTGGTCCGTGTTGCGACTTCCATGCAACCTTAATCGCATCACCAGAAAGTGCTGTTGGCAGCTCCAAATCGGCAATTTTTCCGGTGCGGTTGGGCCCTCTCCATTGCGACCAATTGATTTGNGCATCCGCTACCGACGTAGAAATCATGAGTGCCGCAAGTGAAAAAATACAAGCACGCTTATATGAAAATGATCGCATTTGAGTTGCCTTTAAGCACGATATGTATTGATAGTTAACCATCTATAATGAGACCCTTACGCTAGACGACATTTTTGCAACGACATTTTTACGTTTTTTTCTAGAATAGTTNATTTTTAGCCTGGCTCGGTTGTTCAGCAATCAAGCCCCACCCGAGAAATAGCCTCGAAATGAAAATTGCGGTAATCGGTAGCGGGATCTCTGGGCTNACAGCAGCGTTCTATCTGAGCCCAGATCATGAAGTAACAGTTTTTGAAAAAGATGAGACGTTAGGCGGGCATGTTAACACCATTTCTGTGGGATATCCTGAGTATTCCGTAGATATTGATACCGGCTTCATTGTTTTCAACCAGAAAACTTATCCGGGTTTCTGTAAATTGCTGGAAGAGTTGAACGTAACGGCCCGTCCCACAGCCATGAGCTTTAGTGTTCAGTGCNAGAAAAGCGGTCTGGAATATTCTGGANACTCACTGTCTACATTCTTCGCGCAAAAAAAGAGNTTTTTCGACCCTGCACACTATCGGTTTTTGTCGGATATTCTGCGATTCAACAAAAAAGCCAAGGTAATTAACTCGTCACTAAGTCCCCGAATAACTGTCGGCGAGTTCTTCGAACAACATAGATTTAGNCGACGCTTTTACGAGAAATATTTTTTGCCTATGGCTGCAGCCATTTGGTCCTCTCCGGCTGAGAAAATTGTCGATTTTCCGTTTCGATCAATGATTGAATTTTATGAGAACCATGGAATGCTACAAATCAAAGACCGTCCTATCTGGTATGTGATCTCTGGGGGATCAAAAACATATGTCGATCGGATAGTTGAAACTTCAAATGCGAGATTTTTAACCAACACCCCTGTGCAACAAGTTGCCAAGCAAAATGATCAATTTCGCATATTGCTTGGTAATGGTGAGACGGATCAGGTATTCGACCATGTGATTGTAGCTTGCCACTCGGATCAGGCTTTACGGATTGCCCACAACTGTTTGAGTGATTACCAAAAGAACATTTTGTCAGCATTTGCGTACCAACCAAATACTGCCGTGTTGCACCGTGACTCGAGTTGGATGCCCAAACGCAGAAAAATCTGGTCGGCGTGGAATTACCATATACCTAAACAGGATAGCGACTTTGCTACGCTGACATATGATATGAATATCTTGCAACAATTAGATTGTCCGGATAGACATTTCGTCACACTAAATCCACAACATTCGATTGCACCGGAATATGTTATACGTGAGTTCCGGTACGAGCATCCTCTTTTTAATCGGGAACGACAAAATGCTCAAAGTCAGCACCATGAGTTGATTTGCCAGAATGGCCTGTCGTTTTGTGGTGCCTATTGGGGGCATGGATTTCATGAAGATGGACTTCGGAGTGGCATGGCAGTTGTCAATGCTATTGAAAGAGCAGGGATAAATGCATAGTTGTATTTATCGCGGGACCGTTTTGCATAAAAGGTTGCGTGAGCGAACTCACGCATTTCGTTATGGATTGTATATGGTCTTTCTCGATCTGGCAGAGCTCGACCAGATCTTTAACCGAAGATTATTTTGGTCATGTAAATCGTTTAACCTCTTTTGGTTTCGGCGACGCGATCATTTGGGCGACCCTGCTACGCCGCTGATAGATTCGGTGAGAGATTTAGTTGAGCAAGAAACTGGAAGTCGACCAGCAGGGCCCGTTCGGTTACTTACGAATCTGCGGCATTTTGGCTTTCAGATGAATCCAGTATCGTTCTACTTTGTCTACGATAATGACAGCACATCATCGCTCGTAAACGTTGTTGCTGAGGTTCACAACACACCGTGGAATGAGCGTTACTGTTATGTTTTGGAGCCGCAGCAATGGACCGGTCCTTCTGACGAACTGCGACGTCTGGAAAAGTCCTTGCATGTGTCGCCGTTTATGCCGATGAATCAGGATTATATATGGCGATTTAAGCAACCGGGAAAAGAACTGCTTGCCAGTGTTCGCGTAGTAGAAGAAGGAACACTGGCAATAAAGGCTTCTTTGTTAATGCAGCGATTACCGCTTACACGTTGGCGATCATTTCAAATGTCTTGTCGGTTTCCTGTCATGCCTTTGCTCGTTTATGCTCGAATCCACTTGCAGGCGTTCAAATTGTTCCTTAAGAAGGTTACATTCTTTTCCCATCCAAAAAAGACTCGTCGAGAATCTAGCTGATAGGCTGTTGTGCTAGAAGGTGTTTTCATGAAGCAACGCTCTCCATTAATGCGTCGTGTGCTAAAAAAAGAGCTCGCATCTCTAGCTGACGTTTGCCTGAACATCACTGATCCCTGGGGTAGCTACGGTACCGCTGGTAATGCTTCAAATAGAGAAGCAGCAGTGCTGAAGGCTGGTCTGACAATTTCATCCCCAGAATTTTATCGCAAACTGCTTCGAGATGGCGAACTGGGGGTGGCAGATGCCTACATTGACGGTGTATGGGATACTGATGATCTTGTTAATGTGTTTAGGATCTTTATTAGGTCTGATGCAGCTAACGATCAGGTCAATAAACGTGTGTCAATAATAAAACGACTGGCTCGCGCAATCCAAACATGGCGCAGGCAGAATTCCGTCAGTGGAAGTAAACGCAATATTCACGAGCACTATGATTTGGGCAATGACTTTTTTCAGTTGTTTCTGGATGAGTCTTTAAATTACTCTTGTCTGGAATTTGAAAACGATTCAAGCACGTTGGAAGAGGCCGCTAACTTGAAGATGGATAATATCTGTCAGCAATTAAGCCTGCAACGAAATGATCACTTAATTGAAATTGGAACCGGTTGGGGTGGGATGGCCTGCTTTGCGGCGAAGAACTATGGATGCAAGGTAACGACGACAACCATTTCTACCGAACAATTTAATCACGTCAAAGAGAAGATAAAGACGGAAAGCCTTGAGGGATTGGTGTTTCCGGTGAACTCGGATTACCGACATTTGGATGGCAAGTACGATAAGTTGCTATCAGTCGAAATGATCGAAGCGGTCGGGGAAAAGTTTCTGCCNCAGTATTTTTCGGTTTGCGACCGTTTACTTAAACCAGGTGGAAAAGGACTCATTCAGGCTATTCTTATTCGCGAACAGATTTTCGAAAAATATCGCCGTGGTACCGATTTTATTCGTGAGTTTGTATTTCCGGGAAGTTTTTTGCCATCCAATCGCCTGATTCTTCAAACAATTGAAAGAAATACGAATCTTCAGTTACTAAATTATCGTGATATCACCGAACACTACGTTAAAACGTTGGCTATCTGGAGAGAAAGATTTCACAGCAATAGAACTGATATACAACGCTTGGGATTTGACGAACGTTTTATGCGGTTATGGGACTACTATCTGGCGTATTGCATAGCGGGTTTCGCAGAACGGCGTTGTAATGATGCCCAATTGACATTCTTAAAACTCTAGGGTTTAAATCAGATGCTAGTCCTCGTTCTGGGTTACATTTCGTGTGCTGTCGTGATGGGTATGCTTTGGCTTTGGCAGCGAAAGACTCAAAAGAGCAGCCTTGTTGATCTGGTGTGGACGCTGTGTGTCGGTGCCTTTGCGATTACGCTCATTTTGGTTAACCCGTTGCAGAATTACATCCACCATTATGCAGTGATAGCCATGCTGTCTGTCTGGACCTTGCGATTAAGTCTAACACTCTATCTGCGTTATCGGTTGTTGCCGGAAGATGCTCGTTATGAAAAAGCTAAAGGCCAATGGGGTGCAAATGCGCAGGCCAAGATGTTTGCGTTTTATCAATTGCAGGCAATCTTTGTACTTCTATTTGCCACACCGTTCGTTGTCTTCTCTTTTGACCCGAAGCTGCCAGTTAGGCTAAGCATATATGACGTAATGGGGATTGTAGTCGCTGCGGTTTCATTTCTGGGCTTAACGATTTCAGATTATCAGCTTACGCTCCATCGAAAACTAAGGCTTGAAGGAGTAACCAACGAACGGATATGTAAATCCGGTTTGTGGAAGTATTCCAGACACCCGAATTACTTCTTTGAATGGCTTCATTGGTGCAGTTACCTGCCGTTGGCATTGCAGTTTAATTATGGCTGGTTATACGCGATTCACCCTTTGACAGTGCTCTATCTCTTGCTGTTTAAAACAGGGATACCATTAACCGAGCGCCATATGGTTGAATCATATGGAGAGCATTATCGTGAATATCAAAGGCAAACATCCGCTTTTTTTCCTTGGCCGAAAAATGCAAATATTTAGGAGTTATGAATGATCGGCAAAGTCGGTATCGAATGTGCGGAACGAGGAATGTTGCCGGATTGGATCATTCGGCGTGGGATTCGTCGTTTATGTCGTGAAAGACTAAAAGCGATCAAGAGTGCTACATCACTTTATCCAGACAACTCCGAGCTGGGGCAAATTGCTTACGAGACAGAAGCAGCGAATCAACAGCATTATGAGTTGCCGCCGGAATTCTTCGAATTGGTTCTTGGNAGCCGACGTAAATACAGTTGTTGTTTCTTNGAATCATCGGATCAAAGCCTTGATGAGGCCGAAGNAAATTCGCTAAAAGCTAGTTGCGATCACGCGCAGGTCTACGATGGAGCAAATATTCTTGAACTAGGATGCGGCTGGGGATCGTTAACCTTGTGGATGGCCGAATCTTTCCCAAATTCACAAATTACTGCTGTATCCAACTCGCAACCCCAGCGTAAGTTTATTGAGAAACGAGCTGCAGAAAGAAATCTATCTGANNGGATTCAAGTAATTACTGCAGATATCAATAGCTTTGCACCNAAACGTGTTTTTGACCGGATCGTATCGATCGAGATGTTCGAGCATGTTAGGAATCATGAGATGTTNTTTGAACGTATGTGGGACTGGCTGACCCCAGAAGGAAAGCTTTTTGTTCATGTGTTTTGNCATCGAGAGAAAACATATTTATTTGATGTGGAAGGGCCATCCGACTGGATGTCTGAATATTTTTTCACCGGTGGAATAATGCCGTCAGCGGAGTTGCTTCCGAAAATAGCAAATGGCTGGACCCTTGAGGACTCCTGGCTTTGGGATGGTAAGCAGTATCAGCTCACTGCGGAAGCCTGGTTGAGATTAATTGATCAGAACAAGCAAAAGGTTCTCACTTGTTTAGCCGAACACTATGGCAAACATAGCCAACGGTGGTTTAATCGTTGGCGTATTTTCTTCTTGGCTGTTGCCGAACTGTTTGGTTTTGCAGATGGGCAAGAATGGGTCGTTAAACATTATTTGTTTAAAAAGTAGATGTGCCCTAGGCAGTAAGTTGACCGAGCAAGTCAGTTAGTTGTCTTTGGGTTCAATCATCAATCGGCGAGCGCTCGTGTTGAGTGTTGCTAAGCAATCAAACATCTGCTGCATATTGTCACAGAATANACTTGCGCGAATATTNNTTCNCAGTTCACTGGTTAGAGCTCGTCCCCCAACAACGATTGGNGTGCCATGTGCCTTTTCCCAGATATCCGCCATATCGGNTGCAAAAGCATCCAATGNGTCATTAATACTGCTAACACTAAGCCAAATCAATTCNGGCTGTAGGTTGTCAACGGCTGAAAGAATACTTTGTACTGGTAAATTTGCTCCAAGGAAGTTTGCTTTCCAACCAGCGTCCAGCAGCATTAATTCAACCATTAAAGACGGAAGTTCATAAGGATCNCCAGATAATGCGCCACCAATAGCCATTGGGCCATGTGGATTAATGGTTATCAGATCCCTTAAGCGAAGAAGCAGTTGCGATAAGTTTCTGCACGCGATGCGCTCCTGATATACATGTAACTCGCCACACTCCCATTCGTCACCGATTCTTGCAAATACTGGTGTAATTACTTCATCTAGTAGGCTCGGTAAACTTTTCCCGCCAACAAAAGCTAACGAGGTATGCATGAATGCCTCGTCAAGATTACCACAGGTTAAAGCATCGAAGATGATATNCTGTGTTAGTTCTGTATCTGAATGATCGATTGAGGCATTCTTGATNCCNAGAAGTTCCGGTTGATGTAATTCATATTTTGAAGACTTCACAAACCCTAGTAGCGTCGCTACTTCAATTCTTCGGTGTCCTCCAGGCGTTAGTTTGCTGGGGATTCGTCCGGTATCACACCATCTTTTAACGGATGATTCGCTTGCTCCTATTAGCTGAGCCATTTGTTTCGGAGATACAGAATTTACCACTGAATTNTTCACGACTCAGTTCTCGAAAGGTTGCACCTTAGTTGACGTAGTCCACTTCTATTTAGGTCATATTCTTACGCGAAAGGCTGGTAATCAAACAATAAATATACAGAATTCGAAAAATAACAGATAAATGANTGTTTTGAACGTTTTNCGTGTTGCAAANTAGANTTGATAGCGATATAAATANCATCAGATGAACGTTATGAACGATTTGNGNAGGNGAANATGNCTGTGTTGGCGGAAATAAGTAAAAAAACACAAACAGCGGTGGTTGATCGTAGTCTTTNTAAGGAACTCAATTTACTACTATCAAAGCTGTCNCTTCAAAATTGTTTTTTTGATGTGGTGCAATNTGGGNAAGAATACAGCATAAGAAGTTTACTGGACTCGGTAATTGATGAAGATGACGGTGTGCCATATGANACGCCTGAATACATCAAGTCATTAAATAGCTACACANGTGACTTTTGCAGTTACAAGCTCGTTTCACCCGAAATGGAATCAGATNTGTTTCTGAGAATTGGAGCCATAAAGCAGCATCTAATCGATATAAAAGCACGTGCTGCTAAAGACCAGATTAATCAGCAAGATATCTCAAATGCTAAACAGCTGGTGTCCTGCTATTTCACCTATCGAAATATTCTGATCCGTGCAAATGTGCGGCTGGTCATGTCTCTGGCNAAATCTTACATAAGTCCGCGCATGAGCTTCGATGAACTATTGTCTGTAGGCATAGAGGCTCTTCCGNTATGTGTCGATCGTTTTAATGTTTTACTNGGATACCGATTTAGTACTTTTGCAACGACATGCGTAAGACGCCAAATGTTGCGTTATGTTCAAAAGCAACAAAAGCTTTCGTTAGCTGAAGATATTGGACCGGAGGTATTGGTCTCAGTTCCAGATTCCTCGCAAGGTGGTTTCTGCGATGATCCAAACGTCGTCCTAAACCTCATTGAAGCACTATTGAATCAACTCAATGCCCGTGAACGTGACGTCTTAGAGAATCGGTTTGGGATAAAGGGGCAGAAGCAGACTCTGCGGGTTATTGCTGAGAGGCTTGGTGTGTCTCACCAACGTGTACGTCAAATCGAAACTCACGCATTAAATAAGCTAAATCAACTCGCAAAGAGTAGTGAGTATGCTGACGCCTTAATGCCAATCGCGGGGTGAGATCGGTGCATTACCAGATATCAACCACGTTACCTGCAAGGCCTGAAGTAGCCTTTAAGTGGCACAGTAATCCGAAGTTGTTCTACCGTTTAGCACCACCTTGGAAGGCTCTTCAGGTTGAAACGTTAGCGGCTAATTTATCGAATGGGACCGAGACAGTATTTAGGGTGCCAATAGCTCCATTTATTGGTAGGAAGTGGGTGGCCGAACATTCAGATTACGCTCCCCCATTTCGATTTAGGGATACCCAGCGCAAGGGCCCCTTTGCCCACTGGACGCATCTGCATTCGTTTGGTGACAACTCCGACGGCACTTGTACACTTACAGATGAAATAGAGTTTGCGCCGCCGTTGAAGATGCTAACAGAACCTATATTCCGTCGTACCTTGACAAGAATGATCGATAGTTTGTTTGCATACAGGCACCACACATCAGTGCAGGATGTGCAGTACGCGTCGGATTGGAAAGACAGCAAGCGATTGTCAATCGCGGTAACAGGCAGCAGTGGGGTGATTGGCCAGCGATTCTGCAATTTTGCCGAGACTTTAGGACACCAAATTACTCGTATCCACCGGGACGCAGGCTCAAGCGAAGGTGTTTACTGGGAACCATCTCGAGGGCAGATAGATGCAGAGAAACTAGAAGGTTTTGATGCAATCGTTCATCTAGCCGGTGAAAATATAGCAGGTAAGAGGTGGTCAACGAAGCAGAAACGCCGTATCCGGGATAGTAGAGTCTCTAGCACAGAGTTACTAGTTAAAACGGTTTCTGGACTGGCAAATCCNCCTAANGTCCTTGTTTCNGCATCGGCNATAGGATTTTATGGCGACAGGGGTGACGAANNGCTTGANGATGAAGCATCCCCTTCTGACGAGACTTTCCTTTCTAGAACNGCGCAAGAGTGGGAGCAAGCCACTGACTTACTGCGGGATAGTAATGTACGGCTTGTCAAAACACGATTCGGCATAGTTTTGTCCCCTCAGGGAGGAGCCTTGAAAGAACTGCTTCGACCCTTTAACTTTTGCCTTGGAGGCAAAGTTGGTAACGGACGTCAGTACTGGAGTTGGGTTACTATTGACGATGTTGTCCAATCATTAATGTTCTGTCTGCAGAATAATGCCATTTCCGGACCTGTAAACGTGGTTTCCCCAAATGCATGTACCAATTTAGAGTTTGTGAAGGCTCTGGGGTCTGTGCTCAGGCGGCCAACGATTCTCCCTTTACCAGGCTTCGTAGCAAGAACTGTCTTAGGGGAAATGGCAGAAGAATTATTACTTCACAGCACGCGTGTTGTCCCAAATAAACTTTTGGAGCATGGTTATCAGTTCAGAGACCCGGTGCTGACCGATGCCTTATCGATCTTATTGGGGCGTTCAGGTAAGAATCATGATTAAAAAAATTATTCCAGACAGTGCGGACTGCGTAGTTATTGGCGGGGGCCCAGCGGGTTCCACTGCTGCGACAATGCTCGCGCGTGAGGGTTTGAAGACGGTNGTATTTGAACGGTCTCGCTTTCCAAGACCCCATGTTGGCGAGTCATTGATGCCAGCTGCAAACGCAGTGTTTAAAGAACTAGGCGTGGCTGAAAAGCTTAGCAAGGCTGGATTCCCGAATAAAATTGGAGTGCAATTCGCATCTCGGTCGGGTAAAGAAACCAGCCCTTTTATTTTCGGGCGGCCTGAGAATGGCGGTCTGGAAGATACTTGGCATGTCGAACGGTCTGTTCTTGACCAAATATTACTTGAACATTCGGCAGAATGTGGAGCTACTGTCCTAGAAGGCTTTCGCGTGCAGAAGGTTATTTTTGGTGAGGACAATGAGGTAGTTGGAGTTCGTGTTACTGATGACGCTGGAAATCCAGTAGAAGTCNTAACCTCGCTAGTTGTGGATGCCAGTGGCCAGCAATCGTTCTTAGCCAATAAGTTAGGCGTAAAAGAGTTTGACACATGCCGGAAGAATGCCTCGATTTGGACGTACTATGATTCTGCGGTGTCAATGTTCTCAGATCAGGTTTTGACTTTAATCGCCCAAACAGAGTGTGGGGATTGTTGGTTTTGGCATATTCCAATATCTGAAAACCGCGTAAGTCTTGGCTTGGTTGGGCCAAGGGAGGAAATCCTGACTGGTGACTTGGAAGCTGC
>PAXU01000023.1 GCA_002714565.1 Rhodopirellula sp.
TCTTCAACAAACGGAATAGCACGGCGTGAACCTTCGAGCCGGTAAAGCATTGGAATGACGTTTTTCATCAATAACCAGATTTGACTAACTTCACGTTCGTCTACAGCGGTTCTTGCCGTGTATGCCAGGTTTTCCCGGTGCTGAATACGGTCGATAATCATCCGCAGTCGATGTCGCACATCCTGAGAGTTTTCAGCGTCCATCTCCACCAGGAGCATGACTTCGGCATCCGAGGGAATTGCTTTTCCTAGATTACTGCTTGTTGCACGTGCCAGTGCAAGTAAACGGCGGTCGATCATATCGCAGGCACTCACACCCATGTTGACGGCTAGCCTCGAGGCCTCGATTGCTTTCTCGATACGATCGAAAAATAGTAGAGCAAGACCGCGAAAACCAGGAAGGGGACTGGTGCGTATCGTGGCTTCAGTAATGATCCCCAGCGACCCCTCTGAACCGGTAAACAGCTTCGCTAAATTGAAGTGCTCATTTTTCAAGATGCCATTTAGGTGATAACCACAGCGGTGCGTAAGGCTTGAAGGAGTATGTTCTTTGATGATGTCTCGATGTCCAATGACGAGTTGCTTCATTCGAGACTCGATATCATCCAGCCGGGATTGCGGTTTGTGCAGGACACCACGAACCTGTGGAACTGCACAGAGTGTTTCGATGTTCTTGTTGGGGCCGACATCTAGGACCGTTCCATCAGCAAGTACCACTTGAAGTGCCTCGACATAGGCCCGCGTTGAACCGTACTTTAACCAGTGACTACCGCTGCCATCTAAGGCGATGGCACCTCCCATTGTGGAAACAGCACTGGTGGCTGGGTCAGGCCCAAATACTCGGTCATGACGGGCCAGAAACTTGTTTAGTTGCTGATGCACGACGCCAGGTTGTATGCGAATGGATTCACCGTCGAACTGTAGAATGCGGCGCATCGAATGAGCCATGTCAACGATAATGCCGGAACCGAGCGATTCACCGGCTAGACCACTTCCGCTGCCTCGCGGGTGTAATGAAATATTGCGGTTATTTGCATAGCGCACGAGCGCAATGACGTCATCGAGATTGCGAGGCCGCACCACTCCCAATGGCTTGATTTCGTAAATGCTGGCATCACTTGCATAGAGTTGCAGAAAGACATCATCACAACGCACGTCACCTTGAATGATCCCGCGCAGGTCTTCCTGGATTCGCATTCTATCGGGATCGATCATGTGGTTTGCACGCTTTAGTTAGTCGGCAGCGTAGGTACACTATTTAAGCTATGCGTCAGTTTCGCTGTCTGCGTGCTTTTTTGCAAACGCGTCAGCTCGCGCTTGTTCAGCGAGGCGATGTTTCTCCTGACGATATTTCTCATGTACTTCAAGACTAAACAAGGTGTGTTGATCCGTTTCGATATAACCACGGTATTCAGCATGACATCGGTAACATTGCAGGAGATTCTTCACGACCATCCAAAGCAAGAAGTCGATGACAGCCGAGGCCATCAAAATGCCATAACACCACCAGATGTGATGATTTGCCCAGGCAATGCTACTGAGAATGAATCCTGTTGCGATAATGGCAAGCCCCAATCGCTGAGAAAACGCCTTGCGTAGATATAACTCTCGGCTCGGGCACACAACGCAGCGTGTAATGGTTACCCCTTCGTCATGTGGCACTACGGCACCAGTCGGAACTACATGCCGATGGTCACAATGGGGACAATTCACGCCATCACTCGTATCCGTTAACGGTGCCCGGAACACATTTTCACAGTTTTGGCAAATGGCTGTGATATTCATGAATATTCCTGTATCAATCCGGCTGACCAGCAAGCAATCGAGCCAATCATCGCTGAGTCATCATAATGGATAAAGGCCCGTGTCTGACAGTATCTGTGCAGTTAACTCGCCGATGAAAACTAGAATGGTGGCCGCATACAGGATCCCAGTTGCACTTTGAGTATTCGGAATTCGCAGGGTGACCCAAGTCATCCACAGCATGATACTTGTACCGATAATGCCAGCCAGCCATCGGAGTCCAACAAAGATCCACCATTGTGTGTTTACCAACTCACTTTGGTACATAATTAAGCACGCTTCACCAATCGAAATGGTGATGACTCGCAGGAGGATCGCAATTGCAGCAAATTTTAGCAATAACCTCAGCGGCATCAGATCCATCGTTGGCGTGTTCAAATACCAGTGACCCAATAGCATCGCTGTCATGATTGAACCGACTGCTAGGCTGCTGGTAATTATGTCACTGCATTCGATCAGCGTCTGTCGGATGTCCCATGTACTGACTTCGGGAGTTGCGATCCAGGCCGTGTATCCCGTGAGCACTACTAACACAACGATAAAAATACGTCCCAGTTTGTGTTTTTCATAAAGCCAGCAGACCGCACCTGCATAACTGCCAACCGTAAGCAAAATAGACTGTGTAAGTAACTGGTCGCGCACTTCGGGTACGTAATCGCTACCGATCATGTAAACGACCATGGCGGCAAGCGCGTTGATTCCCATTGCAACCCAAAGATGCACACGAAAGAATCCACTAGTTACGTGGCGCGGAGATGTGATCGCCATTGCAATCAGCATGCCTAGATTCAGGCGAAAGGCAAAGTGTAGGATGTGCCAGAGTAGTGCCACGTCTGTTAACCGCGGTTTCCATAAATCAGCTGCATCATTTCGCTGCGGCTGGATAAGTTTGAACGGAAAATACCCTTCATCGCACTCGTGACCGTGATACTGCCAGGCTTGCGAACGCCGCGAATCGACATGCAACTGTGTGAAGCCTCAAGGACGACTGCGACCCCTTTTGCACCTAATTCTTCCACCAACAAATTCGCAACTTGTTGGGTCATTCGCTCTTGTACTTGTGGACGACGAGCAAACCCTTCAACGACTCTCGCAAGCTTACTCAACCCGATGACCTTTCCATCCGGCATGTAACCGATGTGTGCTTTACCGATAAAGGGCAAGAGATGGTGCTCACACATACTGCAAAAGCTGATATCCCGTACGAGTACCACTTCGTCGTACTCTTCCGGAAAGAATTTCTTGGTGTGTTCGGTGGGGTCGGTGTGGAGGCCGCCAAACATCTCTGCGTACATGCGCGCCACGCGCCCGGGCGTTTCAATCAATCCTTCGCGTTCAGGGTCTTCCCCAACTGCAGCAAGGATTTCCTTGACCGCTGCTTCGATTCTAGGAAGATCTACGTTTTGACCATTGGCTTCGGACTTGTTCATCGGTTGATTCACGGCTCAGTAAAGGAATTTCAGCGAACGACTCGCAGCGCATTTGCCAACAGGGATTATCTGTGGTTTCTTGCGTTGATCTGCCATTAAATGCCTGTGTTTGACAGACGTCTAATCCAGATACTTTTATCGCTACTTCTATCGCTCTATCCTAGATGCGCTTATTTGAAGTGGTCAAACCCCTCAATGACAGTAAATCTCAGGGGGTGGACTATTTTGCCGTGCGCGTGAAGTTCAAAGTAAGTTGAGGATCTTCTTTTTCAGCGTCCGGATTCAATTCGCGATAGAGCAGACTTGGCTGGATATCACGATTGTTTTGATACTTATCACTTTGATACTCGGTTATCTCACCGGCAACTTCATGATAGAAAATCTGGCAAATTGAAATGCCAGGGTAAATCTTTACTGGCTGAACGGCAAACATTTCAAGCGTCCAGAAACCGCAAAAGCCGACGTCACCAAATCCAGCGGTAATATGTACGAACAAGCCGAGGCGTCCAATGCTGCTGCGCCCTTCAATCATTGGCACAAGCTCGTGTGTTTCTGTGCGTTCCACGGTGCGTCCAAGATACAACTGGTTAGGATTCAGAACGAGTCCTGTCTCCGGAATTTTGATTCGGCGGACACGATTCACCTGTCGCATATCTAGCACAACTTCTTCATAGACCATCAATTCGTCATGGAGAGTGAGGTTGTAGCTATTCGGGTTTAGGTTATCAGGGTTGTAAGGGTCGATATTAATCGTTTCCCCCATGCGTCTCCTGATTTCTTCGCCGGTTAGGATCATCGCTCCAAACTCCGTGATTAGTTTTTAGTAAGGTTGGTGGGAAACGGGCAGATTAAGCGGTAACTCCAATGCGTGGACAAAACCGTTTCATTCGGCAGTTTTCGCAATCTGGTTTGCGCGCGTTGCACACAGCACGACCATGATGAATCATTCGGTGGGAATAATCAATCCATTCAGCTTGGGGTATTACTGAAATCAACTCACGCTCCGCTTTCACAGGATCTGTTTCAGATGTGATTCCGAGTCGCCGGCTTATTCGCCCGACGTGCGTATCGACGACGACGCCGGTTGGTATTCCCCAAGCCACGCCCATGACGACGTTGGCTGTTTTGCGTCCGACTCCGGCGAGTTTCACGAGTGCATCAAAGTCCTGTGGCACTTTTGAGCCATGCAGGTTTACGAGATCTTCGGAACAGCTTTTTATATTCTTGGCTTTCGCGCGAAAGAATCCGGCGCTCTTTATATGCTTTTCGATTTGCTTTTGAGTCGCCGCGGCCATGCGTTTTGCATTTGGGAACTCATTGAAAAGGCTTTTAGTCACAATGTTTACACGCTCATCTGTACATTGCGCTGAGAGAATCGTGGCGATTAGCAATTGATATGGTGTGCGAAAGTTCAAAGCACATTCCGCATCGGCATAGTCCTTGGCTAACTGCCTTACCACCTTCATTGCATGGCGTTTCTCTGGAGACTGTGGCATGAAGATGATTTGTCCTGGTGTGGTGCTGTGGTAATCCTGACGCGTGCAACTTCACAATCGTAACCTTTTCCGGCTATCATTGTGAAGCACTATTTATCACTCTCAATTACTGTACGGCCTCAGACCTGATTGGAGTCCAAAGTTGACCGAGCCCACAAAATTCGATGAGCGGTATCTCAAGGGAATCGAATACTTCAATGAATTCGAGTTCTTTGAAGCCCATGAAGTCTGGGAGGATCTGTGGCAGGACTTTCATGGTCACGGCAGGACGTTTTACCAGGGACTGATTCAAGTGGCTGTGTGTCTTCATCACTTTGTAAACGGAAATATCCGCGGTGCGCGCAAGCTATACAACAGCAGCACGAAGTATCTAAGTGAATACGGTGACCTATACGAGGGACTGGATCTCGTAAAATTCATCGGCGATCTAACGACGTGTTGTCAGGAAATCCTGGACTCTACCGAAGAGTATCCAAAGATCGAGATTAACGCTGACCTGATACCCGAGATCCACTTGTCCTAAGCCAGTTGCCAGTTGGGATCGATCATGGAGCGCTATCAAAGCACCAGGACGACATAAGCCAGCGCGAGCAAGATCTGAACAATTGCAAATAATCCGGCAGCTTTAATAAAGGCGCTGAAGGACATATTGAGCTTTTGCTTGTGCATGATGGTTACAGCAACGAGCGTGGACGCAGAACCGATCGGCGTGATATTTCCGCCCAGATTGGCGCCAAAGATCACGGACCACCAGAGCTTTGATTCCGATGGAGTCTGCAACTCTACTTCCAGGATATTGGCGAGCATCGCCGCCAATGGGATGTTATCCGTGACGCTGCTGAAACCAGCTGCTCCAACGAGCATCGTGCTTACATCTCTGGCGTTCGCCGTTGCACTTGCAGGGTCGGCTAAGACTTGTTTCATGCCATTTCCTATTGCGGTAAGTACGCCGGCCCATTCCATGACGTAGATAACGGCAAACAGGCACATGAAGAATCCCAGTAAATCCCAGTCGACTGCCCGATAGAATTGGTCGGCAGTTGAGCGGTATCTCAAGAGCATGACCATTGCGAACGAGAGTGCGACGTACCCCATCCCAAGATCTTTAACGTATGGCAGAACCGAGGTGCAGGCGATGGTAATGATGAATAGGCAAAGCACGACGGCTGAGAACCGAAAGAATGCCCAACTGGTTACTCCGTCGTTTTCGTCGAATTGCATTACCTGCCGTTCAGCCCGAGTTCTTTCCTCCTCATCCTTTAACGCTTCGATTTTGAAGATGCGGGCACCGAGGTAAAGGGTGATTGCCGTGGCGACCACAACATACGGGCTGGACTTGATGAAGAAAGTCGCAAAGCTAATTCCCGCAGCGTTACCCACGATAATATTCGGCACGCTGCTGATGAGAGTCAGCAGGCCACCGATATTGGTTAGCAGACCTTCAATCAATAGAAAACCTAGCAGCTTCTCGCGAATTCCCAATCGCTCAAGAGAGACTACCGTAAGTGATCCGACAATGATCATTGCGGTGACGTTATTCAGTACAGCGGAAAACACGACTGTCATGATTCCATAAAAGATCAGGAGTCGTCGTGGATCACCGCGTGATGCTTTCGTTACCTTGATCGCAATCCATGTAAAAAGTCCGGACTTGGTAGTGACGTCCACAAAAATGCTCGAACCCAGAATAATAGCGATGACTCCCCAGTCAATTGCGGGAATATAGACGGGCATCGCAACCGTGTGGCCGCTGGCATGCTCGTCGTGGTCCGTCGCGTGATCATCTGCTTCATGTGTCGCTGGTACAGGAGGAATTCCCACTTCGCCAAATGGGAGAATCTCATAGGCTGCTCCGGCCAGTAAGCAAATTACAGCGAACGATCCGGCAATGACGGATTTCTTTGCATGAAGTTTCTCTTCAAGAGCCAGGCATAGGATCAGGCCGGTTAGAAACAGTGAGAAAACGATAGTGACGGAAGTCGGTACGTCGGCTGAAGCGATAAGGGTGTACATGTTTTATCTGTTAGCTCAGTATGCTGCTGCAACGGTTATTCGAAGTCAGGGTCAAAGTAAGAGTACCGGAATATTGCGCATTTCAACGGCGAGCTCATATGCAGGGCCGTCCATGGCAACGTGATCCGCATCCTTGCTGTTTAGTACAAGCAAATCGACTTGATGCTCGCTACAAAGATTTTTGTATTCTATTAAGGGTTTCCCGAAATTAACGTGTTTTTCGATCGTGAAATGTTGCTCTCCCAATTCATGCTCACAAGATGAAATGAATTGCTTCGCCATGTGCAATAACTGACTCTTAATAGCTGATGTGGACGACTCTGTCGGTATTGCTGGAATGCGACCGATGGCTTGTTCGTAGCGTTTAAATGCTGCTTCGTCCTCGATGTGAGAAAGAACCAGTGTGCCATCCTCAGGGGTGAAATGTGCAGCCACACTAATTAGGTGATTGTCCCCGGACAAGTGATTGGTTACTGCCATGACCTCTTGAAGAGACAGGCGTGTTAAATCAACCCTGTCGGGGCGGGGAAGCAGCAAAACGGGTACATCCACGCGTTGGGTTAGTACGTCGACGTGAGTCCCTAGGCTTTCCGGAAGATCTTCATTTCTGTTGTAAAGATTTCTGTAAGTGCAGATAAGGTTTGTTGTTGGAGTGAGCTGTTCGATTGCCGTGAGCATATTGGCAACGGAATTGTAACTCTCTGAATTGATCGTGGTTATCTCAAATGAATTTGGTAGTGCGGCAGCGAGAAATTGGTGTACCTGGTCATTAAGTAGCTGCGCCACACTTTCATTGACATCACTGATCAGGGCAATGTTCGCAAAGCTAAGTGATTCAGGATGAAATGGCATTCCCGATGCCGCTCTGAATGTACTTTGAAAGTCGTCTAAGGTGGTCATGGGTACAGTCGTCCACGCTGTAAATGAAAAGAATAGGATTAATTACGCGGTGTAAGAGGTGGATCTGTGACAAACAACAAGTAGCACCGCGAAGATATTTTACGAAAAGTAACCCCTTTTTGCCTACTTCGACTATCGATGAACTAACAGCATTGATTGCCAAATCGGGCTATTGTCTCTCGAATGGCCGTTGCATTAAAATTGAGGATTATGGCGATCTAGCGTCAGCAATCTGAACACATCCGGATTCGGAATCTACAATCAATCGGAAAAACCATGAGTACTGAAACTGTTTTTGATCCCTTTGGAGCACGTGACACATTCGAAACGCCTAACGGCCCCATGGGGATCTACCGGCTGTCGAAGTTAGAGGAAGCCGGCCTGGGGAATATATCTTCGCTGCCGTACTCGATTCGAGTATTACTCGAGTCTGTTCTTAGAAATTGCGACGGATTCGTAGTAACCGAAGATGATGTAAAGAATCTTGCTGCGTGGAATGCCGAATCACCCGCCCAATGTGAGATTCCGTTTAAACCGTCTCGAGTTGTGCTTCAGGATTTCACAGGCGTGCCGGCTGTTGTTGATTTGGCTGCCATGCGATCTGCCATGCAGCGAATGGGTGGTGATCCGAAAAAGATTAACCCGCTGATTCCCGTAGACCTGGTCATCGACCACTCGGTTCAAGTGGACAGCTTTGGCAGCGATGAGTCATTAGAGGCAAACGTAGAGCTCGAATTCCAACGCAACAAGGAACGCTACGAATTCCTTCGTTGGGGGCAGCATGCGTTTGATAACTTCCGAGTTGTGCCGCCGAATGTCGGAATTGTCCATCAGGTAAACCTCGAGTTTCTCGCGAAGGGTGTGTTTGTGAGAGAGGATCGGCATGGAAGCGTTGCAATTCCTGACACGCTCGTTGGAACAGATTCGCATACAACTATGATCAACGGCCTTGGTGTGGTTGGTTGGGGCGTTGGCGGAATCGAGGCAGAAGCCGCCATGTTGGGTCAGCCGCTCTACATGCTGATGCCCGAAGTAATTGGGTTTGAATTGACAGGTAAATTACCTGCCGGCACCACAGCAACGGATCTTGTGCTTGTGGTTGTCGAGATGTTACGGCAGGAAGGTGTCGTTGGAAAGTTTGTGGAATTCTACGGTGATGGTGTTAGCGCAATGAGTCTTGCTGACCGAGCCACGATTGCCAATATGGCGCCTGAATACGGTGCCACGATGGGATTCTTCCCCATCGATGAAGAATCGCTCGCNTTTCTTGCCGCTACCGGACGTACTACTGAAGAAGTTGCGCTCGTGCGTTCCTATACAACGGAGCAGGGATTACTCAGAACNGATGATGCNCCCGTACCAAACTACACNAAGTCACTTCACTTGGATCTTGCGAATGTCGAGTCATCATTGGCTGGTCCCAAGCGACCGCAGGACAGAATTGCANTATCTCAAATGAAACCAGCGTTTGATGTGACTTTGCGTGCACCTATTTCAGAACGCGGATTTGGACTCGAAGGTGACGCGCTGGATCGTACAGGACGTGTTGTGAATAACGGCCATTCTTCCGATATTGGGCATGGTGCCGTTGTAATCGCTGCAATCACAAGNTGCACAAACACGTCGAATCCGTCGGTGATGATTGCCGCAGGTATCCTTGCTCGAAATGCAGCCGCAAAAGGCCTTACTGTTAAACCGCACGTGAAGACAAGTTTGGCACCGGGATCGCGTGTTGTAGCGGACTACCTTGATGCTGCAGGACTTACCGACTCACTTGAAACACTTGGGTTCCACGTGGTTGGCTACGGATGTACCACGTGTATCGGAAACAGCGGACCGTTACCTCCAGCGGTTGCATCTGCCGTACAGGAAGGCGACTTGGTGGCATCTGCTGTACTTAGTGGAAACCGGAATTTCGAAGGTCGCGTGAATCCACTGGTAAAGGCAAATTACCTCGCCAGTCCACCGTTAGTCGTTGCTTATGCTCTTGCTGGATCGACAACCGTGGATCTTATCAACGAGCCACTCGGTTCAGATCAGGACGGGAACGATGTGTTCCTAAAGGATATTTGGCCGACTCACGAAGAGGTTCGGCAGGTAATCGGCGACAGCATAAAGCCGGAAATGTATGCAGATCGTTACGGCAATGCATTTGATTCCAATGAAAAATGGAATCAAATCTCNATTACAGAAGGNGATCTGTACGCTTGGAGTGAGGNAAGCACATACATTCAAGAGCCGCCGTTTATGGTTGGACTCTCTGAGGATGTTGATGCGATAAAGCCGATTCANGGTGCCCGAGCACTCGCAGCACTTGGTGACAGCGTGACAACTGATCATATCTCACCTGCNGGTGCAATTGCNGGAGACAGTCCCGCTGGTAAATACCTGAATGACAACGGTGTGCAGCGAGTGGACTTTAATAGCTATGGCTCACGCCGTGGTAACGACCGCGTGATGCTGCGTGGGACATTCGCCAATATTCGGATTCGAAACCAGCTTGCACCGGGTACCGAAGGTGGTGTTACGCGTCACATTCCAAGTGGTGATGAAATGACAATTTATGATGCAGCGATGCGTTACCACGAGGAAAATGTACCGTTGGTGGTCCTTGCCGGTAAAGAATATGGCACAGGTAGCAGTCGTGATTGGGCTGCTAAAGGAACTCAGCTAATGGGTGTCAAAGCAGTGATTGCAGCAAGTTATGAGCGTATTCACCGAAGCAATCTGGTGGGTATGGGGGTTCTTCCACTCGAATTGGTTGATGGCCAGTCGTGGCAGTCGCTCGGGCTTACCGGCGAAGAAACGTTCGATGTGCTCGGGCTCGATGATAACTTGCAACCTCTTTCAGAACTCACTATTCGCGCAACGACTGCAGATGGTTCACAAACGGAATTCCAAACGTCAGTTCGAATTGATACACCTGTGGAAATGGATTACTACCGAAACGGTGGCATCTTACAGACTGTGTTGAGAAACCTGCTGAAGCGATAACGCCGATATAATCAGGCGAGTAGCTCATGCTGACTGAATGGCGAAAGCGACCGTGACAGCGGCAGATACCGAAGAGCCCTGCTGTTATGCAGTNTCGGTTATGACATTTGGCTCATAATGTCNGCAGCCGGAGTGTTGGTGCCGACGGCCACAGATGATAGCTGGGCCGCGATCATCAGGCAGTTAATGCCCGAACCAATTCCCAACATGGCGATTTTCTCTGACTCGTTAATGGCTTGTTGTTCGATACCGATTGCGAGTGTTACCGGTAGAGCGGCGGAACCAGTGTTGCCAAGCCACTGAAAAGTGGTAAAGTCCCGGTCGAGAGGGAGGCCGAGTGAGTCCAGCATTAGTTTGCGATGAGCGCTGCCGACCTGGTGGCAGTATGACCTCGAGATTTCATCTCGTCGCCACTTACTTCGATTTAAGAACTGCTCAAAGGTTCTCACTCCGGTTTGGATTCCTTCGTGCATGAGAGTTTCCGAGTCCGTGTTCATNAGCGGGTGCATGCCGTCGCTCACAGCTTCGTCACGGCCACTGTGACATAGCTTGTGGTGTCGTGAGTCGGACTGGGCTGCGGCTGCGACAATCGGATTATCGTGCGTGCTGATACTGCGATGTGTGAGCAGGATTGCGGAACTGGCGGAACCAATCGTTAAAGAGGCGATTGTGTTCTTTATGGAACTACGTGTTATCGAAAGATCGGTGTTTAAGTGGTTAATTGTGGAGTGCATTAAGTGGCGGCTGTCTTCGGTGCCGACGATTAAGGCTGCCTGAATCTGACCCAGCTCGATTGCGTTTGCTGCCTGAATTATGCCATTTAGCTGTCCGAGACAGGCGTTTGATACATCATAGATATGACAGTCTGCAGAAAGACCGAGCTCGTGATGTACGCGGGCAGCTGTAGCTGGTTCCAAATGGTCGCGACATACGCTGCCATGAACTAGCATGCCGATCGAATTCCGATCTATTCCAGAATCTTGGATCGCGGAATTCCCGCTTTCAATACTCTTATCACCTGGTAACGTGTCTGCATCCCAATAACGTCGGGCGGAGATTCCAGTCATTAACTCGAGGCGACCTTCCGGCAGGCTAAGACGCTGATACACGGGTGCCAACTCTGCCTCTAATTCTGAGGTGGAAATGGAGTTCGGCGGCAATGTATAGCCGAGTGCCTCGAGATTTACATTCGTGTACTGCATTTGTCTCAGGATAGCGGCCAATTAGCAAAGTGACAACGCACTATAAACACACGAGAATTAACCAATTAATGCCAGATATAGTGCCAAACCCTAAAGTGCTAGCACAAGATGTTGTATGTGAAAAAAACTTACTCGCAAAATCAGTGAAAAGTTTGGCACTGGTGTGACATGTTGGCAAAATCACGCCCATCTTAATTGTTCCCGTCAAAGTCATCTGGACTTTTACTTGTGAAGGAGTCATGTCGCCGAATTGGCAAACTGATTTACAAATGCAAATCACCAACGTGTTGTTAATTGCAGAAGTCCCAAACTGCAAAGACAACCGAGAGTCTCACAAGGATGTGTTGGCTCAGTGGAGGGGGAAAATGATCAGACAGGAATCAATCAATGACACCTGAAGGATCTTCTCGAGCAACGATCTGCAATTCGTAAATGACGGTCTTATCACATTGCTGTGAACAGCCGGGACCCGTTTGTCGAAGGTGAAATGAGTAAGCGTTTATTGAAGTCAGCGTGGCATTTTTCATATGCAGTTTTGACTTTACAAATTGCTCACTCATCAGTCAGGCGTTTAGGACTTCTTCGTTATTTTTGGACGGTCAAGTGAACAAGGTCACTGCCAAAATAAGCTTGGCCATAGACTCTTAGTATCTGAAAGGGATTTCAAGATGCAACGTAAGCCACTGATTGGATTGAACGCTGATTACAAGTCTGCAACGAAGGACATTCCCGGGTTTAGTTACCTGGCCGAAGGTTATGCAGACTGCATTCTCAAGGCTGGTGGAATACCAGTTGTGCTGCCACTGCTAGATGACATTGAAGATTTAAAGGAAGTACTTGATTCGCTTGACGGATTTATGCTTATCGGTGGGATGGATTTAGATGCCAGAAACGATGGCTTCATGCTTCATCCTTCAATGAGATTAATGGAAAAACGGCGTGAGGCTTTTGATCGCATGTTGTGCGATGAAATCGTACGAAGACGTATGCCGGTCTTTGGAATCGGGTGTGGAATGCAGCTGCTAAATCTCTCAGCTGGTGGCAATCTTCACTTCCATTTGCCTGAAGATATACCTGGTAGCGTGCCGCACCGTGACTTCCAGGATCCGTCGCATCGCCACGGTCTTGAAATCACCGAAGGTTCACTATTAGAGCGCGTTTACGGCGACGGTGAAATTCGCGTCAGCAGTAATCACCACATGGCTGTTGACGAAGTCGCTGATGACTTCGTGGTAACCGCCCGTTGCCCTGATGGTGTGATCGAAGCGATCGAGAGCCAACACAAAAAATGGTTTGCCATTGGAACACAATTCCATCCGGAAACACCTGCGGCCACTGCCCTTGATTTCAGGATTGTCGAGGAATTTGTGGATGGTGTGAAAAACGGTGTAGGAGGCCTTCAATTGATGGCAGCTTAGAACGTGACAGCGTTCGCGCGTGAACTATCTTCGTTCGAGTCGCTTGTGTCTGGAGAAACTCCAGGGGGCCTGTTTAGGGGGGCCCGACACGGCGATGTTATTGAGGGGGCGAATCGGGGGTAAGCGCGCTTTGTGAGCGGTAACGTGGATTGAATGGATGCAATCACCGCTCAATTCAAATACAGTCTTAAGTGAAATGGAATTTGCTTAAGGCTGTTTTTTTATGGCTGAGTTAACTGTCTGCAAATCCGTTGTATTCGAGGTAAGCTATATGCGTGTGCACGCCGTGCCATTGACCTCAATTCCAGAACCGATATCCAGAGCCGATAACCAAGCCTTATTTCCAACCCGACCAAACGGATGGTTTAAAACATGACACAACAGATGAGTAGAAGATCATTTAACAAAACGTCGGCAGCTATTGCCGCTACCGCAGCAACCGGAACAGTAAATGCCAAAGATGCGGATGCTGGCTGGATTGATGCGCACGTGCATGTTTGGACCAAGGATCTAGATGCGTATCCTCTTGGTGAAAACTACAGCCGAGAAGATATGCAGCCTCCGAATTTCCCACCGGAGGAATTGTTTTCTCATTGCAAGCCAGTTGGCGTGTCACGAATCGTGCTTATCCAGATGAGCTACTACCGGTTTGATAACTCCTATATGACTGACATGATGGCACGGCATAAAGGAGTGTTTGGCGGAGTCGCCGTGATTGATGAAAATGACAGTCCTCGCAAAGCCATGATGAAGATGAAGCGACTTGGCTGCAGAGGATTTCGAATTCGACCGGGCGATGTCAGCCCTGATAAATGGCTGGATACCCCCGGGATGCATGAAATGTGGCGTACAGGCGCTAGAGAAGGGCTAGCTATGTGTCATTTAATTGATGCAAAGCACCTCGATTCAGTAGATGCGATGTGCCGAAAGTATCCGGATACACCCGTCGTGATTGACCACTTCGCACGTATCGGCGTGGATGGTCAAATTCGCAAAGAAGACGTCGACAATTTGTGCAAGATTGCTAAGCACAAAAATGCGACGGTTAAGCTGTCGGCTTATTATGCTCTCGGCAAAAAAGCGGCACCGTATACTGATTTGATTCCCATGATTCGGCGTTGCCTCGATGCCTATGGACCGGAACGATGCATGTGGGCGAGCGACGGCCCTTTTCAGGTAGTCGGGGGGCATGAATATGCTCCTTCGATCAAGCTGATAACCGAACACGCAGATTTTTTGAGTGATTCTGATCGCCAATGGATATTGCGCAAGACAGCTGAGCGTGTATTCTTTAACTGATTCGAATCACAGGATCTCACGAACGGAAGTCAGGGAGCGGGTATCGATGTTCCGACTTTTGCAGTACGCATTGTCCAATCGTCTCAGCACGATGATGCCTTGGTTACTCATCCTGGGTGCAGCGCTATGCGTGTGTATTGGTTGCAGTGATGGCACATCAACATCTGCGTACCCCAATCGAGATATTCGTCTCATCGTCCCATTTAGTCCGGGAGGTGAGAGTGACGGATTTGCACGTCTCATTTCAAATGCCATACGTGAACACAATCTTCTTGATGTGTCGCTCTACATCGAGAATAAGGGTGGCGCTGGAGCGACGATTGGCAGTCGTGAAGTCAAGGATGCGGATCCCGATGGTTACACCATGCTAATTTTGCATGAGGCAATGATGACGGCGCAGGTGTCTGGTAAGGCAGATTACGGGCCAGATGCCTTCACGCCTGTTGCAGCATCCGGAAAAATCAGCATGGTCATTGCCGTATCAGAGAAGTCGTCTTTCCAAAGTCTGGGTGACCTGATGGAGGAGTCTGCAAAGCGCCCTGAGCAGTTAATCTTTGCTGCAAACCTGGGAGCTCCCGTTCATTACGCAGGGCTAATCCTTGAGTCGTATGAAAAGGGATCGCGATTTCGTTACACGCAAACGGGTGGAGGCGCAGATCGGTTTGCAGCGGTAAAGGGTAGACACGCCGATGTATCGGCGTTTTCGTTTGGTGAGTACATCCGGTACAAGGATGGGGGATTACGAGCGTTGGCTATTTTTGCCGAAGAACGTAACCCAAAAGCGCAGGACATTCCAACCGCAAAAGAGCAAGGCTATCCCTTCGTACACTCCAATATGCACTTTTGGTGGTTCCCGAAAGGTACACCTCAGTCACATGTCGATTTGATGTCTGGCGTAATTCAACAAGCTCTGAAGGTGCCTGAAGTACAAGAAACGCTGGACAAATTACTTTGCGAACCCGTATTTATCGACGGACGCGAAATGAAGTCTGAGATTAGACACAGGTTGGCGAGTATGCAGCGGGTTAGCGCAGAGGATCGCACGGAACTGCCGGATATCCCATTTTGGGTAGGGTTGGTTACATTGGGTTGCTTTGCCCTTGTCATTTTGGAGGCGTTTAATAAACCAAGCGGCATTGAAGATCAAGCATCCGATGATTCCTCGGACTCCAAGTCCCAGCCGTATGATTTCAAGGCCATCATAATCTCGTTACTCGCCACAGCTGTATTCATCGCGATCGTGCAATGGACGGACATTCCATTTTCACTCGTTAGCATTATCTACATGCTTGCTGTGGCAAGTCCGATGTTGGTACATATTGAGCGCCATCGGCGAAAACGAGCTTGGGTGATTGCCATTACCGTTGCTGTGTTGCTTTCCGGAATTATTCACTTTGTCTTTACAAGTTTGCTTGGCAAACAATTGCCATGATTTGCAGCAGAACGGAAAAGTGAATTGCAAGAATTTCAACTAGCTATCGAGCATCTGTTTTTTTCGTTTCCACCGTGGCCTCTGTTGTGGGTGCTGATTGGGACTGTTCTAGGGGTGGTTGTGGGTGCTGTCCCGGGACTTACGGGTGCAATGCTGATTACGCTGACGCTACCCATTACCTACGGAATGGTTGCACAGGATGCAATGATTCTACTTGTATCGATGTATGTGGGCTCAATTAGCGGTGGCCTCATTACCGCTACGTTGTTGCGTATGCCGGGTACTCCTGCTTCCATCATTACAACACTTGACGGATATCCACTAGCTAAATCAGGACGTCCGGGGCGGGCGTTAGGACTTGGTATCCTTGCATCCTTTGCCGGAGGTTGTATTTCGTGGATATTCTTGCTAACGCTGTCGTACCCCATTTCAGAAGTGTCCACAAAGCTCGGGCCCTTTGATTATTTCAGTCTCGTACTGGTTGCTCTTGTCTTAATTAGTTCCGTTTCCGGGGATTCGCTCGTGCGTGGCCTATTTGCCGGCATGCTGGGGATTCTCTGCCAAATGCCGGGAGAGTCACCAGCGACCGGTGAAATTCGATGGACGATGGGGATTGATGAGCTCAATGGTGGATTCTCACTACTACCGGTTCTCATGGGGATGTTTGCAATTAGCCAGGTCATCCACGAGGTCGGTCAAAGCCAGCGAAAGGCTGAATCCATTGATGTTGGGGACGCCTCGATGCGGCTCTCCCGCAAAGATGTCAAACAACACGGCGGCAATATGGTTAGATCGAGCTTGATCGGTACTTGGGTAGGAATACTGCCCGGGATCGGCGCGAATATTGGCAGCGTGATGGCATATTCNGCAGCTCGCGGTGTGAGCAAAGAACCTGAAAAGTTCGGCAAGGGTTCCGAGGAGGGNATCGTTGCATCAGAGGCTGCAAACAATGCGACCGTTGGCGGTGCCCTTATTCCTCTTGTTGCAATGGGCATTCCCGGTAGTGTTATCGATGCGATTCTACTGGGTGCACTCGTACTTCATGGTCTTCAACCGGGCGTCCGTCTGTTTAGTGATCAGCCAGATGTGGTTTACGCAATCATTGTGACGATGTTTGTGGCAAATGCAGTCATGTTTGGATTTATGTTGTGCAGTACGCGTTGGATCGCGCGTCTCGCTCGAGTACCGAAATATGCACTCATGCCCATCGTTCTAGTTTTTTGTGTCATCGGTTCCTATGCACTGAACAATCGATTGTTCGATGTATGGGTGATGATGCTATTCGGACTCGTTGGATTTGTGATGGAACGATGTAAGATTCCACTCGCCCCGTTTGTGATTGGTTTTGTCTTAGCTCCAATCGCAGAAAAACAAATCGGAGAAGGGCTTCAGGCAAGTGCAGGGAGTTATTTGCCGCTTGTAACAAGTCCCGTGTCAGCGATATTCCTTGTTGTAGCAGTGGTTGCTTTTTTCTTGCCATTTATCCGTCGCAGAAAGGCAATTCCGGTTCCGGACATCGAATCTGTTGATGACGAATAAGGCTAAATCGGCTGCGGCACTAGACAGACATCAATCGCTCAACAAACCCCGGATCCAGGGGGGCAGCATCGCAAGCTTGCACTGCATTTTCGATGTGATTTAGATCACCGAGGCCAATAATGGCTGAATCAATTGTTGGGGTAGAAAGTACAGCTCGAATCGCCGTTTGCGGCATCTCAATGTTCTGACCAGAGTCAGCAATAATCTCGGAAACCCGGGCAGCTCTCTGTACATCCCGTTCGTACAGNTCTAACGGGAAGAACAGTGTCTTGTACGTGTATGAACTAGGTGCACGATTTAGTAGTGCACCACCTGCGAAAACCCGAATGGCAAACGTGGTCATCTGTCTCTCAGCGGCATAGTTTAGGATTTGGCCGTGGTCGAATTCTACAAAGTCATCAGAGACCGAAAACGCGGCGGACGGATTGGCTAAGCTGCACGGCACCTGAATGCTCTCAAATGCACCNGAGTCGATAACTGTTTTTAAAGATGTAGGGTCGCCAGTGCCGGTTAATCCAAGGTATTGAATTTTTCCCTCTGTTTGCAAATTCCTAAGCGTCTCCAGCATGCCATTGGGCCCGAGCACATCCTCAACAGTCAAAGAGGTAGCGATGTCACCACGTTTCTCAGTAATGGCATTGTGGATTTGAAGAAGCGTAAGGGATTCGACGCCAAGTACTTTGAGTGATGTTTCAACCGAATCGCGAGTATGAGAGGCGATGTCATTAGTTTCATTTGTCATCAATCGCACTTTACTGGCAATGTGGACTCGGCTTAGAACCCCTAGATCTCGCAAAGTTCTGCCGAGGTTTTCCTCAGATGNNCCTTTTCCGTAGGTACGCGCTGTATCGAACCAGTTGATACCTGCGTTAATAGCGGCGGCTACGATTTCACGTTGCTGCGGCTGCTTTTCTTCTGTCATCATTTCAGCCAACGGTCCGCATCCAAAAGCGATCCGTGAGATCTGAAGGTCAGTCGAGCCTAATGAGCGATATTTCACGATAGTAAAGATTGGTTATTGCCATGGAAGACGGTCGAGATTCACATTTCCGCCGCTGATAATGATCCCGATGCGATTACCGTTAAACTCCGATTGGAATCGTTCTGATAGCACTGCGGCAAGTGGTACAGCACCCGACGGTTCCACGACGATCTTCGCACGTTCCCAAATCAAACGCATTGCGCTGGCGATACTATCGTCATCCACTGTGAAAATCGCGTCCACATGGTCACGGATGATTGGCCACGTTAAGTTTCCGAGGCTGGTTAGCAATCCATCAGCAATGGTGTTTGGCCCCGTTTGAGGAATAAGCTCTCCGGACTCGAAGGACCGAAATGCATCGTCTGCCCCAGTCGGCTCTGCGGCGAAGACCTTGGAGTTAGGAAGTGCTGATCTGGTGACGATGGCCGTACCCGAGAGGAGCCCACCGCCGCCAACCGGAGTGATGATTGCATCGAGTCCTTCTGTTTGCTCAAGGAACTCCAGGGCGGCCGTACCCTGACCAGCAATAACATTAGCATTGTCGTAAGGGTGTATGAATGTTGCTGCAGTTTCTTGGATCACTTCCTGCGCAGTGGATTCTCTTGCCTGCAAGGTGGGAATGCATGGTATCACGCGAGCCCCGTACGCTTCGACTGCAGCGCGTTTCACGGCAGGTGCATTATCCGGCATGACGATATGAGCAGGGATGCCACGTTGTGCAGCGGCTAATGCAACGGCTTGAGCATGATTGCCACTACTGTGCGTGACAACCCCGTTTGCAGCCTCTTCGTCACTCAATTGCATAACCGCGTTACAAGCGCCTCGAAATTTAAACGCCCCAACCTTTTGAAGGTTTTCACACTTAAAGAATAATTCTCTGCCAGCAAGCCGATTGATTTGATTGCTCGTGATGACAGGGGTGCGATGCACCGCAGACTTAACCCGTTCGTATGCATCCTGGACGTCTGAAAAAGATGTGGCGTATTGAGTCATACTGTTGTTAGCGAGCTCTTATTAATTCGATAGGGTTGTAATCGCAATCAGTGCAGCGATCACGGCGAAGATGAGGCCTATCGTTTTCCAGGAAATCTCAGATGCTGGTTGATGGACGAAGTATTCATCAGCATCAAATGCGATCTTCAAACGTTCGGCTTCCTGTTTGAATCGCAATTCATCCTCAGTCCAGTTGTATTTGAGTTCAGACATCACGCCTTGTATTGTTCTCGCATTAAACGGGCGATCATGTGGTGATTTAGCGAGTAGCTGAGTAATCGCCTCCCGCAATAATACCGGGCATTCAGGGGTAAATTGATCGATGGGAAGCGGAGTACCGTTGAGGTGTTGGTCAAAGACGGCGGCGAAATTCATGCCTTGAAATGGTGGACTGCCACAGACCATTTCGTACAGCAGGCATCCTAACGAATACAGGTCACAGTGGCTTGAGATGATTTCTTCACCACGAATCTGTTCCGGAGCCATGTATAGAAAAGACCCAACGGTCATACCGGCGTTTGTCAGGTCAGCTTCTCCTTGATCCAATGCGATACCGAAGTCGCCTAGCTTCACGTCCCCCTCGTACGTCATGAATAGATTCGCCGGTTTCAGATCCCGATGCACAATGCCGTGGTTGTGAGCATGCTGTAAGGCACTACAAATCGGTATCCCGTAACGAATACTCTCTTCCCAGGTTAGTTTTCCATGGGTACGGAGGAGCTGTTTCATCGTTCCACCTTCAACCGTTTCCATGACGTAGAACAATTGGCCGTCGTGCTCGCCACCGCCGTAATAGCCGACGATATTGGGATGGTCCAGCTTTGAGAGGATTAGCATTTCCCGTTCAAAACGGCTTGAAATGTTGGGGTCCTGAGAAAGTGTGGGAAGCAACACTTTGACCGCAACCACATCGCCAGTAGCTACTTCGGTAGCCCTGTATACGGTGCCGACTGTGCCAACGCCCAGTACATCACCAAGTTCAAACTCTTCAAATCGACGTTTTGCCATCAGAAAACGTATTTACAGTGCGGAATGCGATTTTGCGATTAGGTAATTGTGCTTGGTATTATAGAATAAACGTGTTGAAAAATACGATTTATGTAGTGTCTTTAGATTGCGTCTAGCATGTCATCAAAGCAAGACAATCGATGCTTGGGCCCCTTAAACCGCCGAAATTGGATCCAGCTTGGCGGATTGAGTATGGGCGCATTTTGCGCAGATTTCATGCCGTCGGATTCATTAATTGGCAAATCTCAGGCAGCAGAAACACGTCGTGGCCCAACTGATGCAAACGGTGAGGTATTACCTCACTTGTTAGATGACTTCAGTGTCATCTTATTCTGGGCCAACGGCGGACCAAGTCATATCGATCTTTTTGATATGAAGCCGGAAGCACCAAGCGAATATCGAGGGCCGCTTCGCCCGATTTCTACCAATGTAAACGGATTAGAAATCTGCGAGTTGATGCCAAAGCTATCCCAAATGGCGGATAAGTACACAATTGTTCGAAGCCTCTTTCACGAGCGTGCAGAGCATTCCGGCGGTACTAACCGCTTCTTGACTGGCTACCCTTCCATCGCGGCAAACCTTCCTCGCAGTGAGTTTCCTGATATGGGAAGCGTTGTGGCCAAGCACTTAGAAGACCAAACCGCCAAGATTCCCGCATTTATCGCGAACACGCCGTCCTACGGTGCCGGGCCGGCATATCTTGGGCCGGCATGTGAAGCCTATATGCCAAGCCCGGATATGCAAACGGCTAGTGGTGCGAATCGTTATGAGCCTGTACCCATTTATCGTACGCCCGATGCCAGTGATGACTTATCGGTGTCAGATCAGGGAATCATCAATTTGCGTAGACGGCGAACGGTATTGCGTGATTTGGACCGAATTAGCCGCGATATCGACAGGACAAAATCGATGTCGGCAATCGATGTGTTTCAACAACGTGCCGCAGCAATGTTAAGTTCAACAAAGACGCGGGATGCCTTCAACTTGGACTTGGAGCCCGAGTCCGTTCGTCGACGGTACGGTGATACACATTGGGGCAAGAGTCTTCTGACCTGTCGCCGATTGGTCGAGGCCGGTGCGAGATTTGTGCAATGTCAGGCAACCTTCAGGCTGCGTCCGGAAACGGGACGTACGAGCACGTGGGACGATCACAGCGTCAATGCGCACATCTTTAAATCTTACGAGGAAAAGGTGCCGGTACTGGACCACACGGTTTCCGCGCTAATCGAAGATTTATACGCCAAGGGGTTGGATAAACGGGTGCTCTTCATTTTTTGCGGTGAATTCGGCCGGACTCCCACGATTAGGAACCAGGATGCAAGTGGTAGACCCGGACGAGATCATTGGCCAGGTGCGATGAGCATATTTCTATCCGGCGGCGGAATGCAAATGGGACAAGTGATAGGGGCAACCGACTCAAAGGCTGCAGCGCCGGTTGACCGGATCATGAATAGCAACTGTCTGTTGGCCACGATTTATCAAAAATTCGGTATCGACGCCCATCGGTCGTTTATCGACAACGCAGGACGCCCGATGCCGATTCTTACTCATGGAGAGCCGATTGCAGAACTGCTTTAGCTNCAAGGTGATACTATTNAANCGGCGAATGGCAGATGTTGGTTGATAGATGGGAAATTACCGTTGTGGTAACCTTAAAGTAACGGTGTGTTNTCATTCAAAGCAAGCCGTTGAGTGTGGATCTTCCTTAGTAATGAAAACGAAAGTCAGGACTTTCATGTACCGAGTGCTTAACTCAAAAATGGCGCGATTTGCTGTTCTGAAAATGAGCTGCGCATGTGTTTTTGCATTACTCCTTGCGTTTACTAATGCGGCATCAGCGGATGAAAAAGTAGACTTTAATCGCGAAGTACGTACCGTGCTGGCGAACAGTTGTTTCACTTGCCACGGNCCGGATTCGGCGGAACGAAAAGCCGAATTGCGTCTTGATACACTTGTCGGGGCGACCAGAGATCTTGGTGGATATGCAGCAGTTGTCCCAGGTGATGCAGCGAAGAGCGAAATAATCGCCCGTTTAAAGTCTGATGATCCTGATCTGCGAATGCCGCCTGCGGATAGCGGAAAGCAAATCAGTCCGGAGCAAATTGAAGTACTTGAAAAGTGGATCAATCAGGGTGCAGAATATCGTGGGCATTGGGCATACGAACGAATTGAGCGTCCTGAAACACCTGTCGTTAAACAAGTGAATTGGGCAACCAACGCGATCGATAAGTTTGTATTGGCGAAACTGGAATCAGAAGGAATGTCACCCTCAGAGGCAGCGGATCGCTATGTGCTGATTCGTAGAGTCGCCCTGGATCTAACCGGANTACCTCCAACCATTGAACAGGTCGACGCATTTGTAAACGACAAAAGCGACAAGGCTTATGAGAATCTCGTTGACTCACTGCTCGAGTCATCCGCNTACGGAGAGCGATGGGCAGTGATGTGGCTTGATTTAGCCCGTTATGCAGACTCTGCAGGATATGCTGACGATCCGCCACGGACGATTTGGCTTTATCGTGACTGGGTAATTAAAGCGCTTAATAAGAATCTGCCGTTTGATCAATTCACTATTGATCAACTGGCCGGTGACTTGCGAGAGAATCCGACCGAAGAACAGCTTATGGCGACGGCGTTTCACCGAAACACACTTACAAATAGCGAAGGTGGCACGAACGACGAAGAGTTCCGAAACGTGGCAATCGTCGATCGCGTCAACACGACGATGCAGGTTTGGATGGGTACNACGATCAGGTGTGCCCANTGCCATAATCACAAATACGACCCATTGTCACAGAAAGAGTATTTCGAGCTGTTTGCGTTCTTTAACAGCACCGAAGATGCAGACCGCCGGGATGAGTCTCCACTTTTGACAGTGATGACAGATGAAATGAAGAAGAAGCGAGCGGACATCGAGCTGGCCATTAAAGAAGTCGAAGCCCAGCTTGTTCCGTCGAATGAAGATGTACAGTTAAAGCTCGACGCATGGAAAATAATTGCTGCTCGTGATTTGTCATGGAAGTCGGTCAGGCCAGCTGATGTTAAGTCTGCCGGCAATGCGACGTTCACCATTGCAGAGGACGGCGCGGTACTGGTATCCGGTGANAGTTCGGACAAGGACTCGTACACCGTAGATCTGGATCTGGATGCCGGTGGCATCACAGGCCTTCAGATCGAAGCACTGGCGCACGATTCGCTGGAATCAAAAGGGCCAGGACGGATTGGTAACTTCGTTTTGTCAGAAATATCGGTGTTAAATCAAACGGAAGCGACGAAACAACGGCAAGGACGATTTGTGCGGTTAGATCTGCCAGGTGACGGTAAGATGATTCATGTTGCCGAGGTTCAGGTGTTTGACGGTGAAAAGAATATCGCAACTGATGGAACAGCGACTCAGTCCAGCACTGATTTTGGTGGACCACCAGAGCGCGGGATCGATGGCAATACAGATGGAACATATACCAATAACAGTGTGACCCACACCGCAGTATCAAAAGATCCATGGTGGGAAGTAGATCTGGGCGCTGTAAAGGGAATTGATAGTGTCGTTGTTTGGAATCGGACAGACAATAATTTGCAAAGCCGTTTAAATGGTGTAATTGTCTCTATCCTTGACGACAAACGAAACGTGATTTTCAAGGAGGTCTTGGCAACGGCGCCTGAAAAGGATGCAAAAATTGATATTACGGGTGCCATACCCGTTTCGATCGCAACTGCATCAGCTGATTATGAACAAAAGGGAGATGGCAACAATCAGCCTGGTTGGCTCGCCAACCAGATTATTGACGGTAAACGAGATGCCACTAATAACGGTTGGGCGGTGGCTGGTGCCACGGGGCAGGCAAACCTTGCAGTGCTTCAGTTTAAAGAAGCTGTTGGTTCATCAGATGAACCACTCAAACTGAGGCTCACGTTGGATCAAAACTATGGCGGCAAACACACATTAGGTCATTTTCGTATCAGCGTCACATCAATTGACGGTGAAGTTCGAGTCTTGCCGCGAGCGATTAATCAGGTTCTGGCAAAGGCAGAAAGTGAATACCAGGAAGCAGATAGAAAGGTTCTGCTGGATTATTACAGCAAGGTTGTTCCGCCGTCAAAAGAGCTCACAGAACAAATAGCAAAGCTCCAGGGTGAACTAAACGGTATCAAGGGAAGTACAGTACCGATCATGCGTGAGTTACCAATGGACAAAAAACGGGTAACCAAGATTCAGGTACGCGGAAACTTCCTCATTACCGAAGATGAAGTGAGCGAAGCGACTCCGGAAGTCCTGCACGCGTTCCCCGAAGGTGAACCGCTTAATCGGCTTGGTTTAGCTCGCTGGATCGTGTCCAGAGAAAACCCCCTCACGTCTCGCGTGGTTATCAATCGCTACTGGGAGGCACTTTTCGGTGCAGGCTTGGTCGGTACCAGTGAAGAATTTGGTACGCAGGGTGACCTGCCATCACATCCACAATTGTTGGACTGGTTAGCGATCGAACTGATGGAAAATGGCTGGGACGTAAAACAGCTACTTAAAATGATGGTCATGTCCGCAACCTATCGGCAATCCTCTGCGGTGGATGAAGCTGGATTGGAAGCAGATCCATCAAACCGTTTCCTTGCACGAGGGCCGCGGTTCAGAATGTCAGCAGAGATGATCCGTGACAACGCTCTGGCTGTTAGTGGATTGTTGTCATCCAAAATGTTTGGTCCGTCTGTACAACCGCCACGTCCCAATCTTGGGCTGAAGGCAGCGTTTGGCGGTTCAACCGACTGGTCAACCAGTCCCGGTGAGGATAAGTACCGGCGTGGCTTGTACACGTCCTGGCGGCGCAGTATTCCATATCCATCGATGGCCGCGTTTGATGCACCGAGTCGAAATGTTTGTACCATACGCCGAGGTCGAACGAATACGCCGCTTCAAGCGCTCGTGACCCTTAACGACCCGGTTTACGTCGAGGCGGCACAGGCGTTGGCCCGTCGCATCGACCAACAAGGTGGCGAATCCGCATTGGAAAAGGCGACGTATGCATTTCGAAGTTGTCTTGCCCGGCATCCCAGCGACTTGGAACTCCAGCGTGTGGTAGAGTTATTTGAACGATTGAAGACGGACTACGCCGAAACGCCGGAAGAAGCAAAGCTAATGGCAACATCAGAGCTTGGCGAAGCCTCTGAATCAGCCGATATCATAGACTTAGCGGCCTGGACGGTCGTAAGTAATGTCCTGTTAAACCTTGATGAGACGTTAGTTAAGAGGTAATTCGCGATGAATTCTCTGCAACAGCAGCAACTTCAACATATGACTCGCCGGCATTTCCTGCAAGGATCGTGTGCCGGATTAGGCGCAGCCGCATTAGCATCGCTTCAGTCTGACAGTGCAGTAGCGGCGCCGACAGTGGCGAATCCGCTCGCAGCACGTGCAGGTCATATTCCGGCCAAAGCCAAGCGTGTAATCTACCTCCACATGGCAGGGTCGCCTCCGCACCTGGACTTGTTTGATTACAAGCCGGAATTGGTTAAACGAAATGATGAACCATGCCCAGATGAGTTTTATGAAGGAAAGCGTTTTGCATTTACCTCGGCACGTCCGACGCTGCTAGGAACTCCGCAACCGTTTGAGCAGCATGGGGAAACAGGGAGCTGG
>PAXU01000024.1 GCA_002714565.1 Rhodopirellula sp.
ACTGAAGTGTGAGATTACTTACAACATCGACGGTCAGTCCATTCGTCAGGTCACGCAAAACGGCACACTTCGCGTAGACCCAGCCGTCAAGAGCGGAGGTCAGTAAGATGAACCGATCATGCTTCTACCTCCTAGTGGCACTTATCCTTTGTAGCAATGTCTCGGCGCAGGAAAAGCAACTCAGTTTCGCCAACGACGTAATGCCGGTGTTTTTTAGAGCCGGCTGCAATCAGGGAACGTGCCATGGAAGTTCACGTGGTAAAGATGGCTTCGCTCTTTCACTCTTTGGATTTGACAAGCAGGGGGACTACTTCCGTCTAACACAGGAAATAGTCGGTCGGCGCATCAACATGGCCGTACCGAACGAGAGCCTGATATTACTAAAAGCAACGGGCGCCGTGCCTCATACCGGCGGACAGAGATTTAAAAAAGAAAGCGCGTACTACAAAACGCTTGAGACATGGATTCAGCAAGGAGCCAAATACGACGAAGAAAAGGTTGCTATCCCCGTCGAATTAACCATCGATCCCCCGCAACTCAACTTCGATGGAATCGGGAAGACGACGGCGACAACGGTTACAGCCAAGTATTCTGACGGCTCCTTGAGAGATATTACTCACTTGTCATTGTTCTTCTCTAACAACAATAACACGGCGTCTATTTCAATCGATGGTGTTGTGTCATCTCACGCCAAAGGTGACACATACGTCTTTGCGCGATTTGACCGATTCACCGTTGGAAGTGAAGTAATTGTGCTGCCGCAAGATACGCAGTACGCATGGTCAGGCATGAAACCTGTCAACTACGTTGATGAACTGGTATTCGACCGTTTGGAGCAACTTCAACTTAATCCATCGCAAAAATCCAGCGACTCGGAGTTCATCCGACGTGTTTATCTAGACTTAACCGGTGCACCACCAAGTGTGGATCAATACAAACGGTTTGTCGCGGACGAAGCTCCCAACAAGCGTGCTATTTTGATCGATGAGCTGCTAGCAAGTGAGGACTTCACGGANCTTTGGACAGGNTTNTGGGCNGAGTCCGTGCGGCTAATGGGTGGTGGTTATACGCCTGTCGCGACTGATGTAAAGGCCGCTGAATCATATTACCAGTGGATACATGATCAATTCGAAGCAAATCGTCCGATCAACGAATTCGTGCGTGAACAAATAACTGCTAGTGGAAGCAACCTAAGCCATGGACCAACAAATCTATATACGATGTTGGTGCACAAAGCCCGTTTTGAACCTAAGAGCTTTGCAGCCGATTTCTCNCAGTTGTTTCTCGGCGTACAAATCCAGTGTGCCGAGTGCCACAACCATCCATTTGATAGATGGACGATGGATGATTATTACGGCTTTGTAAGTTTTTTCACAGGAATCACACGTAAGGCCGGGGCTGAGCCAAGGGAGTTTTATATCTACAACAAGCGTGATGCCGCGCCAGTTCGACACTTGGTCGATGGCCGCGAGATGCCGGCAACCGTTATCGGCGGCGAATCCCCGATTGAAGGTGGGTTAGATTCTCGCATTGCCCTGGCGGAGTGGCTTACGTCACCGGATAACACGCTGTTTTCCAGAAACTTCACAAATCGAGTTTGGGCCCATTTCTTTCACCGCGGGTTAGTCGAGCCGGTGGACGACATGCGTATATCCAATCCGCCAACTAATGGTCCGCTTCTTAGTGCACTGAGTACGAGCTTTGTAAAAAGCGGTTTTGATCTTAGGCAGTTAATCCGTGACATCTGCAATTCAAATACATATCAACTTTCCGCCACACCCAATGACGGGAACGAAGCTGATGATCGGCAGTTTTCGCGATCACGTCTAAGGCGATTGCGATCTGACGTCCTATTNGATTCCATTATTAAAGCAACTGAGTGGGATCGTATGTTTCGAGATTTCCCCAGAGGCACTAAGGCAATTGAATTCTATCCNCGCACACCCGGCGANACTGCTCAGCCTCTTTGGCGAGACGACTTCCTGAAATTGTTTGGACGGTCAAGTCGCAATACNATTTGTGCGTGTGAAACGAAGCCAGAAGCAACGCTTTCACAGGCCTTACATATGGCTGTTGGCAACAACGTGCACCAGGCTGTGTTATCAGGCTTGATCCCGAGACTCATGATGGAAACGGAGTCACCCGAGGCGATCGTTGAGGAGCTTTTCATTCGCTGCCTTAGTCGAACTCCAACNGTCAAGGAGATGGCAACGATGAANANTCTTATCGGTGAAGANNACGACCAAAAGGAACCCTACGAAGACATTCTGTGGGCGTTGATTAACTCCACGGAGTTTATGACGAATCACTAAGATGACTAGGACTAAAANAATTCGACACGTNCATATCGCATTGACGATGGTAATCGCACTTGCGCTTAGTGGTAGCTCTTTTGCTAGCGAAAAAGNAAAGGTGATAACTTTTGCGAATGACATAAAGCCCATACTGCAGAAGTANTGTCTTAAGTGTCACGGCAACGACGAACANAATGCCGACTTAAATCTCCAAAACTATGCGACTCTGTTACAAGGCGGTAGCGCCGGGGCAGTTGTCAAAGCTGGTCAATCGAGCACAAGTGTTCTCATGCAGGCAATTACCAATGAGGACGATGCCGCCAGGATGCCACCAGAGTCTCCCCGCCTTCCTCAAGAAGTGATCGACCTAATCGCCAAGTGGATTGACACGGGATTACGCGAAACGTCGTCCAGTAAAGCACTCATGGCTAAGAGTACATTGACGTTTGTTCCAGGTNCGTCCGCTAATTTAAAGCCGGANGGGCCACCGGCAATGCCCGTCNATTTNCCNGATATNACGGTCGCCTCNACNCCCAGACCAATGGGAATACTTGGGCTTGCGACGAGTCCNTGGGCCCCNCTGGCTGCTGCTAGTGGTTANAAGCACGTGCGGTTGTTNAANACAGACACGGAAGAGGAAATTGGCCGTCTGATGTTTGAGNCNGGCGTACCCTACGNNTTGAAATTCAGTCAAAACGGTGAAATCCTGATGGCGGCCGGCGGCCAACCAGGCCATAGTGGTTCCGTCGTGTTGTACNANGTNAAAACNGGNNANGTNGTCGGNCGGTTNGGNGACGANCTGGANACGATNTTNGCAGCTGACATNAGCCCNGATCAGAAACTGGTCGCATTCGGGGGTCCNGGCAGGATTGCCAAAGCGTACTCAACAGAAAGTGGCNAGGAAGTCTATCGGATTGACCGACATACGGACTGGGTNACATCTATCGCATTTAGTCCGGATGGCACTCAGNTCGCGACGGGTGACCGTGCCGGAAATCTGTATTTAAGCAGCGCCGACAGCGGCGGNATTCTTTTATCGCTCGCCAGCCACAAAGGATCCGTACGAGGGCTAGCCTGGCGAAGTGATGGAAAAGTAGTGGCNAGTGCCGGGGATGACGGTCGTCTGATTTGGTGGAACGCAGAAACCGGATTTGTNGCGATGCAGAATACGAAAGGGCATACACCACCGAGGCCAGAAGGGTTTTCGGGAAAACTGAAAAGTGGAGTCTTATCAGTGAAATTCCGCAAAGACGGCGAGTTGGTGTCAAGCGGTAGAGACAATCTAGTAAAGATCTGGAAAACTAGCAGTGATCAGACGGCTTCAATGGCAATAGACGAGGGCATCCCGATTCAGGCAACAGTCGATTACAGTGGCAAGAAGATCCTCATTGGCGACACACTTGGACGCATTCACTTCTGGACGTATTAATAGAATGAAATCAGGTTCTCACCGTTTTATTCACCTAAGAAGCCCTATCTGCCAACTCATCAACCTTCTTGCTTAAATCACTTATTTGCTCACTAATTAACTGTGAGAGTTTCTCTATCTCTTCAGATTGTTCACCAACAAACAATGTTGTAAGGGTCGCAGTAAAGACACCAATTAAGACCATTCCCATAAGCACTAGACCTCCNGTAAGGATCTGGCCAGCGATAGTAGCAGGATTGTGAATATCTCCGAATCCACCGGTCAGCACAGTGGTGAAGCTCCACCACAACGCCTCAGGGTAGCTACCAACCGGGTTACCCTCAGCGTCCAACACGCCATTTTTGCCTTCAAAGTAGTAAACAAGTAGAGCGCCGACAAGTGTGATGATTACTGACCATTTCAAGGTCTTCTTCATCAATTTGACGTCAAATGCATCCTGAAACTTGTCCATTCCCCGCCAGACAAGAAGGAATACCCTCAAGAATCTTAATACACGTAACCCACGTGAGATCCTAGCAACACGAGCCGCACGGCCAAATCTAGCAAGCTGGGCTTCACCTGGTACAGGAATTGAAGTGACAAAGTCTATCCAGTGCTTTCGCCAAACATATTTTTTATCCTCAGCACATGAAAGGCGCAATATGAATTCGCACATGAAAATTAAACAACAAATCGTATCAATGATAAAAATGTTTCCCGACTTCAGAAGGGGAGGCCGAGTCTCGTCTGGTCCGGCACCAAAATCATAGAATAGCAATCCGAGTACCAACACAATCAGTGTCATAACAAAGCCCTCGAGCAGCAAGCGACGCCTTCTCGAACCGAGTCTTTCTTCGATCCTCGTGTTCATGANGCGTTTTTGTATGGCATCAGANTACCGAACACGTCGGTCATCNAGGGATTCAAGTCGCGACTTAATTTGAGTTGCTTTTTTTTTCGCTAACTGAAGCGTTTCCACTTCACCCGCTTCTAATTGAATATTAACGATCTCAATCGCTGCTAGCGCTTCATTAGCAACTGTTTCGTATTCCTCATCGATCGCATCAACGATCCGCTGAATTGATTCGACATCCAGCCTACCAAGTTGCATTTCCTCCAGAGCCTTGAGGCTTGTATATGCNGTGGATCTCATGTGCTGCTTCCTTTTATCATCTCTTCCTATCGAACTATTTGTCCCGACATTCTGTTCGTTTAAAATTGCTCCATACGTCTTAGGGCCCGATTGGGAAATCGACAGCCATATATCTGAGAGTATTACATCATAAATTTATCTGCAAAGATTGAAAGTCTTGTCACTTCCGTCGTGGATTTTGCATTCGATGCATTGTTTGGCGCAATAACCCATGTNACCAACGCCGATCTAGACTGAATCTTGGAATAAGAATAGCCACACTATGGCTTTCTTGCTTACGATAGTAACAACCAACACACCGATCTAACCATTACTGCATCACTTTTCAATTCAACTTTTGATGACAATGATACCCAAACTCCACCCAGTGACATTAGCCCTATTTGTATTCTTGCTCAATACACTCTTATCTAGTGGTAACGCTGCCGAATTGGTAAATCTCCCTGACCCAGACGGCAAGCCAGCGGACATGACAAAGCCTGTGCAGGTTTACATACTGCTGGGACAATCCAATATGCTTGGCGCCGGCAAGATAAAGCCAGTCGAGAAAGACGGATCACTACTGCACGCAGTCAACGAAAAGAAACTCTACCCCTACCTGATCGATGATGCGGGTGAATGGACTACCCGCAACGACGTCCGTAATTTGTTTGTCATGGGAAGCGGGACTGGCGGAGTACGGCGATTTACGAATGACATGCTTACCATTAAAGGTGGTAACATTGGCCCGGAAGTTGGAATCGGACATCATCTCGGCCATGCCATCGATGCTCCCGTACTTCTCCTTAAAAGCTGCATTGGCAATCGCAGCCTCGGATGGGATTTACTGCCGCCCGGCAGCGACTCATTCGAATTCAAAGAAAAAGACAAGACGTTTCATTACGCGGGCTATAAAGAGACACCGCTTAAGTGGGAAGTAGGCACAGAACCCGAACCCATCGGCTGGTATGCAGGAATGCAATACGACGGCGACATTGCACGTGCCAAAGCCATCTTAAAGGATATGGCCAAACACTATCCAGATTCCAACGGATACGAAGTCGCCGGCTTTTTCTGGTGGCAAGGTGACAAGGACCGCTACAACGCCGGACACGCCGAACGGTACGAACACAACCTTGTCCATCTGATCAACCAACTGCGTAAAGATTTCGAAGCACCAGAAGCGAAATTCGTTTGCGCTACACTTGGTCAGGCTAAAAAGGGAGTTGACGGCGTAGAGGGGCAAATCCTAAACGCTCAGTTGGCTGTGGACGGTAACTCTGGAAGACACAAACAATTTCGGGGAAACGTATCCACCGTTTACAGTCATCCGTTATCCAAAGGTGGTGCATCCAACAGTCATTACGGCGGTAATGCTGAAACGTATATGAATATTGGTGAGGCCATGGGCCAGGCTATGGTTAAGCTTCTAAAACAGTAGACGAGCTTCCAAAGGAGCACCTAGGTGGGGCGGTTCACTAGTTCACAACTGTTAGTAGTACTTTGTGTTGCTTTTCTTAGCACTACAAACTCGCGGGCAGATGAAATCAGTGGCCTTATCATTCCGCGTGATGACACCGGCATGTATCTGCGCAATCCTGATGGTCAGTTTGAAATCACGTGGACTGAAAAGACAAATGTTGCACTCGTCGCAAACACGCGCCTATTTAATAAATGGAACCCGAATCACCTGAAATACCCAATACAACAATCAAAACAAGTACTCCACTTCCCAATTCCACAAGGACCGATTACCGCCATTAAGACTTCGAAAAATGGCAAGTCGCTTGCTGATGACCTCAAGGGTGCTGCAAATGAAAACTGGCTATCGGAATTCAACCTAAGACTCTACTTCAACCAAACTCCCGACAACCAGCAACTTGGGACTCAGGCACACCCTCGCTTCATTGGATTATGGGATCCCACATCTAAGCCCCGTACGATTTCCATCAACGGCACTAGTTATGAACTGTCGCTTAAAAAAGGAGGTCAGGATTCCGCATTGCTCTTCAACATCGTTGGCACAAGGGATTGTAAGCCCTTCGTATGTCGAGCTACGGCCATTGGCGACTCCAAGGACGGAGTTCTGACGGCTGATGAAATCCATCTCCAGCCTCTTGGAGATCAATCAACAAGTGATGATCCAAACAACCCTCGCTACCTCTTTATTGGTGATTCCATCTCAGGCAATTATGATCGTGGCCTTCGCGATACACTCGGCGAACAAGTCAATATTCATCATCCACCGACGAACTGTGGGCCATCATCCAAAGGCGCTAAATCAATCGTGGATTGGCTTGGCGCCTACGACCAGCGAGGACGACATTGGGACGTAATCAGCTTCAACCATGGTCATTGGGATGCTGGCAACAACATCGGAGACTATCAGCATAATCTCGAGTTGATCATCAAATCACTCAAGAAAACTGGTGCTAAACTCGTGTGGGTAACAACGTGCCCGGTTCCATATGGCTTTGAGCAAGCTGGCGGAACAGACGACCTTGGAAAAGCGCCCGGCCGGAAGTGGGGCGTCATGGAGAAACACCTTAATCCATGGGCCTTGGAAGTAATTTCACGACATCCTGAGATCACCATTTGTGATCAATGGCAGTTCGTCAAAGACAACGAAGACAATCTGTACAAACAATGGTGGGCTGGGAAAAACGTACATTTCCGAGGCGAACTGGCTGATGCACTCGGTGAATTCCTTGGCCAGCATATCGCCGAACGTCTGGACCTGAAGCTAGCAAAATGATCCCGACAGGAATTCACTCTTCAAACACCACTTGAATTTCCAGTATGCCAACGCACGCGTCTTCTTTGGGGGTCATCACGATGCGAATGCCGTCACATTTTAGCTTCGCGGCGGGATGTACCACGTTATACTGATTCGCTCTGGTGTCATATCGGTCTGTCGTATAAAGCTCAAAGGGCTTCCATTCACCATTTTGTAAGACCTCAAGCGACCACTGAGCAGGAAACTTAACGTCGAATTGGTCCTGCATCCAGAACACGCCAACGCTACGTAACTCTCGTGTACCGTCAAACTTTGCCTCGACCCACTGTGGCTTCCCTTTCTGCGGACGACTTGTCCAGCGTGGTACTTTATTACCACTGGACCACTCCGGTTCCTTCCCATCACCGATCGCATTTACCGTATCGAGATCCGACGTGTGAGATGCACTGAGTTCGGTAAATATACTCTCCCGCGGAAGTACATGCGGATCGTATACGGCCTGAGACTTATCTCGTGGAAACCAAACGGTCATAGAACTGGTACCACGATTATTCCACGCGTAATATGGCGTCAACTCAAGCTTGCTGCGGGCAGTTCCACCGCTCGACGTGAGCGTCTTCACGCCTACAGATGCCTGAATGAACGATCCAGAATCGATAGCCGTCGTATACACCTTTGTTTTAGATACATTTGGCAGCCGATCTACAAAGAACCGCTGCGTTGCTCCTTCGTTATCTACGCCTTCAGCGCACATCACAAATGGCCCGCGTGTAAAGGCAATTCGCCCCACGTTTGCTTCTACCGATGGATGGCATTGCGTTATTCTTAGTGGCATGGGAAGTGATAATACAACTCGGTCACCTCTCTTCCATTCACGCTCAATCGTCGTGAAACCTTTAACCACTTGTAACTGAACCGGTTTCCCGTTTACAGTCACTGTCGCACGTTCATCACTATCGCCTACATAGCGATATAACGCACCCGGCACAAACTGATCACCTGTCCATGTTGGCACTCGCAATCGTAATCGGAAATCAACTGGCTCCGTCGGGTTAATCTCAATGCTCACCTCCCCATCATTGGGATAGGCAGTCGTCTGNCGGATGCCAACATCAACACCGTCCATATCAACGCGTGTCTCACTCTCGGCAAAAAACGTGACATACAAGTCACCGTTATCATGGGCGTATGTCATNCCCGGAACNTGNGGCANCAANCGTGCCATGTTNGACGGGCAACATGCTGTACCAAACCAGGGTGCACGACCNGCNGTNCCGTGATTAAACGGGTACTTTCCATCCGCATCTAAAGGATTCACGTANAAGAAGCGATTACCTTCGAGGTTAACAGCNGCAAGTACNTTATTCANAAGTNCAACTTCCGCTACGTCCAGGTACTTTGCGTCCTTGTGAAGCAAGAACATTCGGTAATTAAACAATACGTTGCCGACGGCCGCACACGTCTCNTTAAAAGCATCGTGGTTTGGTAATACGTATTCAGGTCCGAATCCTTCAATGCCATGNACGGCACCCAAGCCACCNGTAATATGCATACGCGTATCGGTTATATTTCCCCAAATGTGATCCAGTGCCTCACCGTAAGCCGGCTCACCGGTCAAAGTGCCGACATCTGCCATCGCTGAATACAAATANGTTGCACGTACCGCATGCCCAACCGCAGCCTTCTGTTCAATTACCGGCGCATGTTGCTGCGCGTAGGTAGGTGCCATTACTCCTTCCCCATCAGGTACATACGTCTTGCCACGTATCTCAAGAAACTTGCGTGCCATATCCAAATAGAGCTGCTTACCCGTAACTCGATAGAGCTTGACGAGTGCCAATTCCATTTCCTGATGACCCGGCGCCTGCATAATTGGTTTTCCACCGTTATATTCTTCGTCACCTTCAAATATCACTTTGTTGATGTGTGCGGCATTTTTCTCGGCAACATCAAGGAGCTTACGTTTACCGGTCGCACGGAAATATGCAATTGCGGCTTCGTACATATGTCCGACGTTGTATAACTCGTGGCTATGCACGATGAATTNATATGGCTGGTCCCCCATCATGTGCTGAGCAGCCCCAACACCTGTCGTGTGNGATGGATACAGATAACCGTTCTCGTGTTGAGCATCTGCGATGAGATTAGCCAGACCATCGAGCGTTTTTTCGAGCTCCGGATCATCGCGAAGCTGCAGCAGATATGCTGCGCCTTCCATTACTTTGTATAGATCTGAATCAATGAATCGATGCGGCCGATGCCCTTCGACTTTCTTGCCTANNAGGAAATCACGAGCCGCCTGAAGATGCTCAACTCCAGGCTGTGTGCGNTCAAATGCAAAGGGGACGAGCGTTNCTCGCTGTGTCACTAACCGCGGTCGCCAAAANTCGCTGGTGATNCGGACTTCGTTAAANGGCACNGGNTTCAGNGNATAGTCTGCAGCATCAGACAATCCGGCAGACACGAAACAGAAAACTGCGATTAAACAATAACGCAACATATTGATTCCTCTTAAAGATCAATAGCCAAGTGGGATTCGAGGGCAAGATAAAACTAGACGTCAATTCTAATTGATCAATGCTCGCACCGTGAAGCATATGAATTCAACTATCGCGAAATCAACTATTCTGAAACCTGGATGGCCCTTTGAACCACCTCGGCGAGAACCTCTTTAAGGCGGTAAGCATCTCCTCGCGTGGCGTCAGCGATTTCGTCNATGACAATCGAGTCTGCCGGCCCCAATTCACGTGCCAGTACAAATCGCAGNAAATGNGAAATNAAAGCGCGAGCAAACCTCTCATTTTCGCGAACCAGAGCATNCTTAAAGTCTGTTACACTCTGAAACTCGTACTTCCGCATAAGCGTACCCGCTGGATCCACCTCGCGACCGTTGTCATAGTTATCGCGCCAGCGACCGGTGATGTCATAATTCTCAAGTGAAAAACCGAGCGGATCCAATTTTGCGTGGCATCCGGCACAGCTTGGATTCTCACGATGCGCTGCAAACTTCTCCCGAATGGTCAGGTTTTCCGGACCAGCGTCCTCGTTTAAAGGGGGGATATCATTGGGTGGGGGAGAGGGCGGATCATTGAAGATAACTTCCGTGATCCAAACACCGCGAGCAACAGGATGAGTTCGTTTTGGGCCCGANGTCATACTCAACATGGCCGCNTTGGTAATGATGCCGCCAAACCGCGAGTCCTCGACCGGAACACGCCGGAATTCACGAGACCGAAGTTGGCCGCGAATTTGATCATCGAATGCACGCTGTGCGTCCGCGCGGTGCTGCTCAACCGGCTTCGGNTGTGGCAACCGGCGAACCTCCTCCTCTGTTCGCTGAATCGCTTGAATCACTTCCGCTTTCTTCTTNGCAAGCTCTCGACGTACTTCAACCAATTCCGGCGCGATCGTTAGGTAATAATTCGCCAGCGCCTCAAGCTGCTCTTTCGACCTTTCAGCTTTGTTTATCGCCAGAGCGGCGAGGACAGCAGGAGGTAATGGAATCTCTTTTGACTTAAAGTAGAATCCGTAACCAGCATCACCATTTGAAATCTTAAACAGAATTGTGTTGACCCCTTTGGTGAGCTCAAGGCGAATCTTCTCCTGATCTGGTGCCAAACCTCTAACAATCAGACGTTCCGCTACGATGACACCGTTATGCCAAAGTTTGAATCCATCATCGGAGCCGAGGGAGATTTCCAGAGATTGTGCGGAACTGGAGTTAATCGTTCTATAAACGTACGTTGCACATCGTGCGCCAGTGAGTTGATGTGGTTTACCATCTTCATAAGACTCTACAANGGCCCACTTTTGGTCACCGTACGCTTTCTTAAGATCTACTGCAGTTTCGTCTATGAACGCTTTCGAGTGTGCTGCTTCCAATGTTCCTCCGGCAAATGGCCCAATNCGGTGCCACGCAGACAACTCAACNTTGGATTCCAACAGCTTTGNCTGTGCAAGCTCCCATTTCTCCTGNCCGGCTGCTAAGTCAAAATCNACAACCTTGGCCGACACCGGATCTTTAAGGGCAATATCCACGTCAGCGAGTTCCTTGCGCATACCAGGTAACACGACCTGACGTTCATTAATGACACTCTGCCTCTTAGCGTTCTCAATATTGATCGCCACTTCATCAACTGGCTTCGGCTGAAGATTTTCCTTATACCAAGTTTCCAGGAATGGACTTCGATAACTAAAACCAGGTGCCAGAAACTCACCGACCGGGCGATTTTCAAGAAAGACGGTGTCAAAAAGCAATAATGGTTCAATAACCATCTGCAAAGTTGCAGGATTCTGAGAATCGATACTGAAATAACGGTTTACTGCTGGGTCAGGCGTAACTGCCAGCAGGTTTTCGAGCTGCATCCATTGCACCGGAAAACTATCCAAGAATCGCTCGATCTTNGGATCCGCCATCATTCGGGAAATCGTCTGATTCAATACACGTGTATCCGATAACGATCCAGCCTCTGCCAAAGCTAACAACTCATCATCTGGGCAACTTCCCCATAGCGTATAGGATAGATTTGAAGCTATTTCATACTGCACATCGTCCGCATGACCACTNACAACCCGATAGAAGAATCGCGGCGATGACAGAATTGCCGATACCGTCAATTTCATACTCTGCGTAAAACTCTCTCCAACTTCGATTCGAGATTTTGCATATGCAATGTAGCGTGACACGGTATCCTGATCCACACTTGCCCTAAAGGCTCTGGGCAGGAAATGACTTAGCCGCAATTGCAGTTGTTCATCGATCGCTTCGGCATTGTCAGGTTCTGCAAACAGGTTCGCCCAAACACCGACCGTTTGTTCGTTAAACTCCGGACTGTTTACGATGGAGAGGCTAAGGCGCAGGAAGGCATCTAGCAACAAGGGTGATAACGTGAGCTTGTCTGCCTGATTGTCGAAACCATGTTCAGCTCGTGAGTCCTTAGGAAAGGGATTGATTCCTTGAAGTCCCGGGGCTGGTGTAAGCGATAGAGATGCCACTTGCACAGCTTCAGGCACTTTTCCATCATCTGATTGCAAGTACGGCGACAAACGGGTCATCAGTTTCTCCGGCAGAGCGAATACTTCCCGGTTTAGCTGAAATAGATCCTTCACCGTATTGTTGTATTGAAAGCGATTAAGACGGGCGACACCGGAGCGAGTTGGATTTCCATCAAGGTCTGCCTGCCGCAAAACCTCTTTCAATGCGGCTACAAACCGTTGACGTGTATCGTCATCAAGCGATTCTGCATCTTCCGGGGGCATCGTCGAATCTGAAATCGCATTGATCATTCGATCGATGAGATCTGCAGACGCGCGCATTTGGCGGCCTGATCGCATCAGTTGTAGGTTTACATCGCCACTTGGATCCGCAGCTGAGTGACAACTAATACACCGTTCTCTGATAAGTGACTGTACCGACTTAACAGGATTCGCCATTGCTAGTTGTGAAACCAACAACACGGCAATGGGCGAAAATAAGCACCACCTATTTACTTTCCACTTCATCTAATCGCGTCCCGATTGAGTCTTGATTTGTCAGTGTATGGAGAGTCGCACCGACAGTATTGCTTGAGCTTACGTCCACAAGTCGTTGATAACGCCCGTGCTGTCCGCAAATGAGTCGATGTCGAGCCCCATTAGTTGAGCATAGGTCAGCCACAGATTAGAGTTGAGCGTTCCACTCTTGAGCCTAATGAAACGGCCTTGTTTAATTTGGCCCTGTGCACCACCTGCTACCACCATCGGTAAATCATAGTATTGGTGAGTTGAACCATCTCCAAGCCCAGCTCCGTACGAGATGACAGAGTTGTCCAGCATCGATGAACCATCGGACTCTTTGATCTCTTTCATTCGTCTGATCACATAGGCATATTGCTCCATATGGAAGATATCGATCTTCTGAAGCTCTTTGTAACCGTTGCCCTTTTGGTTGTGAGTCATATTGTGATGCTGAACCGGTTTATCAAACACGCCTTCGTACATCAACGTCGCATCCCATCGCTCTGGACCAATCATGAACGTCGATACATTTGTGATTCCCATTTGAAATGCGAGTAGCACCAAGTCTGCCTGCAACCGAATGTACTCACCTCTCGGTANAACCTCTGTTTTAGGAATATCGATGTCGATATCAGCAAGAAGCTTATCCATTTTTTCGATTCGCAGTTCGATACCGCGAATCATTTCCATGAATTCGCCAAGCGTCTCGCGGTCTTTACTTGCCAGCTTTCTCGATAGCGAGTTAGCGTCCGCTAATACCAAGTCAGTTACGTTTGCTACATGATCACGGTAGCTATCCCTTAGGAACAAACGGTCGTATAGTTTTTGCGGCTCACGAATAGACGGTGCGATCTTGCCTGGGCCATACCAGGAAATATTATCAAACTCGATTGGCTCTTTTGGCGCACGGAACCCGTTGCAACTAACTTCAAGTGTATTGAAGATCGTACTATGGCCAATGGCGTCGCCAATTACCTGATCAAGACTTCGGCCGTTTGGATGTTGAATCCCCTGTTCCTGCGCCTGCATCGGCGACAGGCTCGTCAGATAGCATGATGCACCCTGAGCGTGGACGTCTTGTCCATTTTTATACGAACGCTCAAGACCGGTAACCATCGTAATGTCTTTTGCGACATCCTTGAGCGGCTCCATCGTTGACGTGAGTTCCANTGGATAGATTCCCGGAACATTTTCCAGGCGGCGTTCCTTCTTGGTCTTGTCGGCATTAAAGCCACCTATGAAACNTGGCAATTCCGCCTCTTCTTCACCTGGAAAAAAACAACGCCTTACAATTCCATTTGGAATGTACATNAGCATTAGTTTTTTGCTCGGAGTGGCGCCNTTAGTCGCTTTCTCATCTGCATGCAGTAGCGACGGCATAAAGGGNAGAGTAAGGACGGCTCCCTTCGTTTTTAAAAAGTTGCGACGATTCAGGTGCATTGCGCAGTTAAATCCTATTGAGGTTTCTGTAAGGTGTTTATGAATTACTAGCTTAACAAGCCATCGATAATATGACCCGGTGATATTGGTGTTGGCCGTGCAAGTCGNGGTAGGTAGGTGGCGTGCGGATCAACACCCATTGCTTTGTAGATAGTTGCTGCAAAGTCTTCCGGATACCAAGGGCGTGTTGATGGTTCCGTACCTTTAGAATCGGTAGCACCAATAACCACTCCTTTTTTAACTCCGCCCCCCGCCAGTACCGCACAACCAGCACTTGGATAGTGATCCCTACCTGCTGTCTTATTAATCTTCGGAGTACGACCAAACTCACCCATTGCAACCACAAGTGTCGTATCTAACATGCCATGCATTTCAAGATCATCCAGCAGCGTCGAGAGAGACATATCAAACTGCGGTAAGTTACCGGGACCCTTATATTCATGCCATTTAGAGTCTTTGGGAATCGCACTTGGACGATTCGCAAAGGACATCATGCTATCAAACAACCAGCCATGGTTGTCCCAGGTTCCATTGGTGGTACCGTCACCAAACAGACCGCCCTGAACAGCATGGTTTATCGTGACAAATCTGGCACCTGCCTGGATTAATCGACGACCGAGCAATACACGCTGGCCGTAGATATTCATCCCGTATCGCTCACGCAGNCCCAAAGGCTCCTCGTCTAGATTCATGGCCTTTTGCATACGACCGCTTGTAAGTAAATCGACCGCCTCGGTCGCAAACTTGTCTTGGGACAAAATCGTATCGTCTTCAACTTCTGCCAGGCGACCAAGGTTGTCCAACTGTGCAAGCATCGATTGTCGATTCTCAAACCGGACTTTTTCTAACTGTAGCTTACCAACACGGACTTTTGGATTAACTGGGTCACCTTCGATATTAAAGGAAGCATGAGCTGCGCCTAAATAACCCGTTGGTGTGGTGTACCTAGCTGCCGTTGGCAACCCGAAGAATGACGGCATCCCTTTAGCCCGCGGGCCAAGGATCGTGGAAAGCAGGCATCCAAAATTCGGGTAGTACTGACCAGTCGCTGCCGGAAACATACCACTCGTCACATGCTGTGAGCCGGTAGAATGAGAACCACTACGTCCCCGCCATGATCGAACAACGGCAACTTTGTCCATACGACTGGACATGAGAGGCATTTTTTCGCAGATCTGAACACCCGGTACATTCGTGGAAATGGGGTCCCACAATCCACGAATTTCNGCCGGTGCATCAGGCTTCGGATCAAAGGTCTCATAATGGCTCGGGCCACCTGCTAGGAACAGAAAAATGCAGGACATCTCGGACTTAGCACCTGAAGCCGTTTCTGCTTCGAGCAACTGAGGCAGATTCAATCCGAACATACCAGCACCAATTTGCAACGCGTTGCGCCGCGAAAACTGATGAGCCATCTTTCCTTCAGAACAGGTCATTTTTTAATACCTTTATATAGGTAGTGACTACACGAGCCTCAGCCAATAATTTGATGTATTGGAGCACCATGATCAATATCAAGTCGCTTTTGGCCAGGCACCTCCAGTTTACGCGAGTCCAGGCCACATTGATGCAGTATCGTTGCATGAATATCAGTCACATAATGGCGATCTTCCGCCGCGTGAAACCCAATTTCGTCTGTTGCACCGTGTGCCACACCACCTTTAATACCACCACCGGCCATCCAAACTGAGAATCCATACGGGTGATGATCGCGACCGTCGGATCTTTCTGCTCCCGGAGTTCTACCAAATTCAGTAGCCCACACAACAAGTGTTTCATCGAGCATGCCACGTTGCTTGAGGTCCTTCAGCAAACCGGCAATCGGCTTGTCGACACGTTTGCAGTTACGAGTGTGGTTGTCTTTGAGTTTGCTATGCGCATCCCAACCGCCCCCGCCTCCGCCGCCGTCATAAATCTGCACAAAGCGTACGCCTTGTTCCACCAGACGCCGAGCTGCAAGCGACTGTTGAGCCATACCTTTGGTCGTTTTATCGTCCATCCCGTACAGATCGAGGGTCGCCTGCGTTTCAGCGCTAAAATCCACGATTTTCGGCACAGACATTTGCATTCGAAACGCAAGCTCATGGGCTTTTATTCGAGCACGCAGGTTTGCATCATCCGGGTATTCTACTGCCGAAAAACTATTCAGGTCTTGAAGCAGATCCAGCTGATGACGTCGCTCTTTGCGGCTGATTTTATCTCCAGGTGTACCGAAGGGTAGTGGATTCTTTGGATTGATGGTCATTCGCACGCCGGAATGCTCAGGTCCGAGATAACTCGCGTCATGTGCACCGACACCACCACAACAATCGCCGGGCGGAGGTCCCATCACCACAAATTGCGGTAAATTCTCATTCAGTGAGCCAAGGCCGTAATGCACCCATGAACCGATGGACGGGTAAAATCCATCAAAAATATGACGGCCAGTATGGAATTGCAGTTGTGCAGCATGGTCGTTGTCGGTCGTCCACATTGACCTCACCACCGCGATGTCATCAATGCAGTCACCAACATGTGGCCACCAGTCACTTACTTCGATCCCACTATGGCCACGCTTCGAATATCCAATCTGCATCGGATAGACCGTCGCCATTAGATCACGTGGCACACCGCTGAAGTCTCGAACATTCTTTCTGTAGAAGGGTGAATCCAACACCGTGGATTTATAAGGTGACTCTTCAATCGTTAGTCCCGCATACTTGTTTAGTGCGGGCTTCGGGTCGAAAGACTCCATGTGGCTAGTACCGCCATTCATGAAGAACCAAATTACACTTTTTGCTTTGGGCGTAACGTGCGGTAATCGCGCATCAGTCGCACCGTGAGATTGGCTATCAAGCAATGCTCCTAGAGCGAGCCCGGTAAATCCCAGTCCGCAATCAGCAAGAAACTGCCGTCGCTGCTGCCTTCCACATGGAAATGGGCTCTTCATTTGAATCGGTTACCTTACTGTGACAAAATCGTTATGCAACAAAAGCACGTGGATCAGGTTTTCTCGTGCTCTCGCATCGGCGGCGGTAGCCGGTGCGCGTTTCGCGGTACTACTCCCTACAAATTTCTCCGAGTCGTCGTTCGCAAGCAACTCCGCATGGTCTTGCAGGAATGTCTGACAACGTGCAAGCTCATTTCTTGATGGTGACCGTGAAAGTACCGCCTCAAAGGCAAGCCTAACAAATGCGTCATCCGTCTCGGCCGATTCGGATAGCTTTGCNGCTATTATTCTAGCACTATCAAGTGTCAGTCCACTATTCATCATCGCCAGTGACTGGTGCGGNACTACACTTTCTTTGCGTCGGTAGCATGAATTCGGGTCAGCCACATCAAACACCTCGAGCATCTCCATTTTCTCATTCGGTGTATTTCGAAAGTACATACTGCGTCTGAGAAGGTTTTCGCCATCTGTTTCCGGAATCTCCGGACCACCACGTGTTAAATCAAGTTGTCCGGAGAGATAAAGTACGCTGTCGCGTACAACTTCTGCTTCCATACGCCGGGAATTCATTCGCCAAAAGTAGATATTCTGAGGATCCTTCATCAAGTCCTCGGATGATGACGAGCGTGTTGACATTCGATATGCCGCGGAAAGAACGATTTGGCGGTGAATCGGTTTCATACGCCAGTCGTTGTCGATCAATTCAGCCGCCAGCCAGTCGAGCAGAGCAGGGTGCGTTGGCTTTCTACCATTGAGCCCGAAGTTTTCAGTCGTCGCAACCAGTGGTTGGCCGAAGTGCCTGTTCCAAATATGATTTGCAGCCACGCGAGCTGTGCGAGGATTATTGTCACTGGCAATCCAGTTAGCCAGTGCCGTTCTACGGCCGGTACTCGTCTTCGCGTGTTGCTCGCCAAGTGGCTCAAAGGAGTCTCCAGGTGACTGTACTGCTGCACGTGCCGCGTGCAACTTATTCTCTGCTGCTTCAAGAGCTTTTTTCTGTTCCTCAGAGACGGTCTGGTTGCTTACTTTAAGTAGCTCAGCTTCTGCTTCGATTTCCTTGACATGCAGTTCTGCGATGGACGCTTGCCGCGTTAACATCGGAGAGTCATCCGAGGAATTGATAAGTGAAGCTACCGTGGCTGCAAGACGACGATCAACAGACTGACGTTTTGCTTCCGCAAGTTTCACATCAAGCTGTGCCGTTTCGATAGCCAGTTCTGCCGAGCGAAGGCGGCGCTGCAAAGTCTCCAACGACTCAGTTAGCGCGGTTATCTTCAACTCCAAAAACTCAGCGGATCCCCGGTGCACCCAAAGTGAGAATTTACCGTCCTGTCGTTCAATAGGCATTTCATAGTCAAGTTTGCGTTCACCGTTCAGGTCGATCGTTAAAGATTGACCGTTCACTGTGACTTTAAGAGTCACTTCCTCGCCCACCTTTAAGGGTGTGTACACGATTCCTTCGCGGGGATACGTTTGCTTACCGCCAACCCGATGAAATGCCTGCACCGTTTGACGATTATCATTCGTACTCGTGTAGACGTCTTGAGATGTTCCCGTATCAATGAAATCAAAACTGAACCCGATCGATCGATAACCACCGGGCTGAAGTGCTTTGTAACGCAATTTCGCAACGAAATCTCTCGGGTGATCCATCTTAGTGGCAATGGTAGCAAAGCTCGTTACATCTTTTTCAATTAGCTTGCCATCTTCATATACCCAGTTACCGCTGAGAATATTCCACACATCATTATTCGGCTTGGAAAAGTCATCCTGCACAAAGACACTTTCCGTTTCCAATTTGCTATTCGGGTCAGCCTTTGCTTTTGCAATCTTCAAGCGAAGCTCGCTTGCTTCCGCTTCAGTCTCTGTCAGCCGCTCAGTCGCAACTTGGATTTCGGCGTCAGCTTGATCCAAAAGGGTTTCTCGCACACCGTCCCGCAGGATGGGATACCAGGCTGCCGGCGGCAATTCCACCGGTTCTATAATGAGTTCATCTCCACCAAGAGACGCAGGAACGCCTGGCAGCATCACCTTCGATTCATCCGGAAAGCGGCTATCGCCACGCTCAAAACGGTAGGTCACTCGGTCATGCTCAAGATCAAATGCTACGGGTATACCGTCTGTTAGGACTTCACCAAGCGTTGCATCCTTCTCTTTACCGGTTAATGCAGAGATTCGATCTGTTCTCACATACTGTGGTTCGAAGAACGCCCGAAACCGATAGTAATCTTCATGAGAGATAGGGTCGTACTTGTGGTCATGGCAGCGGGCACATCGTAATGTTAGCCCTAAAAATGCCTCACCGGTTCGCTCCACCGTATCGAAGAGTCGCACGTCACGATCAAATTTGTACCAATTGCGTCCTATGTACCCGGTAGCTGCGACCGTCTTCGCGTCATCGCCTGCTATCTCATCGGCAGCCAGCATTTCACGAACCATTTGATCGTAGCCTTTATCCTCATTGAGAGAATCAACAATCCAGTCGCGCCATCGCCAAATATGACGTTGGCTATATCGGATTTCATTTATGCCGCGACTTCCATACCAATCACTGTAACGCCAGATATCCATCCAGTGCCGTCCCCAGCGTTCCCCGTACTGCGGTCGTGAAAGCAGATTATCGACCACTGCTTCATAAGCGCTGTTTGAATCATCAGAAAAGAAATCGCTCAATTCGTCACGGGTCGGTGGCAATCCGATGAGATCTAAATAGACACGCCGGATCCACTGCGAACGCGTGGCTTCCTCTGAATAGCCGAGCTTCTGTTGCTTTCGACGTGCGGCAATAAATCGATCAATGTCGTTTCGGCTCCATTTGTCACGCCGCACATCCGGGACGGCAGGACGCTGAATAGGCCGGTACGACCACCATGACCTCGGGTCTGTCTGTGGCTCCTCCTGCTCCGGTATGGAGGCGCCGCTAGCAATCCAGTCGCGAATCAACGACTGCTCTTCATCCGTTAACGGTGACCCTTCATTGGCCGGTGGCATTTGGAATCCCGCTTCACCAGTTATTACCTGTAGCAACAAGCTCTCGTTAGGCTTACCAGGAATTACCACCACGCCAGATTCGCCACCTTTAAGAATGGCGCTACCGGTATCAAGACGTAGAGAAGACTGTTGTTTTAAAGCACCATGGCACGCAAAACATTTGTGTTCAAGGATCGGCTTTACATCCTTGAGATAATCAGCGCCGTTCACCTGCGTATGCGCAGCACTGCACAACAGCATCGCAAAGAACCAGATTAAGCCACTATGTTTCACGATTGAGATCCGTTTAGTAGCGACGACAGTAAAACTGATAACAATTCCATTATAGTGGATGCATAGTGAGGGTCGTTCACTTGAATTCTCTTACATGACCTTGAATTTCACCGACAATACCTCAATCTGCAACAAAACTAACGAGACAGTAAATTAATGGTTTTCGGTCTATTCATTTCTTCTACTCAGATTCATTACATTCCTATGATTCGCCGTGCAAGAGCATTGGCCTCCTGCACTCTTACGTTGTTTGTGTTTCTTATACTCGGGAACCATCTCACAGCACAGAACACTCAAATCCCTAGGTCCAAACCACTGAAACTAAAGGAGCCTCTCGACAAATTAATGGTGCAAGGCATCAAACAGTATTGCTTGGAGCATCTTGAAAACTCACGTGATGTTCGCACTCACAAATGGAATCGTGACTACTCAAATGTCGACACCTATAAATCCAGCATCAAAAACAATCGTGATAATCTCGCATCCATCCTCGGCGTCGTTGATCCTCGCCTGACAGCAAATAAAAAGTCGCAGTTTGAATTCACCGGAACGGTTTCACACGATTCTCTAATTCAGGATGCTGAGACTTACAAAGTGCATTCGATTCGCTGGCAAGTCATTAGCGGGGTCACCGCTGAAGGGTTGTTGCTAATTCCGGGTAAACCGAAAGCCTGCGTNATCGCNATTCCCGACGCTGATTGGACACCNGAAATGTTCGCNGGGGTNACTNCNGANTTNCCGACNCNGTTTACAAATNGCACGNCGACTCGCGCAANAGGNNTGTTTAGTTGTTGTTCCCNTGCTNATCAGNNGNGATTCCAAGTNNTCCGGNAANCCNGANATCCGNATGACNAATCAACCNCATCGNGANTTNNTNTACNGGCAGTCATTNCAACTTGGCCGACATGTGATTGGGTACGAAATACAAAAGATTTTGNCAGCCNTGGANATNCTCGAGCCGNACCTGNATCCGCAAGAGAGNAATNTCNCNTCNATNCCGATTGGNGTGGTGGGNNTNGGNGAGGGCGGNNTNCTGGCATTCTATGCATCTGCACTCGATGCTCGCATTCAAGCAACACTCATCTCTGGCTATTTTGAAAAGCGGGATGGCCTTTGGAAAGAACCTATTTACCGAAACGTATGGTCGTTGCTTACTGAATTCGGTGATTCCGATATTGCCAGCCTCATCGCACCGCGACAACTCACAATAGAAGCGTGTTCAGCGGTGAACATTGCCGGGCCACCGGAAGCCGTGAATGGCCAAGTTACGACGGCTGCACCTGGTGGCATACGTACAGCCCCGATCGAATCGGTGAAGAACGAGTTTAANATCGCAGCCGCCCACTACACACATCTCAGCGTCTCCGAAAAGATCGACCTTGTTATCAGTGGCAAACATGGTGAGGGTGATCCCGCAACAGATAAATCAATTCGAAGTTTTCTAACGGGCCTCGAAATACCACTGGNCGCCGNTGGCGATAAACCAGAGGGGGCAATCGAGAATTCGCTTCANAGGGTCAAGACTTACGGCCAGAATTCTGATTGGGTGCAGAATCGTCAGCGACGGCAACTTCTTGAGCTTCAAGAACACGCCCAGCAATTGATGCAACGTAGTTTCCATGTCCGTGATCAGTCATGGCAGGTAGACAGAAGCTCGCTCGAGGCATGGAACAAAGAGGCAACCCAATGGCGAGTAACCGTTCACGAAGAAGTGATTGGTAAAATTGCTGATCCTCTCTTAACTCCGAACCCGCGCACGAAGAAACTTCTGGCGACAGATGCATTCACCGCTTATCAAATCGCGCTCGATGTTATTCCGAATGTGATAACTGGCGGAGTCTTGTTGATTCCCAATGATCTTAAAAGTGGTGAACGTCGACCTGTCGTAGTATGCCAGCATGGTTTGGAAGGGACATCGGAAGACACGTTTAGCAGAGACCCGGCGTCATATAGATTCTACAAGGCATTTGCTGCTGAGCTATGCAGTCGCGGTTTCATCGTCTATGCACCACAGAATCCATATCGCGGCAAGGATCAATTCAGAACCATTCAGCGCATGGCCAACCCCCTGAAGCTGTCNCTATTCTCCTTCATCATTGCGCAACATGAACAAACTGTACGTTGGCTTGGCAGCTTGCCATTTATCGATAAAGATCGCATCGCGTTTTACGGTTTGTCTTACGGCGGCAAGACGGCAATGCGCGTTCCGCCATTCGTACCTGGCTACTGTTTGTCGATATGCTCTGGAGACTTTACTGACTGGATTCGTGTGATCACAACAAACAAAGACCGATACGGATATGCGTTCACTTCGGAATATGAAATTCCAGAATGGAATATTGGACACGTAGCAAATTACGCAGAACTTGCGATGCTGATTTCACCCCGGCCTTTTATGGTTGAGCACGGTTATCTGGACGGCGGCTATCCAACAGAGTGGGTAACCAGCGAATTCGGAAGGGTGCGAAAACACTATGACTTATTAGGGATCGGCCGGAGGGCAAAGATCGAGTTCTTCAATGGACCACACACTATAAACGGCGTGGGCACCTATGAGTTTCTACATAAACAATTGGCTTGGGAATCCAAAAAACGCTAGCCTACGCAGGATGTGCACCCGGCCGACCTGCTTCCACAACAAAGCTCGCCTTTTTAATCAGCGGCGCGCCAGGTTTATCCACAAAGGGTGTAACCCTGAAATGTGAAGTCCAGTTGTTCGGTGTTAGATCACATGAGACGTAACCCCGGTTCGAGTTATACCACTTCACAAAGTCATTTTGCTGTGCCGCCCGTTCATACTCGGCGATGAAATTGCCACCATTGCCGCTCGAACTCATCGATGAGCCGACAAATTCAGTCCCAACAACCGGCGAGTTATCTGCCGTTGAATCCAAAAGCAAGTCGTTCACCCAGTTAACGTGGATATCACCGGTTAGTACAACCGGATTCGGTATCTGCCTGTCATGGAAGAACTGCAATAGGCGTTTTCGGCTTATCTCATAGCCGGGCCATTGATCCATGCTGTACCTTGCTTCATTCTCATCTCCGCGATTCAAATCAGCCATCATGATTTGCTGGGCAAGGATGTTCCATGTCGCNNTNGATNGCGTAAGACCTGACATCAGCCAGTGTTCTTGTTCATCGCCAAGAAGTTTTCCNTTTGGATCNATCGCCTTACCNATCTTNGGNTTTTGCCCGTCACCGTTTGGCTGGTCCGTTCGATACTGCCTTGTGTCTAATACGAAGAAATCAGCCAGCCTACCGTAGCGCACGCTTCGATAGAGTTTCATATGCGGGCCCTGAGGAAACGCACTTCGGCGCAACGGCATGAATTCATAATACGCCTGGTATGCGTTCATTCTGCGGGCAAGAAACGCTTCCGGAGAAATACCGTCTTCTTCTGAGACAAGATTCGCGTAATTATTATCAAATTCGTGGTCATCCCAAGTCACTAACCAGGGAAAGAGNCGGTGTGCATCCTGCAATGATTGATCGAGTCGGTATTGAGAGTAGCGTTGGCGATAGTTTGCCAAGGTTGTTATCTCGTTCCCAAGGTGNTTTCTCACTCTGTTATCNATACCGGCATATTCATAGATATAGTCACCAAGATGTATTACCAGATCAAGATCTTCCTGTTGCATGTGTGGATACCCATTGAAATACCCACTCTCGTAATGCTGGCAAGATGTAAAGGCAAACCGCATTCGATCCGGCATTACATGGTATTCCGGAGTTGTGCGNGTTCGACCAACCGGGCTTGATTCATTACCCGCATGAAAACGATAGAAGTACCATCGATTTGGAGCCAGCCCGTCTACTTCTACATGAACCGAATGCCCTAACTGAGGCACGGCTAATGCAGTACCTTTCTTAACAATCTTACGAAACTTGCGGTCATGGGCCACTTCCCAACTTACCGANACCGGAGATGGCAACGTGGATTCACCGATGAGTGGAGATTCGGATAACCGAGTCCAAATCACAACCCCGTCAGGTTCCGGGTCACCCGAAGCAACTCCAAGCGTAAAGGGGTTGCTNGAAAAAGTTGGTGATGACTCCACATATCCATCCGTCTGGAGCGCAAGTGTCGGTATAGCCGAGACTCCGGCCATGTATTGAATAAAGCTGCGACGGTCAATTCCATATGTTTTCATTACAAGTCGCTCTTCTATAANAAGCTGTCTAATCTAGTTTTCCCACGTGTATGACTTCTGTTTACGAAATCCCGTGAGACGAATTGTACCATCCTCAAACACCGATACGCCGCTAAAGCCATTACTCTGTTCAAATGAGCCTTCAACCATGGCTACCATTGTGCAGTAGTGAANACCACCGATGAGCTGGTGTGAATTCTCATGACTGTGACCCTGGAAAACCGCTAGTACATTTCCNGCTTTTTCCAAGATGCCTCTNACTACCGGCGCATTCTTTGCACTATAAACCCCTGCATCATCGAGCCGCTGGTGAACAAAAACAACAGTCGGAGACTTATTGTTCGCCAAATCGTCTTTTAACCACTCCACTTCCTGCGNAGANAAATTTGGATCCGTCCAGTCGAAATTCTTACGTTGATACGGCATCCCNTCACTNCTGAAACAGGCATCTAAAACAACGAAATGAATGCCGCCTTTATCAAATGAATAGTAAGACTTCTCCTGCCCAACACCCTTGAGGAACTCAGCCTTGGTGAGAGTGTCAACGCAATGATTGCCCAGAGCAAAGTGNCGGGGCAGGTTTAATTTGTCGAATTCCTTCACGATACGAGTTAAGTAACCGAGTTCAGTTTCGACATCTGCAGCCGCATCGATCAGGTCACCGAGGCATACCAGGAATTCAGGCTCAAACTTCTTAAATTCAAGGCCGGCTTCAACAAGCTTGCGAATTGACTCGCGATAATGTCGCGAGCCCGCCGTATCTTTGTCGGCATGATGTAAATCCGTAACGAGCGCAAACTTAACGGCAGATTCTTTTACTGCCGGATCAGTCGCTGCAGCCAGGCTCGCACCTCCACCGGCCATTAACGCCGTTAACAACACGCACGATCCATCTGCAAGAAAGATCCGTCGGTTAGCCGTGTTTTGCATACGGTTATATTTTGACACATCAGAGCTCATTAATTTCACCTCAGTGTTTTCTTGAAATGTGCATCGGCAACATCAACAAGTTCATCGAACCATTCCTGCCGCCCAAAAAATGGATGTGGTGCGTTCTTAATCACCGTTAACCCGGACTCAATTCCCAATTGTTTCATTTTCATTCTAATGGCGCTAGCCCGCGTACTTGGTGAATCTTTTTCACCAGTGACAAACCAGCAGGGCGGGTCACTTTCATCTAAATGAAAGAGTGGTGATGCCATGCGATAGTTTTCGGGTTGTTCTTCTTGTGTCCCCCCCAGAAATGCTTGCCAAATNGCACCTTTGTCTTCCGATTNTGAAACATCTCGCACACGCTCTGACTCCAGATCCGTTTGCGCCCCCAACGGCAACGCCGATTGAATCGTACTACTGAACTCCGAATTGCCTCCANCGCCTTCCAGTTCTTCCACTCCACCAGACGTTGCAAGCAGCGCTGTCAGATGGCCACCTGCTGACAAACCAATTGCACCAATATGATCGGCATCAATTCCAAACTCACGAGCATGCGCACGCAGGTATCGCACAGCAGCCTTGCAATCATGAATTTGCGCTGGGAAAGGATTCTCGCCACTCAGACGATACGAAATCGTAACCGCCACATATCCTCTCGAGGCGATTGCCTTGGCGAGATTAGCGTGGCTCGTACGATCACCTTTATGCCAACCGCCGCCGTGTATACAAACGACCGCCGGCAACGTTCCCCATTTNCCTTTGGGTCTATATATATCCATTTCCAGCGTANGATCGCCATACTTTGCATAAGTCACGTCCATTTTTGAATCGACTTGCGAAAGCAATTCTGGTGCGAGCTTGGTCCTNCCTTGTGGATCTGGCACAGGTGACGCAAGGCCGGCATCACGCGCATCGAGCCGCATTTCATGCTGAAANAAGATCGCCATACCNCGGAGTTTTCGTGCGATTNCACCGTTGCGCACCAACTTCGTTTCACCTGGATCTGTTGCAAGGTCGTACAGCAACAAACTCGGATTGAGGATTAGTTTCCAATTCCGCCAGCGTACCGCTGCTAAAGAACCCTGGCTGCCGAAGTAGAAAAACGCCTCGTTGTATTCGTGCCGTTTAATTAGCTCGGCCCATTCTCNCGGTGGATCCCATCGCCGCCGTAATGGNACATCGGCATTTATTGAATCACTGCCTGCAGGACCGGGTACAAACTTNACCNTGCCNCGAAGNAGCGNGCTCAAATCTCTACCATCAATAATNCGCCCNTCGGGNACCTTGATGCCCGCAAANGTNGCAAGTGTTGGGAACCAGTCCATGGCACGAANNACGGCGTGAGAAGTCTCCCCGGCTTGCAGGCCCATTCCCGGCCCCCATGCAATTGCCGGCACCCTGATGCCACCTTCCAAAGTGGACAGCTTCCTCCCTCTAATTTTCTGATTCGGATTACGTCCGGGGCCTCGTCCATTATCGGACGCATATACAACAATCGTGTCGTCATCAATTTCAAGACGCTGCAGCGTGTCCATGATGCGNCCAACATTGTGGTCAAGTTCCTGNATAGCATCACCGTACTCGTCCCAATTNGATGAGCCTTTGAACTCCTCGCTCACACCCAGCGGGTTGTGGAGCATAGTATGCGGCAAGTAAAGAAAGAACTTNCCGGACTTATTCTTCTCGATGAANTCAATAGCTTCNTCGGTATACAGCTTTGTTAACTCAGACGGATCCCCTGGACGCTTTACGATTTCACCATTGCGTATTAACGGTACGCCACCTTCGCCCTCAAAATAAACGACCTCTACGGGATCCAGATTGTGCAGCAATCCAAAGTAATGATCGAACCCCTGATTGTGCGGNAAGAACGGCTCCTGAAATCCNAAGTGCCATTTACCGATGCACGCCGTNGCATAGCCGTTTTCTTTGAATAACTCGGCAATGGTCAACTCGTCTGGATGAATGCCAGAATTTGAATCAGCTCTGTGGACCCAAATATGATTACCCACGCGACGCGGATAGCACCCTGTAAGTAATCCGGCTCGGGACGGACTACAGATGGGTGCCGCGGCATAGTAGCTTGTGAACCGCGTGCCTTCGCCGGCAAGAGCATCAATCCGTGGCGTTTCGACTTCTGTAGCGCCGTAACATCCTAGGTCATAGTACCCTTGNTCATCGACGAGAATGAAGATGATGTTGGGCGAATGTTCTGCTGCAAAACTCATCTGGCTACAAATCACAGCCATTAATAACTGAAAACGGATGGNCTTTAACAATCGTGGTTTATGTTCGTGATTCAATACTTAGATTCCTGAAAGTTCTCCGCCTACTAAGAGCAACGCCGATGCACGACACTTTGCTAATCTTCAGATATCGCCAAGGTGAAATCCGGCAGCCGTACAATTTCGCCACCCTTCAAGGCCGATTCGTGAGCACAAATGCCTACGCACGTCCAGTTAGCACTTGTCACGGCATTGGGCTGCGGTTGTCTGTCTTCCAACAACGCGGATACAAACTCGTTCACTAGGTGAGGATGCGATCCTCCGTGACCTCCACCTTGAACAAACGATAAGTGTTCTGCGTCGTGTATTTCTTGTGGCAATGTGAATTTTTGAATGGACTCTGGAAGCAAATGAGCAAAGTCCGGAACTTCGATCTTCTCCGGTATCTCTGGCTCCGGCTTTTTCGCGGTATGAATCACATGCGGTTCATTTTCAATCAATGTCCATTCAAAACTCTTTTTGGTTCCGTAAACATCAAAGCTCTCACGATATTGTCGAGCCACATCGTACAGGCACCGGCTAACATGGGCCGTCAGGTCACTGTCCTTGATTTTGATATGGCACGACTGCAGAGCAAAAGAATTACCCGATTTCTGTGCGATATCATCTCTCACGTGACCAGAACCGAAACAACTCACATATTCAGCAAGCCCATCTACCAGCCCAAGGCAAGGACTAACGACGTGCGTTGCATAGTGCATCGGGATCATACGTTCCCAATACTCTGGCCAGCCATCCATGTCTTGTGGATGTGAAGCTGCAAGATGTTGAATCTCTCCTAACTCACCCCGTTGGTAAAGTTCTTTAATAAACAGATACTCCCGGCTATAGACAACTGTCTCCGCCATCATGTATTTAAGGCCTGTTTCTTCAACCTTCTCAACAATTTGGCGACATTCATCNATGGTCGTAGCCATCGGAACNGTGCACATCACATGCTTGCCAGCATCCAGAGCCTTTAGAGACATCCAAGCGTGATCGTTGATCGGGCTATTGATGTGTACAAAATCCACATTTGGATCAGCAAGCACATCGTCGTATTTGGTGTACCGTTTCTCTACGCCAAACTGATCTGCTGACTTGTTAAGTTCGTCTTCGTTTCGGCGACAGAGTGCATAAACGTTGGTAGACTCCAGTGCCTGATAGATGGGGATAAACTCAGCACCAAACCCGAGGCCAATCATGGCAACATTAATAGGATTNTTCATTTCGTATTCCGATGTCCGCTTATGATGTCATGTGACGGCGTTGCGTGAAGCCGGTTTCAGATTCTGTTTAATAAAACGTACTAGCTCCCATTATCCATTCCTTGNGACTTGAGTCCATCATCCCCACAGGCAATAAACCACCTATCCATACCACCCTCTATTAGNGCAAAATAGAGGTTCTAAACACCCAGTCGAGGTAACACTTGTCACACACACCCGTCATAAACAGACGACAGTTATTTCAAGCCGGCGGAATTACGCTTGGTGCTATNTCTCCAATTGGACTNTCACTCGAGCAAGCACTTGCNGCANCGCAATCTCCGNGGAAGCACCAGNAGATCAACGTNATCTTCATGTTTCTNCAGGGTGGAGCAAGCCAGTTGGACATGTACGACCTAAAGCCAAATGCTCCAAGCGAAATACGTGGGCCATACGACCCTTCGAAAACAAAGGTCAGNGGTTTTCANCTGAGTGACCAGCTTCCGATGCTGGCACAGCACACCGACAAATTTTCGATGATCCGTTCCATGCACACGTTTACTTCCAAGCACGGGGAAGGCGACGTTCACATCATGTGTGGAACACCGGTTGATAAGAACCTGCAAGGGCCAGGGATAGGAGCCGTTCTTTCGCATCAACAACCACAAACTGCCCCAATTCCNCCGTTTGTACACTTTGGAAACATGAAACACCCGCAGTACACGGCACCTGGTTACGCCGGAATACTCGGCAGGCACTACGACCCGTTTCTCATTACACAGAATCCGAATTCGCCGGGCTTCAATGTAAAAGAGTTCGATACCGCTGAGGGNATCGACGTCTCCAGACTAAGTGGGCGCAAGAAGCTCCTTAAGTCACTCGATCAGTTTCAAGCCAAACAAGAACNTCAATTATCAATTTCTGGTGAACATGATAAATTCACCGAGCAAGCATTGAATCTGGCAACCAGCCGCCGAGCCAAAGAAGCATTTGATCTGTCACGAGAACCTGACAAATTACGTGACCGATATGGCCGCAATCGAGTCGGGCAGGGGATGCTGATGGCGCGCCGCCTTGTCGAAGCCGGCGTGAGATTCGTGACCATACAGGGGTATGTTGATACGGGGATCTACGCTTGGGATCACCACTGGGGCATCTTTCCGCANCTGGACATTCAGCTACCGATCTACGANCGCAGCTATTCTGCGTTACTTGAGGACCTCGACCAACGTGGCATGCTAGAGTCAACTCTGGTTATCACTGCTGGCGAATTCGGCAGGACACCACGCATCAACGATAACAAGCGAGGCCCGGGTAGAGATCATTGGGGACGCTGCTTCAGTCTTACNATGGGCGGTGGTGGAATCAAAACCGGTGAGGTTTTAGGGTCAAGTGACAAATACGCAGCCACGCCGGAATCTCGACCNGTTTCCGTGCCGGATTTCGTCGCAACAGTCTACCATGCTTTGGGCTTAGATCCGTCTATTGAGATCGAAAGNCAAGGACGTCCTGTAAAAATGCTGCCGGAAGGCAACCCGATACGTGAATTGATGTAGGCNNGNGAATTCAGACACTATCGGCAAACTCTAAATTAATCACTTCGTTAGNTTGATTCGATCGATGTGCTTGTATTGAGCGTGCCAGATTTCATCATGCTTGCCCGGCACAAAGTCGAATCCTTCTGCATGGGAATAGTCTTCGGGAATCCGCCACACTTTCACCGGTTTCACGACGTTTTCAGATAGCTCATCTGGAATCACAAATTCAAACAAGCCATCCATGCTCCCAAACGTGTGAATCGAATAGAGTCGATTTCCAACAACTCTTATCCCTTGAGAAAAATGCATATCACCGGGATAACGAAATACTCCTGCTCGGACTATCTTTCCTTCTTCAAACCGATAGCGATGAATTCCTAAATCACTTAGATCACCCACCCAAAGATACTNGCCGTCAAAGCACACTGGGTCAATCCAGTCGACATCAACGGTGATATCCCAACTGTCAATAACATCGAGAGACTTCGCGTCAATCTTTGCTACGACTGCTTTATTTAATTCCGGATCGTACTTGCCGTTTTCAGGGCCATTTAGAAACCCTGCCCAAATTACACCTTCGTGCAAGTGAATGGCACCAATATGATTAACCCCAGGCAGGCGAATTGATTTTTCTTCCTGGAATTCCCAATCTGAGTTGAACCGCACGATATTCCCCGCATTGGATGCAAAATATCCACTCTCTCCAACGGCAATTCCCTGCGTGGCGTTCCCCTTGGCAAGTGTTACCCGGTCAATCAGCGTGGACAACGGTCGNGTAAGCTCCAAACTTGAAATNCGCGAACGATATATCGGCTTCAGTTTCTCGATGCCGAATTGCTCCGCTGCTTTCATCATGGCTGCGGCATCATCAACCAGCGGAAATTGNACTCCACTTTCAAACAGATGCTTAAGTACGTTCACTTCATTCGTNCAACAGAAATTCACTCGGATACCATTTTCGATCGCACGTTTCACGTTTGACGGAAGCACCGATGCACCGCCAAATAATTGCAAGAACTCTGCGCCAAACTCGATAGACTCATTCACATATGTAAGCGAGTTTCCCTGTCGCTCCATATTACAAATCTGGATTCCGGCACTTTCTTTCCTTGCTGCGGCAGCCGCACTTGCACCACAGGCGAGAAAACACTGGTGTAATCGATCGTTGTTTGTAATGACCTTCGCCGATTCTATTGCGAGCTCTTCGCCTCCTTTTAAATGTACGTTGAGCCAAATATTCTCAGGCATCAGATCCAGCGCTTCCTGCAAAGTTGGAATCCGTATATCTTTGAATTGTTCTCCTTTGAAACTACCAGCATCCAGCTCCTTCAACTGGGCAAGCGTAAAATCACTCACGGCGCCTGATCCACTTGTCGTGCGATCAAGAGTGGAGTCATGCATCAGGACAAGTTTCTTATCTTTCGTAAGTGCAACATCGAATTCGATCATGTGCACCCCCAGACGAATCGCTTCCTTCAACGCAGCTACGGTGTTTTCTGGGTGCGTAGTGCTCGCTCCGCGGTGTGCACAAATCCCACGGCCGGGCATTTCAAACCCGAGATCTCTCTGGCCCATTACGGCGGATGAAAACATGCTAAGAGCACTTACAACTAAAACAAGCCGCATCAACACACGTCCTATCATTGATTCGTTCCTCTGTGTGGCAAGTACCTTTTCCATTCAACAACCGCACGCCACATTGCAGCTGACCGACTTTGTACCACAAAAAAAGAGCTGCGTCTGACAAATCAAACGCAGCTCACTTAGATGTATCAACATTTAATCAACTTACATGTTGATTTCGTATCCTTTACGATTCTTTCGAGCAAGGAAAGAGTTTGCCTTTTTGTCGCCAATAACTTCACGCTTTTCCGGGTCCCATTCGAGAGCTCTGTCCAAACGCATCGCGATATTTGATAAGTGGCAGATTTCCAGCATACGGTTATGCGTCCACACATCTGAGATCGGCTGCTTACCGGCGTTAATTGCCTCAATGAAATTCAACGTGTGATTTTCTGGTACCGGGCCACCATAAACCTCTTCGATAGCTCCACCTGGCAGTGGATTATCGGCGAGATCCTCTACTGGCTTTCCAACGATTTTGCCACGATTCACAAAGAAGCGTCCTTTGGTTCCTTCAAACAGGATTCCATTATCGCCTTCGTTAGTGATCAACAACTCAACGCCACCTGGCATATCAGCTTGAATGTTGTAGCTGATTGCGATGTCGTATTTATCGTCGACGGTCGGATTTCCGCTTTTGTCGTAGTCGACATCGAACGCATAGTTCAATGGAGTAATCTTACTTGGACCCGTTTCACTTGCACCGATTGCCCAGCAAGCAATATCCACATGATGTGCTCCCCAGTCCGTGAGCTTACCACCGGAATACGCATGCCAATTACGAAATGCATAATGGCAATTGCTATAAAGTGGCACACCGCCGCCATAACCTTTGCGAATCTCCGGTAGTGCACGATATGCAACCTTTGGTGCAGGGCCCAGCCAGGTTTCCCAGTCCAATTCAGCTGGCACAGGTGCTTCAGGAATAACTGGCGATGGACCAAATCCGCCAATTCCGCAGGTAACTTTCTTTACCGTACCAATTCGCCCTGCTCGCACGAGCGCGATTGCTTGCAAAAAGCGGTGGCCTGATTCGGTACGTTGCATCGTACCCACCTGAAAGGTTCGGCCCGTTCTTTCAACTACTTGTTCGATTAACTTACCTTCTGCGATCGTTAGCGTTAGCGGCTTTTCGCAATATACATCCTTACCGGCGAGCATGGCTTCGATAGCAATCTTCGTATGCCAGTGATCCGGCGTTGCGATCATCACCGCATCAATATCTTTGCGATCCAGTACCCGGCGGTAATCGCTATAGGAATCGGGCTTCTTACCTTGTCGTTGTTCAAGCTTTTCCACATTCGTGCCAAGCACTTTGGAGTCCACGTCTGCCAGTGCTGCAAAATCAGCAAACTTGGTCGACTTATTGGTGATCGCTACACCTTGATTTCTGAGACCAATGGTCGCGAACACTGGGCGGTCATTGGCAGAAGTGTATCCAGCGGCAGGTTCACTATGACCAAGCATGAACGCTGCGGATCCGGCCGCGATGCCACCAACGAACTGTCGACGGTTGGATTTACGGTGAGTAGTCATTATTTAATCTTCTCCGAGAACGATTTGATTCTGCCGCTGGTATATTTCAACGGAGCGTATGAACGATCGCATACTTTTATTTAGCTCTTCGAATATTAGTGTAATTCACAATACCGAAAACAGAAACAATATCCGTTCTTATATTCATTCTGAGACGTAAATGTTCAGCNAAGAACTTTGTTCGCTAACACAGTACTCGGGGCAGCCCGGACAAACCTTGGGGCATGTCAAAACTCTGTGATGTGCAGGAAATCCCAGGCACTCGCATCGGAAGTTTTGCGATGCACAATTGGAGCACTGTTACCGGCCTAATGTACGGAGCTCAAGCTGGCGGGCCAANGCACCAAAAAANATCGGTGGATTACATCCATTACAGATATGGTCTTAGCGTTAAGTAAGAGCACAACATTTCCTGTGTCCTAAGGCAACACAGGAGTTTCAAGTGGCCGAAGTTTATCGATTTTGATGTGCTCAAAAACGGCCTCACCGTTGTCTACCTGCAGTCCGATTTTATTACCCTCGGGCCCACCAATAAGAGAGGTGCTAAACACCCATCGATTATTAAGAAATACATTTGCACGATGCGAACGCACAACAAGTCGCAGTTCACATTTATCACCTACCGAATCCGCTATTACCCAGTCATCGACCAACGCAAATTCCGATTTAACTGACTCTGCGGCAAAACGAGATAAGCCTATTGATAATCGAGGCATGCCATTACTGCCAATGACTAACGAGTTACTCGCAACCCCGTTATGGTGCCAAACAAAGCCTACACGGGAAGCCTCATTTTTTGTGACTTCAGCTCTCAACATGAAATCTTCATAAGCATGCGGCAACAAGAGCATCACAGCAGACTGTTCAGCCGTGATGATCTTCACAGAGTCATTAACGACTTCAATTTCGCCCTCACCAATACGTTGGCCGTTGCCCAATTCCGCATTTGGGGTCCCCCCATCTGTGTCTAACAAAGACTCAATTCCATCCCAATATTCCAGCGTCAGATCACCGTTTTCCAATGGAACAATTTTCTTACACATACCCCATGTAACGGGTCGCGCGATACAGCTTGCAATATTGCCATGCACCGTATGAAAGTAAAGCAGCCATTCACCGTTGTGTTTAATCCCTCGACCAATGTAGTTATCCATGCGTCCACGCCCTGAACCAAATAAAAGGGGTTGTTCCGGTAGTTCATAGGGCCCATTCCTACTTCGCGACTTTAGGTAATAAGTGCCAGACGCGTCACGTCGCCCGCCGGTATCCATACGAGTACGAACCGTTGAAAACAACATGTAATGCCATTCACCGATTTGAAAGTAATCCGGACATTCGGTATTACAAAATTCTCTTGTCGCAAAAATCGGTTCGTGGTATTCCCACTCAACTAAGTCACGCGACGTCACATGTGCGATACATGGCATGCCGGGTGTACTGATTACGGGTTGGTAGAGGTGAGCTAATAGGCCATCCAATTTAAGCTCGCCATTGTTAATATACGCCCCCAGATTCATTTCGGGCATTATGAATGTACCAGCCTGATCTTTTGCCGTAGCGTCTTCAAATGTCCATGCCACCATTGCATCATCCTGAGTTGGAACAAAATCACCACGAGTTGGTTTAAGTGCCTTGACTCTCTTCAGATCTAAGGGAGTGTTATAGATTCTTATTTCATCGACTGAGCCGATAAAGTGATTAGGTGCTGTTTTAGGATCAAGCGCACGCGGACGCCCTATCGTGGCGGAAACAATCTTTCTAGGATTAACACCCTCACCTCTATAAACAGCGTAGGCGTTGCCATTTCTATACATACGCACTTCACCATTGTCATAAACCATCGCGATGCAGATTAACTCGTTGTCCTCCGCTGTTTCAGGGAGTGGCTCCTCAGAAATCAGTTCACGAGACTGTGCGCTAGCTGGTTGCCATCGCCGTTCTTTATCAAGCTGCAGGCCCTCAAAAGCCTGACCTGTCTCAGCAAGCAAGTCGATACAGAAAACACCCGCGTTAACTTGTGCTTTTGGCATGCGAAGCCAAACAACGGAAGTAAAGTTATTTAATGGCTTTTCGCGATTAGAACGCGTGGCAGTTTGGGCACATAAATACCCGTGCCAAAGGCCGTCAACCTCATCGTACGACAAAAAGAGATCTCGCCACGACTGCCCACCATAGGGTGGTTTAATTTCCAAAACAGGTTCTTCTTTCTCCAGCTTCCACGAATCCAAATCGTTGGATTTGAGCAGGTAGATCGGTGAGCCACCCGCTTGAGTACGAGGTCGTGGATCATAAAAGAGATAGTACTCGCCATTGAATTTGACCGGCGCTTGGCCAATAAACATTCGATCATTCAGTGAATAGCTATTTTGGTAACTGTTGAAATTAATCGGCAAACGAGTTTGCCAATTTACGAGATCTTTTGATTGAGCCCGCCCGACAGAAGCAAGTAAATGACTTGGTCGACTAGGATCGACCATCGGGTAATTCTCGTTCTGAAGGAAGAATAACTGATACTGATCCCCATCACGCATCAGGTAAGAATCCCACATGATATTATCTTTGATCGGGCGGTAAACCTGTGACGTTACCGTTTGACAGGGCATCCCCATTAGCAGCAGCGGGATAAATATTCTGTAAGTACAGATTGCGTTTATTGAGCGAGCACTGAAACCGTGCGTCATTTCAGAACTCCCTTTACGATTTTCCCGGGCTGACCATCTGTCAGACTTGTTGAACCACTTGGACGATCATAGGTCACATCATCAACATTCAATCCAAACAGATGAAACATCGTTGCGTGAAAATCATAGTGCGTGACTACATCCGTAACAGCCCGGTGNCCTAGCTCGTCCGTTTCGCCATGGATGTGCCCGGCCTTTATACCACCGCCGGCCAACCACATGCTGAATCCAACACCATTATGATCGCGGCCGATATTGGACTCGTTTTGGATCACTGGCAAGCGTCCGATTTCACCGCCCCAGTGAACCAGGGTGGTATCCAGCAAACCACGTCGCTTCAGATCTGTCACTAACGCTGCAGCCGGTTTATCAACCTTGAAGCAGGTCTTGGGCAATGATGATACGATACCGCCATGATGATCCCAATGTTGATCACCCGAAAGCACTTGAATAAAACGCACACCACGCTCAACTAATCTTCGTGCAATTAAACAACGTGTGCCGAATTCCTGTGTTAAGGGGTCATCGATACCATAGAGTCGATGCGTTTCTTGAGTTTCCTGTGAAACATCTAACGCCTCACGAGCGGCAACCTGCATCCCTGCAGCAAGCCGGTACGTCTGCATCCTCGCTGCAAACTCCTCTTCGCCTGGAAAGCGGTCGAGTTGTTCACCATTGATTTGCTCAAGTAAATCAAGAGTACGACGTTGTACGGAGTTCGAAATCCCGTTGGGCGGCTGTAAATTTGCAATTCTCGGTTCATGTGCATGTACGACTGTGCCTGCACAAGCTGACGGCAGCCAGGTATTCTGCCACATTTCAGCGCCGAGTACTGGCAAGCTCCCGGGATCCCTTAAGACCATATAAGCCGGCAAATTCTCGTTCTCGGACCCTAGCCCATAAACCAGCCACGACCCCATGGATGGTCGCCCTCTCCGCTGGCGGCCGGTATTCATTGCGCTAATCCCAGTTTCGTGTCCGCTAATCCCGGTTTGCATCGACCTGATTAAGCAAATGTCATCTGCAATCGCACCATGGTGAGGCAGCAACTCACTAAAGTCCATGCCGCATTCACCGTATTTCTTGAATTGCCATGGCCCTGCAAACAGCTTGCGAGACTTCTGCACCACGTTGTCAAAATGGATGTCGCCCTCGAACGTCTTTAGATGCTGCCTTGTCAACTCGGGTTTAGGATCACACAAATCCATATGGCTTGGCCCACCTTGCATGAACATCGAGATCATTGCATTTGCTTTCGGAGCATCCTGACCAGCACGCGGTTTCAAATCAAACTGACGCCTCTGCAATGGTGGTTTCTGTGGTGCAGCATACAACCCATCCTGTTGCATCAGGGATGCAAACGCCAGTCCGCCAATTCCGAACGCTTGGTTTGAAAGAAAATGGCGACGGGTCAGATTTGTTTTCACTTTGGGCATCATCTCATTCCACGTATAGAAAGCCATTGGACGCAACGAGAGCCTGGCAAAGTTGAGCTAGTGCTTTTTGATGCGTTGTGGGCGCATCGTCGTCATCATCAGAACGTAATTCCAATTCCAAGTCAGTCAAAAACGCAATGGCGTTTTCCATCTGGAACTTACTCGGTGACTTGCCGATGATTAGTCGCCATGCTCTTGCAATCTGTCCGGGGATGTCATCACCTACCTCGTCGATCAGGCGGGCAGCAATAGCGTTAACCTGTTCTATGACGAACGGATCATTCATCATCTGCAGAGACTGTGGTGCATTGTTTGACACGGTTCGCTTCGTACAATTTGGGTTCAGCGTTGGTATATCAAACGGTACGAGAATGCCTAAGGGTAATGATCGCCGCACTTGTATATATATGGTGCGCCGATACTTATCTTCGCCAACCGATTCAATGTCACGCAGCAATCTGCCGCTCGGATCATATTGAGTCTTGGAAACAACCACGCGCTGACCTACGTTATCGAGGCTCACTGGAGCAGCAGGACCACCCATTTTATGTCGAAGTTGCCCACTTAGGCTCAATAGCGAATCTCGCAATACTTCTGATTCAAGACGCCGCACGGACATCCTACCTAGTAGTTGATTTTCTGGATCCACTCTCTGCAGAAGATCTGAACGCACGGCAGTTTGTTGATAGACCGTTGAACACAGGATTAGACGGTGAATATGTTTCAAATCCCAACCACTATCCACAAACTCCGCTGCGAGCCAGTCGAGCAATTCCGGATGTGAAGGACGCTCTCCTTGAGTTCCGAAATCGCCAGGCGTACTGACCAAAGCGGAGCCGAAATGATGCATCCAGATGCGATTCACCAAAACCCTGGCAACGAGCGGGTGATTACCATTCGTGAGATAACGCGCATAGGCGAGTCGCCTGCCAGTGGATGGTAACTTTGGATTATCCACTGGAATATTCAATTCCGGCGGCGCTATGATGCTCAGTCCACCTGGTAAGACTTCATTTTGTGGTTGCTTGTGATCGCCCCGATTAAACAGAAAGGTAACGGGTACACTTCCGGCGACTTCAGTAAGCGGCATCAGATAGTCACGCGGAGGGCGTCTGCTATTTACTTCTGCAATTTTCGGATCCCACTTCTCCACAATTTCGTTTTTCGCTCCACCATCGATCTCCTGTAATGAAGCTCCTGTTACCTTCAGGAACGCATGATCTTCNATGATCTTACTTTGCTCAGCTGTTCGCTCATCCGTTGGTGTACTCCTCGCTGCTCTTGCAGCTTCCTGAATGTCCTCGGGCAATTCCAAAATACGTTTTTGAACGATGCTTTCTGCAACTTCATCCAATTCCTTATCGCGATTCTGAGTCAGCGCTAATGCTTCCTGTTGCAGTGCGGTGTCTTCTGCCTCTGTTTCCGTAGACCATTGAGAGATCAACCTTGCCCCCGGACTGCGCCAATTCTTCCAGTTGTAGGCAGGCTCAAACAAAGCACGCATCCGATAATAATCAGTATGAGAAATCGCATCGTATCGGTGTGAATGGCACTGCGCGCAACCAACGCTCAAACCAAGTAATGAAGTGGAAACGGACTTTATTACTTCAGCAACTGCCTGATTCCTCGCTAATTCCTGATCCAGAACATCACCACTCGTACCATCCGGACTCATCCTAAGAAAACCCGTAGCGATGAGCTTTTGTGCTTCCGAACTATCNAGATCTCTGTACGGTCGAGATACCAATTCATCTCCAGCAAGCTGCTCTACGAGAAATTCATCCCATGGTTTNTTNTCATTGAGAGCATCGATTACATAATCTCGATATTTGAATGCCCATGNCCTTACAGNGTCGCGCTTCGTTACACCATCACTGTCCGCATATCCCGCCACATCGAGCCAGTGCCGTGCCCATCGCTCACCATATGNGGGTGATGTAAGTAGTTGCTCAACCAACCGGGCATAAGATTCAGGATGATCATCTCGAATAAACCTCTCTACGGCTTCGGGAGAAGGCGGCAGTCCCAGCAGATTGATATAAAGCCGTCGAATCAAAGTAGCCTTGTCAGCCATTGGTGAAAATGACAATCCTTCCGCTTCAAGCCGGGAAAGGATAAACGAATCAATTGGCGATTGAATGAATNACCCGCCTNTTAATGGTGGAAATGCCGGTCGTACGACAGGCTGAAACGACCAATGGCTACGGTCCTCTTCNCTAAAGTGTCCTTCGTGCGCTAGTGATTCGGGTTCCTCGCGAAGCGTTCGGNCCCCTGCGTCGATCCATGCTGCAATCGTCGCCGTATCTTCAAGNGATAGTCGCTTCGGCCCCGGTGGCATTTCACCGGAGGCTATTCGCTGCCAAATCAAACTGTCTTTNTGACNTGACTTGGAAACTGCAGTCCCTGAATCCCCTCCCCGCAAAATGAACCGAGCAAGACGCGTGTCAAATCCACCTTTCAGCTCAGCCTCCTCGCCATGACATTGCCAACAATGCGCCTTGAGAATCGGCCTTACGTCTTCCTCAAAAGTAAGCGCATGAGCTTCTTCTGCATGCACATTCACATTTGCACATGCGAGAATCCCCAGCAGCAANATCCACATGNGAGCCATGCGGTGCGCAGCACAGATTATCTGGTTCCTGANGGTGTACATGGGAATTGCATTNATTCNAGTTCTGATTCCTCAGTCACATTTTAGCTTGTCTGATACGCTCAACTCAATTCCAGTGCCATGTTCTCTCGCGCTTATTCCCACATCAGGCATTGNAGTGCGTCCGTTTAGTTCCGATTTAGCANCACATCAACAGCCGTTGATGGGAGTTGTGCATTTTTGTTTGCGAGGATGTCATCTGTTTTGTTACCATTCCCGATGAAGGATGTGATGGGTAGCGATAGCTCCTTAGCAATTCGAAACCCAGCATACTGCCGTGGCGATTATAGGGCGATGTTTCGTCGTTCTTGTGTGTTTTTGACCTGAGTCGAATAGTTTGACCAGTCCGTCTTAATTCTTCGATAGAGACAGATGGACGGTCGAACGAGTCTCAGGTTTGACCATCAGTCTCTATCGAAGAATTAAGCCTGACTGGTCATTGGCACTGCCGTAGCATGGCACGAGAGGTGTTTGGCGGGACAGCCAACACCTCTCTCCTTTTTTATAACTGTATTGCGGAGCACGGATGGTGAGCAGTCCTAACACAGTTTCCGGAGTGGATCGTCTGAGCGAGATGCTTGGAATGAGCGTGCAGGAGTTAGAAAACTTCAGCCCTCAGTACAAGCATGCCGTGATTAAGAAACGATCTGGCGGCAATCGACTGCTACAGATGCCCAACGACGAGACCAAACGTGTACAACGGCTTTTATTGGATAAGCTGATTGGACGATACAAAACGCACGCTTCATGTTGCGGTTTTTCCAAAGGGCTTTCGATCATCGATAACGCACGACCTCATGTCGGTCGGGAGACGGTGATAAAGCTAGACATCCAGGATTTCTTTCCCAATACAACAGTGGATCGCATAC
>PAXU01000025.1 GCA_002714565.1 Rhodopirellula sp.
CCACAATTCCAGCGGCATTGCATAGCCGTTTTCTGCAAGGTCGAGCTTGTTTAATGCCGATACTCGGTATGCCTTAAATCCACAAAACGCGTCTGTTAGACGAATACCTAGTCGCCGTTGTATTTCGGCGGCTACTTGCATGTTTATGGCACGCCTGGTTTCCGGTGGAACACTATCGCCGTCAAACACTTTCAAATACCGACTGCCCGAGACTATGTCGACATCCTGGCATGCTTGCACGAACAATGGGATTCTTTGTGGTTCGTGCTGGCCATCACAGTCAATTGTCACGACGATTTCAAATCCGTTGTCGCTGGCATATTGAAACGCTGTTCGTAAGGCTGCGCCGTAACCTTGGTTTTCTTCATGACAAATAACGGTAACATCGCTGCGGCTTGCTAACTTCTCCGCGGTGCCGTCTGTTGAGCCGTCGTCCACGACCAACACATGTTCACTGTATTGTTTCACCTGGTCGAGCACTTCATCGACGTATTGAACTTCGTTGAAGACAGGTAATGCAGTTAGGGATTTTAGATTCATGGCGGTTTTTGGTCAGTGAAGCAAGTGTATTCCCAAAACGCCATTCTAGGCAGCAAACAGTGGCGTGGGAATGTAATTGCGAGATGGATTTATGTTCAGGTACCTATGGTTGGTACCAATGGAGTGGGTCACACTCGCTTTCACTTGCAAAACATGACAAGTCTTGAAATATGTCCTGAATCATCACAGCTAGAGTTTCACTGGCAAACCGCTCGCTTGCGTAGTGCCCTGGTAATAACAAATTGATTCCCAGAGATTCAGCTTCTAGACATGTGTGAAAGCGTGTTTCACCTGTGATGAGCACGTCGCAGTTAGCTTCTTTAGCATCCGGGATAAATTCACCAGCACTTCCACAAGCGATGCCCACGCGAGCAATGTCATCATCAAGATTTCCAACCGTCTGAAGAGACTCGATATGAAGGAATTCACAGAGCACTTTCGCCAAGTGGCTGAGTGTGCCAGTCCAGTCTCCGCACCGTCCAGCTCCCAACAGGTTGTCGTCCTTTTCATTGACGACGATTGGTGCTGTGTTAGTTAAGCCAATTCCGTTTGCGATTTGTTGGTTGATTCCGTTTGCCGCGGAGTCCCATGCTGTATGCGGGCTGTAAACAGAGATTCCGTTCTTGGCCAGATTCCACATCAAATCACCGGTAGGGGATTCAGTTGTGATACTGGAAATTGGTCGAAATGGGATAGGGTGGTGCGTAATCAATAAGCCCACTGATTTTGAGATTGCTTCATCAACGGTTTGTTTAGTGACCGTTAGACATGTCATTGCAGACTCAACAACGTCGGTCGGATCGCCCGCTAACAAGCCGACGTTATCCCACGATTCAGCAAGGTGTTTAGGCGCAATTTGAAGTAGCGCATCCCGAATTTGTCCGACAGTTGTCATTTTGGGTACTCAGACGAGCGACTATTTGTCCTCTGAGCTGTCCTTCTTTTCATCGTCTTTAGCCGGTTCGTTCTTTTCAATGGTGCCAAACAAGTGCCCGCCCACATCTCCGTGTGACCACGTTCCAGCATATTTATTTTTATAAATGACAACGCGCGAACTAAATGTACCCAAGCCGGGTATTGTTACGTTGGTTAACGAGATTACCGGAGTGGTTTCAGCCCATTTGACTTCCAGCACCATGGGGACTTCAACATCCGTAGAACCGTATTTGATACGAGCCTTGATCAGCCAGAAGTCGCCATTGTCCTGCTTGGTAGCACTTACGATGGTGTATTCTTCTTTGGGCAGTCCGTCCGGAGAGTCTTTGCCAAGAATGGTGAAGTTGCCAACGAACTTGACGTTATTAAGCTTTTTGGAGAGCAATTCGTACAACTGGGCCTTTGTGTAACTCGAAGGCTTCACGGGTTTAGCATCTTGTGCGATGACGGGACCGCAAAGCAAAGACATAGCAAACAAGCAAAGTACAGCGCCGAGTTTCTTATTGATCGTTAACATCTTCTTGCTCCTGATAAAGTGCTGAATCGTGTCGTGCATCGTTGAAAGTCTTTTCGTGTGCGTGTGAGTCTCAATTATGAGAAACAGTAGGGCTTTGGGCAAAGTATAAAGTACTTAGATCCGCTTGAGTGCTTCAATCGTCCTTTTGATTTCCGGAACGGGCATCTCAACCTCTTCGCGATCCACCGTGAAATAGCCGTTGTAATGTTCTTTCTCTAATACGCCGAAAATCTGATCAAAGTCGACAGCACCTTCCCCAAAAGCCGTTTCTAGTCCCTGGCCTTTGGCAATATCCCTCATTGCATCTTTTATACGCATATGGCGTACAAAAGGTCCAAGTGAGTCGATCGTCTCTGAAGGAGATTTTCCATTCATCATAAGACGGCCAGGGTCGAAGTCGACTCCCGCCGTACCTTCCGGCATAGTTTCAAGTAATGCTCGCATCAGTCTACCATCGTCGCTTGTTGTCCTGGCGCACAGTGAGCTACCCGCAGTATCACCAAATCTACCGAGATCATTTAACGACTCAACAAGTGTCTGCCAGCGAGGACTGTCTTCATTACTGGGGATGACTCCAATGTGGTTAGAGACTACTTTCGATCCAAGTCTGTATGCCAGTAGCATCGCGTCACAAGTTGCACTGATGCGCTGATCTAAGCCTTCACTGATGTCGTAGCCATGACGAGTGTTAAAGGTCAGGCTGCTTACCGATAGGTCGAAATCACTGAGGAGTTTCTTGATGTGACGGACCGCTGTGTCACTCATTTCTTTCATGTTGAGATGCACGCGAGCGTCAATTTCGACGGCTTCAGCTCCCATACTGGCAGCAGATTTTAGACCGCGACGTAGGTCGTGAGTGATATTTGCGAGGCAAACTGAAGTGCGAATCTGAAGCAATATTCTAAACCAGGTTTAGGTTACAAAGGCAGCAATCGTGCGAATGTGCTGCTATGGATGACTTGTATCGTTCATTTTAGTTGGCAAACGGAGACGTTGAATATATGGGAACCGCATTGCTTTTGGATTTAGAAAGATAATACGGTTCCTCAGGTTCGCGGAGATGTGAATTCCTAATTCACATCAATAGGATGGAATCGATGGGTTTTGCGGATGAAACAAATGCTAAATCTGATCGCGCGAAGAAAACTCAACAGGCGGATCACCCTGATAGGTTGTAGTTGCTTATTGGTTTATCAGGTGACGATTCTCTCTCCAGTTCAGGCTGCTGAAGCCGCTGCTCAGACGGATGCAGAACAGCGACTTGATGAGGTGATTGCTGAACACTGACGCCAGTATGAACGAGACAGGCTCGGCGAGACGAGTAATGACTGCCGGAGGAAGAAAGTGGGTGTCCATGATTAGAGCGATGATTGGTGGTGATTGGCGTTGACGCAGTGATTTGCGCGTTTGTAGCATTCGCGTAGTTGAAGGAGGTGTGCCGTATAGTGACAGTGGACTTGTCACATTATGCCGTTTGTAAACACACTGAACGAAAGCCGACGCTGGCGTTGTGTACGTGAATCTGCCGGTCATTCCCTCGTTCAGCTTCATCACTTCATTACTACACCACATCATTCGCTATTTGCTTGAGATGTCACTCCTATGCCACGTCGCTATTTTTTAGAAACCCGAATGGAGCCAGACAGCGAGGTTGCAGAATTAACAGGGCAGGAAGCACAACATCTTGCCAAGGTCATGCGNGCCCAACCAGGTGATCAGGTNGAACTGTTTGATGGTTCAGGATTTCAATTCNCAGCAACNGTATCGGAANTTACTCGGCACTCGGTCAATTTAAGAATACANAGTCGNGAACAAGTTTCACGCGAAGCAAATCGCCGTGTGACTATTGCGGTTTCACTGCCAAANGGGGATCGACAAAAATGGCTTGTGGAAAAACTATGTGAAGTCGGTGTGACTACTATTATCCCGCTGAAAACGGAACGCAGCGTTGCACAACCGACCGATAAAGCCCTGACTCGCTTGCGACGCTGTGTGATTGAGGCATCGAAGCAGTGTGGAAGAAATACACTCATGGAAATTGAATCCCCGCAATCACTTGGTGAACTGATTGAGCAAACAAATCATGAAGTCNTCCGCTTCATTGCGCATCCATACTCATCAGAGGATACGGCCGCCAGTAACTCAGATATAACAGCCATCAATACAAATGGGTCGGTTATTGCGGCCATTGGTCCAGAAGGTGGATTTAGCGAGGANGAAGTAGATTCAGCTGTGCAATCNGGTTTTANNNCACTGAGTATAGGAAGTCGGATTCTTCGGATTGAGACTGCCTCAATCGCAATTTCATCCCTTTTCATATATACCAGCGACCAGTGAATGATGGTGTATCGACCTTTTGAAATTACATCTACAATTACCTCTACAACGTCAGCACATATGCAAAATGATGCATCAAACAGGCTTTGCTATTTCAAAACTTCAACAAACCTTGAATNGTGAATCTACCCGACGATAAAAGTGCCGAAGAGAAACGTGATCTTGTGTCGGATACACCACAAGAGCCGCCCNTTGCAATCGANATGGGTAATCCCTGGCTCGCTGCGCTTCTAGCGTGGCTAATTCCGGGTTTAGGTCACATCTACCAACGTAGATTCATGAAGGCAACCATCTACGCCGTTTGCATTCTGGGTACTTTCTACACAGGCATGGCATTAGGTGGAAATCACGCAGTATATTTTGCATGGGAAGGTGAAGACCTNCGCTGGCAATACATACCTCAGGCAGGAGTAGGCCTCCCTGCCCTACCGGCCTATCTTCAGCATCGGCACGCGACGAGCTTTAATGGGTACGACGACCCGTACGACCGTGGGGACATTGAACAGAAGTGGGACGGCTACATGGCACCACCAAGATACAACTTCTATGACCAATCGCGCAGCATAATCAACGAACGCCACGCGTGGCATAAGCAGTACCATATGTACTTTGAAATGGGCACCTTATATACCATGGTTGCCGGTTTACTNAATCTACTTGCCGTGTTTGACGCGTTTGGTGGTCCNGCGTATATGGAGCAAAAAAGATCAAAGCAACCTGGATAAGACGCACAACAATCGCGCTGGTTGATTTGGTAAGAGCATAAGAACAAATATGGCATCACTTATTCCACTGCTAACTCTGTTTTCACTGTTAGGTCAGCAAGATGGCCCAGTGGATCACTTTGCACCAGTGGATGTTATGTCCCCTCTGACGCATATANTGCTATTTTTTCCATTAATTGCAGCAATTAGTTTTGTTTACGCTGCAAGTCGATTCGAGACAACAAAAGATGTAATTTCACAGTCTTTTATTGCAATCCGCTGGATCGTTTTAATCAGTGGATTCGTACTAATCGTCGTCATCTTTTTCAATTGGTTGATGTAGGGACGAATTGGAATCTTGTCCAAAAGTACGTTCCCTTCTTAAAATGTCTTACTTACGCTGATCGATTAAGAGATCAGTCTTTTCTTGTCTTAGCATGAGGTTGACCAATACCTCGCATGAGAATTGTGATTCTTGGCGGCGGCACAGTAGGTAGATGGATTGCCGAAACATTGTGTCGCCATCACAGTGTCACCATCGTTGACACTGACCCCAACAAAATAAGATCGCTTAACAACGAACTGGATGTTATGGCGATCACCGGAAATGCTTCTCACTCCTCAACGCTATTTCAGGCGGACGTACTTGGTGTGGATCTATGCCTGGCAGTAACTGGCCAGGAAGAAGTAAATATTCTNGCAGCTAGCATTACCAAGGAGATGGGTGCACGCAGGACGATCGCCCGCGTAACAAGCGACAGTATGCTGGATAGCTCGACATTTGATTATCAATGGCATTTCGGCGTTGATCGGTTGTTGAGTCTGGAGGAATTAACAGCAGTTGAGCTTGCCCGAGAGATTCGAAATCCGGGTTCAGTCGATGTTGAACATGTAGCTCGTGGTGCCCTCAAGGTTCAGGAAGTTTACGTAACCGCAAAGAGCAAGCTTGTTGGCAGGCCTATCAAGGATATCGATGTTCCGCCAGATGTTCGCCTAGGTTGCATCTCACGTGGCGATGATCTTTGGCTTGCATCGGCGACTGACGTACTGGAAGTTGAAGATCAGGTATTACTGATCGGAGATGACGCTGCCGTTGACAGTTTTCGCGATGAGATTCAAAAGGATCGTCGCAAGCTAAATGTCATGATCGCCGGCGGTGGATTCACCGGCGTATATCTAGCTAAAATCCTCGACCCGGAACACTACAGCGTCACGTTGCTGGAACGCTCACCCGAGCGTTGTGAGGAACTAGCTCAGAAATTGCCGACGGCGACGTTACTNAACATCGATGCAACGCAACGCAAACGTCTTCAGGAAGAGCATGTNGAGGGCATTGATGTGTTTGTCGCATGCATGGGCGAAGATGAGAATAACATCATGGCCGGTGTGGAGGCTGGCGATTTAGGTGCGAAGAAAGTGCTCTGCGTGGTTGGACGTCCGGACTACGCNCTCTTAATGAGCCAGCTTGGTATCGATAAAGCGGTTAGCCCTCGCGAAGCGATGGTGGAACAGGTTAAGACGTTTCTTAACGAAGGTGCAATAATCTCTCACACTCAACTCCATGAAGGAAACATCGGNGTTTACGAAATAGAGATTCAGGAAGGATCACCAGCATGCGAGCACATTTTGGCCAATCTTGAGCTGCCCAGCGGTAAATGCCTTATTGCCGCTGTGGTCCACGAGGGTCAGGTGCGAGTGCCAAGGCCTGATGATCACTTTGCAGCAGGTGACTATATCGTCGCACTCATTGAAGATTCCGCTGTAGATGCCACGCTGGATATGTTCAGCGTGACGGGCAGGTAAGAATGAACATCCGGTTGGTATGCCTGTACCTCCACAAAGTCTGCATTCTGATTGCAGTAGTGATGTTGGTTTGTCTACCGTTTTCCATCCCNGGTATTGGTGANCGGACAAATGAAGGCATGTACTCGACAAACGAGCCATTGCGGTTTGAAGAAGATGGTTTCATGGCGCTGCTGATGGGCATNATCGTCAGNGGAATCGTCGCGGTTGTTCTAAAGGTNATAGGTCGAAATGTTCCCTCCGACGAGGAGCCGTTTCGCAAAGAAGCGATGGCAGTGGTTGGTCTGAGTTGGATGTTAGCGACGTTTCTCGGCGCACTTCCNTTTGTATTTGCGGGTGTGAAATANCGCCCCACCATTCGATTGATGGGTGCTGATCATGCGCCACAAGTTTTCCAATCTAGCTGGGCCTGGCGGTCTACAAGCATCGACTTNCCAGAGCGTTCAGATGGTACCTACATGTCTTCGGACCAATACAAGCTTCTGGAAACATTNATTGCAGATACGGGTGAGCAGTGGTANCCGATTTCCCGACTAGAAGAAGAATCAGAAGTTACGGATGCCCTAAATAAATTGGATAGATTGCTTACCGAGCAACCCGAGCTTCAAGGAGTTCTCGTTACGGATTCAGATCCGGACAATGGTGGACCGAGAGTCCGGACGACATGGGTGTCAATGAATCTCGTTGATGCCATGTTTGAATCTCAATCTGGATTTAGTACTACCGGGGCGACGGTAATTACCAGACTGGAAGATCCGAATCTCGTCCCGCACTGCATCCTGTTCTGGAGGAGTAGCACGCACTTCTTAGGTGGATTGGGCATTATTGTGTTGTTCGTTGTTGTGNTAGGGCAAGGATCTGCTGGCAAAGCCTTTATGAGAGCGGAGATGCCTGGTCCTACCAAAGAAGGATCATCACCTCGAATGCAACATACTGCCTGGCGGTTTGCCGGGATTTATCTGGCTTTGAATTTCGTACTTACCATAGTGCTATGGTTTAGCGGCATGACGTTTTTTGACGGGATATGTCATGCCTTTGGGACGATGGCGACCGGTGGATTTAGCACATATGACTCGAGCTTAGGTCACTTTGACAGCGCGACAATCGAATACATTGTCACTCTCTTTATGATTCTGGCCGGGACCAACTTCACGCTTCTCTACTTACTACTGAACCGTCAACCAGGTGCATTATGGGCTGACCAAGAATGGAAGACCTATATAGGACTGATAGGNGGGATCACATTACTCATTGTNGTGATCGGTATACCAAGTGGTGACTTTGATGGTGTTGCATCAGGTGTTAGGTACGGACTATTTCAAGTTGTGTCGGTTGTGACAACGACTGGATATGGAACCAATGACTTTGATATCTGGAACAGCTTTGGTCGCGGCATCCTGCTGTTATTGATGTTCGTTGGCGGTTGCGCAGGAAGTACCGGTGGTGGAATGAAGGTGATCCGCCANGTNTTATTCGTAAAAATACTTCGATTGGAAATGGAACAAGCNTATCGTCCTACGGTTGTCCGACCGTTACAGCTTGGCAACACAACGATTGAAGACAAATCGCTGCGNCACAACATCCTGGTGTACTTCAGCCTGATCCTAAGCCTCTTTCTGGTCAGTTGGTTATTTGTCATCACGTATGAGCCCGACCGAACCTGGGGTCCGGAAGTTCAGCAGAACAAGTTACTTGACAGTGCAGGTGCTGTGGCCGCCACACTCAATAACATCGGTCCGGGCGTGGGAATTGTTGGCCCCACTCAAAACTACGCTCAATTTACGCCGCTAACAAAACTGATGTACACTTGGCTGATGATGCTGGGGCGATTGGAATTATTTGCAGTACTCGTACTGTTCCTCCCAGGTTTCTGGAAGAAACACTAGGTGCAAAATGAGCGAACAATTACTTGTAGGCTTNCCAGAATCGGTAGAAGCGCTCGAGGACCAATTATCTTGTCCGCCTGAAGATCTGATCGAAAAGTTCGCAAGCGTAGACTCAGATGTGGTGATGCTTGGTGTAGGTGGAAAGATGGGACCAACCATGGCACGCATGGCTCATCGGTGCATGCAACAATCGGGCAATCCGCACAANGTGTTTGCCGTCTCTCGGTTCTCCGATCCNGAAGTCCAACGTCGACTGAATGATTGGGGCTTGGAAACGATCTCCTGTGACCTGTTTGATCCGCAACAGGTTGCATCGCTGCCGGATTCGCGTTGGGTATTNAATCTAGCCGGATTTAAGTTCGGTGCAAAGACGAAGCCTACCATGACGTGGGCAACAAATTGCATCATCCCAAGTATCGTGTGCAATCGGTATCAAGGAAGTAACGTCCTTGCGTTTTCAACTGGCAATGTATACCCAATGGTGTTGCCGGAAGGTGGNGGTTCACTTGCCACAGATCCTCCAGTGCCAGATGGTGAATACCCAATGGCTGCGCTCGGCCGTGAGCGCATGTACGAGTATTTCAGCGAGGCTCTGGAAACTCCGGTNGTGATTATCCGACTAAACTATGCTACGGAATTGCGATACGGTGTCTTGCAGGATATCGCTCAGCAGGTGCACGATCAGCAGCCGGTCGATGTCAGCATGGGATATGTCAACGTTATTTGGCTGGGCGATGCTAATGCCATGACCTTGCGTGCTTTGTTCACATGTCAATCGCCTGCACGTGTACTGAACATGACAGGCCCGGATGTACTGAGTGTGCGCGAGATGGCAAATCAAGTTGGCGGCATGCTGGATATCCCGGTTTCNATCAGTGGTACAGAGGCCGCAACTGCGCTANTAAACAACTCACACGCAAGCTATCCACTCATTGGCGCCCCTCAAATGAGTGTCGAGAAGATCTTGGNCTGGGGAAGCGAGTGGATTCGCCGTGGTTTGCCGATGTACGGCAAGCCAACAAAATTCCAAGTGCGCGACGGCATCTATTGATTCATGCTGAGGTCTATTCAGCAGCGGTATATGCATACATCGAATTCAAGTCAGTGCGGCACAATCCTGCGGTGTTATAGGGTTCGATGAGATTTCGCACATGGGATTCAAGCTTCCGCTGATTCTTTGATTCAGCTAATTCTAATTCCGCACACATNGCGTGCACTTCTCCCACGGCGGACTTCCAAAATGGTTCGTGTGCACAAAGGAACCCCATGGAAGTGTCATTTTGATGCAATCGGTTTTCTTCGTATCGAATTGCTGCAGCGAAATAGAGCATGGTNGCGACCTCAAAAGCGAATGGCGAATNCATGCATTTGTAGGCTGTGTCAATCATCAAGTCCGAGACTAAGAATTCTTCGAATTGCAGAAATTCGTGTTCGTGTAGAGTGGTTTGAAGTGATGAGGTCCCCCAATGCTGCTCCATGGCTAGCACCGTTCGCTCGATTGCGATTAGGTTGTGAGCGATACCCGTACTATGTAGTGGATCGATAAAGCCAAAAGCGGAAGGTAATCGTACCAATCCCTCGACTTGCAGAGGGCGGTTAAGGAATTGCATACGNCCNGCNCCGATCAATTTCCGAGGAGTTGAAGCGAGTGTTGCCGATTGGAACAGGCACTTAACCGACGGATANTGATTAATCGTGGTATCCCATNTCTCAGCCACGTCTTTGGGATGCGATTCGATATTTGGAATGACCAGTCCGGCGCTTGTAATACCATTGTCGAATCGAAGCAGCCACAACCAACGGTCATCCAAGATGTGATGCTGTGCTGAATGGTCGCTGTTAAACGGATACTCCTTACTGCCATNATGNGACTGTGCCATCCATGCTTGCCAGCTACTTACATCTTCAAAATGCGAATAGATCGCAGAGGTGTTTGTGTGCAATAAACNTGTTGCACGAGAGTCACTCATGGGATCGTCAGAATCTTGNCCCAGTAATTTTGATGTGACTTGACGACGACCGCTAGCATCAATAACCCATTTGGCTTTAACTGAAACACCGCTACCGAGTTCGAGTTGCCAATGACCACCTTGGTGAGACATCGAATCGACCGTTGTTCCACCATGTACGGTAACACCGGCACCTATAGCAGTTTTTAAGAATAAAAAATCTACTTCTTCCCGAAACCAATGTGTGTCACCCAGCGAATCGCTTGAACTGGCTGCCACGAGCAATTCGTTTTCATGATTGTGGCCGGGGTCAAAGTCAGCACCAGTTGAATGAAAAAAGTAGCTGAAGCCACGTTTCAAGCCACAAGCCAGCCCAGGCTTGTTTTGTTTCCAACTTCCGTACTTCGCCAANGGTCGGATGTCTGAAAGCTCATATCGATCAGCCAGACTTGCGAGAACCAAATTNCCGGCAGGTACGGACGATTCACCAATAGCGAATCTTGGCTGTTTGTTTCTATCGACTAACAACACAGAGCGCCCTTGCTTTGCGAGGATCGTTGCGGTCAACGTACCACTGAAACCACCTCCGACAACTGCAATATCAAAGTCCACGGTTATTACTCGCTACGTCCNGNACAGTTTATTTGGCAAACCACAGGATTNGTCACAGTCTGTGTCGTATTCATTTGATNGATGCGTGCNGCGCGTTGCTCGCTGCATGACTTACAACGGTAGAATTGCTCTACGTCCCAAAGGTCTATAAACACTCTTCCGCGTTTTAATTCCAATCCTCTTTCAAGGACTTCTTCCATTGAATTGATTGTCGTCGTGGCGAACTTACCGGTTTCTTGCAATTGATCTAATGCACCGTTTCCGCTTCTCACAGGAACGATACTGCAGCACTCCACCCCGCAGTCAAAAGCAAATTCGATTGAGCGCACCGCCCAGTGAATTCCCTCAGCTTCAGTGAGACCAGGCGGTCGCAGCAGAATGAATGTGCGCACCCGGATGCCAGAGCTAGTGAGTCGCTCTACGGCTTCCCGAAAGGATTCGATGGTCATTTGCTTATTCAGCCACGGTAGTATGTCGGGGTGAATAGTCTCNAAGCCAATTGCCACTTCCAGTTGGCCATCGAGCAAGTTGTTGAATTCCGCGCACTGTTCATCGCAGAATGCCGGATGATTCTCAACAACAACCGTGCGGAAGCGTGAGACGATTTGTCCCAGTTCAGTCCGCTGATCTTTGGGAATGGCTCGTGTGTCAAAAAAATTNCCGCTGTTGTAGAGCTTAATGTCCGGAACAGACATTGGCGCCATNGGATCAATNTCTAGTTTTTGCAGTGCATAAAGCACTTGGGTTGGAATCGCAGAATCTGGCACAGTGGACGTGAGCGTATTCTTCCAGAGGTCGCACATAACGCAATGGAATGGGCATTCACGGTTCGTGAGAAAAAGCGTTGCTACGTTTCCGAGCGAACCATGGGCAGAGAATTCCTGCTCGACGAGGAAGTGNTACGGCCGAAATGGATCGAGGTCATTTCGTGACGGTCTCATATTTAGCAATTGATCTGTTGATATCTCAGGAAGATCAATTGCCATTCGCACGATTCCTTAGCAAAGAATGCATGGCTGTGAGTTTAGTTACTCAATTAAACCAATGGTGGTTAGCCGTGCTGTGGTGCATAAAGTTCATTGAAACAATCACGATAATCAGACTCACCTTTTGGAAACAATGCTTCAAATGAAGTTTGTCCCTGTACGGCACCGTGCTGGAAACGTCGTTTATCAAACACAGGCATCGACAGCCCCGTAATAGCTTCTACTCCCAATTTGACGATCTTGCCTTTAAGTGCATACAGCTTCTCATGATTCCAATCGGTCAATTCGACAAATGGAATTCCCTCGGCAACGTTGATGACATCCGGTAGTGCGTAGGGACTGAAACCAGTAAAGCCAAGCGTTTTGCCAGGAGCATAGCTGCGAACATGTCCGCGACTTTGACCTCCCGAATAGACGAGCGAGTGCTTGATCGTGTCCACACCCCAGCCTTCCTGGTAGAGCATCAGGTTGTTCAGGACGCTTCGTATCGTAAGCTCCGGATTATCCTCGATCGGATAATCCTTCATNTTTTCATCACCNCCATCTCCATCAACCAGATATTTCCAGTCAGGGAATTGGGCACGAATAGCTTTGCAAAGAGCTAAAGCCATGGTNGCTGACTGAACGTCAAGTGGTTTGTAATCTTCAACAGTCTTGATAGCGTCGCGGTACTGAACATCAGCGGGGTCGACTTGTATCACCTCTAACAACATCGTNAGATCGACGTGATCGAGGAATTCGTACGCTTGTTGAGAGTCGATGGATCCTTCCGCAACAGACAAGGTAAATGCCTTTAGTCGAGACGGAGATTCTCCGCGTTCGAGAAGCAGTTTATAGAGGATCAGTAGCACACTTCCGCTATCGATACCGCCTGAAAAAAGGACGCCAATGGGTTCATACGGATCAATAGTATCGAGCCAAAGTCTGCATTGTTCCTTAAGTGCGCTGATGTAGGCTTTACCAATTTCTTCGAGGTCCGTTGAGAATTGGTTACGAAGCGGGGTAAAGAACCGCTGGATATTGGGGTTGGGATCGGGACATCCGATCAGGGCGAGTTCGATAATATGGTGAGCTGGCACCATACGCGTATAGGATGGATGAAACTGGTCAGCCAGCCCTTCCTTTTCTAAGGCNTCTCGAATCTCATCGATTCGCTCTGCGACGATTAGGCAGGGCCCTTCGGCTCTCTTCGCCAGGAAGTATCGCATGGGACGGCCAATTGTTCTCGCCATGCGGACGATATTGCCACGCTTTTGAATGATCGCAAACTGTCCCTGAATGCGTCCGACCGCATCGGCGTCGCCGCTTGCGACGGCTTCGGCGGCCTCATCGTAACTCATGTTGAGCAGGACATTTCCGTCGGTGTCAATTAAATCAACGAGACGGTCTATGTATGCGTGTTGTTGCATGGTGAATCCTTTCCANTCGCATTATTCCGCATGTCCTGACACTGCTGTTNTGGGCAAGTGTCCGGTCAGTGTCTTTTGTAAGGAATTACGCGCCAGATGCAAGGACGAGCCGGCAATAGAAATAATTCCGAAAAATTCTCAGAATTTTGGGCCGGTTTGCCACGAATTCTCAAAAGGAATATTAGGGGCTTATTTGTTTCAANTACGCGACGTTCGGCAATGGAGTTCAGACGGTAACAAACTCAACTATAGATTCCGAAACGAGTGTGTTTTTGAAACGGGAGTCAAAGATGCAAAACACAGACAGAATTCTATTGAGCAAACATGGACGTGCAATTCGAGTCCTAAAGAAACTACAGTCGGGGGTATCGATAAATGCTCAACAACTAGCGGATTCCATGGGTGTGAGTCGCCGCACGATTTTTCGTGATCTGAATCTGCTTCGTGAGGCAGGCGTTGATCTCCTATTCGACGTGGACAAATCAACGTATCGTCTCGCTGAACCGATGGCACACCGCAGGTCAGCCGGTTCCAAGGAAGAGTTAGCTGTTGTCGCCGACACGCTGATTGGAAATCAGTTTTCCTTATGGACCGCACTTCAAAATGACCCAGTGGATGATGCCTCGCAAATCCCGCTTCTAAACCTGTTTCCGGCGGATCAGAAAATCCAACTCAGCCGGTTGCTTAATGCCTGTCAGATCTACTGGCCCTCGAAAGTCCTGACATCTCTGGAGGCGGATTTAATCAAGGCAGTCATGTACGCGATCACNCATGAAAAACGAATGAAGCTCCTATTAGTGGGCGATCACCATTGTCGGCATGGATTGGATGATCTGACCGAGGAGGGAATCTGGACTGTATTTGCTCCTTTCTCAATCTGTCTTCATCCGTCAGGGTGGATTTTTACTGGTGAAAGCAAGCTACACCAATCGGTTTGTGCAATCTCGCTCTGCGACATTCATAACGCGGTGCACACCCAGCAGCGGTACACGATTCCCCAAACGTTTAACCGCCGGAGGACTCTGGAGCTAATCGACTCAGGTGGTATTCCGAATGTCGCGGCATTTAGCAAGTTGATCGGCGACAACACGTCCTCGCAAACCGGAATGACTCACCCCAAGTGAAAACCACTGACGGACCTCCGTCGCGGAAAGGAAAGTGGGGTGGCAGGGACCGTGGTGAGTCATTTGAATGGAATTGGTGATCGCACCATGAACGTCGTTTCTGTTGCCCTACTTTCCGCCTTTTTATCTTTCACAAAGTGGCGATTAAATGACCNCTGACGAGNAATGCAGTAGCAACACTTTGAAAAACCTTGTGAAAAATGAGAATTTCCGGCATAAACCGACCAAAAACCCTCCAAGTATGGGGTGTCTGGTATGCATGTCAGCATTGATTCCCTTTCGNACGCTGAGGTAAAATTAAGGTAGTGTTAAGGTGTGGCCATTGGGCGCTATGGATGGTTTACCAAACGTCTACACCCCCACCCTTTTGACAGGCGAATNGACCCACCTTTGACTGTTGCCTGTCCGATCCAATTCTCGCGCTAACGGGATGTTATCGCGTGATTTGCAGCACTATTGAAAAAACGGAGTAGCGTACACATGATGTGCTCACGTGACATTCTGGTATCGATGTTGGCAGTAGCGATTACTGTCTCAGCAACGATAACCATCGAGGCTCAGGATCCGCTCCGTACTCAGATCGATAAAGCAGTTTCAGCCAGTCAGTCTGGTGCGACCTCTGCAATTGCTTCAGATGGCGCATTTATGCGGAGAGTCTATCTGGATCTGGTTGGAATCATACCAAGTGCCGCACAAGCCAGAGCATTCATCGACGATCAGGATCCGCAAAAGCGTCAAAAACTAGTAGACGGCCTGATCTCGTCGCCGCAAATGAATCGCAATTTGGCGGTCACATTTGATCTTATATTGATGGAGCGAGTGGCAGACTCACAGGTTAAGACACCTGAATGGAGACAATATCTGTACGACTCATTTGCCACCGATAAACCATACAACCAAATGGTCTCCGAAATCCTTCTGGCTGACGGTGCGGACGATGCAACCCGAGTGAGAAGCAAGTTCTTTTTGGAGCGAGATGTTGAACCAAANAGAATGACTCGAGACATCTCCCGAATATTTCTCGGTATGGATTTGCAGTGTGCTCAATGTCACAACCATCCACTNGTAGATCACTTCTANCAGGCTGACTATTACGGTGTATTTGCATTTGTAAATCGGTCGTTCCTTTATGTAGATAAAAACAAAAAGGAATTCGTCGGTGAAAAATCAGATGGAGCTGTGAGCTTCAAATCGGTATTCACTGATGTCGCTGGTGTGACTGGCCCGCGCTTACCTGGTGACAACCCGATTGCGGAGCCAGTGGTTGCAGGCGGCGAGGACTACAAGGTCGTTCAAACAGATACGACTCGCCCGATTCCAACGCATAGCCGTCGATCGTTACTGTCAGCTGAAATGACCAGTGGCAAGAATATCGCGTTTAANCGAAATATCGCAAATCGACTTTGGGCACACATGTTAGGACGTGGGGTTGTGCACCCGCTTGATATGCATCATCCGGACAATCCACCAAGTAATCCAAAGCTGATGGATGTTCTTGCGACGGCCGTCGTGACCTCGGGATTCAACGTAAAGACGATACTTCGGGAAATAGCTCTTTCGGAAACATATCAACGTGCTATTGAATTGGCAGATGGCGAAGCGGCTCCCGCAATTGCGGCAATTGACACGAGAATCACCGAATTGACTGCCCAGCAAAAGACGCTCGTTGAATCGTCCACACAACTCTACAGTCAATGGGAAGATCTCGGTGCTCAAATTGAAGAAATCCGCACCAAGCACGCTGAAGTGAAAAAACAGTTTGATGCAGCTGATGCNGCATTAAACGACGCTGCGAATAAACTACGAGGCGGTCAAACAGCACTAGCAACATCACAAGCCAACCTAACGGCAAAGAAAGATCCTTTTGATGCATTTGATGCCGCAGCGAAATCAGCAGAAGCGGCGTTAGCAAAACTGCCAGATGAAGCATCGATTAAGGAAGCCGCTGCGAAGTTCCGAGCCAGAGCCGATCAACTAAAACCTGAAGTGGATAAGTTCACTGCAGAAGTCGCGGCCAAGATGAAGGAGCTTGAAGCGTTTCAGGTTACTTACAATGAAAAGAAGACAGCGTTTGACCCAACTGTGAAACCATGGACAGACGCCCAGCAGGAAATCCACAATGCTCAGGTAAACCGCCAAGGCATTCGAAATCAATACGACACNCAATATGCTGCATCGCGTCTCGCCATTCAGCANATTGCCGAATTGCAGAAGCAACGCGAGATCGCCGTGCTTCAAGACACGATTGCGTCCAAGCAGAATCAGGTTGCCTCGCTAATAAAACAAACGGCAGAGGCCCAATCCAAGCGCGACCAGCTTGCGAAAGAAATACCACCGGTGGAAAAAACCGTAGCGGANCAAAAGGGGCTTGCTGATGTAGCTACCGCAGAAGTAGCAGCACTTAAGCCGACGCTTGACAGTCAAACCGAGGCTTCCAAACTCGTGGCCGATGCCTCAGCGAAAGCAGAGGCCGTACGTGTAAAACTACCGGAAGATAAAGAAGTAATCGCGCTCGCTGACGGACTAAAAACGAGAAATGCGGAACTNGCAGAGACGCTCAAGGTTACGACCGTCAAGATGACTGAATTACAGACGAAACAGTCAGCTGCCACAAAGGTTCTAACCGAAACACAGACGAAGTTAGCAGCCATGAAGTCAGACATGGACAAAGTTACTGCTTTGATTCCAGAACTTGCGACGCAAAAACAAACTGCTGAGAGTGTCATTGCAACATCTACCGCAACGTTGCAGGAAAAACTAGACGAACAGTTTGACGTAAAGCTGGTCCAGTACGCTGTCGCAGACATTAAAAACATCGGCCCGGAAGCTTTTGCATGGAGTTTGATGGAAGCTACCGGAATTATTGACGCNCAGCGAAACGCTGTAGTTGCAGAATTGGACAAGAATAGTCCACTCAGTGATGCCGATAAACAAGATAGTGCCAAGTTNGCTGCACGTGATATGGCAATAGAAAAAGGCGTGCATGCNAAACTAGTTGGAGTTGAGAATGAGTTTATTGGCTTGTATGCCAATGCTGCCGGNCAACCGCAAGATGAGTTTATCTCAACGGTTGATCAGGCTTTGTTCTTTTCCAATGGTGGTCGTGTTCGTGGATGGTTGAATCCTTCTGGTGGAAACCTCGTGGACCGTCTGCTAAAAACAGAAGAGTCAGGCGCACTAGCCAACGAATTGTACTTGGCAGTGTTTACCAGATACCCGAGTGAGCCGGAAGTCGCACGCGTGACGCAATACCTTGCAGACCGTGGCGACCAACGCACCGAGGCGGTGCAGGAAATGGTTTGGGCTTTGTTAGCTTCTGCCGAATTCCGGTTTAATCATTAATCGCGTTTGCGAGGAGAATCCTGTTATGAAATGCACGTACGCATGTAACTCAGCGGAACACACAATGGCACGGCGTCAGTTCCTTGGCGGAGTGTTGGGCGGAGCAGTCGGTGTTGTTGGCGGTTTAGGTGCACTGGCACAGCCGTCATTTGCTGAACAGCTTAAGAAAGAGCAAAAACGGGTTCTCGTGTTTAATATGGCCGGAGGACTTAGCCAGCTGGAGAGTTGGGATCCNAAGCCGGGTACNGACACTGGNGGCCCGTTCCGCGCTATTCCGACTTCNGTGCCGGGAACACACATTTCGGAANTGTTACCNAAGACTGCAGAACAAATGCACCACCTGGCTGTGATTCGCAGCATCAACACTCGTCAGGGTGATCACGGTAAAGGTAGCTATGAAATGTTCCATGGTCGTCGCCAGACACCGGGCATGGTGTATCCGAATATCGGCGCTGTAATGGCCAAGGCACTTGGATCAGATAAACGATCNCTTCCAGGGCATGTGGTTGTTTCAAATTCAACCGGTGGACGTGGCAACAATGCTGCATACCTTGGCCCTCAGTTTGCATCTATCTCTGTTGGTAGTGGACAGCCACCAAATAATTCNGCACGACCGGATGGTTTGGAAGAAAAAGCAGATCTCCTGAGAAATGATTTCCGACGTCAAGTGAATGACCAGTTCACTGCTCGCCGTCGAACTGCCAAGACAGATATCTATACGCAGAACTACGAACAGGCGATCTCATTAATGAACCAACGAGATGTGTTTGATATCTCCAAAGAACCACAAGCGGTTCAGGATCGCTACGGTGATTCGGAATTCGGTAAACACTGCCTCATGGCTAGACGCCTGNTGGAAAGTGGTGTGACCTTTGTACAGGTGAGTCACTCAAACTACGATACGCACAATGAGAACTTCAACTTCCACCTTGAGCAACTTGGTGAAGTCGATGCTCCATTCTCGACCATCGTTGCTGACTTGCATGAGCGAGGATTACTTGAGAGTACGCTGATCGTGATGCTCTCGGAATTCGGNCGNACACCAAATATCAATAAGTACTATGGCCGGGATCACTGGGGTAATGCCTGGAGCGTTTGCCTTGGTGGAGCTGGTATCCAACCTGGTGCTGTGATTGGTAAGACAAATGATAATGGTACTGCGGTTGCAGATCGCGAAGTAGACCACGGCCATCTNTTCCATACCTACCTGCGTGCTGTAGGGTTGGATAACAAAGGCTCGTTCAATGTTGGCGGTAAGCCNATTCCAATGGCAGATCCGGCATATGATTGTATTGAGGAATTGATCATATGACGTTCTTTGACGAAACGTCAGAACCTGTCAAAACAGAACCGACTCAAGCTCATATCAGCCAGCAATGGAAGTATGAACCAAGCCCGCTGATCAATTGCGGGTTTGACCCGTCGGGTAATTATGTCTTCGGGACTGCCCGCGACTTTGCACTCGTCCGTTTTTCATTGGCGGATGGAGCTCAAAAGGTCTATAAGGGCCACGAGTCGTGGTCACGTGGGATGGCGTTTACACACGACGGTCAGCACATTATCACCGGCGGTTGTGATGACAAGATCATCTGGTGGAATGTGAATGACGAAGCAGAAGCTCCTGCTCCTGTACGCACCGTTGAAGCACACAAAGGCTGGGTTCGCGCGTTGGCAATCTCACCGGACGGTACATTGCTTGCTAGCGGTGGCAATGACAACATGGTTCGCATCTGGAATGTATCTGACGGCGCACTCGTACGGGAAATGTCAGGACACGTGAAAGATGTCTATAGCGTCTTTTTCCATCCAAGTGGTGAATTCCTGATGTCCGGTGATCTGGCCGGTCAGGTAAAGCAATGGGAAACCGCTACCGGAAACGAAGTACGTAATTTTGATAGTAAAGATCTTCACACGTACAACGGTGGGCAGAAAGTGGATTACGGCGGAGTTCGTAGTATCACGATGAGCCCGGATAACAATATGATTGCCTTCAGCGGCCTATATAAAGCTACGAATCCACTAGGCGCCGTAAACGAACCGTTGATCACCCTTTTTGACTGGGAAAAAGGNGAGAAGGTCAAATCGCTAGTGATGGATAATGTTAAAGGTATTTTGTGGCGAGCAGAATTTCATCGTGAGGGCTACATTCTTGGTGCGTCCGGTGGGTCAGGCGGTGGTGTACTCGGATTCTGGAAACCCGAAGAAGAAAAAGCATTCCATCAACTCAAAATGCCNGATACGGCAGTAGAAATGGATCTGCACCCGGATGGAGTTCAGGTTGCAACCGTCCATTACGATCGCCACTTGCGAATCAGTCGACTGGAAAAGAAACCTGAAGAGCCAGCAAAAGAAGGCTAGTAAATGTCCATACGTCAGAGCAAAATCCGATGGACTCTCGGTGCAATCGTTTTGCTGTCTCTCGGCGTGTTTACTCAGCCAGCATCCGCTCAGGTTATCATGCTTCCTCAATATCAGGTCTTCAATATTGGGACCTCGGTNTGGGTTCCAGATCGAGGAATGATCGAACTAGGGCGTGTCATGAATGCCNCAGACGGCAGAGTATCCCGAGGTTTTCCCGGTTACTCAAACACAGCGATTGGCAGAGAAGCATCTGTTTCTCAGGTAATCATGAAAGTATGGATTCATGATCTGAAGGCGATGGATCAAGCACTTCTTAGAATCGGCGAAGAACTTTACGGCAGGAAATCGNACCCAGTTGTCGATAAGAAAGCCGATTTTCTAAACCGTAATGCTGGAAGAAGTTCTTCTNCCTCAGACCGATTCAAATCTTCGACGTTTCGGTCACCGTTTCCTCAGTAGAATGTCTTAAAATAAATCGCACAGAGTGCGTCGGTTTATTTACATACGACATTGCTGCCGCAATTCTAAAAGAAGGCGAGCGAGTGGCATTGCGCCAACGGTGGAGACATGATTACGAACAGAAGAAGATTGCTCATATGTGTGCCTATTTGGCTGATAGTGTTCTNGAGCATGCAAGTGNGTGATCTTCACGCGGATGATCAATCCATCGAATTCAATCGTGACATCCGTCCGATTCTTGCTAACCACTGTTTCGCTTGTCATGGGCCAGATAAAGGCCAACGTCAGGCGGACNTGAGACTAGANGGTGAAGATTTTGCAAAGAGTCCACGTGGGGATGCTCCACCAGCAATCGTGCCCGGCAAGTTAAACAGTGGAATAATCTTGCGTGTTGCGAGTAAGGACTCGGACTTGCGNATGCCACCGGAGGAGTTTGGTAAACCANTGTCGCCCGAGCAGATTGATATGCTCAAACGGTGGGTCGCCAGCGGCGCAAAGTGGCAGGATCACTGGGCATATATCACACCACGTCGCCCGGAATCACCAATGGTCAAAGATCAGCAAGCGATTGCAAATGAAATTGACCAATTCATTAATAAGCGTTTGGAAGATGAAGGCATTGCTTCAGCACCACGGGCGGATATTACGAGTCTTGCTAGACGCTTGAGCCTGGACATTACAGGAATCAATCCCTCTTGGGATTCCGTAAGTGACTTGGTTGAAAACCCAAGCCCAGATGCCATCCAGTCATATATCGATTCGCTGCTTGAATCAGAGCATTATGGAGAACGCATGGCGCTGTATTGGCTTGACTTGGTGCGTTATGCGGATTCAGGCGGCTACCATAGCGATGTCGCACAATTTATTTCTCCGTATCGCGATTATGTCATCAACGCGTTTAATCGGAANTTGCCTTTTGATCAATTCACCAGAGAGCAGATAGCCGGCGATTTGCTGGAGAGTCCAACCCAAAATCAGATCATTGCAACGGGTTACAACCGATTAAACAAAACCACGGAGGAGGGAGGTGCTCAGCCAGGAGAGTACTTAGTCAAGTATGCAGCTGATCGCGTTAGGACNACAGCCGGTGCATGGTTAGGTGTAACACTTGGNTGCGCGGAATGCCATGACCATAAGTATGATCCGTTTACACAGGAAGACTTCTACAGCTTCGTAGCATTTTTTGCCGACATCAAGGAAGTCGGAAAGTATGGCGGAGGNAATCGAGATCCGGAAATCAGGGTTGCAACACCGGACCANAAACTACGTGCCGCAAAAATAACTGCTGAGATTACCGAAGTNAAGGAACAACTAGACGGTGATCNGGAAAATGCAGATCTAAAGAAAACTCTTGNGGGCCTAAATGAAGAACTCAAGCAATTAGAAACACAATATGTTCGTACGATGGTCACAGTCGCAACCAATCCACGCGAGATACGTGTTTTGCCGCGAGGCGATTGGCTCAACAACACTGGCAAGATTGTTGGCCCTGAATATCCAGGATTTCTCAGCACGGATGTCCCTCATGCTGACCGGCGATTAACGCGTTTGGATTTAGCCGATTGGATGGTGTCACCGGAAAACCCGCTGACAGCCCGCGTGTTTGTAAATCGGCTTTGGAAGATGTTNTTTGGNCGCGGCATTTCCAATCGTCTCGATGATTTTGGTGCNCANGGCGAATGGCCNACACATCCGGAATTATTAGATTGGCTTGCTGTTGAATTTGTTGAAAGCGGCTGGGATGTAAAACACTTGGTNCGGCTGATCGTCAGCTCAAATACNTATCAGCGGTCGACGGAAGCTACTGCGGCACAAGTGAATCACGATCCACAAAATGCACTGTACTCCCATCAATCTCACTGGCGACTTGAGGCAGAGTTTATTCGTGATAATGCAATGGCCGCTGGGGAATTATTGAACCGCAAAGTCGGAGGCCCGAGTGTTAAACCTTATCAACCCAAGGGATACTGGCAGCATCTGAATTTTCCAACACGATCGTGGTCGCATGATACAACCGATGATCAGTTTCGCCGTGGGCTCTACATTCATTGGCAAAGAACNTTTCTCCATCCGAGTTTGCTGGCCTTTGATGCACCGAGTCGTGAAGAGTGCACTGCATCACGAACAATATCCAACACACCCAAAGCAGCTCTGGTNTTACTTAACGATCCGTCGTTTGTCGAAGCTGCCCGTGAATTCGCCTCCCGAGCTCTGGCCAGGCCTGTAGAAAATGATGTAGCCAGGCTGACCTGGATGTGGAGAACCATGCTGCTGCGTAATCCCACAACCGACGAAGTGACCGTGCTGCAAGGATACCTTGACGATTCCAGAGCCCATTTTAAGAACCGAGTACGTGAATCAGTGCAATTATTAAATGTCGGAATGAAAGTACCTGAAAAGGGGTTTCCGGCCGTGGAATTCGCAGCGTGGACTTCGGTNGGCCGCGCCATACTCAATTTGGATGAATCAATTACACGGCCATAATGAGCGAGATCAATGATCATGCGGTCAGAGAAACATAGAGTTATGATTGACAACGTAATTACTCAAGATGTAAACAGGCGTTCCTTTCTTGGACGTTCCTCCGTCGGTGTTGGCGCAGCGGCATTAAGCAGTCTGATCGGAGCAGATTCGGTTGCTAAGGGGTTGCCAGCTGGATCTTCAGACACGCCTCATCATCCTCCACAAGTTAAACGAGTTATCTTTCTATGTATGGCCGGTGGACCATCCCATCTGGAATCATTTGATTTCAAGCAGGAGTTAGCAGACCGTCACGGTGAGCCGTTCCCGGAGTCGGTGACCAAAGGTAAACCGATCGCACAATTACAGGGTCAAAAACTCGTTTGTCAGGCTCCATTGATCCCGTTTAAACGATACGGGGAGTCCGGTCAGCAAATCAGCGAGGTGTTTCCNCATATAGGATCGGTGGCAGATGACATTTGCATTCTGCGCAGCCTGCATACGGACCAGATCAATCACGACCCTGCTCATACTGTGATGAATACCGGCACCTCCATTTCCGGAAGACCAAGTATGGGATCCTGGGTGACCTATGGATTAGGCAGTGATTCAGATGATCTCCCNGGCTTTATCGTCTTGACCAGTCGTGGCGGACGTAATCCTCAGCCAATTGCAACACGGCAATGGCACAGTGGATTTCTGCCGGGGCGTTATCAGGGTGTGGAATTTTACTCCACAGGCGATCCGGTGCACTTTGTAAGAAACCCCGATGGCGTAGATCGGCAGGCACAGTCTCAACTCGTCGACGTCGTCGGAAAGTTGAATCGAATTAGGAATAAGCGTATCCAAAGCGANGAGGTTGAAACACGNATCAAGCAATATGAACTAGCGTTTAAGATGCAGATGAGTGTTCCGGGGTTGATGGATATAGAGGATGAACCAGATCATATTCTTGAGTCCTATGGTGTTAAGGANGCGGATGGTTCATTTGCTTACAATTGCCTGCTGGCCAGACGCATGGCGGANCGNGGTGTTCGGTTTATTCATTTGTATCATCGCGGTTGGGATCACCATAACAACCTGGTTCAATATATGAATACCTGCACGGGACTTTGTGATCGACCCACTGCAGCATTAATCAAAGACTTGAAACAGCGCGATATGCTTAAAGATACGTTGATCGTCTGGGGCGGTGAATTCGGACGAACGCCAATGGCTCAAACCAATAAAGGCCCAGTTGGCAGAGATCATCATATGCAAGTGTTCAGCATGTTTTTATGCGGCGGTGGTATCAAAGGCGGTACTAGCTACGGCACATCGGACGATCTGGGTTATGGTCCCGCGGACAATCCGGTGCATGTGAATGACTTGCATGCCACGATGCTTCACCAGCTTGGTCTGGATCACAAGCGTCTAACATACCAATATCGCGGTCGAGACTTTCGCCTTACAGATGTCGGAGGAAACGTCCTCTCGGACATCCTTGCATAGCACTCGTTTTACGCCGACATTAAACCGGTGGTTGCACCGTATCCATGATCTCACCGACAAGGAAGAAGGATCCAGTGATACAAATNAAGTCCTCATTGTTTGCCAAATCTATTAGGTAACGCAACGCGGTAGCCGGCGGCTCGATACACACAGGTTGGTTTCGCGCTGGTGTTGTGGCAAATGCGTGATGTTGTTGCTCTCTCTCTACATCCTTTAATAGATTGAGGCTGTTCACACCTCTTGGATTGGACCTGTATGTCGTAAACACTACCGTATCAAATATCGGTAAGACAGATTCAATGATTGCGTGATGCTGTTTGTCCTTACTTATGGCAATTAACAGGTGCTTGCAAGTGCCAGCGTATTCGGACGTGATGTGCTTCAAAAATGCTTCGATCGAATCCTGATTATGAGCGACGTCCACTAGAACGGTCGGCGATTCCGCGATCTTTTCCATACGGCCAGGAACAGTTGCTCGGGAGATTCCATCCGAAATGTGCTGTGTGGTTATCGGCCATCCCAATTCAT
>PAXU01000026.1 GCA_002714565.1 Rhodopirellula sp.
CGAGATTCGAACTCGCGACCTTCTGGTCCCAAACCAGACGCGCTAGCCAGGCTGCGCTACACCCCGGTGAAGGAAGGATTTAATCTAACCTGAGCGGCTTAATTGAGCAACATGGTGTTTGCTGAGTCTCACTAAGAGTCGAGCTTCCTAAGCCATGTAAGTTCTACGGGCCGGGTGAGCGTTCCACGCTCTCTACCTCTTTGTCGAGGCTTCAAAGTAAGGCAACTGAGAATGGCGCAAGTCACCGTTATCTGCTAATGACCACTTGTGGTTAGCCGGCGTTCCGCGCGTTGGGGTTTGATTGTCCACTTAGAGAACGCCGAAGTCGTTCGAATTCAATATGGCTATTAAAATGAATCACGATTTTCCCTTTGCCACCACCGGTCTCATTGATGTCGACTTTGGTGCCAAGTGCAAACTTTAATTCCGCTTCAAGGCTGGTCACATGCGGTGACTTTGCATCCCCTGAATCGGTTCGAGGTTGCTTCGGTAGCTTGCCGGGCTTTTGATCTTCAGAGTAAATCGTCTTGTGTACAAGGTCTTCGGTAGCCCGAACGCTCAGGCCTTTGTTGACGATCTTTTTGCAGAACTTAACCTGCTGTTTGGCGTTACCCAAAGGAAGAAGCGCGCGTGCATGGCCAGCGGAGATATGTTCCGCCATGATTTCATCTTGCACAGCCTGAGGTAGCTCAAGTAATCGAATAAGGTTAGCGATGGTCGATCGGTCGATCGATAGTCGCTTGGCCAATTCGTCCTGGGTGCACTGGTGATTGTCGAGATACTGCTTAAAGGACGTTGCCTTTTCAAGTGCATTGAGGTCTTTCCTTTGCAGGTTTTCAACAATAGCTAGCTCAGCGACCGTGCGGTCATCTTCATTGCGAACCCTCGCTGGAATCGTACTCCATCCAGCTTGGGTGGCTGCACGCCACCGGCGTTCGCCAGAGATCAGTTGGTAACGACTTCCATGCTCACGGACAAGAATAGGCTGCAGGATGTCGTGTGCCTGAAGACTCTCAGCGAGAGAGTCGATTTCGGATTCTGAAAACGCAGTTCTTGGCTGGAACGGGTTTTCTTCTATCTGATCGATCGGTATGCGAAGAATCTGATCTTCGCTAACAGGAGTTGGTGTTTGTGCAGACGGTCGTTGCGTACTGCTGGACTCCGATGATTCCGATGTCGCACCTAGAAGTGCTTGAAGTCCTCTACCTAATCTTCTTTCTTTACTCATAATCGAGCACCTCCATGCATAGCTCGGTATATGCGTGAGCTCCCCGTGATCGTGGAGCATATTGAATGATAGACTCACCGTGACTTGGAGCTTCCGCTAACTGCGGGTCTCGTGGAATCGGTGTGTCAAAAACTATCTCACCAAAAAACTCTCGGACTTCCTTGTCCACTTCCGCGGTGAGTTCGAGTTGATCGTCGTACATCGTAAGCAGAATTCCGCCAAATTCGAGCTTACTATTCTCAGATTGCATTACGTCCCGGATGACATGAATCATCTGCGTCAGGCCTTCCATAGCAAAATACTCGCATTGAATAGGCATGAGTACTTCGGTCGAAGCAGATAACGCCGTTTGAGTTAATGGGCCGGTCGATGGCGGGCAATCGATCAATACGTAGTCATAACAGCATGTGCCGTTGAGAATATGCTGTCGTAGAGTATCGCAGTGCGATGCTTCGCCGCGTGCGAGTTTATCAACGTCAGTAAAACTACGACTGCCAGGAAGTAAATGTAGGTTTGGATCGGCGGAAATAACGATGGAATTGGCCAATTCATCGTTTGCAATTAATGGGTGGCGCTGCAGAGGATCAAATCCTAGCCCGGTTGTCGCATTACATTGTGGGTCTAAGTCCACAAGTAAGGTTTGAAAACCAGCGCGCGCAAGGCAGGACGATAAATTAATCGCCGTTGTGGTCTTTCCGACCCCACCTTTCTGATTTGCAATGCAAAAAACGCGGCTCACGCGACTTTGGCCTCCTGCCAAATGTGTGTTTTTCCGTTTAAGCCCAAAAACAGGGCATTGTTCCGGCGGAGGAATTGTAACGAGTGCGGTAACGTGTTGAAAACGCCAATTATGCAGACTTACAGTCTGAATTCGCTTCGAGCGTGTCGATGTTTCACGTGAAACAATGGATGAAATGCCGNAAATGAACGTTTGCCCGCATNCTCCGNCTTCCTNGGCTTGCTCCTCGTTTGCCGGAAGTTGCGGTTACTGTAGNGTCGGGAGGCAAGCAATGCANAACCGCACCATATTTCAAGGAGNCGGCAGGCGACGAGGGAATTGGATGCGGNAAGTTGTTTCACGTGAAACAATGGAAAGATGCATGCATTCCCNATAGGGAAATAGAGTGTTGCGCCAGCGAGTTAAATGCGGTANCTAGGGTAGAGATCGCACCATATCCACATGCGCCGCTATGCAAAAACGCCGGTACAAGTAGAATATGGCAATTGAGAAGAATTACAGCTTTTTATGGCACAGGAGAATTGAATTGTCTCAGGCTGATACAGATCGACTTCCTTACAAAGTAAAAGACTTGTCCTTGGCTGATTGGGGCCGACGAGAAATCGAAATCGCAGAAAACGAAATGCCGGGTTTGATGGCATTGCGAGAACGATACCAGGATAGTAAACCACTGCAGGGCGCGAAGATTGCTGGATGTTTGCACATGACGATCCAGACTGCCGTCTTAATTGAAACACTTACAGCGCTTGGTGCTGAAGTTACCTGGAGTAGTTGCAATATCTTCTCTACGCAGGATCATGCCGCAGCAGCTATTGCCGTGACAGGAGTGCCTGTTTACGCCTGGAAAGGTATGACCGAAGAGGAATTCGACTGGTGCATTGAACAGACCCTGTTCTTCCAGGACGGTCAGCCCTTGAACATGATTCTCGATGATGGCGGCGACCTCACTGCCATGGTACATGACAAATATCCAGAGTTTCTCGAAGGCATCAACGGTCTGTCAGAAGAAACGACAACTGGTGTACATCGCCTCTATCAGATGCACGAAAAAGGCGAATTGAAAGTTCCTGCAATTAACGTGAATGACTCTGTCACTAAGAGTAAATTCGACAATCTCTATGGCTGCCGCGAATCGCTTGTTGATGGTATCAAACGAGCGACGGATGTGATGGTTGCTGGAAAGGTGGCTGTGGTTTGTGGTTATGGCGATGTCGGAAAAGGCTGTGCTCACTCACTACAACGATATGGTGCCCGCGTCATCATTACTGAAATCGACCCGATCAACGCACTGCAGGCATCCATGGAAGGCTTTCAGGTAACGACGATGGAAGAAGCTGCCTCTATTGGCAACATTTTCGTTACAGCCACAGGTAATCGTGATGTGATTGGTGGCGAGCACATGTCTGCAATGCCAAACGATGCGATTATTTGCAATATTGGTCATTTTGATCTGGAGATCGACGTTGCTTGGTTAAACAATCAACCCGGCATCAGCAAGGAAACGGTAAAGCCACAAGTTGACCGCTATACGTTTGAAGATGGTCACTCCATCATCCTGTTGGCCGAAGGCCGGTTGGTGAACCTCGGCTGTGCAACGGGCCATCCGTCATTCGTAATGTCCAATTCATTCACCAATCAGGTGCTCGCTCAAATCTCAATGTGGCAGGAACCGGATCGGTATGAGCTCGGTGTGCATGTTCTGCCAAAGTCGCTTGATGAAGAGGTTGCAAGGCTGCATCTGGACCAGATCGGTGTCAAGTTAACGACGCTTACCCAAGAACAGGCTGAATATATTGGCATACCGGTTGAAGGCCCGTTTAAACCAGATCACTATCGCTATTAATCAAGAGTGTGCTCGATAGCACTTTCGACTTAGAAATGGATTGTTGTCGATGGTAAATGTAAGCGCGTTTCGCGGTATCCGTTATGACCTCGCCCAGGTTGGTTCACTAAGCGATGTCATAGCTCCTCCTTATGATGTGATTGACCCGAAGTTTCAGGAAGCGCTTTATAAGCAGCATCCGGCAAATGTGATTCGTCTCATCTTGAATCGACAAGAGCCCGGCGACGAGTCAGGCGATGAGCGATACGAACGCGCCGCCAGGTATCTGAGACAATGGCAGCGTGAAGGCGTCTTTTTCACCGAGAACGAGTCGGCCTTGTATGTCTATCACCAGCAATTTGATTACGCGGGTCAGACTTTCGTCCGTCGTGGATTCATGGGGAGGCTGCAGCTTGAACCATTCGGCGAAGGACAAGTGTACCCTCACGAAGAAACGCATTCAGCAGCTAAGGCCGATCGCCTAAAGCTATTTAACGCGACTAAATGTAACCTAAGTCAGATATTCGGAATCTACCCGGATGAGTCGAACGATGCTCAGCAACTTCTCGAATCGGCTATTGTTGGTGTTACACCGCTTGAGGCTACGGATCATCTTGGTGTATTGCATCGTCTGTGGCCAGTTACTGACGTAAAGGTGATCGCAGAAGTTTCCAGCGCTATGGCAGACTTGCCAATGTATGTCGCCGATGGTCATCATCGATATGAGACGGGTTGTAATTATCGGCAACAAATGATGGAACAAGAGCAGATAGGCCCCGATCACCCAGCTAACTTTGTGCTAACGATGTGTGTGAGTATGAATGATCCAGGCATGATCGTGTTGCCAACGCATCGGTTGCTTAGAGGCATCTCTCCTGTTTCGGTGGACCAACTAACCTCATCCTCATCCGACCACTTTGAATTGACGACCGGCCCAACTGGCGCTGACTCTGCAGCAGAAGTCTGGGAGGAAATTGAAATCGAAGACCAGCAAGGCACGATTGGCCTGTTCTGTGCTGCTGACGATCAATGGGTATTGGCGAGAGTTAACGAAGCCGGTGCTGCCCGGTTGCAGGAAATCGCAAGTGATCAAAGCAGCGATTGGTGCGGACTTGGTGTAAGTATTCTGCATAGGCTGATCCTCGATGATCTACTCGGACTCACCGATCTGCCCAAACCGGATTATGTGCATCTGGTTGGTGAAGTTGTTGACGGGCTCGCCGCCGGTGATGAAGATGGTGCCCCCTACGGTCTAGCAGCTCTCGTTATGCCAGCGACACTTGATCACATACGACAGATCAGTCAAAACGGCGAACGCATGCCAGCCAAGAGTACGTACTTCTATCCAAAGCTACTCAGCGGACTGGTTATTAATCCGATAAGCCAGTAGCTGGTTCAGATTGTTTCACGTGAAACAATTTGTGATATGCACGCAATGATTGTGCGCCCGCATCCTCCGTCTACCTTGGCTTGCGCCTCGTTCGCCGGAAGTTGCGGTTAGGAATCGCATGCCGGTAGTATGCCCTGCGGTTGCTGCGGACTGCCCAGTCACGCATCCAGAGCAGCAATGGTATTTGCTACAAATGCCCTGACTTTCTTAGGATCTTTTCGACCAGGTTCCGATTCAACGCCGCTCGCCACGTCGACACCATATGGCCTTGCCGCTCGAATCGCTTCTGCAACATTTGAGTCGGATAGACCCCCAGCCAAAATAATCCAATACCCTTCTAACAGGGGGTTCAATAAGTTAAATGATTTCCAGTCAAGGGTTTTGCCTGTGCCGCCGTAGCTTTCCGGATCGTATGCATCCACGATGATTCCAGGTAACTTCACGCCAAATATCTCACAGGCGCTTACGAAATCTAAAATGGACGATGCGTCGTCGCGCCCGAGGCGGAATGCTTTGAGAATCCCCGTATTACCCAGCAAACTTGCGAGTCTTTTTATATACGCTGGATCTTCATCACCATGAAGCTGTACATAATTCAGGTTTAGTGAATCGGCAGTCCCGACGATTTCGCTGATGTCAGCGTTTACCCATAGCCCCACAGTACTCAAATTGCCTTGGGCATGCTCGCTGATTTCTGCTGCCACCGTTTCAGAAGCATTGAGAAAGCGTGGGCTAGCGGGATAGAAGTTTAGACCGATAGCTTCGGCCCCGGCATCGATACATGCCTGACAGTCGTCAACACTCGTAATTCCGCAGATTTTAGTTCGAAACATGATTCTTATTCATGCTATCTCTTGCATCTATATAAGCAATGCCTGTGTAACAGCATAACCCTGTGTAACAGCATAACGATGAATAGCAATCGGAATGATGAATGTGAAGGTAGGTAAATTGGCGAGAAGGTCAGCATTAGATAGACCCAACGCTTGGATTTCTCATGTTTTAAGAGATGCGAGGCGATAAACCGATTCTTATTACTGATACGTAATGGTATCTGATATACGGGCAGCAGGGTTATTCATATCGTGTCGTTTCAGGTTTCAGCACAACGATGCTGATTTTAAGTCGATTGAAAGGGTGAGCAGGCGGTGAATCATTCGGTACTTTCACCAACCAGGCCGTTTAGTCAGCGGATTTGCGTGGGACACGCATTTCTAGATTCTGACTTGGAGCAGGTTCTGGAAAACACAGCACGAGCTGTAGCTCGCCAGGAAGGCGTTTCACTGGTTACCGGTGCAATTGGTACCGGCAAAAGCCTTTTGAGTCAGTTACTCGTAGCCGGTCTTAGAAAGTCCGTTAGAAGAGTCGTGCTGGCCAACGGAGGCTTGACGACACGCAAGGCACTACTAAAGACGCTGCTCCATCAATTGGGGGGAAACATCAGTCGCTCAGGAGAAGCAGAACTGAAGATAGCTGTTGCTGGCATCATTTCACAAAATGGCCCGGCATGTGTGATCATCGACGATGCCCATAAATTGACGACAGATCAACTTGAAGAACTTCAGTCACTGAGCAACCTGACTACGGATAATTCGGGTGTAGTCTCATTGGTGCTCGTCGGCCAGACTCGACTTGAAGAAACTCTAACTCATCCGTCTCTACAGTCGCTTAATCAACAAATCTCTCAGCGAGCCTTCATCAAAGCGTTCAATTTCAACCAAATGCGTGACTATCTCAGTCATCATGTTCAGTTAGTTGGGCTGCAACTGGAAGATCACTTTGACGATAGTGCCATCCGCTGCATTTATGACCTAAGCGATGGTGTTCCAAGAGTTGTTAATCAAATCGCAGACCGTAGTATCTTACTGGCCTGCCGCAACGGCATTGAACGACTCGGTGAATACGAAATCCAGTGTGGATGGGCGGATATACAACAAATGCCCGTGCCGAAGCCCGCACCAGCATTGACNGAAGATCAATTTGAAGATTCTCCGAATCCCCAAACAACTTCTTCGATCGAGTTTGGTAGCTTGAGNGAATCTGTAGAATTTGGTGCATTGGAAAGTGAATTCCAAAGTGANATCCAACAAAATGAATTCCAAAATAAGACCAGCGAATCTCAACTNGCTTCGGTGTCAGAAACGCTTGAGNCTTCTGAGTGCGAAGTAACNTCTCCAATTGCTCCACTNCAGGACAGTGTTTCAATTACCGGCGATTCGACCAGTAGCGGTGCTGACTGGGAAAACGACGCCNTNGTAGCCAGACTTCTAACTCCTCCCGAAGCACCTGNCGTNTCCTCCAATGTTGTAAAAGTGCAACTGGATTGTGACAGGGANATTCTCATCGAAGAGGATGCTTTTGAANTCGAATCTGAGCTNATTGAAATCGAAGAGCATCTAAATCAGCACTACGGCAGGTTGTTTGACCGGCTCCGTCGAGCATAATGCACGTAGTTCTGTAGCTACANATAGCTTCCTTACATAGCTTCCGGGCACGCGACGTTCATCTGGACGGTCACATGACTTTGGGCGTTACGTTAAAGCTTCTTTGTATTTGCAAATCCAAATAAGTACGACACAAATGGCAAATTACTTGGTTACTGGCGGTGCCGGATTCATTGGTTCGCACATCGTCGATGCGCTTCTGAATCGTGGTGATTCAGTTCGCGTCTTGGATAATCTCAATAGTGGAATCGGCCAGGAGCGTCTAACGGATCGCGACCGACTGGAGTTTATCCAAGGTGATCTGCTAGATAGTGAAGTTATATCCAGGGCTGTGGAAGGGATTGATGTTGTATTCCATCAGGCTGCATTGGCCTCTGTCCCGTACAGCTTAGAAAATCCTTTAGCAACTCATAGTGTGTGTGCTACAGGAACCCTTCAATTACTGGAGTCATCCCGAGCGGCAGGAGTCAGGCGGCTGGTTTACGCAGGCAGCAGTAGTTGTTATGGCCAGTCAACTTCTGAAATCCAGCGTGAAGGCGACGTAACCAAGCCTTGTTCACCCTACGGCGCGGCCAAACTCGCCGGGGAACAGTATTGCCACGCGTTTTACGAGTCCTATGGATTTGAGACTGTGGTGCTACGCTATTTCAATGTTTTTGGTCCACGTCAGGATCCGAACAGTCAATATGCTGCTGTCATCCCAATTTTCATTACAAGAATGTTGAACGGACGAGCACCGATTGTTTTTGGTGACGGTACACAGTCACGCGACTTTACATTTGTTGCAAACGTGGTTCATGGAAACTTACTTGCAGCCGAGGCTTCGGCGGCAGTTGGCCACAGTATCAACATGGCCGCGGGAATGCGCGTCTCGTTAAACACTTTGATTGATTCCTTAAACGACTTGATGGGCACGGAAGTGGCAGCAGACTATCAACCGGAGAGAGCGGGGGACATCAAGCACAGTTCTGCGGATATCTCACTGGCAAGGGAATTACTCGGATATGAACCGGTTGTAAGTCTCCAGGATGGCATTCGCGAGACGCTTGAGTACTACAAGAGTGTTTATTCGGCCAAAAACTAAGGGGCAAATGCGATGAAGGTATTAATCGTCGTCGCCACTTATAACGAAGTTGAAAACATTCCTACGCTCGTAGAGCGTCTCAACCAAATCGTGCCGGATGCCGATATCCTAATCGTTGATGATGACTCGCCCGATGGAACGGGCCAATGGTGTAAGGAAGCATCAATGGTTAACGATCATCTTGATGTGATTATTCGCAAGGACGAGCGCGGTTTAGGTTCAGCAACTATTCGAGGCATGCAGGAAGCGATTGACCGTGGATATGACGCCTGGCTTGGTATGGACGCGGATTTTTCACATCCACCGGAAAAGGTGCCGGCTCTCATTTCCAGACTTGCTGATAGTGGTGAACGGGAAGTGGATGTGGTCATCGGATCCAGGTACACCAAAGGTGGTGGCGTGGATGGCTGGCCGGTGCGAAGACGGCTAATGAGTCGTGGTGTCAATTTATATGCCCGCACGCTAATGGGATTACCCGTGAAGGATTGTAGCGGTGCATTTCGGTGTTGTCGGACGAAGATCCTCGAACGAATTGATTTTGAAATATTCCGTAGCACGGGTTATTCATTTTTTGAGGAGTTTCTGTGGCACGCTAAACGAGCAGGAGCTCGATTTGCTGAAGTTCCTTTTACATTCACGGATCGTCGATTTGGTGAGAGTAAGCTCAATGGATCAGAGGCGGCCAAGTCACTTGCTGTCATGGCACGTCTTGGCGTAAAGAACTGGCTCAAGTTCTGAGAATCGCTGGCTCAGTGTGGCAGCATTGAGTAAATTCCGCGGTTACAATGCGGGAATCCCGGACTGGTCAACACGCATTTAATTCACAGCAGGATCAAAAAGTGAATATGGTTAAGCCTCTGTTTTTTGCTGTCTCGCTGCTTGTCGCAGCCCAATCCACGGTCAGTGCTGAAGAATTTAGTACAGATGTCGCAATTAATATTGGCGATGTGCAGCGCATCAATACGCCGGTAAGACTTCTGGTGGAAATGCCGGAGAAGTTTGTTGGTAAACAAGGGGGAATCATAATTGGTGATCGGTTCCTGCCGGCACAAATCTCGAAACCGGGATTAGTGTCCACCCGTAATTTCGATACCCAGGGAAAACTGGAAGTGACGCTGTTACTGGCGAATATTCCAGCAGGTAGATCATCCGGCGGCAAGCTGTTGGTTAACGACGAAGTCGATGCACCGGCAAAACTCGAGTTTCGTGACGAGGCAGGGAAATACACGGACATTTCCATCGAAGGTCGAAACGTATTGAGATACATGTATGAAGCGCTTGATAACTCGACAAAGGAGCGGCGGATGGAGACTTACAAGGTCTATCACCATCTGTACGATCCGACGGGCAGCAAGTTTGTAACCAAAGGTGCCGGTGGTTTATTCCCGCATCATCGCGGTCTCTTTTTTGGATTCAATCGCATTAGCTACGGTGATGGTAAAACCGCCGATATTTGGCATTGTAACAATGGTGAAAGTCAGGCTCATGCCAAAGTGATCAGTGAAGATTCGGGGCCACTTTTCGGTCGACATACACTGCAGATTGAATGGAAAGGTAAAGACGGCGCAGTGTTTGCCGTAGAGACGCGTGAAATGACTGCATACAACGCCAAGGGCGGGGTGATGGTGGAATTCGCGACAAAATTAGAGTCCAAAGTCGGCAAAATCAAGTTAGACGGCGACCCACAACACGCTGGATTCCAGTTTCGTGGCTCACAACACATTCCGGACAAGACAAAGGACCAGACGTATTACGTGAGGCCGGACGGTAAAGGTGAACCTGGTAAATTCCGAAATTGGCCCAACGACAAAGATCATGTCAATCTTGCATGGCACGCCCAGTCATTCGTAATCGATGAAACCCGATACACGTGTTGTTATCTCGATCGTCCTGACAATCCAAAGGAAGCAAGATTCAGTGAGCGAGATTACGGTCGCTTTGGTTCATACTTTGAATACACCGTTTCCGAAAGTAACCCTTTGTATCTGAATTACCGGATTTGGTTACAGGAGGGTGAGATGACCGTGGAGCAGGTCGAACGTTACAGTAAGGATTTTGTGTCGCCTCCGGAGGTTACGCAATAATCCAATCGTCTCTGCTACTAGCATGCAGATTTATCGCGTTTTAAAATACTCGCAAACACATAACAGGTTTAAACAGCTGGGCATAACTGAATGCGGAGTGCCTAAGTTTCTTTTCAATTTGCCATTCAACGAGGATTCATCAGATGTCAGAGCAAACCGGTGGAATTGACAACGTGATGCAGGAAACCAGACTCTTCCCACCTTCAGAAGAGTTTGCATCGGCTGCAAGTATTGGATCGCTCGAGGCATATCAACAGCTTTATGATCAGGCAAAAGCAGATCCGGTTGCCTTTTGGGGAGAGTTGGGGCAACAGGAATTGCACTGGTTTGAACCGTTCAATGAAATCCTGCAGTGGGATGAACCGTATGCAAAGTGGTTTGTCGGCGGTAAGACCAACGTATCCTACAATTGCCTTGACGCTCACCTGGATACAGAACGGCGTGACAAGCTGGCGATAATCTGGGAAGGTGAGCCGGGCGATAAACGCACGTTGACCTACGCTCAGCTGCACTCCGAAGTTTGCCGGTTTGCCAACGCTCTCAAATCAGTGGGAGTGGGTGAGGGCGATGTCGTTTCCGTTTACATGCCTATGGTGCCGGAATTGGCAATTGCCATGCTAGCATGTGCACGTATTGGAGCAATTCATTCAGTTATCTTTGGCGGATTCTCTGCGGAATCAATTGCAGATCGAAACAATGATGCCAGTGCCAAAGTTGTACTGACCGCTGATGGTGGATGGCGGCGCGGCAAAGTGCTCGAACTGAAAAAGACGGTGGATGAAGCACTTGAAAAGTCACCAACAGTGGAATCCGTGATCGTTCTTAAGAGAACTGAGAACGCAGTGGAAATGGTGGAAGGACGCGACTATTGGTGGCACGACCTTTTGGATAATGTCGATGACGATTGTCCAGCCAAGCCGCTGGATTCCGAGGCCCCGCTGTTCATTCTCTACACGAGCGGTTCGACGGGAAAACCAAAAGGCATTAAACACACAACAGCCGGATACAACCTATACGCCAAGAAAACGTTTGAGTGGGTGTTTGATCACCGCGATGACGACATCTATTGGTGTACGGCAGATTGCGGGTGGATTACCGGTCACAGTTACATTGTTTACGGTCCCCTTTCTGCCGGCGCCACGGCACTGATGTATGAAGGTGCTCCCAACTTCCCGGAAGAGGATCGATTCTGGGATCTTGTTGAAAAGCATCAGGTGACTATTCTCTACACTGCTCCGACAGCGATCAGGGCGTTTATCAAATGGGGTGATCATCACGTTGAAAAACATGACTTATCGAGCTTGCGTTTGTTAGGAACGGTGGGAGAAGGCATTAATCCGGAAGCATGGATTTGGTACCACGAGAAGATCGGTAGCGAGCGATGCCCGATCGTTGATACCTGGTGGCAAACGGAAACTGGTGGCATCATGATGTCGCCACTCCCCGGAGCCATCGCTACCAAGCCAGGCAGTTGTACGAAGCCATTACCGGGAATTATTCCGGCGATTGTTGATGAGTCGGGCGCCCCGGTCGGACAGAATCAAGGTGGCTGGCTAGTCATGACGCACCCATGGCCGGGAATGCTACGCGGTATTTGGGGCGACGATGAACGATTCAAGGATCAATATTGGAGTGCAGTTCCGGGTAATTACCTTGCCGGTGATAATGCCCGTTGCGATGAAGACGGGTATTACTGGATCATGGGGCGCATTGATGACGTGATCAATGTTTCCGGACACCGACTAAGCACCATCGAGGTTGAAAGTGCTCTTGTAAGCCATCCTTCGGTTGCTGAAGCTGCAGCGGTAGGTCGTAAGGACGACCTCAAAGGACAGGCCATTGCAGTGTTTGTCACGGTTGTCGGTGCTGAACCGACTGAAGAACTCAAGCAGGAGTTGAAACAGCACGTGCGCAATGAAATCGGTGCACTAGCTCAGCCGGATGATGTTCGGTTTACCAACGCACTGCCCAAAACACGAAGCGGGAAGATTATGCGGCGGTTGCTTAAAGATATTGCCGAAGGCACCGAGTCAGTTGGTGACACGAGTACTCTGGAAGACTACTCAGTGCTGGCACAGCTTCGTGCACAGGACGAGTAAACAAAGACGAAGATGACTCTTAGTTTCCGGCCACTTCCACAGCAGACTCAGATGGGTTTCCGGCACTTTCAATACGACTGAGCATTTCTTCAGGATTCTCGAAGTTTAGAAACGTCGGAGATGACTCAGGAGTGATTCGTGTTGCCATGCCAGCCACACGCCATCCGTCTTTCTGGTTTTTCATCACCCAGATGATTTCGAATTCTCGGGCCACGGTTTTACCTGGCGGGATTTCGCTCCAGGAGCTGTTCACATATGCGCCCCCTTTTACCGTTTCAACTTTGCCGACCTTGAATTGTGCTGACGGCGATCCCGGCGGTTGAACCACGAGATTATGCTTACTCGTTTCGATTCGCGCTTTTTCTGTGAGCAACGCTGCTACGATTGGTTTGTCGCCGTCCTTCATTGCAGCCAGGAACTGCTTAATTACCTGGTCTGGCGAGGCATCCTTAGCGATATTGAAGCTTGTTGAATCAACGTTTATCTCAGTTTCATCAGTTGATTGGGTGTTCTGAGCACCTGTCAGATTCGAATCATCCAATTCCCCTGGTTCTACAACAGGCGGATTCTCTTCTAAATCCGTTGAGGATTCATCGACGGGATCTCCACAACCAATGGTAAACGTGGCTGTGATGAGAATTGCTAGCCAATTGGAGGAAAATAGGTGTCTAAGTTCACTAGAGAACATCGTTGAGGGCCCTTCCCGTAATCGCAAATCGATGACGTCATGTCATTTCTTGGTGCGGAGTTTCTCACAGAATGATATTCGTGGTCAATATGGATTACAGGGAACCCGGATTTGGCCGCACAGTTTAACAACTGTGTTTTTGATTGATAGATTCGTGATTAAGAAATAGGCACTCTGCTTAGGAATTGGGCAGGGTCTAAACATCACTCTCGCTCTGACACGTTTCCGTTCTCAATATAACCGTCAAAAACTATACAGCCCTAATTGTGGGTCTATTTTCACAGCGGAATAACTAAATTCGACGATGAATGGTGTGGAGTAGTGCCGGCGCTTGGTCAGAATGGACTATTCCGTAGTTGAAAAAACATACTTGTTTTGTCGTTGGAGGAATAGTGATGAAGCGTTTAATGATTGCGATGCTTGTTATCGCCAGTATTTTCACCGTGTCTTTAAGCAACAGTTTTGCTGGTGAAAAACGTGCAGTAGTAGAAAAGATTTCATCGATCGTGAAGATTGCAAAGACTGAGAAGTCCGAAGATGCAAAACCACTGATCACCCGCATTAAGAGCGGTGTGGAGGCAACTACAGACGCAGTGAAGGATGCAACCGAAGGCAGAGTGGCAACCATTTGCGAGAAATGCAAAGGTGCTGTTAGCAAAGCTAAGAGCGTTGTAGCAAAGGTACGTGAAAAGGTATCTCGTAATTAGGTTGCGACTTGCCGGTATTGATTCATCTATTGATGAATCGGTCGAAACAACCAAACGCACGGTTGAGACTCCAAATCTCAACCGTGCGTTTTTTTTGTTCTGTGATTAGCAGTGTATTTCGACGATGTCTTTATCTGCCGGTACGTAGTCGCCTTTCACCTGAGTTCCATCGTGGACATTGATTCCCCAGACTTTCGCAAATTTGAACGACTCTGCTACATCTTTATGGATCAACTGTGAAAGCTCCACTAATGTCTCTCCGCGTTTGATAGTAAACGGCTTGTCAAAGTTCGCTTCCTTTTGTGTTGGCATCTTGGTGTAAACACGAACGACATCCAGTGCACGAAAAACTGCATCACGTACTTCATCTAGTCCAGTCCCGGTCGTTGCTGAGATATCAAAGGACTTGAACACGATTGGGCATACTTCGTTAATCCATTCTCGCCTACCGGCTGAGTCCGAGTCATCCGTCTTGTTATAAATAGCATAGGTGCGGGTATAGGATCGCCCGATGTCTTCTTCATCCAAATACGTATCATTGGCTAGACGCGTTTTTCCATCGTTAAATCGATCGAGTATGGCGGCGATATCTTCAGCACAGTCATCATTCCCTAAGTCGATAAACAGAAGGACGATGTCTGCCCCGCGTACGAGGTTGACCATGTTTTGGTCCATGACATCGTTGGTGATCGGCGGCGTGTCAATGACCTGGATCATCACGTCTTCAAAGGCCATCATGCCTGGAATCGGATCTCGTGTCGTAAATGGATAATCGGCTACTTCCGGTGTAGCTCGAGTCACTGCTGTTAGGAATTGACTCTTACCACTGTTTGGTGGCCCGATAAGCACGACGCGTCCGGCACCTTGATGTGGAATTTTAAAACCACTTTGAGCATCACTTGTAGGTTTTTTCGCACCATCAGAGATATCATTCTTTACCTTGCTGATCTTCTGCTTGAGATCAGATTGGAGCTTATCAGTTCCTTTGTGCTTTGGGATTTCCCGTAGCATAATCTCAAGGCAATCCAACTCTTCCTGAGGACTGGTTGCTTGACGGTATGCTTGTTCGGCTTTACGGTATTGCGGTGTTAGATTTGCTGGCATGCAAAACCTAGTCAAATACGTGCTAGATTACTATCCTGTACGCGTTCAGTTTATCGCGCCGTTGGCGCAGGCTAAACAGCTGTTAGCTCAGATGGTTGGTCATACTGTTAGTCCGGAATACGAGGGAGAGTTTGTTGGACAACGCCAAGATTTCACAAACAATAACGATGCTTGCTGACCTGCTCGAGTTTCAGGGTGCCAATGCGTTTAAAATTCGGGCTTATCGAAACGGTGCACGTGTCATTAAGGACTATCCGGATTCCATCAATTCGATCATTGAAGAAGATCCAGCCAGCCTTCTCAGTATTGACGGGATCGGCAAAGGCGTGGCTGAGAAATGCGTGGTGTTAGTAGAGACGGGTGAGCTACCACAAATCAATGAAATCCTGGAAGAGATACCAAGGTCTGTTTTAGATCTATTGCGAATCCCGGGAATGGGACCCAAGAAAGGAGCCATGCTATATCGGGAACTAGGTATCGCAAACCTCGATCAACTTAAAGAGGCATGCAAAGCGGGTGTCGTTTCCGACTTGAAGGGATTTGGTGCCAAGACAGTTGAGTCGATTCTGGCTGGGATCGAAATCGCCGATGCTGCGAATAAACGTGTTTATTGGGCGAAGGCGGATGAAACTGCCAGACAGATTCTCGATCACATGCAGAGTTGCGGAGAAATCAGCAAGATTGAACTTGCCGGCAGTTATCGTCGTCGTCGCGAGACAGTCGGAGACTTAGATATTCTCGTCGTTTCCGAAAACGCAGAAGTTGTCATGGACCATTTTGGTGCTTATCACCTGGTTGAGTCAGTAATTGGACGCGGCGATACGAAGATGAGCGTACGAATCGAAGAGTCGTTACAGGTTGATCTGCGCGTCGTTCCTGCAGATTCATTCGGTGCAGCGTTGCAGTATTTCACAGGTTCCAAGGATCACAATGTGGTTCTGCGCGGTCTGGCCAAGCAAAGGGGGCTAAAGATCAACGAATACGGTGTTTTCAAAATGGATGGAGACAAAGAAACATACGTTGCCGGTGCGACCGAAGAAGATGTCTATGCCGCGATGGAGTTGCCCGTATTTCCACCCGAATTGCGAGAAGCCAGACGTGAATTTGACTGGGCAGCAGAAAAGACGATTCCCGACTTGATCCGGGAGCAGGATCTCGTTGGTGATTTGCACATGCATACTACCGCTACCGATGGCAAGGCAACTCTCGAAGAAATGGTTGAGGCAGCGCAGGCACGTGGTCTCAGCTATATCGCAATTACGGACCACTCTCAGCGTGTAAGTATGGCTCACGGGTTGGATGCAGATCGCCTGCTGGCACAGTGGAAGGAAGTTGACGCACTAAATGAAAAACTTGATGGTTCGTTCAGGATTCTGAAGGGGATTGAGTGTGACATCCTTGAGGCGGGTGGAATGGATCTACCGGATGAAGTGTTGTCTCAGGGTGACTGGATCATTGCCAGCGTTCATTACGGGCAGCGTCAGAGTCGTGAGCAGATCACAGACAGGATAGTCGGTGCACTGGAAAATCCTCATGTGCATATCATTGCTCATCCCACGGGGCGGCTCATCAATCGCCGTGAGGCTTACGAGGTGGATATGGAGGCGGTCATGCAAGCGGCCGTGGAAAACGGCAAGTTACTCGAGCTAAATGCTAATCCAGCCAGGCTCGACCTCCATGATGTTCATTTAGCCGCTGCAAGGAAGTATGCAATACCAATCGTTATCAGTAGTGATGCTCACAGTGTTGATGGGTTGGATGTGTTGAAATACGGTGTGTTGCAGGCACGGCGTGGTGGTCTGACGGCTGATGATGTCGCTAACACCAAGAGTTGGGATGCAATTGAGAGTATATTAGGGCGATAGACCTACACTTGGAAATAAATTCGATAAAGGGATGAATCATGGACCGACGTAAGTTCATAAAAGGCACTGTTGCTGGAGCAGTGGGAATAGCCAGTGCTACTAATACTGGGTTATTTGCAGCTGAACCAATCTCCCGACATAGCGGCCATAAATTTAAGTACAGTCTGGCTGCTTATAGTTACCGCCAACTTCTCGGTGGTGACCTTAAGTCGCTGTCGCTTCATGAGTTTATTGACGACTGTGCCAGTATGGGACTAGAAGGTACAGAATTAACGAGTTATTACTTTCCAGAGGAAGTAACGCCGGAGTACTTAAACTCACTCAAACAACATGCTTTTAAGCTTGGAGTGGATGTCTCGGGTACGGCAGTTGGGAATGACTTTGGGTATGCAGAAGATGATCCGAAGCGTAAAGAGCAAATTGATCACGTGAAGACTTGGGTTAAGCATGCGCAGATTCTCAATGCACCGGTCATTCGTATCTTTGCTGGTCACCAAAAGCCGGGTGTTGACGAAGGCAAGACTCATAATTTGATGGTCTCGGCAATCGAGGAGTGCTGTGATTTTGCTGGAAAACATGGCGTGTACCTGGCACTGGAAAACCATGGTGGTCCAACCAGTACGGCAGAGGGTTTGATGAAATTCGTTAACGATGTGCAAAGCCCCTGGTTTGGAGTAAACCTGGATACCGGAAACTTTAGTAGTGATGATGTTTACGCAGAAATGGAGCAAGTCGCACCTTACGCAGTAAACGTACAGGTGAAAGTTGCAGTACGCGGGCCGGATAAAGTAAAAAAGCCATCGGACTTCGACCGGTTACGGAAGATCCTGCAGAATTCAGGTTACCGCGGATATGTTGTGCTTGAGTATGAAGAAGGTGGGGAACCCAGAGAGGAGTCTCGGCGTTGGATGTCGGAACTCAGAGAAGTTATGGGTGGTTAAGTGACTCCAGCAGTGTTTGCGGAAGTCATCGATGACAGCTTTTACTACTATTTAGATTGTCTGTTAGTTGCCCAAAGAGGGAACCGACGTGCTGAAAATCGAACGGATCTGGCAGACCAAACAAAAATCGCCATCCCATCATGCGCAAATGTTGGGTGTGCTCGGTGAGTTGATTTTTTATAACGTATTGTTCTTGCTGGGAATTATTGCTCTCGGTTTTCTACTGTTTTCCTTTGAGCAGCGTATTCAGTACTACTTTCTTTTGCTCGCCATTATTTCTTTTGTGGTGATCGGCGGTCGCGGGATCGTTGGAATCTTGAGCAGCAGTAAACTAGCTGGTCGGCGATTACTTCAGATTCGTCGTGTCCAACGAACCGGTAAGACGCTACTAGGGGAAATCAAGGATCATATGCCATATGTTCCACCTCATGATGTGTATAGCGATAGCCACGGCACTCATTTTAAGTATCGACTGGATAGGGTGAGAAGTGACTTTTGGAGCATGTTGGCGATCGCGTGCTTTTCTTTCACATGGGCCGGTGTTTCCGTGTTTCTATTGTTGATGTGCTTCGATTCCCTCTCGGATGGTTTCTGGAGCCATTGGATTCTTTGGGCATGTTTACTTAGCTCGGTTGCCATCTGCGCTTGGTCGGCCAGGTATTTCTTCGTTCAACTCAAGGTCATCACAAGTGTTGGACCAACAATTTTGGAGATCGACACACATCCCTTACGGCCGGGGATGTCCTTTAACTGTATGGTTCGCCAGACGGGTATGCTCAGTGTGAAGTCATTGAGGCTTTATTTGATATGTGAAGAGCTAGCAAGTTATCACCAGGGCACGGATGTTAGAACGGAAGTTGTCGAAGTCTTTAACGAACAGGTGGGGATTGAAAAGAATTTCCAAATCTCCCTCAACGAAGCATTCTCGATGATTACACCGATACAGATTCCGGATCAGGCCATGCATTCCTTTCGAAGTAGTTCGAATGCAATTCAATGGAAACTGGTTGTATTAGCCAGATTCAAGACTCAGCCCACGATTCGCCGACAGTTTCCAATCATCGTACATCCGGTTGGCGTGCCCAGTCAGATAGATGTTGATCAAGGAGTGAGTGGTGCAGTTTGACCCTCTAATCAGTATTCATCTTGATAAGCCTGGCAAGGATTACCTGCCTGGTGATTACCTGATCTGCGATTATCAGATTGATGCGATCGAGGCGGAAGAGATTTTAATGGTCGAAACGTCAGTGCTATGGGTTAGTAGTGGGAAAGGCGACGAAGACAGTGGTATTCATTTTATAAGGCGGCGACTGGCTGATTCGGCGATGGATGCTGATCTCCGCGAAATGGAACGCATCGAAACAGCATTACCACCAACGCCATTGTCATACAACGGCGAAATTCTCAGCATTCAATGGTGTGTGCGGATCCGGTTGATCCTCAAGAATGGTGACGAATATGTAGTGGATCAGGAATTTCGAGTTAGTGATATGGCACGACCGAAAATGGAAGGAATCACCGCGTGACCGACCATTCATCGCAATGCATCTCACACAAGACATCATTGTTTTCCAACCCATTTTGTACTCACTGGATAACTCCNAGTAGTTGTGAATTTNACCAACGATTTAATGGTGAAATACAGCACGTAATGCAAANAATGCTTGATTTTGGTTGCCGTGGTCAAATCATGGGTCCGCACGGTGTTGGTAAGTCCACATTAATGCATNGNATTTGTAAACAACTNGATAAGGANGGGCTAAACCCCGTCCTTATAGACGCCGATCTCCGGATAGTTGGTNATCNCGAAGAAGANCTCCCTGCANAGAATTGCATCTGGGTAATCGACAGTTTTGAATCACTCACACGACGTCAGCAATCNCGGGTTATCAAACATACAAAACGGCAGCGTATCGGCTTACTNGTGACAGCACATCGGCAGCTGTCGCTACCGGTAGTAGCCCGTTTGAGTCCGAACNTGGATCACGCGATTGCAGTGGTTCGGAACTTGCAGTCTAGGTTTGGCAAAGTCTATCTGAGTGATGATGACGTCAGACGGTTATGGCCTGAATGTCAAAACGACTTAAGAGAGTTATTGATGGCTTGTTACGACAAATGGCAGGAGCACTCTCGCACTCCTGCCACGTTGGTCGTTTAGCAATAATTCGGGATTCTGTTTCCCTAGGTGATGTTATTTCACCTTTTCCCATCCTTCGTCATCGAAAATGATGGTGCGTTTCACAGGTCGNACGACGGTTTCTTTTCCGTTGCTGTCGTACAAGCGAATCGCAGTCCGGTCGAGGGGGTTTGAGAGCTCAGGCTGTTTAAGTTCAGCATTCGTCTTTTCGTCTTCCTCTTTTTGGCCTTCAGGATCCGGAATCGGCTTGTTCGGATCTTCAGCCGACGGTTCAGGTTTTGCTTCGCTAGCTTCTTCCGCAGTTGCTTCTGGTGTTTCCGGAGTTTCGATTTCCGGTTTTTTCAACACGCTGGAGCCTTCGGATTCCTCTGCAGGTGATTCGGTTGTCTCACCGGAGTCATCACTAGTGGTAGCATCGCCTGTGCTGGATGTGTCGTCGCTAGTTTCTTCTGCAGGGACAATCGGTTTTAGTGATTCACGTTGATCACTAATGTCCGGTTGTTGCAATTCGTTTNGATCCAGATTTGGCTTTTGATCAGCAGCACTGCTGTNGGTGGAATCTGCAGCNGCATTACCTGGATTGTAATACTNAGTACCAACCTTGCCGTCATCGTCCACCTTTTGNCAGCCAAGACATCCGTTCGGCATGATAGGNCTCAGAAGCACATCAATGGCATTGATGTTTATTCCAAGGAATCCCTTGTCGTCATCCAACACAGGTCGGTAGTTCGTCATTGGAACCATGCGAAGTTGATACATATTCGTTTCATATGGTTTCAACAGCGTTGTTTGACCTGGCTTTTCAGTCAAATCCAAATTTGGTCGGTATAAAGTGATTGGCACTTTGACCCAATGAGGCTTGTACTGTGTTACCGGCTTATAGTCGGTGACCGTGCGGTATGGCTTCCAGGGTGTAAGTGGGCTCCAGACAGACTGACCAACTGAAGTCGGCTTCATAGCCGTTGTCTTAGTCTTACCATCTTCATAAACGGGAATAATGGTTGGCTGCTTACCACTTAACCAAGCGAATATATCTGCATTGGCTGAACTGCTCGTGAGCGCGATGATAGACACAACGCTCAGCGCAGCTGAAAGGGATTTGAATGACATGGTTCCATTCCTCAAATTGATTGCTCTGGTAGTTGATCCTTGCGCACCAACTACGTGATTTTGAGGAACGGCGAACCGATTCCTCAATACTCTCGACTCTCTGTTGTATTGCCAGGTTGGACACTTCGATGCGGGGGTGAAGTGACAAAACTGGCAACTGTTTTANTTTGATTACCGCTGTTAGGTATGAGCAAGTATTNGTTCTATTAAAGAAGCAAAAACAGCTACTTTAGGTAGCCTTGCACCATAGGTTGACAGCGATTTTGCGGGTTATGCAGGGNTAAACCCTGGCGAAAAAACTGNAAATCCAACTAGACGTCAGTCAAAACAGAATTCACGCAAACAAAGGTANGTTACATGGTGGCCATGACGGTTTTTTTTCTAAAGTTTTAAAGAAAAATTACCGGCGTGATCTGTCTACCTTTTATCACTGACCGACTTGGTAAGCTGCGAGCTTACCGCTTTGTCCTCGATTGTCGCGAAGAAAGAAGCGGCCATTGGAAAGGGCTGGAATAGCTCGAGTTGAATTAGTGGAAATCTGTACTTCGCTTAATTGCTTAAATTCTTTGGGATTGGCCTGGGCCAACAAGAGTGTCCCATCGGATGTCAGCATTATCATTTTGTCACCAGCGAGAATCGTATGGGCGACACCGGTAGATTGCTGCCAGGCTACTTCTCCGGTTTTTGCATCAACGCATCTCATCACGCCATTAGCAAAATCTTCCCGTCCATGAGTGCCGTATAAAAACCCATCCTTATATANGCACGTCGAATACTGGCTGGACATNGANTCGTCGTTACCCCAGCGTTCAACCATTTTGCCTGCTGATGTTAATTCAAGTAATTTAGCACCCACCCCGTAGCTCGATGAGATGAACAGTTGTGATTCAAANACGAGTGGCGCAGCTGCATTAACAGTCGGGCCAGTCTTGCCAAANGGAATNGTAAACACAACTCGGCCATCCGCCGGATCCAATGCAACACAGTTTAGGCGAGTGATAAACACCACAATTGTCTTTTGGCCGTACTTCATTAGCGTTGGTGATGAGTAGCTTGCTTTCNCTTCGGTTTTAGCCCAGACAGTTTTACCTGTCTTAAGATCCAAAGCAACGATTCCAGCCTTTCGGCCACCAATATTGACCAGCACGCGACCGTCAATTTCGATCGGGCTGCTACCAGCACCGAAATAACCATCTGCGGCCTCATAATCGGTACTAAGGTTGCGTATCCACCGTTGCTTTCCATCAGCAAGTGAGACACAAGTCATGTCGCCAGCTGCGCCAAAAGAGACAACGGCATTATCAGCGATCAGTGGTGTGGCGCGTGGGCCGAGATCTGCATTAACGCCGCCTCGGTAATAGGCCTTTGTCTTGTGAGTCCAGATCTCTTTGCCATTGGTAACATCGAAGCAACTTAGGACTTCCTGATCCTCAAGTCGGTGAAATTGAATTACCTTATCGCCCTTTATAATTGGGCCAGCGTAGCCGCTACCGATNTTTACACTCCATATCTCTTTTGGACCGTCCTCAGGCCACTTGGCAAGAAGCTCTTCGTCTTGGGCTGTTCCACTACGCGTTGGCCCGAGAATCTGAGGCCAGTCACCTGCTGATAGAATGGTCGGCGTGAGAAGCAGTGAGAAGATGATCCANTTATGTCGAGGCATGATTGTATCCACTTGAGTTGCAAAACGCATTTTCGAGTCTCTCGCATTATACCGTTTCCNGCATCCAATTCCGTCGTCGCCCAAGGGCTCCTTGGAATATGTTGCGGTTGGTTTNGTTCGAGCCGACTATGAACACGCAACCGCGGGGCTCGGCGTAGCTGAACCCGCAGGGTCGATAATCTTTGATTCCCCGTAGGAGAGGCTAGCTCCGTGATCGCGGAGATCCTTTTTTGAATCCCTCGTTCGTGGCCCTANGTCGCTGNGCTCCTGCGGACCATGCTAATAATAACGGCGGCCCGTTGGGCCTTCAATAATTCTCATCCGTTTCAGCTCCCGGATCTCCANCGGNTTTCTTGCCGACNAGAAAACCCTCGTTATCTGCTAGCGTGTTAGCAAAAAACATTGGCACAAATTCTTACCTATCGTTTATACTTCTCACTCATCGCTATTGAGTTGTGAGGATGATCAGCTCCGGTGATGAACGGACGGAAAACTAGAGGCACTAGAACGCGAAGGGAGGGACCCCATGACGCGCATTCCACTTAGTACTGCCGATGAAAATCGACGCAGTCTAAAAGAACGGCTGGAGATGAGTACCGCCGAGATCGGACTTGCAGTCCGAACCACCAATTGTCTTGAGGAAAAGGGCATCTTTTCAGTCAACGACTTGCTGCATAGCACGCCGGATGAACTGTTAAAGATTGCTAACTTCGGTGAAAAGACACTCGAAGAAGTTTACCTCGCATTGGAAGGAATCGGCTTTCTTCGCCATGCGGCAGCATAGGTGAGATTACTTTAGACCAGCACTTGTTGTTTGGGATACAACAACGATTTCCGTATCCAATACCCGGTGAGTCACAGTGGGACTTACCGGGTTTTTTTGTCAGTACCTGACACTCTTAGGGGTAGCAGGCGGATGGCAGATGTTAGATGTTATGAGTTAGAGATTCGACAATTGACAAGCGATAAATGACCGACCGACTTTTGCAATCATTGACTGACGCGCAACGGGAAGCTGTTGAGACAGTAGACGGCCCGTTGCTGATTCTCGCCGGGCCCGGTTCGGGTAAAACTCGAGTGGTCACGCACCGAGTTGCTCACATGCTGAACAGCGGCATCGCCGGGCGAAACATTCTCGCGCTGACGTTTACCAACAAAGCAGCCGACGAGATGAAGAACCGTGTGGAACAACTTGCACCGGGAAGCCATGTATGGATGGGAACATTCCACAGCTTTTGTGCCCGATTACTTCGGATGCACGGCCATTTGGTCGGCTTAGCTGAAAACTTCACGATATTTGACACACAAGACTCCAAGCGAGCACTTAAGAGTGTATTGGCACAGGAAGAGATTTATCTCACTCATACCTCTCCCGAGGCGATTGCAGATGAGATCAGTTGGGCGAAGAGCGCGCTGTTAAACCCTGAGGAGTATGAACCACGTCGAAGCAGTCGGTTTACGCCCGTCGGTGAGATTACAAAGCGTGTATACAAGCTCTATCAGGACTACCTGATCAAGAACAACGCTGCTGACTTTGACGACCTACTGCTGCATATTGCTACCTTATTACGTGATAATCACGAGCTTCGTGAAACGCTCGATGAGCGTTATCGATACATCATGGTCGACGAGTATCAGGACACAAATGTAGCTCAGTACATGATTGTCCGTGCGTTATCGATCAATAATCCAAACCTGTCGGTTACTGGTGATCCGGATCAGTCCATTTACAGTTGGCGTGGTGCGACGATTTCCAACATCCTCGAATTCGAAAAGGATTATCCAAACACCAAGGTTGTTAAGCTCGAGCAAAACTACCGATCAACAAAACGAATCTTGAGAGTTGCAGATGCTCTGATTGCCAATAACACCAAGCGAAAACACAAGGATCTTTTCACGGAGAATCCAGAAGGTGATCAAGTACGATTAGTGCAGTTTCCTGATGGCCGTAGCGAAGCGGATGCTATCGTCGAGCAGATTCAGGCACTCGTCGGGCAAGGGAAAGCTAGCTACAAGGACTTTTCGGTTTTTTATCGCACGAACGTCCTTTCGCGTCCTGTTGAAAGTGCCCTTCGCTCACACCAGATCCCGTACCAAATTGTGCGAGGTCTGGAGTTCTTTCAACGTAAGGAAGTAAAAGACATTGTCGCTTACTTGCAGGTGCTAAATAACCCAAACAACAACGTGGCACTCGAGCGTGTTATAAACACGCCGACGCGAGGAATCGGCAAGAAGTCAATTGAGCATCTGGTTGGTCACGCACATCGGTATGACTTGACCATGTTGGAGGCATGCCGCGAGTGCGGGCTCATTGAGTCACTGAGCAAAAGGGCGGCGGCGAGTGTTTCCAAATTCGTTACCATTCTCGACGTACTTGCCACGCAAGTACACGAGCCTCTCGGCCACCTGGTGAAAGAGGTCGTCGACAACACCGGCTATCTGGAATATGTCCAGCTCCAGGACGAAAAGGCTGACGAAGATCGTGAAGCCAATGTTCATGAATTGATTAGCGCAGCAGAAGAATTTCAACGAGAATTCCCGGACGACGGATTGGATGAATTCCTGGAGACGGTTTCACTTACATCGGATACCGATGATATCGATGCGGATCCGGACCGTGTAACTTTGATGACGTTACATGCTGCCAAAGGTCTTGAGTATCCACGCGTGTTCATTATTGGCGTCGAGCAGGGTTTATTGCCCCACGAACGCAGTCGGGACGACGATCGCGCCTATGAAGAAGAGCGGCGTCTCTTGTTTGTCGGTATCACACGTGCAGAAGAGACATTGCAATTGAGCTATACGGCTCGGCGGATGACACGTGGTACATTTCGTCCGGCGATTGCCAGCCCATTCCTACTGGAATTGCCGCGTGAAGAAATGGATGTACACATGCCTACGCCGGCGAGTGCCTGGAATGCTAGTGGATTCGAGCCGAACGAGTTCTTTCATGATGATGTACCTGATGACGAAGCATGGTTACAGGACTCGGTAGATGCTGAATTTGAAGAAGTCGATGTAAAAGCAAAGCCAGCGGTCCCGGATGTAGCAGAGCAACTTGCAAGCATGGTTCGACCTGCGGCTTCGATGGCAACTGGATCTACGAAACAGGAGAAGCTGGCCCAGATTCCACAGTTATCCGAAGGCATTATCGTCTTGCATGCGGAGTACGGCACAGGTGTGATAAAACAAATGTCCGGGAAGGATGAGAAGTTCACGATTTCGGTCGAATTCGGAGTTGATGAAAAATTCTCCAAGAGGTTTAGGTGGGTTTTTGCACCGCTGATGATTGTTCGAGCTGAATAAGGCAAAAAATGTCTACCGAGAATTACATCAAGATTGCCCAGCTAAAAAGTGTTGAAGCTTTTCAGCAGCGTAGCAAAGAAATTGGAGCCGAGATCCCAATGGATGAGGCTGTATTGACTGCAGCTGAGGCTTCACCCATGGCACAGTCAATATTTGTTGGCGGATTTGAAGTTGGGAATCGCTGGTGCATTCACCCCATGGAAGGTTGGGATGCAAACACAGACGGATCACCGACAGAACGAACCATCCGTCGCTGGCACAATTTTGGCATTTCCGGCGCCAAGTTTATTTGGGGAGGAGAAGCAGCTGCGGTCCAAGCCGACGGTAGAGCCAATCCGAATCAAACACTGGCAACACCGGAAAACGAAGCCGGGTTAAAGCTGTTACTAGATACGCTGTTAGCGGCGCATCGAGCCAATTGCGGAGAATCTGACGACTTGCTAGTTGGGCTGCAACTAACACATTCGGGTAGGTTTTGCAGGCCTAACAGTAAAACGCTGGAACCTCGTATCGCATACCATCATCCGTTGTTGGATCCCAAGTTTGGAATTGATCCATCGGACGACTCGGTAGTCTGGACAGATAATGATTTAGAAATCCTGATTTCAAATTATGTGGCGTCCGCCAAGACAGCCGAGCGATGCGGCTATCAATTTGTAGACATCAAATGTTGCCACGGATATTTACTTCACGAATTCCTAAGTGCTCGAACACGTGCTGGTCAATTTGGTGGTGATTATGACGGTCGAACCCGATTGCTTAGGACAATTATTCAGCGAGTTCAAGAATCCTGCCCGAACCTAATGGTTGTTGTGCGACTTAGCTTATTTGATACTCCGCCCTTTGTTACAAGTCGCGATATAGGCAAACCGATGGATTACTCATCATTGTTGCCATATGACCTCGGGTTTGGGGTTGATTCGGACGATCCCATGCAGATGGATCTCGATGAGCCATTACGGCTGATTGGTGATCTTGAATCGTTGGGTGTGGCATCGATCAACCTCTCCTGTGCCAGCCCGTATTACAATCCGCACATAATGCGACCAGCGATATTTCCACCAAGTGATGGTTATCTGCCTCCTGAGGATCCCATCACCGGNGTGGCAAGGCAGNTTGAAGCCGTGCGCAGGGTGAAACANGTATTTCCATCATTGCCATTGGTTGGAACGGGTTACTCATACTTGCAGGATTATCTGCCGCATGTAGCTCAGGCAGCAGTGAGGGAGAATTGGGTCGACATCGTTGGGTTAGGCAGAATGGTGCTTTCTTATCCAACNTTGCCTGCAGATACGCTAAAAACTGGTATCATGCAGCGAAAGAAAGTCTGTCGTACCTTTAGTGACTGTACGACAGCACCGCGAAACGGACTCGTATCCGGATGCTACCCGCTTGATGCTTTTTATAAGCAAACATCTGAATTTGAACAGCTCAAAGCAATCAAGCAGGGCTTGAAGGAGAGCTAATATCAACTCGGCAAACGCGTTGATGTGGCTGACACGTGGATTCCAANATTGCGGACCTGATGCAGAATCAGCTTGACTCCCATACTGGGATTCTCGCTGCCGATCAAGACTTCGTTGAGTTTGTTCAAGACCTTACACCAGGTCAACCGGCCACGATCGATGGAGTCTATGGGTCCTGCTGCGCGCTGGCGATCGGTTCAGCATTAACTCTTCTTCATACACAGGCCGCTGAGTCTACTGTCGCCTTAGTTGTTGTCCCGCGTCCTCAGGATGTGGATAAGATGTGTGACGACCTGCGAGTCTTTTTAGATTGCTCGCCACTGCCGTACCCACTTGCTTCGTCATCCGGAACAGGAGTTCAACACAGCGATGACGAAGTGCACGGACAACGCGTCCACCTGCTTAAACGGGTGGCTAACCGCAGTGGTGCACTTGAAATCGTGGTAGCATCCATCGCATCGCTATTACAGCCGGTGCCATCCATCGACCAGCTAAACAGCCAGCACGTACATTGGCAGGCCGGCTCCCGGATCGATTTGGAATCCACTGTTGCATGGCTACTGGCTAACGGATTTCATAACACCAGTGCCGTGCAGTTACCGGGTGAATTCTCACATCGCGGCGGAATACTTGACATCTACTCTCCTGAATGGGAATCACCGGTTCGCATCGAGTTATGGGACGATGAAATTGAGTCAATTCGGCAATTCGACTTAGTCAGCCAGCGCAGCCTGAGCAACTTGTCGGAAATCTCGATGTCGTCGATGCGGTCATACCGAAAAGGTGATGCTTACTTAACGGATTACTTCGAGACCGACGATTGCACGCTGCTTGTTGAAATGGGCGCCATCGATTTGCAAGGTCGGGAATATCTAAAGCGATCCGCAGAATTTGAAAAATGCCATGNCCTGCGCGACGTGATAAAACGATTAACCGAACAACGGTGTCTCCTTTTAAATGCACTCGGTCCCGGTGACCTTGGACGCGTATACCGATTCAAGACGGAATCGGTCGATCGATTCCATGGCAGCATGGAACAGGTTCGCTCTGAAATTGCAGCCCTCCCGGAAACGCACGAAGTAGCGATTGCTTGTACGACTGCTGCGGAAGCAGAACGCTTGTTCGAAGTATTGCGAGAAGATCCCATCGTGGATCGTAACCGTCTGACCTTTGTTCTTGGATACTTGAGCAGCGGTTTTCACTGGGTTGATCAGCAATCTGTGGTTCTATCACTAGGTGAAGTATTCAGACGATCGCAAATCCGCCGAAAGAAGTCGATCAAGCACAAGGGTAAAGCACTTGATAGTTTCACGGATCTATCGAGTGGTGACTTAGTCGTTCACTTGGCACATGGGATCGGTAGGTATCGAGGCCTTGAGCTACTGGATAAGGATGGCCACGTTGAAGAACATCTGGTCGTCGAGTTTCACGGGGGGACGAAAGTCTTTGTTCCTGCGACAAGAATCGATCTGGTACAGAAATACATCGGCGGCAAAAAGTCACGTCCTCCTTTAGCTCGCATTGGCGGAAAGACCTGGGTTAAGCATAAGCGGGCAGCCGAATTAGCTGTTAAGGACATGGCCGCTGAGATGCTCGAATTGCAGGCAGCGAGACTTGCTCGGCCCGGGATCTCCTTTAAACGGGATTCTCATTGGCAAATGGAATTTGATGCTTCTTTTCCATATGAAGAGACGCCGGATCAAGTCACCGCAATCGATGCGATAAAGCAAGATATGGAGACTTCTAGGCCGATGGATCGGCTCCTGTGCGGTGATGTTGGTTTTGGCAAAACTGAAGTGGCAATGCGAGCTGCCTTTAAGGCAATTGACAGCGGCTACCAGGTAGCTGTCATGGTGCCGACAACCGTGCTCGCGGAACAGCATTACATCTCGTTCGTTCAGCGTATGGCGCAGTTTCCAATTGACGTTGGTCGACTAAGCCGGTTTGCATCTACAGCAGAGCAGAAAGAAGTTCTAGCCGGCCTCGAAAGTGGTGGTGTGGATATCGTGGTTGGTACGCATCGCGTAGCTTCTAAGGATGTTAAGTTCAGTAATCTGGGCCTGGTGATAATCGACGAGGAGCAGCGTTTTGGCGTNGAGGTGAAAGAGCGATTGAAGTCGCTGCAATCCAATGTGGAATTGCTGACTTTGTCGGCCACACCGATACCCCGTACGCTGCATATGTCACTCGTTGGAGTGCGGGATATTTCAAATCTTGAAACACCACCGGAAGATCGACTTGCAGTGGAAACCCGAGTGGTTCGGTTTCAAGAAGAATTGATCCGTGAGGCGATCTACCGGGAATTAAATCGTGGAGGTCAGATCTACTTCATACACAATCGTGTACATGACATCGATCAGATTGCTGCCAAAATCCAGCAGATTGCGCCGGAAGCACGGATCAGGATCGGGCACGGTCAGATGCATGAATCAGATCTCGAACAGGTGATGCTCGATTTTGTGCAGCACCGGTGTGACATCCTGGTGGCGACTACGATTGTGGAAAACGGACTGGACATTCCCAATGCCAATACGATTTTTGTGAACGAAGCAAATCGGTATGGATTAGCAGACTTGCACCAACTGCGAGGTAGAGTCGGTCGTTACAAGCACCGCGCATATTGTTATATGTTGATTGATCCCAACCTTCATGTGACTCCGGATGCAGCGAGAAGGCTACATGCCATCGAGGAATACAGTCAGATGGGTGCAGGTTTTGCAATTGCTATGCGGGATTTGGAGATCCGGGGTGCAGGTAACTTGCTTGGTTCTCAACAAAGCGGGCACATCGCGGCAGTCGGCTATGAGTTTTACTGCCACTTACTGGAAAATGCTGTTAGGCATCTGAAGAAACAACCACCTAAACTCGCGATTGATGTCGAGATTGAGTTGCCTGGTGAGGCATTCCTACCGGATGATTATATCCCGGACATCCGTGCAAAAATTGACTGCTACAGGAGGCTCACAAGGCTTGAGACGTTTGAGGACATTGAAGTCATGCGGCAAGAGCTAATAGATCGATTTGGAAAGCTACCGATGCCAGTGCTGAGACTACTTGAACTAGCGGCTCTGAAGCTCGAAGCAACCATTTGGCAGCTTTCAGCGATTCAGCTGGAAGGTGGTTTTCTATCACTCAAATACACGAACCCAAGTCGAATTGAGCAACTGGCTCGCCAGACGAATGGCGCACTTCGTATCGCCGATCATGAATCTGCATATGTAACCGTGGAAGAAGGTATGGATGATCCGGATCGTGTACTACCGTGGGTGAAATCAGTGTTGCAGCTGTCGTAGTCTCTTTCTACAATCCCCATCCAATTAAGAATTGCGAAAAGTGTGCGCGCTCTAATTGCGTGCATGAGATTAAATCCTTCGTTACTGGCTACACAGACTTAAAATGAACCGTCGCGTGCACCGTGGTGCAGTATTCCTATGTTTTGTTGCTCTCCTTGTTGGATTAGTTGTTTCCGAGTCGTGGGGACAAGCACCGGGACCTGGAAATCCACTGCCGGAAATAAAAATCCCGACTGCCAACAACTCTACTGTAAGTGATTTCAAGCCATTCCCTCGCAACTCTGAAGGTAATGTTGCTGGTGGTAATAATGGCGACGCACGTGCTAATCCACAAAATCTCGCGAGTGATGTGCAACAAGTGTCAGCGGATACTCGTACTGGTGATCCTGCTTTGCCGCAGATTTCAGGACGGATCTACGAACCAGCGAGAATTATGGCCGTCGTAGCGGATCAATATATTTTGGCTGGTGACCTATTGCCGCAAGCTGACATTATGATCTGGTCCATGATGCAATCCATGAAGCCGGACGAATTAGAGGATCTCAATCAGAATCGAGAACAATATCGTCAGATGGCGATTAGATCGATGATCGGTCAGACGATCCAGACCAAGATGCTATTCGTTTCATTTCTGCGCACACTCGATGCTGAACAGAGAGCACATACAGCGGACATCATTAATGATAAAGGTCGTGAAGCCTTTGAAGAAATATTGTTGAAGATTTACCAGACCATACAGACTGCCAGTCGCCGTGAGTTTAATCGCCTGCAACAAAGTGAGCCTCAAATGACATCGCTCGCCCAGTTGATGGTCAAGTTTAATGCTCCGACCATCGCGGAACTGGATAAGGTACTGCACCGTTTTAACACGAACATCGACAAACAAATCGTTTACTTTTCCGAGCTGAGCTTTGGTAAACAGAATTTGTTTCAATCGGTAGATCTTGAACGTGAAGTAAGTCATCAGGAGTTACTTGATTACTACTACGCGCATCTTGAAGATTACGATTACGAAGCAAAGGCACGATGGCAGCAGCTGACCGTACGGTTTAGCCAGTTTGAAAATAAGCAACAGGCGTACAGCACGATTGCAAATATGGGTAACAAAGTGCTCCTCGGTGCAGACTTCGCTGCAGTTGCCAAGGAACAGTCGCAGGAATCAAAGGCCATTGATGGAGGGATTCATGATTGGACGGAAAAAGGTAATCTTGCATCGACGCAGATCGACGAAGCTCTCTTTAGCTTGCCTGTGAAGCAAATGAGTCCCATCCTCGAAGACGCTCGTGGATTTCACATTATCAGAGTCCTGGATCGAACATCTGCTGGTCGGTTTACGTTCGTCGAAAAACAGGATGAGATCAAAGCAGATCTAAAGAATCAGATTCGAACCGAAGCGATTGCTAAGTTTATGGAGAAGCTTGAAAAAGAAATTCCACATTCTTCTATTCTTGATCAGCCACGCGTCGCCAATCAGTCTCCCTAAGCTGGCGGCTCTCAATTGCGGTCTACTACTCGGACGCTATTTTCAGTGATATATTAGGGGTAATCGGTCACAAAACGGTATGAAACTGCCGACGCGTGAATGACGAATAATTGTCACCGATTGCTGAATGCGTGACTCCTCTATGGATGTATAGTGCGTGTTCAGTTGCTGATTTACGCGTTGCCTGCAGGATGCGGACGTCAGCACAACGATGAATGGATTTCGTCGTTTAAGGTAAGGCGTGGAAAGAGTACACGTGATTAATAGATACAGTTTTCGGGGGAAATCCTGAGTATGTATCTGTTAGATGGATCAACTTAGACACTGCCAGGGAATGCATATTGATATGTCGGAAAACGCCAGATTAATCAACGGTGAACAGGAAATCGAATTTCCATTGATCATCGGAAGTGAGCAGGAAGTTGGCTTGGATGTCAGCAAGCTTCGAGCCCAGACGGGTATGATTACGCTCGACGAAGGGTTTGTAAATACTGGCTCAACACGCAGTGCCATTACATTTCTAAATGGCGAGCAAGGGATTCTTCGTTATTGCGGATATGCCATTGAAGACATCGCAGAAAAGTGCGACTTCATCGAATCGGCGTACTTGTTGCTAAACGGTGAATTGCCGAATTCAGAGCAACTCAGTGAATTTCGCAGTGCCATCGTTGGCGAAATGGCTATTCCAGAAGGTCTCGCCAATATTATTACCAGCTTCCCTAAGGATGCACATCCAATGGCCGTCCTGTCGGCTGCTGTCAACGCACTGTCGACGTACTACCAGGATCAGGTAGACCCGCTTGATAGCGATCAGGTTAAATCATCAGTTCGACGACTCATTGCAACGTTGCCAACGATTGCGGCGTATAGTCATCGTCACGCGACCGGGCAGAAGTTAATCACGCCATGCCCTGAACTCGGCTATGTAGAGAACTTCCTGCGAATGATGTTGGCAGATGAGGATGGCAACTATGAAGCCGATCCGGACTTTGTTGATGCATTGAACTTGCTGCTGATTGTGCATGCAGATCACGAACAGAACTGCAGCACTTCCACCGTTCGCATGGTAGGCTCAGCAAACACAAACGTATATGCATCTATCGCAGCTGGTATCTGCGCACTTTGGGGACCGCTTCACGGTGGTGCCAACGAGGCATGTGTAAATATGCTCAAACAGATCGCGGAAGATGATGGTGATGTAGAAAAATATGTCGACATGGCCAAGGACAAGGCAAGTTCCTTCCGCCTGATGGGATTCGGTCATCGCGTATATAAAAATTACGATCCGCGAGCCCGAATCATTAAGAAAGCATGCGATGTGCTGCTTGAAAAACTAGATACCGATGATCCTCTATTCCTGATTGCTCAGAAGCTGGAAAGAGTGGCATTGGAAGACGAGTACTTTGTCGCTCGTAAACTCTACCCGAATGTTGATTTCTACTCCGGTGTTATCTACCGCGCAATCGGGATTCCTGTGGAAATGTTCACGGTCCTGTTTGCCATGGGTCGACTTCCGGGTTGGATCGCTCATTGGCAGGAAATGCACGCTTCACCGAGTAAACGGATTTGCCGACCGCGACAGGTATATACCGGTCCGAATGGACGGGAATTACCGGAAATTAGCGAGCGGTCGTGATTCTAACGTCACGTTTGTATCCTGATGCAGCCAACGAAATCTAACTTCTAACCGCTACAACCGGAACCAGCGGATTAATCTATATCAACGGTCTAAAACAGGCTGTTCTGCTGCGCCTATCCTTTATACGCCGATACAAGAGAGGAATAACTGTGCGCTTGGTTTGCGCATATTCCGATTTTGGATTGGAACAAGAAATGGCTCGAGCAGAATCACATCCGTATTCGTTGCGTATTCAGCACGCAGGATATGTCGTGCTCTCAATTGTATTCCTATTGGTCCTGCTTTCTCAGCTCATGGCACAGGAACCGACAACAGAACGCGACCCTGTGATCAGCGCAGTCGCGATTCAACCGGGTGGCGATCTAATGGTTACCGCCGGTGATGATCACGTCGTAAGAATCTGGAATTTGGCAACCGGTGAACAGACACATCAGTTGGAAGGGCACACAGATTGGATTCGCACCGTCGTATTCTCGCAGGATGGTGAATTTGTGTACTCCGCTGGAAACGATGGCCAGGTGAGAAAATGGGACGTAGCTCAAGCTGATTCCATGGGCGTTGTGTTTTCGACAAACCATGCGATCGCACGATTGGCGATCAGCCCAAATTCAACTCACTTGGCGGCCGTGGGTTTTAGTAATGAAGTCGCATTAGTGGATTTGCGTAGTCCGGATCACGTCACCCGCTTTGTAGCCACGTGCAATGATCTTCACGCCATCGGATTTTCGCCGGACGAGCAGTTTTTAGCAGCAGCAGGCCGCGACGGCTTTGTCACAGTTTGGAATATCCAAAGCAAAGAGATAGTTGCACAACAGAAATGCCATACGCGGCGAGTACGGGATCTGTGTTTCATTGGTGATTCAACTACGCTCGTTTCAGCAAGCGAAGACCGAACTTTGTTCGTCTGGAATCTTGGGGCAGAGTCAAAGTCACGTACTCTCATGCTTGGAGCAATGAAGGCAATGGCGGTTGAAGTCTGCGGAACCAATCTAGTTGCCGTAGCGGGCACCGATAACACCATTCGTTTATGGAACATCGCGGAGGAGAGAGAGATTGATCGATTGCACGGTCATACCGGAAGCGTAACATCCCTGGATCATCACGAAGATCGCCTGGTCAGTGGTAGCTATGACACGAGTGTACGGTTGTGGCGTCTCGATCCTGATCAGGCACCCATACGATCGGCGAAATTGGAAGAGTAAAGTGGATCAACGCATAAAACCAATTAGACGGTTGCTCGAAACTGTATCGGCAGTTGTAAGAGATGTTGCGCATCGAGGATCTCGGCAGAAACGAAAAATCGGCGTGTTTGAGGAAATGGAACCGCGAACCATGCTCGCCGCTGATCTATTGTCCGTAGGTGCCGTCTACATAGAACAGGATTTGGGGTCAGATGCTCTTGGAGATACGATTGAATTCTCCTTCACAGGTGGTGCGGAACAAACTGAACTCAGGCAGATCATTCTTTCAACCGACAGAGTCATCCCAGGGTTGTCTGCGGGAGATGTGGTTTTTGATGTAGCACCAGGTGGGCTCGGGGCAGACGGTTCGTCTGCTTTTGCAGTGTTGCAAAAGCCGGCTATCACGACGGTCTTTTCGCACGTGCTTGATGGCTCGACGCAAATGACAATTGACTTATCCGGGTTCTATACTGGCGATAAGCTCGTGGTGAGTCTTGATGTAGATGAAGTAGAGTTCTTCAGCCCCTATGAATCCGAACTTGACCGCATCAACTCGGGTCTCGACCCAATTACATCTGGTGTTGAATTTCAGGGTGTTTCGCTGTCGGCGAGTTTCACAGCACCAGGGTTCTATGATCAATCGGTTTCCGCACAGTTCTGGAATAAATATGATGCAGAGCTGTCCAGCAGTGGCTTGCCACTCACACCTGATTATGCCAGCGGGCTGCGGGATCGAACGGCTGGTGCATTTGCCACGGGGCAGCAGTCTCCGCTACCGGTGGTAATCGGTGGAAGTGTTGTGCTGGATCGAGATGCAAACGGGCGTGAGGATGTGACAGATGGACGCATCTCCGACGTCACACTGGAGTTGTTTCGCAGAAGTGTTGATACATATGTTGATACTGGATTGAGAGCTGTGACGGATGCGAATGGTAAGTTTGAGTTTCCAGCTTCCGACTCGTTGACGCCAGGCATCTACCAACTTCGGCAAGTTCAACCACATGGGTACGTCAGCGTTGGTGCGGCCATTGGTAGCGTCGATGGCCTGGCCAGTGGATTGGCAATTAGTTCTGATGTCATTACAGAAATTAATTTGTCAGCACCGTCGGCCAGTGGTCGTGATTTTCTGTTCTTTGAAACACAACCCGTGTCGGTATCAGGACAAGTGCTTGCTGAGGACTATTCTTCAGGCGAATTGGCACTTGTGGGTGTTTCTGGTGCCGAAGTTGACGTATTAAGAAATGGTCAGGTTATTGCTCGCACGACGACAAGTATTATCGGTGAATATTCAGTAGATGGTGTGCTGCCCGGGGATTTCCAAATAATTCAACGAACGCCTGAAAACCTATTTGATGGCCCTGAGATAGTTGGCACAGTAAATGGAACACCTTCGGGAATCATCATCGATAATGATCACTTTTCGGGCTTGGAACTGTCCGCCGGTCAGAGCGCTCGAGATTTCAATTTTATTGAATTGATGCCTGCGTCGTTAAGTGGCCTCGTTTATCAGGACGGTGATGCCATCATCGTCGATCAAGACGTGTTTCTGGATGATGTTGTATGTCGCGACGGCCAATTCACCGATGATGATACCGCCATTGCTGGTGTTACCTTGATGCTTTGGAATGAAGCAGGTCAATTGGTAACGGCAACAGAGTCAGGTCATGACGGGTCCTTCACGTTTGAGAATCTAAAACCTGGTGACTATTCGATTACTGAATTACAGCCGGATGGTTGGCTGGATGGTCGTGAAAGAGTCGGTACAGCAGGCGGTGCGATCGACCATATACAATTCAANATTGCCATGACCGAGTCGGAGGTGCGGGGCATAGTTGATAGTGACCGGATAGACGGAATTTCTTTAAATTCAAACGTGGACGCAACTGGGTACCACTTCAGTGAATTACTTGTAATTGATCAGGAAACAAAGGAACCGATTCGCTGGGTCGGCCCGCCGGAATTTGATAACAACTTGCCGATAACCGTGTATGAAGCGACCGTGCCGGTTGTGGAGCGATTGGAATTCTCGCCTCCACTAGCACAATCAACTTTGCAGAATCATCAGCGTGATACACGCCCGGTAGCCATTCCTCAAAATGGTAGCGGAAATCAAATTGCTGCCTATACATGGCACTTGAGCATCGTGGACGGCGGTTTTCCACGTGGTGTGGCCAACATCGGAAACGTGATGCCAATTGCTGTTAACACTAATACGGTTTGGGATGAATATGACCTAACGGTCGGAGAATGGACGATCGGCGATGCCAAAGGCGCAATTGATCTAGGTATCGAAGCAGGAATTCCAGTCACGGGCGACTTCAACGGTGATGGTATTTCTGAAGTCGCGGTTTACCGCAATGGCCATTGGTTTGTGGATTTAAACGGTAACGGTCGCTGGGACGAAGAGGATCTGTGGGCTGAGTTAGGTGCAGAAGGTGACTTACCGGTTGTAGGTGATTGGGACGGCGATGGTAAGGATGATATAGGCGTTTATGGACTCCAGTGGCAGAGTGACTTACTTGCCAATGCTGAGGAGCCTGGTTTACCAGACCCACAAAATCTCTATCGAGGTGTGCTTAAAAATGTGCCACCGCGAGTCGGTCAATCCAGTGGTACACGCGCACTGCAACAGTCACGTGGCGGTGAGGTGCGTGAAGATGTTGTTGACCACGTATTACGTTATGGACATGGTCCTGATGCACCGGTCGTCGGAGATTGGAACGGCGACGGTATCTCAACCGTGGGTGTGTTTAGAAATGGAGTCTGGAAGCTTGATACCGATGGTGACGGGCGCATTTCGGAGGCAGACGAGCTGGTTGAATTTGGTAAGCCCGGAGATGTTCCCGTAACCGGCGATTTTAATGGTGACGGGATCGACGACATTGGAGTCTATCGTCAGGGTACATGGATTCTTGACAGTGATGGTGACAGGCATGAAACAGTCGTAGACGAAGTCTTCCATCAAGGTGGCCCAAACGACATTCCGGTTACCGGAGACTTCGATGGTGATGGAATAGACGAGATTGCGACATATCGAGTGAAAAAGTCCGCCTAGTCGCGCGAGCATCTGGTGTCGTGCTATGACGCCTTGAATTTTTCGATATCAGATTGTGTTTTCTGGATTTCCTCTTCCAGTCTTGCAACTAATTCTGGTTCGTCATTTTGTTGACGTGCGCCTGAAATTTGTGCCTGGAGTTTCTGAAGTCGCTTACGTGCGACTTCTAATCGCTTCTTTGCTTTCTTATCCATGATGCTCCTCCTGAGTATCCAAGAATGTCTCAACGGTTGATTGATCGGTTAGTTCTTCAGTTGACTTCTTTTTCACATCTGCCGATTTCATCGTACCTGCAAGCACGATGAGGATAACTGCGCAAAGCACTCCAAAATTGAGTAACTTTTTTTCATTCTGACGCATCTTTTCGGCACTTTCACTTCTACCGGTTAATGTCGACATGATCCAGAAGATCGCGAGTGCCAAGAGGATCTTGATACCGATTAACGGATGATAGTACGACGGTAAATCGAATGCCCGGCTTTTCTGTACTATGCTGTAAAAACCGGTCACGATGAGAAAAAACGCACAGATCATCACCATCTTAGACAAGTTTTTTCGAAGTGATGCCTTAAACGTCTCCACGTCGTTTGAATCTTCGTCCTGATTGCCGGATGGCATCAGCCAAAGCGTAAACAACGCACCGACCAAAACGGTTGCAGGTAGGATATGTAGCCATCGTGATACAAGAGCGGTGATTTCCATAACTGTTTTCGTTTGGAGATTTAAGGTTTGTTGTCAGCTTCCAAGATATCCTAAATCCGGCGAAGTTGTACGTCCAATGCTGTTTGAGTTCTCAATTCCCACCGTTCACAGATTCTACGTAGGATATGGCCTCTGAGGTTGTTGTAATCTCGCCTAACAACTGCGCATCTCTGACGGCCTTAAGCAATCTGCCAATTTCTTTGCCTGTTGCCAGTTGGTGTTGCAGGATTATATTTCCGTCTAACAATGGCGGAGGATTAAGTTTCTCTATGGGCTGGTCAAGCATGTCCTGACAAAACCGGATGTGGTTGCGTTGGTCTTCACGTTCGGCAACAGCAATGGCTGTATTCATCAGACAGTCGCTACGAGGGTCAATAAGAATCTCCTGTATTTCCGGCCAGAATTCCGTTGATGCTGTTAGGACTTTTGGTAGAGAAGCAATGACCCAGTTGATGGTCTTGATCGAGTCATTACTAAGTTTCATGTCGCGCTGATGCGACTCAAGATCCTTCCTATTTCCGGATGTCCACTCTCGTTCACCGATCGTAGTCCAGATTAGTGCCAGACTTGTTTCCAGAGGTGATTTGGTGAGCCTGTGTAACGAATCGAGTAGTCTCGTCCACGACTCAGGTTCTGATTCTATTCTGGCAGTGGTAATACCCGGAATGATGTGTTGCAAAAGGCCGCTTTGTTGTAACAACCGTAACCCACGTTTGCGATTAGCATTATTCAGGATTAACGATAGCTCCAGGAGTATTCGTTCGCTGCTAACTGCGCTAATCTTGTCAGCATTGGCCTGAACGGCTGCATAGGTATCAGCTTCAATTTCAAAGTCAAAGGTCGAAGCAAATCGGATAGCTCGCAGCATCCGCAGTCGATCCTCTTCAATTCTGGTATGGGGATCACCAATTGCTCGGATCAGCTTTGCTGTGATATCAGCTTCGCCGTTTACGAAGTCGATGTACTGTTGGTTGATAGGATCAAAGAACATTCCGTTGATCGTGAAGTCTCGACGGAGAGCATCTTCTTTGGCATCGGTGAAGCGGACACTGTCTGGGCGTCGTCCGTCACTATACGAAGCATCTGCGCGGAATGTTGCTACCTCGATATTTCCCGTAGTTTTCGATCCGATTACAGTGATGACGCCAAAGGCCTCTCCGATCGCAATCGTGCGCTTGTGACCAAAGACCGTGCGAACCTGATCCGGTGTGGCATTGGTGGCTACATCATAGTCCTTGGGTGACTCTTGACGTTTCTGATCGCGTACACAACCACCCGCCCATAGAGCTTGATAACCTGCTGATGTGAGATCACTGACAACGGTTTCAGCAAACTCTCGCATTTTGTCGGAATCAATCATCAATCAGAGAGGTGAAATAATAGATGTTAAAACTAATGAATATACGCAAAAGGGGTATCGACCCTTAGACAAAAATCTGGCACCCTATTGGGCTTAGAATACTTGAAAACAAATCCCAATCTAAGCTCAAAAGGAGCGAATAGACAGTATGGATATTGAAATCGAAGTGGATGCAGTTAAGCAATTGATTGATGACGATGCGGATTTTGTGCTTCTAGATTGTCGAGAACAGGAAGAATGGGATTTAGTACATATCGATGGCGCTTTATTGATTCCGATGAGCGAAATTCAACAGCGCGTTGGAGAGTTAACAAAGCATAAAGATGTACACATAGTTGTGCAGTGCCACCATGGTGGCCGTAGTTTACAAGTGGCACATTGGCTAAGAAACCAGGGATTTGATCAATCTCAAAGCATGCGTGGTGGAATTGATGTGTGGTCACAGGAAATTGATAGTTCTTTGCCTCGATATTAATAAATCAACATGAATTAGTCGAAACAATTCAGCGTGGCAGTTGTTACATAAAAACTACCTACCACGAAAAACCATTCACATCAGTAGCCACTGGTACAGTCGATCCCATCTTTCATAGATTCTCTCGCAATTGATTTGACATCGTATGACCAAAGAACAGAAGTATATAGTTAGCTTTAGAGTCGGCAAGATTACGTTCGGTCAGTACATCCAGGCAGACAGCATGCAGGATGCGAAAAAAATTGCCGTTAATACTTGGGGTNACCGATTCTACGATGATGAACGTAACAGCCACACGATAACCGTGAGTAAANTGGCAGGCGGTTAGCAATCGCGCTGTCTCATGAATTGAGTGGCTTGTCGCTTCAAACGTTAGTTTTTCTCGAATACGGCAGATGGTACTTCGACCACGCCAAGCTTGATCGTCTCGTTGGGTACGATATTCACCTTTAAGCAACCGCCTGTCCATTCACTAGCGACCCCATTTATCTTGACGCTCAAAATATAGACAGCGGACTCGTGCCAGAATTGTATCTGATGCTCACCTGTAGGCACATGACGTCAGTGAAGGTCAGGGCCAATGAGATCGCCAAAGTCCCGAGACTTGGTACATGCACATGTCGATGGTCTCGTGTGCCATGGTAGTTGTACGTGCAAATCCAGTGNTGAATTTTCGCTTGCCATTCATAACTGCCATCTCAGAGCATCAATTGCTTAACCGCCGGGTCGATATTCCGGGTCGAGTATTCCGGCCAAATGCATTTCTCTGAATTTCATGATCGAGTACCGAACACCTTCTGACATTTCTGTTAGAGGCATGTTTGGAAATGAGGCAACGCTTTCCCCATCGTCAAGGTCGTTTGCAAATGGCATGGATTGAGCNTCATCCGCAATGGAAATGTCAGGTTCGGAGATACCAAGCTCACCGGCAGCAGTTTTAGCAAGCTCGATATACTCGCTCGTATGAATCGTTCGGCCTCGCAAATTGAAAACCCCATAGCCCGCGAATGGCGAGATTCCAACCTCAGCGAATCCGGCGCCAACATCTCCAACAAAATGGAAGTGTTCACGACCTTGGTAAGGCATTTGAAACGGCTGTTCCGCAGCGACGCACTTCAATAGAGTCGTCGGTGCAGATGTCATCCCCAAGTCGCGTCCCGGGCCATAGCAAGTCGACAATCGGATGCTTACTGTNGGAATTTNAGTCTCGGCATGAAACGCTTGCGCCATGCCTTCATTGGCCACCTTCCAGTAACCGTAGAGATTGCGTGGGGCGTATGGTACATCAGTTACNATNGANTCGCCTGGATACATCTCACGGTGTCCGTAAACTGCCGATGAACTTGCAAGAACAAGTCGTTGTAGGGAATCACCCAGTTCCTTTGCTGCTAACACAATGTTACGCGTACCGGTGACGTTTACCTCCATNCCCAATAACGGATTTGCNAGGCAATCTGGAGTTTGAAATGCCGCCAGATGAATAATNGTGTCGGGGTTGGTTGACGTGATCGCGTTTGAGACCTGATCGCGGTTTGTAATATCACCTTCGATGAAGTTGATTCGGTCATGGTATTCAGAGTCGATTCGGCTTAAATCTCTCTTGCGACTCATTCCGACCACGTGTTCTATACCGTGATCTATTAGGTATTGAACGGTGGCAGCTCCGATACAACCGGTTGGTCCAGTAACAAATGCTGTTTTTATGCTCATCTGTAGCGTTCTCTAAAAGTGTTAGTCATCTGGAAGTAGACGCCATTCTACCGGATAGATTGCGCGTGTGGACTTTCCGGATTCTCAGTGGTTCCGGCGGAGATTTGCTTCTGACGACCGTGTTAATCGATCGCGTGGGGTACCCGCAGGGTATTGGGTACAAATTAAAAAACTGGATGTTTTCGTCATTACTTCTGCACGTCTTTTGGTGTTTAATCAGTTTAGGTACATCACTCGAGACACAAATATGTATAGATGCATTTCTGTCCGATAAGCCTACTGATGCACCGGATNCAATTTTTAGAGGAATCGTAGAGACGTTAGATGNGCACCTTAAGTTTTTGGAAACTGTTAGCCCTCTTTGTTGTTCTTATAACCGGTTGTGGCGATTCAGACGGTGTAAATTGGCCAGACGAAAATAGTCTCTATCCTGTCATTGAAAACCCAATCACCACGGAAGTTGTGGATGTTTCTAACTCCATTTTTGACGACGAATTAGTATTAGGCGTTGTTATTGATGGAAAGGCGCGTGCTTATCCAATTAACATGCTGACCGGGCCAACACGAGAGATCATAAATGACGAGCTGAGTGATGTTGCAATCGCTGCGACGTGGTGACACCTCTGTCATAACGGTATCGTGTATATCCGTGAAATTGATGGAAAGCAGCTGACATTTGCTGTTTCACCTCTCTTGTATAACGAGAGTTTAGTAATGGTAGATTCCGAGACGCATACCTTTTGGAGTCACTTGCTGGGTAAAGCCATGCGCGGCCCATTGGAGGGTCAGGAACTAAAGATGATCAATTCGGTTGTTTGTGATTGGAAGTCATGGAAAGCAGACCATCCTGACACAACGGTGTTGGATATGGTTCCGACAATCGCATCACTTAAGGATGACTATTATGCTGATGCATCAAAATACATTATTGGCATGACAGCTGAGGGACAATCTCGAGCGTGGCAATTAGACCATCTGAAAAAATCAACAATCATCAACGATGAATTCAATGGTTCGGTAGTCATCGTCCATGATCAGAACGGTTTAGGCACGCAAGTGTTTAGTTCGATGATTGATAGTAAATCACTAACCTTTGTTATCAAAAAAGATCAGATGAGAGACCTGGAGACCGACAGTACATGGAACATGCGAACCGGTAAAGCTATTGACGGTGCACTAACAGGCCGTTCGCTAAAACCACTGGAGTCAAAAATCTCATTAAAGAAAGCTTGGGATGTTTTCTATCCAGAAAGTAGTTATTGGTTTCCTGTAGAAAACTGAATAACTCACTGATTCTTCTTGTCTGAAAGTCCTCGATGCAAGGCACTATCCCCAAATCGGTTCTTGATTTGATCTGCCACGGAGTCAATCGACTTATTCCTTTTCTGCTCCTCTCGATCAAACATCAATTGCTGAGACTGGCCGGTATCATCCAGATTGGAAACACCCATTCCAAGTAGTCGAAGGCAGGTTGGTCTGTCAGGAAGTTTACTAAGTAGTAATTCTTTAGCGAATTGCCAGATGATGTCCGTCTGATCAGTCGGTTCCGATGCGGTCGCGCTGCGGGTTACCGTTTGGAAGTCATCATAGCGAGCCTTGATGTTAATGGTTCTTGCTTTGAGACCAGCCCTTCTCAAACGACGGCCGACTTGCTCGGTTTGATCTAAGAGTTTTGCGATAAGCACATCCAGGTCAGCAACATCACTCGCAAAGGTCGTTTCATGCGAAATCGACTTTGCTTCTCTATCCGGGATTACATTACGGTTATCAATTCCCTTGGCTAGTCTCCAGATTTGAGCACCAGACTTCCCAAATCTATCGATGAGCAGTTGCTCGGGTAATTCTCTCAATTGCCGGATGGTACGGACCCGCAGTTTTTCAAACACAGCTAGAGTCGCTTTACCGATCCCCCAAACTCGCTTGATCGGAAGCGGATCGAGAAACTCCTGAACCGCGTTTTCTTCAACAACACAAAATCCATCAGGCTTATCGACGTCGCTTGCCAGCTTGGCGAGAAACTTATTTGGCGCTATTCCTACCGATGCAACTAAACCTACTTGCTCTTGTATGTTTTGCTTAATAGATTTGCCAATCTCAGACGCCGATCCAAATAGACGGATGCTTCCACTTACATCAATAAAAGCCTCGTCTAATGCTAGTGGTTCTACTAACGGTGAATAGCTGTGAAATACTTCTCGAATGGTTTTTGAAATCTCTCTGTAGTAACCAATGCGAGGCTTCAAAACGATGGCATGTGGACAGAGTTTAAGTGCGGTTTTGGTTGGCATGGCGCTATGCACTCCGTATTCACGCACGGCATAATTTGCAGCAGCGACCACTCCTCGCCTGTCGGCTGAGCCACCGACGATAACAGGTTTTCCCTTTAACGACGGTTCATCACGTTCTTCGATTGATGCATAGAAGGCATCCATGTCAACGTGCAGGATCACAATTGTTCTCCCGGCTCACTCAGTCGTTCTGACTGTATCAAAAAAGGACCACTCAAATTGAGTGGTCCTTTTGTTAATCGAAGATTCGATTTACTCACTGGATTCCCAACTACTTGATTTGTGAATAGTCTGTTGACTTCATATAGATTGAAATAGGAGGCTTCGCCAAGCGACCGACACCGGATGCGGCAGCGGCCTTTTTCCATTCGGGATCGGCAATAAATGCCTGCCAGGATGCTTTGGCAGCATCGCGGCTTTTGTGGTGAATGATGTAGTACAAGTGATCCTTTGAAATCGGTTCATCGGTTGGGTGCCAATAAGCCAGATTTCTCATGCCGTGTTTTTCAAATAACTTTATGGTGTGATCACGGAATCGTGCATCAAGTTTGCCAAGCTTTCCTTCGGCGGCCTGATAAATACGCAATTCAAAAACGCCATCATCACCTTTGTTCTTCCATCCCTTTTTGGGGGAGTAATCAGTCGATTCAAGGAAAGTGGCTTCGGGTGCTTTGGATAGCAGCGGCCCGTCTACGCGAGATTTCTTAAATACGTCTTGCCATTCCGGATCTGCTACAAAGTCCGCCCATGACTTCTTTGCGGCATCGCGACTCTTATGACTAATGACATAAATCAATGTGTTTGGAATGTCTTCGGGCACCCAGTAACCAATGTTCTTCATGCCATGGTTTTCAAAGATCCGCATTGTATGATCGCGGAAGCGTGCATTGAGATTCTCTAGTTTTCCTTCGTGCGTTGTATAGACGCGAAGTTCAAGTACATCGGCTGTAGCGTCGTCTGACATGGTGAACCCTGTTAGAAGAAAAGTAGCAAGTAACGTTTTGATGGTGCGTTGCATTGAGTGCTCTCCGAGCTGCAAATAAATAGAATGACTGATCCTGACGTGAATTATAAACGGAATCCGTATCCTCGTGGTCTCCGTAACAACAAGTGGTTGAAGGGAATTGGTAAAGCTGATAGCCTCGGTAGAGTTGATTTCATCACGCTGTTGAGAGACGTGAATCAAACCAGCGATCCTTATCCGGAACTCTCAATGTTTGACTCTATGTGTCGAAGATTTATCGCAATTGCGATTTGCCTGTTTGCCGCTACCACGTCAGTAGCAGCGGCAGAAAAACGGCCCAACGTCGTATTCTTTCTACTGGATGACCTCGGTTGGACAGATTTGGGTTGCTATGGCAGCGAGTTTTATGAAACTCCGAATATTGATCAATTGGCCAAAGAGAGCGTACGGTTTACGCAAGCATATGCAACTTGCCATGTTTGTTCTCCGACCCGTGCAAGCATTATGACGGGCAAATACCCTGCCAGACTCCACTTAACAGACTGGCTGACCGGCCGACGTAACTACCCGTTTCAACAGTTGCTCAATGCGGAAATCCATCAACAACTTCCGCTGGAAGAAATAACTATTGCCGAAGCGCTAAAGTCACACGGCTATAGTACAGCTCATATCGGTAAATGGCATTTAGGCGAAGAGCCCCACGGTCCGACGGCCCAGGGGTTTGATATCCAGATTCCGAAGTGGAACAAAGGTTGGCCCAAGGTGGGGTACTACGCACCGTTTCAGTTAGACGGCCTGAAGGACGGACCTGGTGATTACCTGACCGATCGTTTAACCGACGAAGCGCTCAACTTCATCGAGTCGAATCAAGAGCAACCATTTTTCCTGTACATGTCTCATTACGCCGTTCACGATCCCATTCACGGCAGGCCTGACTTGGTGGAGAAATATGAACAAAAGCTTGCAAGACAGAAGCCAAAGCCCGACCCCGCTTTTATCCTGGAATCTAATCCGGATGATTTGCTCCCGTTATCACGACAGGAATTGAATGAACTCGGATCAACACCGGAATTCGCAGGATTCAAGATACTTCCAAGACGCACGGTAAAGATCAAGCAGCATCAGGACAACGTCCACTTTGCAGCGATGGTTGAATCCGTTGATCAGAGCTTGGAGCGCATACGTCAGAAATTGGAGGCATTGGGTATAGATGACAACACGATAATCATCTTGTTTTCTGATAACGGTGGCATGTCGGCAGGTAATTTTGGTAATCCCAACCGTGTTGTAAGCCCAGCAGCACTCGACAAGGCATTTGCCACATCGAACCTGCCCCTACGTGGTGCAAAAGGCTTTCTATATGAAGGCGGTATTCGAGAGCCAATGATCGTGCATTGGCCAGGTCGCGGGAAGTCCGGCAGCGTGTGCCGTGTGCCGGTGGTCAGCACGGATTTTTATCCGACGATTCTCGAAATGGTCGGAGTCGATGTGATGCCAGACCAGCATAAGGATGGTGTCAGCCTTACTGGTTTAATTCAAGGTGACAAACACCTATCACGCGATGCGATCTATTGGCACTTTCCGCACTACAGTAATCATGGGATGCAAAGCCCGGGCGGCGCAATTCGAGTCGGAGATTACAAGCTGCTAGATTATTTTGAAAACGGTAGCGTTCAGTTGTTCAACTTGAAAAAGGACATTGCCGAACAAAAGGACTTGTCCGAAAAACATCCACAACTTGCTTCGCAATTGAAAGCAAAACTCGATGCATGGAGAGTGGAAGTGAACGCCAACATGATGAAACCAAATCCACAATACGATCCAAACGCACCAATCAAGCGGTAAGCCAATTTGGTGATAGCCCACAACGATAAGCTGCAATCGCAAGAAAGTAGATAATGATGAAAACAGCCAAGCTTCTGATTCTTTTAGCCACTTTCCTCGTGGTCAACGTTTCCGTAAAGGCAATCGAGCCGGACAAGGGGCTGGAATACCCTGAGTATTCACCGAGCGGTGATGATTTGATTATTTCCCGAAGTGCCTACCATGAAAAACTCAAGGGCTTTTGGCTGGCTGAGTGTATTGCCAATTGGACTGGCTTACGGACGGAAGGCGTGAAGAAGACGGGACCGTTTTATACAGATGAAGACTGGGGAACCAAACGCGGTAGACGCAAGGGCAGAAACGGTGAACCACAGATGATTGAATTCGTGCTCGTGCCGGAAGGTGAAGTTTGGGGCGCCGATGATGACACAGATATCGAATATATCTACCAGAGTATTCTGGATACGAATGACACGAGTGTGGTTTCCGGTGAACATATTCGAGATGGCTGGTTAAAGCACATTAAGCACAAAGAGCAGAATTTCTTATGGGTATCAAATGAGAAAGCACTACATTTGATGATTGATGGCTTAGTACCGCCGCAGACGAGTATGCCGGAAAATAATGAACACTTTGATCAAATTGATGCGCAGCTGACCACGGAAATCTTTGGACTATTCGCGCCAACTCGTGCAGACATTGCGCTGAAAATGTCACATATGCCGATTCGTACGACGGCCTACCGCGATGCAGAATGGATCGCAGAATTCTACGTCATCATGCACGCCTTAGCATCAAGTGTCGATCCGGATATGAGTACGCACGAGCAGGTGATGTGGTTGGCGGAAGAAGCACGTGGACGGCTCCCAAACGAATCGTTTCCGGCAAAAATGTATGACTTTGTAAAACGAGAGTACGAAAAAAATCCAGATAAAGACAATTGGGAAGCGACACGCGATTATTTGAATTGGCGTCACACCGGTCAGACGATCGATGGGTATAACTACCGCAGTTGGTTCGATGCCGGTATTAACTATGGCGCCAGTTTAATCAGCTTGTTCTATGGCCAAGGAGATCTAAAACGGACGATTAAAATTGGTTCACTATGCGGATGGGATTCAGATAACCCAACAGCTACGTGGGGTGGTTTACTCGGTTTCTTAATCGGTGAGAAAGGTGTGGATGAGGCATTTCCGGACGTGAAGCTCTCAAAGCTATATCGCATCGGCCGCACCCGAGTGAATTTTCCGGATCGTACACCCGACCAGCCCGGCGATGATTCATTTGAGTTGATGTCAACACGCGGGATTCACGTAATTGACAGAGTGGTCATCGAAGAAATGGGTGGCGGCGTGGACTTGGAAAAAGACGTCTGGTACATCCCGCGATCAACCGTCGGTGTTGTGCGTGCCAAGTACTAGTCAAGAAATAGTGGTGTACGATTTGCGGATTGCCCAAGTGCAGGGAAGGTCAGCCAAAGCAATGGCTCCAATCACATATACGGATTGCTATAAGTAATAATATTACTATTACAAAGTCAGTTGTAAGTTATGAATTTTCCACAACAGTGAGTGTCACATGATGCGACGGATATCCCTTCTAGTTTTGGCTCTTACTTTTTCGTTTACCTTTGGTGCATTAAGTCATGCTCAAGACAGCACGCAAGGATTGATTGAAGCAACTCGCAGGTTGCGAACCAAGTATCTGAACGACCGTTATCGACCTACGTGGCACTTTCTGGGGTCAGAAGGTGTTTGTTTCCCATTTGATCCTCAAGGTTGCATTTACTGGAAAGGGAAATACCACGTTTTTTATGCTATTCAGGACAAAGGAAAAGGAGCCTGGGGTCACGCGTCGAGTATCGACCTTGTTCATTGGGTGCATCATCCGATTCCACTAACGGTTAACGCGGGCGATCCGGAAGAGCATGTTTTTGCAGGGGGGTCGCTCATCAGTCTCGATGGTAAGCCAACGATGATTTACCACGGAGTCAATTCGGGGACGTGTATTGCACAGAGTCTAGACGATGACCTCATTCGATGGCAAAAATCCTCTAGAAATCCGGTCATTCAGTTACCGAAGGCGGGAGAACCTAATTATGGAAAATACCATGTGTGGGATACCTGTGGGTGGGTTAAGGACGGTGTGTATTACTCCATCAGTGGAGATCATCCTAATCATGCACCTCCCACAGACGGAGATATTGCCTACCTATTCCGATCAAAAGACCTGGTGAAGTGGGAGTATATGCATCCGTTTTACAAATCGAAACGTGAATGGACACCAGATGACGAAGATTGTTCCTGCCCAGACTTTTTCAAGTTAGGTGATAAGCATGTGTTGATGTTTATCAGTCATACGCAAGGGACTCAATACTATATTGGCCGATATGAAGACGATCGGTTTTTTCCGGAAAGTCACGGCAAGATGAACTGGGCGGGTGGCCCTGTATTTGCCAACGATAGCCTTGTTGATGATAAAGGGCGTCGCATCATGTGGGCTTGGGCATGTGAATCGTGGGAACGCGATACTCAACTTTCAGCTGGTTGGTCGGGTGTTATGACAATGCCTCGCGTCCTTTCCATGTCAAAAGAAGGCACGATGCTGATTAATCCTGCAGAGGAGCTGCAGCAATTGCGCATGAATCCAGTAGTTAAGGATAAGTTTACACTCCCAGCAGGGGATGCCATTTCAGTCAACGAGGTTGAAGGTGATTCACTGGAACTGGAAGTTAATGTGGATATGGCTAGTGCCAGTCAGTTCTCAATTTTGGTGCGGTGTTCTCCGGACGGATCTGAAGAAACGGTGATTACATATGACAAGAACGCCGGTGTTATCCGAATAGACACTACTAAATCTAGTCTGCGAGATGACATATTTCAGCCATTTCCTTATCCGCAAGCGGCCTATTTTCCAAAGCAAGTGCGGCAGTCAAAGGATGTTCGAATCCAAGAGGCTCCATTTGAAGTGAAGCCCGCAGAAGTCTTAACGCTACGTGTGTTTCTGGATCGCTCGATTCTTGAAGTGTTTGCCAATGGTCGTCAGTGTGTGACTCAGCGGATTTATCCATCACGCAAGGATAGTAAACGGATTAAGGTGATGAGTGCCGGAGGTGATGTGACGGTCCAGTCTATTCGCGCCTGGGACATGGCACGAGCAAATGCTTTTTAGACAGCGCATTGCACGATAAAGATCACAGTGCCAGACTCGAGATTAAATCAGATTTGGGACATTTGTAGTGTTTCTTCGTAGGTCTTTATACCGGCGATTGCACCAACTTGGGTAACACAGCATGCGCCAGTTGCAGAGGCGAGTCCCGCAGCAGCGTTAAGATCAAGGCCGTTGCATAACCCGGTAATGAGCCCCGCGTAGAAGCTATCTCCTGCACCCGTTGTGTCGACTACCCTTCCAGGTGGCGTGACTGGTGCTACATCGAGCCAATGATTCGCATCAGCACTCAATAAAGCTCCTTTATCCCCAAGCTTGATCCCAAGTAGGGCATTGGGTGCGAAGTTTCGGTAGGCGGAAATCATTTCTTTCGGGTCTGTATATCCGGTTTGAGAGAGTCCTTCTGAATAACTGGGAATGTAGAAATCCAAATAGGGCAGGCAGCGATCCAGTGGCTGAAGGTTTCCACCGCCACCGGCCGTATCGAGTGCCGTTTTGCATCCGGTTTCCTGAACCTGCTTTAGCACTTCCGGCAGGTCATCTTCCATGTTGGGCATGAGATGGTAGTATCCGAACAATGCGTATTGAGTTCGTTCAAACAAATCGAGGTGATCCAGTGCCGTGTTCTTGTCGAAACAACGTGATGCACCCGAATGATAGATGAACGAATGCTCGGCATCATCACCGACTATCACAGCAGTTGCACTGGTAGCTTCTTGTGGATGAACCAGAACATAACTGGTGTCGAGCCCACCATTTTCAAACGCTGCCTTTACCAAGTCTGACCACGGGTCATCGCCAACGTAACCGAACGCTCCGACTCGCAGTCCCAGCCGGGCCATGACCAAACCGCTGTTGGAGACGATTCCACCCACGCCTGGGCAGATCGGATCGATGCGAACCGTTTCCATTTGTTCCAGTGGCAGACGACGATCCACGGTGCGCATTGGTAGATCGACGCATATTTCGCCACAAACCATGCAATCGAATCGATCACTCATTTCGAAACTACCAAAAGCTGATAATATGTTGGAAACGTATGTTGTAAACCTTCATGAGGAATAAATCGACCGATGGAAAAGTCACTGGACACGAAAATTAAACGAATTCGCGAAGACTCGTCTGTTAAGGACTTTATTCTGGCCGATGCCAAAGACGGCGATATGGGATTTGGAATCTCTTGTCCCGGACCAAATAAAGGTGATACGAAAGAGCGATTTCCGTTTGATACGCTGGAAAGCTATCGGCAATCCATGCGGGAAATCACGGAGCAGGGTCTGGTTGACATCATGCTCATGAGTGCCAGTGTCAGTGAGCAACTCACGATTAACGAGCGTATTTTCGAAAATTCTACCGTGACGCCTGCTGTACGAGCCAATGACACTACAGATATCTGGCTTGGATTGAGTGCAAACTATACATCTCAGCCATCACAGCCTTTCCGCTCCGCAACAATTGACCATATTCAGAGTGGCAAGGTCGATTGTACAGATGAAGAACGTACGCTTGGGTCTGATTTAGGATTGTATTCGGTTACGTTTAATCACGATTCCACATTGGATAGGGAGTCGTTGCAACATTATGGAGAGTTTCGGCTGGAAGCGGAACGCAAGAACTTCCGCCATTTTCTTGAGGTCTTTGCTCCAAATGCACCCGTTCGAGAAATTGACGACGTGCCGAGATTTGTCAACGATCATATAGCGCGATGTTTAGGCGGAGTTACCAGTAGTGCCCGTCCTTTATTTCTCAAAATGCCGTACTTCGGCCCGGCGGCAATGGAACAACTGGTCGAATATGACCCTAATTTGATTCCAGGCATCCTCGGTGGTTCCTCAGGGACAACACATGATGCATTTCGAATGTTATGGGAAGCTAAAAAATACGGTGCTCGCGCAGCGTTATTTGGACGGAAGATCAACTTTGCTGAAAACCAGTTGATGTTCATACGTATGTTGAGAGCTATCGCTGACGATGAAATTGAGCCGGAAGAAGCAGTACGAGATTATCACGGTCAATTGCAATCAGCCGGCATCGCACCGCATAGAAGCTTGGATGACGATTTACAACTGACGCAGCTTTAGTGGATGGTTGGTTTTGATTTGCAATCATCCTAAAGCCTTGTGGATATCCAAGCCAAAGTAGATTGAATCGCAAAGGAAATGATACCGTGCAGCGCAGTATTATCTGGACAGTCTTTGCACTTTTGATCCATTGTGGGAGCATCTATGCTCAATCCGTGATTGAAGTTAACATTTCCGATCGTGCTCAGCGTATTCATCAGGGATCCTTTGTTTTTGACGGTCANAACGATNTGCCNTANACGCTGCGAAANCGAGCATCATCGTCNTTTTCCAATATGGATATTGCCGGNTCTCAACCTGATATCCATACAGATATTCCTCGTTTGCGAAAAGGAAATGTAGGTGCTCAGTACTGGTCTGTATATGTGCCCGCGTCCACGGGATATCGTGGTGAGGCATTGAAGCAGACACTCGAGCAAATTGAAATTGTGCATGACATGATTCAGGTGTACCCGGACACGTTTGCATTAGCTCGCACTTACGAGGACATTCTAAATGCCCGCAGGCAAGGCAAGATCGCATCACTTATTGGAGTGGAGGGTGGACACTCGATTGAAAACTCGATGGCGAATCTTCATCGACTATTTGACCTGGGTGCTCGCTACATGACCCTTACCCATTCCGATACTTTGATGTGGGCAGATTCCGCAACAGACCAATCCAAACATGACGGCCTGAATGTATTCGGAGAAGCTGTCGTTAGAGAAATGAACGCGCTGGGGATGATTGTGGATTTGTCCCATGTATCGGAAGCAACCATGCACGATGCATTGGATATCAGTGCAGCTCCGGTGATGTTCTCACATTCTTCTGCTCGAACGGTAGCTGACCACGTTCGTAACGTGCCGGACTCTGTGCTGAAGCGGATGTCGGACAATGGTGGAATCGTAATGGTGAATTTCTTTTCCGGGTTTGTTGATCCTAAAGCTGCGCAGATTATGTCCGAAATGTTTAACGTGTCGCGTGAATTGCGAAAGAAGTATGAGCTTGATGATGAGTACAACGCAGCGATGGCACGGTGGCGAGCAGCTAACCCGTATCCGCCTGGTACGATTCACGACGTCATCGATCACATCGACCACATGGTAAAAATAGCCGGCATCAATCACGTTGGCATCGGATCGGATTATGATGGCGTCTCAAAACTGCCGTTGGGGCTTGAAGATGTTTCTACTTACCCGCGTATCACGCAGTTGTTGTTAGAACGCGGCTATTCTAGGCGTGCCATAACCAAGATCCTCAGTGGCAACATGATGCGTGTTATTAAACATGTGGAACAGGTAGCTAACCAATCTGAACAACAAAAAAACTAACACTCTGGACAGGGAATTGCTGTGAAATTAATACAGTGTCTACTCGTATTCACATTGTCGATTTGTACAACGGCGCATGGTGTGGCTAGCGAGAGTATTCCAGACTTTGCAATCGTAATTCATGGTGGCGCTGGTAGTGCATCAACAGATTCTGAGTTGATTTCTGCGAGAGAGCAGGCACTTTCTGCCGCGTTGGACAAAGGTGTAGAGATCTTGAAACAAGGCGGTAGCAGTCTTGATGCCGTGGAACAAGTTATCCGTTTACTAGAAGACTCGCCGCTGTTTAACGCGGGGCGTGGAGGTGTATTGACCGCCAAAGGTCATAATGAGCTCGACGCATCTATCATGGATGGGAAAACACGATCTTGTGGTGCGGTTGGTGGTGTAACGATCGTTAAGAATCCCATTTCGTTGGCGCGTCTTGTTATGACTGAAACGAGACATGTACTTCTGGTGGATCACGGCGCGGATCAGTTTGCAAAAACGCTCAAGCATCCAAAAATAGAAATCGTGGATCCATCGTATTTCAAGATTCCAGCACAAGTGAAGCGTCTTGAACGTGTACGGGAAAAAGAACGACTAAGTGATGCCGAAAAAATGGGAACAGTAGGTTGTGTTGCACTGGATGTTCATGGGAATATCTCCGCCGGTACATCGACTGGCGGCTTGGTTAATAAGAAGCACGGACGAATCGGAGATTCACCGATAGTTGGAGCCGGTACGTATGCAGACAATAAAACATGTGGTGTATCATGTACGGGTGTGGGTGAGGACTTCATTCGAAACTCAGTTGCTTACGATGTTAGCGCACGTATCAACTATATGAAACAGAAAATAGACAAGGCTGTTTCCGAAATCCTAAATCGTGAGGACCATCCGGTGCGTGGCGGAATTATTGGTATCGACCACCGTGGAAACATCACCATACAATTTAACACCGTGGGAATGTCACGTGCTGCAGCTGATTCCAGCGGTTTACGGTTGGTTAAGATTGGTAAGTAGCCGCAGCCAGATTTCTAGATACTAAGTTGGAATATGAATAGATCATCATTTGTAATACCCGCCATTCTTCTGGGTTTTCTTTTTTTGACCGGATGCTCTCAAACGGAATCCACCAGTGGCGATCCTGCCAAAGTCGAGACCCAGGATGCTCAAGACGCCGGGGTTTCCGAGGCATCCACTGAAAAATCCCAAGTAAGCACACCGAAAAAAGCTCCATCCAAAGAAGAAATCGTGGAGGCGCATCTCGATGCGATGGGAGGTGCCGATGCGATCAAGAAGATTGAGTCGATTGTCAGGGTCAGTACCATGGAGTCACAAAGTTTGACAGGTCCCGCAAGTGGAACAGTCACTGAAGTATTTGACTTTGTTGCTGATCAAGCTCGTATCGATCTCGATTTCGGAGTATACAGTGAATCCAAAGGCTGGCGAAAACAACAGGGATGGAAAAAGACATCTGACGTGCCATTGAGAGCCCTTTCCGCCGAGGAACTAGCTTACGAGAGGATTGGAATGCCTATCAGTCTCGTTTACACGGTTTTTGATCTATTTGGAATTGATGCATTCCTTCCTCCTGTTAGAGCCAGGCTGAATGATCAGGATTGCATCAAGCTGAATTTCGTGGGTAGCGAGCTGGATGTGGTCATCAATGATCAGACGAAACTAATTCAAGCATTCCAGATCCCGGACTTTATGAGAATCACGTTTAGTGATTACCGTGAAATCGAAGGTGTGATGATGGCATACAAGACGAAGATTGAGATCAAGCCAGGTAACCAAACCCTCGTCATTCAACTGGAATCCGTCGAGGTCAACTCAAAGCTAGACGCCGCCAGACTAGAAAAGCCAGGCAGTGAGGATTCACCAAAAAACTCACCGGTAGATTAGCTAGAGCACAAGTATCCATGTGCTGTGCAATCTAGTCGAAGATCTTCATCACCTCTTCATCAGATTGCTGAATGAACAGGGTGAACCGCTTATAGAATTCCGCGAGTGACAGCCCCATGTGCTTTTTAAAAGCAGCTGACTTTCCGATTCGTGGAATGTCGAAATACCAATTCTTAAGTACAGCTACTTCATCCACATTTTGCTCGTGAATCAGGTACGCTGTCGCCCAGGCCCCCATCATGTAGTACACCTGCGGAAACTCACCACTGTCCCAATACGATTCGTTATCGAGTTGCCAGTCCTTCGTTTGTTCTAAAAAATCGTTTATTCCGGGTCGACCGATATTCCCACCGGATTTCCTTAGGTCATGCATATATGCCTTGAAGTCGACAAGTCCCAGATTGTCCATGAATTTAGCTGAGCTGTAGGAGGCCATTCCTTCGGCCATCCAGGAGTTTATGTGCTTATCAGAACTTCGCTCTTGTTTTGTATCGCAGTGTGCCATTTGAAACACGTGGTGGTACTCGTGCAGTGCACCCCAGGTGTTTTCAATCGGATTGTTTTCACGTTCAGTGGCGTTGGTCGTTACGTCTTCATATAACACCGGCGGATCCTGCGTCCAGGTAAGGCCGCCTTCCGACTTACCTTCCAAAACCGCCTTTATTTCGCGCGTTACATTCGGCCTGCTCAAAAACTCCTTAATTTGCAGTTCGGCAGGTGTTCTTAAGTCGCGATCGACTCGGCTAATTGCACGTTGGCGGAAGATCTTGCGGACGCTTTCTTCACTGCCCGGGCCAAGCAGATAGACATAATAAGGCCCATAGTTTCCAAAGTAGTCAATCGCATACCGTAATCCTCGTTGATAGTTTTCAACCAGAGAACCATCTTTATTCAGTCCGTCGGTGACAAGAATCACAGGCGCGATTGTTGTGGTTCGTTTCTGTTTCTCTTTTGATTCTTCGGTATGTGCTGATTCAATAAAACTGCATGTAAGACATAAACAGAGGATCAGTAAAAATCTCATATTCCGAATCTGGTAAAGTGAATCTAAATTAGGCATTGGCTTATTTTATATGTCTGTACTCAATGAGAGGATCACCTTCATCGAGAAGATGTTCTCGGCGCAACTTTGGAAATGTTATATTCCAGTTTGCGTTAGCGAACAATAAAGCGTTTGCCAGTTTGGCTCTTTTAAAGCAGGGATCGAAACGATCGGCATGAAATGTTTGAAATACACGAGTAAACATAACTTAATGACACCATGGAAGCTCCTGTGCTGTTGGCTAGTGATGACCAGTGGTGCGTTTGTCCTGACGCTTTATGCGGCTAAGCTGATTCGCTTCACAGAGCACACGATCGTAGATGATCATCGTTATACGTTTGGCATTGGAGCTGTGGATATCGATGGTGACGGTGATATCGATATAACCTGCCCGGATATCTATAAAATAGGCCCTGACGGAGAATCTAACCTGTACTGGTTTGAAAATAGTGGTCAGGGGGAGTTTCAGCGTCATGTGATCTATGAAGGCCAGCTAGGGTGGATGGAACGACATGCAAGCGGAGATATCAACGGCGATGGTAGACCGGACGTAGCTATGGTGGACAATCGCTGGGGTCGTCTTTACTGGTTTGCCAATCCGGAAAAGCCATCGGACAGTCATTGGAAGAAACACGTTATCACCTCGAAATGCTCACATGCTTATGATGTCGTCTTGGCCGATTTGGATGGAGATGGCGATATGGATGCGGCTGCGTCCGGATTCGGCAGCGGTATGATCACCTGGTTTGAGAATCCTGGGAACGACGAAACGGACGCAGAGTGGATCGATCATGTTGTGGATGAAAAAATGTCGAAGGATGCTCGGACAATTGAAGTAGCTGACTTTAATAGGGATGGTAAGGTCGATTTACTTGCTACAACGTTGGGTAGACGAAATCGCTCAGCAGAGGAGAAAAACCACGGATCTCAAGTTGTTTGGTACGAGAATTGTGGTGATGCTGAAACAGGGCGGTGGAAGAAACAGACTATTGATGATCAATCACGTGCTGCGTGTCACGGTCATCCGGCAGATATGGACGGGGATGGTGATCTGGATGTGGTCATGGCCCACGGGATGATGACTACCGCCGATCCGAAAGTGGCAAGGCACGAAGTTGTCTGGTACGAGAATGTGGTGCAGCCAGATGCCAATCCAACATGGAAGCGTCATCGTATCGCTCCCCTGCCGTTTGCATTTGAGGCCACTGCTAAAGATCTGGACAACGATGGAGATATGGATGTCGTGGCCACGGCGTGGACAAATACACAGCGTTTGTATGGGCAACCAGTAACCGATCCTGATGGCGCGCGTGTTGTCTGGTTTGAGAATCGTGGTGACGATCCGTGGGTTATACATAACCTGCAAGAAAAGTTTCCAGGGGCTAACCAGGTAATCATTTCTGATTTTAATGCTGATGGACGTCCTGATATTGTTGCTTCTTGTGATGGAGCCTGGGTGGACCGAGAACAGGTCTCTAAAAGCGAAATCCGATGGTGGCGCAATGACGGTAAATAGCCGCAGCATGGAGTGATAAGTGATGGCAAAGAGTTACCCAGCTACACCCCATGATCACAGTTTTCCAAAACAAGTTAATCTGAGTCGCCGAAGACGAATCGTTGGCTTGATATTTACGGAGAAATGAGTTTGCACAAGTACATTCGCTATGTCCTGATCGCTGTTTGCGTAATGCTTCTGTCTTCGTCTCGCTTGCCGGCAGAAGAGCTTTCTTTCATTCCGGCTGGAGAGACTGAACCTGAGCCATATTTGCTTGAAAAGCCGAACTCAATTGAAAAGGGAAAGCGTCATCCACTGATAATCTACCTGCACGGCCGCGGGCAAGGGCACAAGTTTCAGTGGCTGTCACGAGAGTTTGCTGCGTTTCGTATGATGGCGGCCGAACGCGGTTATTACGTACTCATCCCACATCTTGGTACTGATCACTGGATGAATGCACGAACCAGAGTTGTCTTAACCGAGTTGTTGGACAAGACCGTTAAAAGTAATCCGATCGATCCCGCGCAGGTTCATTTAATGGGGATGAGTATGGGCGGGGGTGGTTCCTTGATCTATACGATGCATAACAGGGACCGAGTACGCTCGGTTTGCAATATCTTCGGGGTCACGGACTACACGCGATTTTGGCAACAAAGACCACGGTATAACAAATCGATGAGTGAGGCTCTCGGGGGAACACCGGAGACGAAACCGGAAGTTTACGAAGCTCAATCGGTTATGAAGCATCTGGATAAACTTAGGACTTTACCAGTACTTTTACTACATGGTGATGCCGACACAGTCGTTCCTGTGGATCAATCGAAACGGTTTGTAATGGCGATGATGCAGGGCAAACACAAAGTGACTTATAACGAGGTGAAGGGCGGCAAGCATTTGATGTCCTTCCTTAATGGATTAGAGGAGGAGATCCTCGACTTCTTTGATACTAATACTTCAACAAAATAGTCTGTGCAAGGTTCGTGCAGATAACCATCATCCATTAGCTTAGATAGAGAAAATCAATGATGAACACCGCGGGCAGAAGTCTGGATAACCGTATGCTTCTGTATCTCTTATGCTGTGTCATTTCTACGGTAACAGCATGCAAAAAACAGGATGCGGAGCAGTTAAACGCTCCAGCACATCCGTCTGAATCATCGCAGCATCAAGCAGATATGGAAACGAGCTCAAGTGAAGATGCGAAGGAAGTGGATGTGGTTGAAACCTATACTGGCATCTGCTTGATGGATTCAAGCGACCCAGAGGATCCAAGCGAGATTGTGAAACAATTCATCATCTACAATCAATCAGATTTTGAGGGGTTTATTGATTCTATTCCGGAAAGCCTACCATCAAGGACCAATCCACCTCCAAAGAACGATGACAAGCTTCTTGAAAAACCAAAGTTAGACTTCGAAAAGAACATAGCGATTGTGTTACTAAATCCAGACACAGTATCTTCAATACCAGTAGTACTCTCTATTAGTGAAGATGCCGAGACAAGGTGGATTGAAGTGGAATACCCTGCCAAGCCGATAGGTGAATCATTTCCTTATGGCACGGGTACATACAGAATTGCCATCATTCCTTTTTCTGGCGAAAAGAAGAAAACTTATTTCGAAATTGATGCTGATTGAAATACGACTTTTAAGCTACGGCAGTGCAATGGCCATACGGTTTGCGTTTTCTTGAGTCGAACTATCTTCAACGGTTGATTCTTAACATTCTATAAAGGTCAGACCCTGGATGCGGGTGTGCGGAACTGGCAGATAGACCAGATTTAGGTTCTACGTGATATGAACTGGTCTTCGAAACGCTGACTTAGAATTTCAGCGACATCTGCGTGTAGAAGAATCGGGCATCACCTGCATATGGTGCGCCGGCCGTCGTGTCGTAGTATCTGCCAGCGAAGAAATGCGAATACCCAAACTGGAACTTCAGTCGATCACTGAATGTATAGGTTGCCAGTAAATCAATTTCATGTCCCAGATCGCTACTGCCAGAAGTGTTTGCACCAAGTCCTGCAAAAGCAGTCATGTTCGTGTTGTATGGCACATCTGCGCTATTGGCGAGACTGAAATAGTGATAGTGGACTCGCATTTCAAGAGACTCTGTTGGTTGGTAATTCCAACGTACGTTGAGGTCGTTCAGGTTGCGTCTTCCAAATAGATCCATATATCCAAGATGGCGGTGTGCGCGGGGGAAGTAATGATGGAAGCCATTTCCAGGAGTATCACTCCCTGAGGCCCATTCGTAGTAAACCCAGAGTTCGCCAGGTAGCTGCCCTTGTAAGTCTTTTCCTAGACCGACGACCGTGAATCCTGCAAGGTGATCAGTCTGGTCGGGATTTCTACCAAGCTGGACAGCGCCTTCGAATTCGTAAAGGAATTCATCACGTGCGCCTTTCCACTGGGTACCAAGGGTGTCATATCGAGCATCGACTCGATCCAGTTCTAAAGTCAACCAGTAATAATCACGGATGGTGCCTTCATCGACATGCCGATGTGCATTGATACCGTATAGGCGGGTGTCAGTATTCGTTTTGTTGTAATCATGAGTCCGCATCGATAACGTATGGAGGTAATAAGCATCGTAGTCGAAGTGCTCACCGGCAAGTGTCGCCTGCAATCCATCAAAGGCTCGGCGGGTATTGGCCCACTCACCCATGCCGGCAAAACGTGTTGACCCAATATCAAGCGAACGTCTGCCCAACTTCAGTTGCAGCTGATCAGTAATAGCGATGTCAGCGTAGCCTTGATGCAGGTTTAGGCGATCAACTTCATTACCACGTGGTGTAAAGTTTTCGTGGTTGCTTTCGGCATCAAGAATCTCAACGTACACACCGACCCGTTCATTAACGGTAGCATCCATCCACAGTCGTGTGCGGTACAAAAGGAAGTTATCGTCGGTGCCGGTTAGGCCTAGACCATTAGCTAATGTTGGTGAAGGCCGATGATTACTCTCATTGTGAAAACGCATGCGGTATTCACCGCCGAAGTCGAAGTTGCGGATCGCTGCATCAGGCTCTTTTTGACGGATTGCGAGGGCGCTTTTGTCCAGCAATCCTAGTCGATCAGCTTCTTGATTTACAACGAAGTTCTGTTCGGTAGCGTTTTCCTGAGCTAGGCAGGGGAGTGACGCACAGAGTGCCAGCATCCAGACGGTAAGTAATAACATTCGACAACAGCGCATACACCAATTTCTCCTAAACTAGGTATCGGCTGCGAAAGTGTGAAAACTATATTGAGACGCGTGGCCTAAACAAAGAATCGGCTTAACGGTTCTTCTTGCGAAAATGATTCAAGTTTACGTGAGATAGCCGATTGAGATCGGTATTTGTACCGATGATGTCAGGATGCTGTTGGTAAACACATTCTTGTGGTTCATCCATTCAAAATGGTTCATTTTTAGCCTATTTTTAATGCGTCAAGCCAACACAAGCGGGTGTGGTGGAACTGGCAGACGCGCTAGATCCAGGTTCTGTGTCGTATGAATCTGACCTCTCAACACTCATGGACAATACACGCAATCAAGCGGTTTATTAGTTGAGCTTTCTTGTTAGTCACTCGATCACGTGACTTGCCCATGTCATTCGTGATGCGATGGTAGCCAGACGTAGCCAAGGATCATTGGGTAGGGTGGCATTTTATCTCGTAACTGGTAGGGAACCTACTTTGGCATGAGACGTGAGGTAGTTCAGGAGCAACGTCTTGGTTGTGTGTTGTCGCTTTTCGTTCGTTGTTGATAACGTGTTGGCTTGTTTCAGTTTGAAGGTCTTTTTAACTAAGAAAAAAGACCGTTACTAAAACGACAGAAGCAAAGTACATTCGGCAAGGCAAGTTTGATTCTATAATGAGACACATCAATCCGTGGGCAAACTCATTTTTCACAAGAGTCTAAAGTAATGCGTATCCTTCTAACTCTCTTGCTGCTATTCATCTCAACTGCTTGCTTTGCCGCCCCCATTAAAGTTGCCGTGTTTGATGGGGATGGAGTTGGCAAGAGTTGTGCAAACTTAATTAGTACGCTCACTGAACCTGAAAATGCTGATATCAAACTTACGCGTATCACGACGCAGGAAATTTTAGATGGCCAGTTATCAGAGATCGATGTTTTAATCCATTCCGGTGGAAGTGGTAGTAAGCAGGGAAATGATCTTGGCGAGGATGGCCGCAAGATGATCCGTCAGTATATCGAGCAGGGAGGTGGTTTTCTTGGAATCTGTGCCGGCGCTTACCTGGCAACCAATGACTATACCTGGTCACTAAACCTAATTGACGCCAAGGTTCTGGACCGAAAACACTGGGCTCGTGGCACTGGCACTGTACAACTGGAACTCTCACCTTCAGGAAAGAAGTTTTTTCAGTTTAAGAAATCGACTCTAGACATCTATTACGGGCAGGGACCGTTGCTTGTCCGAAGGGAATGGGATGACCCTAAGATTCCGAATTATGAAAGCCTCGCAATTTATTCTTCGGAAATTGCTAAGAACGGAGCTCCAAGTGGCATCATGAAAGGAACCTCTGCCGCTGTTCGTTGCAAGTACGGAAAAGGAAAAGTCTTTTGCTTTAGTGCTCATCCCGAACTTACGGACGGTCTGCATCACTTCATCCCCAGGGTTGTTAACTGGTTAGCCGACGATGAAACAAAATAATTTGAAAGTGAATTTCCTCAATATGAAGTCTTATTATTTACTCTGTTTCTTCCTCACAACCTGCCAGCCTAGCATTTCCTATATATTGTTCATCAACTAACCATCTCCCAAGGTTGTTTTTAGGCATCCCATTATGCAACATATTTACGGTATCTCTACAATTAAAGAATTGCAAAGTTTTGATCCGATGGACTCTACGCAATTACGTGTTGCTGGATATTTCAAGCCGGGGGATGGTGGCGGAGGTGATTTTTATTGGCAAGAAGATGCAACCGACGATCCTGATAACGGGTTGGTTTTCCGGTCTCGTTCGCGCCAGCATGGCCGTTGGCGTCGTATCCTTTCTGGTGTCCAAGATATTCGTTTCTTTGGAGCTTTCTCTGCCTCAGGTGATGTAAGCAAACAGTTTCAATCGGCACTTAATGCATGTAAGCAGGGCGGAAGTCTTTACATCCCTAGCGGCCACTATACAATCAGTCGCCCGCTCGAAGTCTATCAAGGTACTTCGATAACCGGCGATGGGTTACTTTCAGAAATTCACTATAATGGAGAACGTGGAACGGCATGCTGGAATGCTGCTCAACGTTCACCCTCGACGTCGATGTCATTCCGTCGGCTGAATACGTTAGTACACAATCAACATACGTATGCTTTCCGACTTACAGGCATGAGCTATAGTCGATTCGATTCACTTTTCGTTCATTTAAGAGCCGTAAACACCTCGGCCTATTATGGACCTTCCAATGGCGAGTCACCTTATTACAACGTTTTTATTAACTGCCATGCGTCAGGACCGGGCAGCGATTCCAATGGGTGCGTAGGCTTTGACTGGGGTGCTCATGACGACGGAGATTTGGCTCCAAACGCGAATCAGGTTTTTGGAGGGCATATTAATAGTGTCGATATTGCCGTAAGGTGCCAGGGGACAGGGAACATTTTCCATGGCCAGGTTTTTGAAATGGTAAATGTAGGATACGAATTCGACTTGCCAGCAAAACGATATACTGCCGTCCAACAGGGGATCTCCAATGATGTTTTTGGTTTATATAGCGAATATGCCAAGATCGTATTCCATCAAAAGCATCCAACTTGTTATTTCGTGGCGCAGACAAGCATGGTTACCGGGCATGACAAAATGCTGGAAGCAAAGAGCAAAGACAATTGCGTGCTGCTTAGCAGTCACTCCGGACAATTGCCAATGAACCGTAGTTTTTTCCAAAAGGCTGTCGAGTTTAACCCTCTGGAATTCGACTAATCACCGTCGACTCACAGTATTGTCAGGCGACAAGTGGAGACTTCATTCTTGCCACTTTTCTGTGCAGCCTACTTCACAAGTAGCCGATTGAGATCGGTATTTGTACTGATGATGTCAGGATGCTGTTGGTAAACACATTCTTGTGGTTCACCCATTCACAATGGTTCGTTTTTAGCCTATTTTTAATGCGTCAAGCCAACACAAGCGGGTGTGGCGGAACTGGCAGACGCGCTAGATTCAGGTTCTAGTGGGAGTTAATCCCGTGGAGGTTCGAATCCTCTCACCCGCACTAAGAAAGCCCATCGGAATCAGCTGATTTCGGTGGGNTTTTGNTCTCTTTTATACATCTCNTNCTTAATTGCTTGCCTGCCCCTTACGTTTCTGCGTGTAGTCGTAGGCTGGGTCAAAATAAGCTAGGTTTCGTACTATCCGTGAACAGTAGCTTTTAGAGACTCCATACGGGACGTTTGAAGACTACTCAAGAAAACACAACTACAATGCAGTCAAGGAGATTGGCTCATGCTTACAAAAGTTAAACAGCTCAACTACGCGATCGTGTTATGCGACGACATGGATCGCATGAAAGTATTTTACAAGGACTTGCTCTCGTTTCCTGTCGAAGTGGAAACGGAAACCAGCTTATCGTTTCGTGCGGGACCGGCGGTTTCGCTTGCGTTGCGCAAACGCGAGCGGGAGTACGACGGGCGTGGCTCCGGCCCGCAGTCGCCCGGTGTCCAGCTTGCGTTTCGCGTTGAGCCGGATGAAGTGAGTAAATGTTACGAGCAGCTTATTGAAATGGGGATAACCATCCTGGACCCGCCCGCCGACCAACCGCGCGGTCACCGAACGGTCTACTTCGCCGATCCGGAAGGCAACATCCTTGAGGTCTATGCCGAGATCTGATCTTCGCCCGGTTCCGGCACGGTAATCAGCAGCCAGATAAGACTGCCGACGCCGCTGATCGCGCACGCGAGGATAATCGCCCCTTGCCAGCCAAGCTTCTGAGCGATGACCGGAGTCAGCACAGGCGAGATCAATCCTCCGACGTTGCCGCCCGTGTTCATGAAAGCGCCGCAGAGCCCTCGCGACCGGCCGCCGATGTCGGTGGCTGTCGTCCAGAAAACGCCTTCGACCATTCCTGTGAAGGCCATCGACGCAGAGAGGCAAGCGGTGACTGCGACGAAACTTTCGACGTTTACTGCGGCGAAGCCGAAGACCGCGCCGCAGCCCATTCCTGTGATCGCAATTACTCGTCGGCCACGGTTTCTTCCGAGTGATTCGCAAGCGAAGTCCGTACTGCGTCCGCCGATTGCCATTCCCGCTCCCATTGCGATCATGATCCAGAACTGTGCCCATCGCGCATTGACATCCGGAACTTCCAGCACTTCTTTGAAGTAGAAACCCATCCAGTAAAAGATGAGATACTGAAAGTAGCTGTACATCGCGTAACTCAGTGTGATCGCCCACAGGTTGCTTTGACGTAACAAAGACGACACGCGTTCCCAAAAAGCGGGCTTGGTCTTCTTGATGTCCTGCGGATGTGGCAACGAATCAGCGGCGAGCACTTTCCATATGATGCCGTACGCGATTAACGCTCCACCGCCAACGACGAACGCCCACTGCCAGCTCAGCGTGTCCATCAACCAGCCATAGCCAGGATAACAGCAAGCGATACCGACAAGCGCCCCGGACGTGATCATGCCATTCGCGGTCGCACGCCGCGACGGTGACATCGTATCGGAAACAACATGAGCAGCTCCAGGGTGAAGCGGCGCGTTGCAGATTCCCGCCAGGCCTCGAATGAGAAGCAGTCCAAACAACAACGCATATGGATCGCTGACGATCCAGCCTAACACTCCCGTCAACACCACAAACGTTCCCATCGTGACGCCATACAGCGTCAACGCTCGCCCCGAGCCGATGCGATCGATCAACCAACCGGCTGGCAGCATCGCCGTCGTATACACGATCAGAAATGCTGTATAGACCCACCCCATATTCGTTTCGCTGATTCCGAGTTTCGGAATGAACACTTCGTCGCCCGCCACGGTAATCCCCACGCGGTTAAAATGTCCCATCGCAGCGAATCCCATCACCATGAAGACGATCATCCAACGATTGGCATTGGCTGGTCCTTCCACCAGATCGGCGGTTTGTGGAGCTTCGTAGGGACGGTCTTTCATGAGCCAACCTAACGAGGAGAAGTGGCGACTTAGATCGATGTCGTGTTATAATATCACGAGGCTGTGCCTCAGACCATGCGAGCTAGCGCTCGGAAACGCTCCATTGTCGCTCAGAAACTTGACTCAATAACAACGAGTTACCGATAAGAAGTCTAGCATTTCGAACGATTACTGTTGACCCACCTCGGAGTTGAAGGATGGTTTCCCTGTTGATGTGTGCGGTGCTGCTGGCTCCAGAGGCCGCGCAACCGCAACCGACTTCGGAGCAGATCCGCTTTTTCGAGGCTAATATTCGTCCGCTCCTTGCCGAGAAGTGTCTCAAATGTCACGGCGGCCGGAAACAGTGGGGTGGATTGCGACTTGATTCGCGTGAGGCGTTGATGAAGGGCGGCGAGTCGGGTGCGGCGATCATACCCGGCAATCCAGACGAGAGTCTGCTGATCGAGCTGATCCTCGAGACGGACAAGGACGTTCGCATGCCGAAGGATGGGCAGCTCACCAAGCGACAGATTGACGATCTTGGTCGCTGGATCGAGATGGGAGCACCGTATCCTGCTTCTACGACGGGCACTCAACACAAGCGAGATCCGAATCACTGGGCGTTCCATCCGCCAGAAGAACAGCCGTTACCTAATGTCAAGAACTCTAACTGGCCTCAAACGCCGATTGATCATTTCATCCTCGCCACGCTTGAAGCAGCTGGAATCACTCCAACACCGCGAGCGGACAGGCGAACGCTCATTCGTCGAGTCACGTTTGACTTGATCGGCCTCCCGCCGACGCCACAGGAGATCGACGCCTTCCTCGCCGATGAATCCCCGGGAGCGTTCGCGAGGGTCGTCGATCGGCTGCTCGCTTCGCAGAGGTACGGCGAGCGTTGGGGTCGGCACTGGTTGGATGTCGCGAGGTTCGCCGATTCAAATGGCTTCGATGAAAATATCGCTCATGCCAACGCCTGGCGATATCGTGACTATGTCGTCGAATCGTTCAACCGTGACAAGCCGTTCGATCGCTTTGTCACCGAGCAGTTAGCCGGGGACTTGCTTCCGTTTGACAGCGAAACGCAACAGCACGAGCAACTAATCGCCACAGGCTTTCTCAGCATCGGCCCCAAAGTGCTCGCCGAGACCGATCAGGTGAAGATGCGAATGGACATCATTGACGAACAAATCGACACGACCGGGCGGGCATTTATGGCCTTGACGCTCGGTTGTGCAAGATGTCACGACCACAAGTTCGACCCAATCGATACGGCGGACTACTACGGATTGGCCGGCATCTTCAAAAGTACGCTGACGATGACCAAGTACACGAAGGTTGCTGAGTGGCACGAGCACCTGCTTCCATCCGCCGAAGCAAAGGCGACGAAAGCCGCCTTCGAGGCCAGGATTGCAGCGAAGAAGAAGGCGATCGCCGAACTGGAAGGCAGAGCAGATAGTGGGGCCGGTTTGCAACCTGCCAGGAACAAGCAACAGGATGACAAGGCCGGTTCCAAACCGGCCCCACAAATCGAAGCCCAGCTTAAAAAGCTTAAAGAGGAACTCGCCGCGCTGGAAAAGGAAGGTCCAAACCTGCCGTCAGCAATGGGAGTGACCGAGGACAAGATCGTCGACGTGGCGATCCACCTTCGCGGAGATCCATTGAAGCTGGGCGAAGTCGTACCGCGCCACGCGCCGCCGGTGTTGCGAGGTCCGCATGTACCGGAGTTCAGCGACAAGCAAAGCGGCCGGCGCGAGCTCGCCGACTGGCTCGTTGATCCAAATCATCCGCTCACCGCGCGTGTCATCGTCAATCGCGTTTGGCGCTGGCACTTCGGCAAGGGGCTCGTTCGCTCAATCGACAACTTCGGCTTGCTTGGTGAACGGCCGTCGCATCCGGAGTTGCTGGATTGGCTCGCTCGCCGGTTCGTCGCCGACGGTTGGTCGATCAAGTCACTGCATCGGATGATCGTGATGTCGAGTACGTATCAACAGTCAAGTAACCGAAGTCGTGAGACTTCGGGCGAGAACGAAAGTCTCACGACTTCCGCTGCAGGTGATCCCGACAATCGTTTGTTTAGTCGTGCCGACGTGCGCCGCCTGGAGGCGGAGGCCATCCGCGATGCGATCCTGGCGACGAGTGGCCAGCTCGATACGACAATGGGCGGTTCGCTGTTGAAATTGAAGAACCGGGCGTACTTCTTCGATCACACATCGAAGGACTTGACGACCTACGACAGCCGCCGACGTTCGATCTATTTGCCCGTTGTACGCAACCACGTTTACAGCGTATTTCAACTGCTTGATTTTCCTGACCCAGCCGTCACGAGTGGCGATCGCGCGACTACCGTCGTCGCGTCGC
>PAXU01000027.1 GCA_002714565.1 Rhodopirellula sp.
TAAACGGCGAATGGCTCAATTCATAATGGCGTTGGATCAAGGTACGACCTCCAGTCGTGCAATTATTTTCGACCGTGCCGGATGTATTATTGCATCTGATCAAAGAGAGTTTGAGCAGATTCTGCCTTCGGCGGGTCACGTGGAGCACGATCCGGAGGAAATCTGGCGCACCCAACTGGCTGTCGCACGAGGAGCAATTGCAGCCGCTGGAATCTCAGCAAGTGAAATTGCTGCCATTGGTATAACCAATCAGCGGGAAACGACAATTCTATGGGATGCTGCAACGGGAGATTCGATCGGGAATGCCATCGTCTGGCAGAGTCGCATCACTACTCCGATTTGTGAAGAATTGAAAGAAGCCGGGCACGAAAGTCAGTTTCGCAAAACGACCGGATTGGTACTCGATCCATATTTTTCAGGTACAAAAATCCGCTACATGCTCGATCAGGATAGTGAGCTAAGCGGGAGAGCTCAACGCGGTGAGATCCTGTTTGGGACGGTAGACTCATTTCTGGTTTGGCGATTGACCGGCGGAAAATGCCATGTGACGGATGCGTCCAACGCCAGTCGCACGTTGCTTTTTAATCTGCATGAGATGGCTTGGGACGAATCACTTGCGAAATTGCTTGATGTGCCAATGAACATGTTGCCAACGGTTGTGGACTCTAGTGGTGTGATAGGGATGACGGATCCGGAGTGGTTTGGTGTGGCTATTCCGATTGCCGGGATAGCCGGTGACCAGCAAGCGGCAACATTTGGTCAGGCATGTTTTGAGCCGGGGAATGTAAAAAGCACATACGGCACAGGTTGCTTCCTCTTAATGAATACCGGAAGCGAGCCAGTAGAATCTCAAAACCAGTTGCTAACCACGGTTGGCTGGTCGATTGGCGGTGAGACCGTGTATTGCCTAGAGGGCTCAGTGTTTATCGGGGGTGCCGTTGTACAGTGGTTGCGCGATGGATTGGGGATGATCAGCGATTCATCGGAGGTGGAGGCGTTGGCGGCCAGCGTTGAAGACCATGGCGGTGTGTATCTTGTACCCGCTTTTGTTGGACTCGGTGCCCCACATTGGGATCCAACAGCAAGTGGTACGATGATCGGGCTGTCGCGTGGATCCACCGCAGGTCATGTTGCACGGGCCGCACTGGAATCAATGGCGTTTCAAACAGCTGATGTTGTTGCTGCCATGCAGCGAGACTCGGGACTAGATATCAATGCACTAAAGGTCGATGGTGGAGCCAGTGTTAACAACATGCTGATGCAATTCCAATCAGATCTCTTGCAGGTGGTCGTTGAGCGGCCGCGCGTTGCCGAGACGACGGCATTGGGTGCCGCATACCTTGCAGGATTAGCTGTTGATTACTGGAATGACCAATCCGACGTGCTGGCTAACTGGCAGCTTGGTCAGTCGTATCGCCCGTCCATGGCAGAGTCGGAGACCAAAGAACGAGTGGCTCAGTGGCGACGTGCGGTCCAGCGTAGTCTTCAATGGAATGTCTGATCAACGAGCCTGGAACATGGCTTCCAGAGATTTGAGTGCGAACCTCTCTGGATTCGTCCAAAATGTTTTGAGTGACTCTTCACTAACAAACAGGTAGATTCTATCCCGGAACTTTACGCCGAATTTTCTGTCGCCAGTTACCAGTTTTTTGTCGTTTGTAAATATTACTGGGTCGTATCCTGAAAGGACCGGACTGAAACGGTCAGGGTTACTCAAGAACACTCGCTTGTGTTCTTGTGATGCGAATAGGTACACAACACCGCGGTGGCGTATACCGATTTGCGGGTGCCCTTTTACCCAGACTTTGTCGGGGGATGATGGTGCGTATAACGAGACTGGGCAGTGTCCTTGTAGTCCGAGTGTCCTTTGATTTGGCAATGCCGGTGCTCCGGTGACTACAGGCGGACCTACCGGTCGTGCTGTGCGGATATTTGGGTTCGAAGTTGTGGTTGGGCCGCGTTGGTTAGTGGTAGGAAAGCTAGCAGGCGCCACGTTGGTGTCACCCATTTCCGGTTCCATACTGAATCCAGAATCGATATTTAATGGAGTTGCCGCTACCGTTTCATAGACAGCTTTAAGACGCTCGATATATGCCGTTGCATTAGGGTTGGTAATGCTGTCGAAGTGTTTGTTACCTTCGCTGTCGATGACGACGTCGGTTGGCCAGCGTCGGACTCTCCACTTACGGACAACGGATGGTGATTGATCGACGTTGACCATTACTGGAATGAAGTGTTCCTGAATGGCGCGAACAAACTCAGGGTTGCGCAGGCAGTGTCTCTCTACGGTGTCGCACGCGGCGCAGTTGTCGGAGTAGAAATGGATATAGACAAGTCTACCGGATTGCGCAGCTAGCTCTTTTGCATTCGCGATATCGTTTAGCCATTGGATGGAGTTGCTCTGTTGCATCTGTGGCTGGCTGGCTGAGTACTGTTGAGCTGTGCCAGTGGAGGCTGTGAGTGCAAGCAGGATCAATGAGAGGAAACAGGCAGAGTTGCATTTAATTCGCATTGCACATCAGTCCATTCTATTCGTGTAGAGCTGTCATGGCTTCTGTTGGTAGCATCTAGTAGATGAGATCTTAGATGAGATCTAAAAAAGCACGCCTAGCCATTCTGCGGGCATGTCGAAGCCTCACCAAGGGACAATTAACACACCGGTGTATATTGATGGATCGGCGATGGAAAGTGTTAAAATGTACTAAAAATGCCGATAATCCGGATAAAAACTTCGACGCATACGTACATAGCTCAAAGGTGTTTGTGTGTTGAATATGAATGAAAGTGAATTGGTTGGCTTATCTGTTCTTGACATTGGCCGTCCAATAAGTAAATTTGTTATTGAGCTTTGCAAGTCTATCTGACTCAGCGAAATAACGCTGTATTTGCCCGCTCAACAAGGTAGCTTCTTCGGGTGTTCCGTTTCATCACGCAGGTTGTGCGTGGGCCTTTGCAGAATTGAGTAAAGGGTTAGGACGGAGCGATATTAACCTGTCGACAACACAGTCACAGAACAGGGCTTACCCGCAAGATCATATCAAGGAAATTGGCGTTTCGATTTTTCGAAACCCATTTTCGAACTTAGCCGTATTAAACGGTCTATTACCGAACATATCAACTTCTGACTTTGCATAACCATGGAAGGTCTCATTTAGAGAATGAGGACTTCTGGCAAGGTTCAGGTGCCCGGTTACGATTGAGACACCCACCGAATTGATGGGTATTCAAGTAGTCAGGTGGCACGTAGATAGTGAATTTCACTTAATCCCAAACCTTTTTTATGCGTAAGCAATTCTAATTCGATAGGTGATCGAATCAGGGTGTTGCGCGTTGTCAATCGGAATGCTAAATAATGGCGAAGAAGAATTATAACCGTGGTCGTGGTGGACGTGGTCGCGGTGGAAGAGGCCGTGGAGGCCGCGGACGTGGGCGTCATCGCGGTGGTCGTGGATCCAATATGCGACCCAATGATGTCGATTTACCAGAAAGTGGTAGCGGCAAAATCGAACCTGGTTTTGGATTGTTGGAGTTGCATCCCAATGGATATGGGTTCCTTCGTAGCCCGAAGTCCAATTACTCACGCCAACGAAGCGATCCGTTTGTCCCGGGAACTATGATCGAAAAGTACGCTCTCCGGCAGGGCGTTATGATTCGTGGGCTCGTGCAGCATGCTAGAAAACAGCAGGGACCTCGCCTTAGTGAGGTGATTGATGTCGACGGTATGGCACCGGAAGAGTATGGAAAAGCTGCAAACTTTGAAGACCTGACCCCGATTAATCCGGAGCAATGGCTTCAACTAGAGTCTGGTCCGAAGCCGTTAACGACGCGTGTGATGGACTTGCTGACTCCGCTTGGAAAAGGCCAGCGTGCCCTGATCGTTGCACCGCCGCGAAGCGGTAAAACCATCATGCTTCAGCATATCAGTCAGGGTATCGCGCAAAACCATCCTGATGTAAAGCTGATCGTCTTGTTAGTAGACGAGCGGCCCGAAGAAGTTACGGATATGCGTCGGAACGTTGATGGAGAAGTCGCCGCTAGTAGCCTGGATCAGGATGTTGAAAGTCACGTCCGTTTGTCCCAGTTGATTGTTGAACGCTGCAAGCGACTCACCGAAATGGGTCATGATGTATTTCTTCTAATGGATAGTATCACGCGACTTGCTCGAGCGTTTAACAAATGGGTCGGCAATACCGGCCGTACCATGAGTGGTGGTGTTGATATCAAAGCCATGGATATTCCGAAGAAACTGTTCGCGACAGCGCGAGCTTTTGAGGAAGGCGGTAGTTTGACGGTTGTGGGTACCGCGCTGGTGGATACCGGTAGTCGAATGGATGAGCTAATCTTCCAGGAATTCAAAGGTACTGGAAACATGGAATTGGTACTGGATCGAAAACTGGCAGATCGTAGAATCTGGCCGGCAATCGATATCACTCAGTCCGGAACGCGTCGAGAAGAATTGCTGCTTGATGAAGAGACCCTGAATGCGGTGACGATGCTGCGTCGAACTTTGACCACAATGCACCATGTCGATGCGATGGAGCAGTTAACTCGGCAGCTTGAAAAGTTTGATGGCAATGATGGCTTTATTCAACTGATCAGCGGTGCCGGTATTCTGGACTAGTGCCAAGTGAAATGGTGGCTAGTATGAATGACGAGCGCGGTTCACCGTGCTTTTCAGCCGGAGGGTAAGCGAATTGGTTAGCGGCCTCATTGGAAATGAGGTGCCCCTTTATGGGGTTGCGGGTTCAAGTCCCGTGCCCTCCGCTTGTAGGATGCAGCCACATCCTATTCTGCTTTTTGCTCGCATAACGCCTTGAGTTTTCTCAGGCTGTCGCAGTATTGTTTCTTGCTCATCCAGATCACCATCGGATACAGGATGACTACCATGATCTTTGGTGGGAGGTCGTGAAACGTGGTCTCAGCATTTTGGCACAGCGTCGTTGTGGTACCCTGCTCCGTGAGATTGTATTCAACGGCTAAGTCGAACGCCTTCCCGCTCATCTCACAGGNATGATGGTGATGTGGTTNGTGAGCGGTGATTACTCCATGCATCTCCATCTCTTTACCGCGTTCGTTGTATACNTCTCGAAAGGTGGATCCTACCTTTTCATCCGTCTGNTCAAGNTATTCAAATTCCNCAAGATTCGGAATCCACTCTTTGTTTAGGGTGTCATCCAGCAGGACAGAAAAGACACGCTCCATTGGGGCGTCAATATTCAGCGTCGCATGCGATTAAGCTCATATGTGGTGGTGGGTGCATCTCTTGCCGAGGTTGTTACATTAATGACCGTTGATGCGAAACTTATTTTGTATGCATGACGTGTAGTGTCAACAAAACTANTTTTCCATAGCTAGTTNGTTCCGCGTGGTTGCATCGGCAAAGAGAATTGGAAGCATCGCCGTGATAACGCATAGGTCAGCGGTAGCAGCAGGAAAAAACGGTTCCCAGTCACTGAGTGTNGCGCCTTGCGCCGAAAAAACTCTTTCTAGTGACATGAAGATTAACGGTNCCGTTGAAGCTAAGAACAGCCATGCAAGTCGTTGCGGTGAGAATCTGCCACGGNAGAGTTCTTTGGCCGTATGGTACACGAAAATNACCACCAGTGGTGTAAACACGATGTGTGAGCAATCCATCCAAACTGNGAATACAAAGATTGCAATTTGAAAGAGGAAGGTATCCAGATAGCTATACGACGGTGCGGCAGTTTGAAAAAGCATTATCGCAGATATCAGTTGGCAAAGAGCTCCCATTGCCGCACCAAGGACGATAGCCTTTGCGTAAGCTAGTGACGGTGGTTCATCGATGTTTTGATGAGTTAAATTCTTTCGCATTTTATAAACTGATGCGGACTGAGATTGCATTGAATGGACTTCCGGTTGTCCTCCTTCGTGATTAGCGTAATTAGCGTGATTTGTCCTTGATGACTTGTGGGCGAATCTGATTGGGAAGTTGATGTGCACGGCGATAAGCTTCGGCTCGCTGGTAAAGTGGGTTCACTCGATTACCTGGTATGTCTGCCGTGTGTGTTGACGGTATGGAATAGGAACCTCCCTGTGATGTAGCGTTCTTGGCGATGTTCTCCAGATACGTTCTCCAAATGAATTTCATTGCCGATTGTCCAAGAACCGCATAGCCGGCGTTGTTTACACAACCATTTCGCTGTTCCCATGCAATGGTTTGCACACGAATGTCACCGTTTGGAATGCTATAGACCCGCCAGACCCGGGCTCCACACAGCACGTGGTTTCCCAGCGTGACTGCCATCACTTCATGTATCTCCGGATTGAGGTAAAGGCGTACTGGGATCGTGTTTCCGTTGAGCACGTTTTGCAGGAAGTTTCCAAATGCAATTTCGATTGTCGCACGGGTCGATGCTAGTTCAGTAATCGGTTTAAAGGTTGCAAACAGCTGTCCGTCAAAAGNACGTGAATCTAACGGGCCTATTGAATGGACGGTTACGTTAGCNGCGTTTCCTTCATNAAAGTGCTGAAANCTCGTAAGCCCTTGATAAAGCTGATTCACTGTTACGGTGCTGCTTCGTGGCAGTTGAATGTCGATGCTCTGTTCATGAAATGATAGGGCTCCAGTTCCATAATGCCAGTTTTCTTGTAGCCAGGCTAATTCCTGAATTACTGGGTTAGAGCCTGCTACAGTATTTGTTGGTGCTCCGAAAACGCCGCGTCGGTGAAGTGTCGGCATGATAGGCCCAGTGCCATATTGCTTCATTAAGTCGAAAACCCGCGGTGAAATGTTTGGATGAAGTGGTGTTACAGCGCCATTTGGAAACACACCGATTGGAATGCGGCTGTTAACACTGCGAGAGCTTTTGCTGACAGGCTTTCCTTGAGGTAGCCACGAATTGCTCTTTGATGTGGTAAGCGTTAGATCCGACGGGAGGTCTGGCGGTACTCGATTGATTCGAAAGCTTGGGGCGGTTCCTGACGTCCCGTACTTCGATTGCCGCATCGCATCGACATCAATCTTTATGTCACCCCTACTCGTCTGGATAAGCTCTAGGGTAGGAGTGTCGTCGGCCGGAGGGCACGCGGCTGGTGCACCGACCCCTGTATCCATGACGCGACGGTGCTCTAGGGACTCGAAGTTAAGGGTGCGGCTAGTTCTAAGTCGTGGAGTCTGATTTGTATTGTCTTGTTTCATTTCTAATTGATCCCTCAGCGGGTGGTTGCGTGTATTGATAAGAAGGAAGAACCAAGGGCGGATTTGCGGCAACAGTGCGGAATTAAGCCTTGGCCGTATATTCCTTTTGAGAAACACGCNGAATTCGGCCCTAAAAACTNCTAAGAAATCTGTCACAAGGGTGACAAATTGGAGGAATCGCGATCAGAAACGAGTCATATACGTGGATATTTGATGGGTTGGATTGGCGATTCTTAACGCCTGGGTATCAGTTCTGGAATTCGATGTATTGCATTGCAANGCGATTGAATACAAGCGATATCGTAGAGCGGTGTTAAAATGCGAANAATAGGAANCTTATAGCGGATTNCTACTGGAAANNTGCATTCACAACAAATCAAACCCCCTANNNGGGTGGAATTACTTAATACTTTTGTTGTAATCCGATTATTCGATTCACGCCGGATAAGTGGGATACCGAAAGAACTGAATAGCGGTATTTCTACGGTCAGGGTGTGTCTGTACGTAGAGATAGAGCTATGAATAGCGTCAAACACGCAAAATAATTGAGGAATTCTCGATCGGTTCTAGAATGACTTTTCACGAACGTCTCGGATTATCCGGCGTTTATGTGGGGGGTGCGTTCTACAACCGCATTGCGTCGTTAGGAGTTATTCATATTGCTGTTATGGCAGATTAGGGCCATGGCTTGAGTAATAGGGCGATCCGGGTGCTGGCGCAGTCCAGAATACCGTCGGAACGCTTGATAACTGAAACGTTTCACACCAGTGTGGATTGATTCATGAAAAAGATGAATAAACGAAACAAGGCTCGCATAACTTCCAAGGAAGCTACACGGCAGACCAAGCGTCGGTTGTTGCTTGAGAGTCTTGAAGACAGACGACTTCTAGCCGGTTCACCGGAGTTGATCTCCCTAGCAACAAATGCAGGAGATCACGTATATCCATTGGAGCAACCACTGGATTACCCGCCGACCGAGTTGGTATTTCGTTTCAATGCAGCTGCAGAAATCGATCCATCCACACTCGATGGGATATCAGTAGTTTCGTCCGGTCCGGATAAACTCTTTGCGATTGCCAATGTGCAGAGCACGCTAGGCACCAGCGGTGTCGACGAAGTTACCGTTCAGTTTCGTTCTCAGATTGCCGGAGATGCAGGCAATGACATCAAATTGGTTGTTTCGAAGTCCGACCATGGCAATGATGGAGCTCCGACGGTTTCGATTGATGACGATGACAACCACACTATTGTTGTGGACCTCAACACAAACGCGCTCAATCCATCCACTGTCGGTGACCTCATTGATGCGATCAACGAACACGACGACGCATCAAAACTTGTCATTGCTGAATTGACTGGCGGCAATACAGGCACGGATCTTGCCGACGTCACGATAGACTATTCGCCGTTGTATATGGATCCAACTGACGATCGGACTATGATTGCCGGGCATGTTGGTCTGAACGAATCTGCTCGTGATATAGTATTCCGTTTTTCAGATTCACTGGATCAGGGCAAATACCGAGTTGTGATTCCAGGTGCCGGCCCTCTTGCTCTTCGTGATCTTGATGGCACGCCGTTTAATCAATCAAGTGATTCGACCGACCCATCAGGTGATGGCGATGATCTATCAATCGAATTTGAGGTGGAACTAGGCGCACGTGTATTAGCTGTCGTGCCGCAACCTGTGGTATTCAATAGTGGATTGCGTGAACAATTGCGTGATACGGTGTTCGTATACTTCAACAACGATGATTTAAATACTGAAACTGCAACAGACACGGACTTCTATCAGCTCGTTTATACAAACGACACGATTGAGAACACCGATGATATCGTTATCAATCCGGCATCAGTTGATTACTCTCTGGAAAATGATCTAGCGCAACTGACGTTTAGCGATGACTTGGACCGCCTAGTACCCGGGGGCGGTACATTTCGTTTACGTGTAGGTGATAGCGCGCCATTNCCTCTACCTCCATTGGTTGTGTCTGACTTATCAATTGATGCTGGGGACCAATTCAGTCAGGGCCTTGATATTGGTCAGAGTATCCAGGTAGTTACCGATGGAGCTGGGGTCGATGACGGTGATGAATTTGGTATCGAATTAAGCGATGGTTCGTCGCTCTATTTTGAATTCGACCGTGGTTGGGAAATGACGATTTCAGGTACCGGCCCGCTGCTTGGCGAGACCTTTGAAATCAGCAATGATTCTGGCGCTACAAATACAGTATTCGAGTTTATTTCGGATACCGGCAGCGTGTCTGATCCGGCAAACGTTGCAGTGGAAATCGATTCGTCGGTAACTCCAACTCCTCAGTTAATACGTGATGCTATTCAGGTTGCCGTGGTTGGCAGCGGTCTGGTGGCTGACGTCGGGGATATGGGCGACGACACCGTACATTTCGGGTGGGAATCAAATGTAGTCGTTACTGAGNGTGCCNCAAACATCNNGATNANTGGCGTCCCGGGAGTAGATTCCGCGACAGCAATTCCGATTCAATATCGGTCAGACTTTACGCAGCGGCAGATTGCAGATGCCATCGCTACAGCGATTGACAGTGTTGAAAACGCTGAAGTTCAGGCAGACGTAAATGAGCAGACTTATACTGCTGGAAATGCTGTTGCCACCACCAGCTATCGTGTCTCACTGTCCGGGGCTAAACAGGTTTATCTCTCAGATTTGCGAATCACGGCCGGTGGNGCGGCACTGGCAGATGAAGCTGTCATCACANTAACGCAATCAGCAGGGGTGCCGCGTAGCTACGAAATCGATCTTGGCAATATTCTTGAAATCCCNGACGCATCCACGCTTGAGGGAAAGGTGCTGTCGNTAACGCATCCGGATGCAAATGAAGATCCCGTACTGTCCGAATTCGAGTTTGATACAAATGGTAATGTTGNATCAGGGCGTACGNCAATTCTCATCACAGGAAGTGAAAGCGCAAATGATCTGGCAGCAACGATTAAGTTGCATGTAGAAGGTGTTGTTGGTGGCATAGTCGTGACGCACCTTGGTGGAAATCAGGTTCATTTCGGAAATAATGAAGGCACGTCCTTTGACGGTACCGATTCGAGTTTTGTCATTTCATCCGAAGCAGGAACGGTTGGCCCGAACAGTAAGCCGATCAATATNCTGCCGATGCACAGCAAGACGTCCGATGAAATCGCATCTGAAATTGGCGCGGCATTAGCTTCAGGAAACTACGTTTCTACACTACATACCTTCAATAGCAGTTTGTCATTGGGCAGTACATGGACTGTTTCCCTTNACTCAGAAGCGACCGCATTTGCTGANGTGCAGCAGGAANTCGAATCTCATTCCTTTGAGAGTATTAAACTCACAGCGGCAATTGGTGGAGATGTAGATGCAGTAGATTATCCAGGNGCAANTCACACGCCAGGGCATCGTGATGTCCCATTCCTATCCCATTTAATCGAGGTGAAAGACTCCGACAGTGAAGTGGCTGTATTCACCTACAGTTTNCCGGAAGAATATGGAACAGATGAAAATGGAAACATCTTAATCAACGCGATCAACGATGCACAAAAGCAACGTGTACGTGAAGTATTCGACCTGTATGCATATTACTTAGGTGTGGAATTTGTCGAACAAGCATCGGAGCAAATCGATAATTCGGTAGGAATCAAGGTTGCCGTCGGTGATATGGTCGCCTTGAAAGATGATCCATCCGACACCGATCCAACCGATGGCGTAGATCAAACCGCGAACGACACTCAAAACAAACCAGGCAGCACCGAATCGATTGCCTATCGTCAGGCAGCAGGTATCGGTTCTATCATTCTGGACTATCAAGATTTTCAAGATCCAGCTACCGAGCGATTCGGCGAGTCATTCTTCCGAGAGGTTATGTACCGTGTCGGATATATTTTGGGATTAGGTCACACAGATGAATTAGCACCTATGCAGATTCAGGGTGATGAGGATCTTCTTGAAGCGTTGACTGGTCCAGAGCGTATTTTCCCGGGTTCACAAGATATACGTCACGGTCAAATTCTGTATAGGCCTGACGGCAATGATATCGATGTATATCGCGTAACACTTGATAGNACTGGAACGCTTGATGTTGAGATTCTTGCCGAGCGTTTGANNGATCCCAGTACGCTCAATGCGGTTATTTCTGTTTATCGTGATGATGAATTGATCGGCCGCAACGATGCCTATTTCAGNGACGATCCTCGTCTGCAAATCGAAGGTCTGGAGCCTGGCCAATACACCATTGCAGTGTCTTCCAAGGGAAATACAGCATTCGATTTAAACATTGATGGTACGGGTCGTGGTGGCACGACCAGCGGAACCTACGAACTGAATGTTCGCTTTACAGAAGAACGCAGTACCAGCATTACGGATCGAGCAGGAACGCGCCTTGACGGTGATCTCGATGGGCTTGCTGGTGGAACGCATGATACATGGCACAAGATTGTGTCCGAAGATGCATCGCTCAAAGTGACGGGAGACCCCTCGGAACTAGTGGACGGAGATTGGATTCGGATCACAGATAACAGCGGGACTGCAAGTGCGTTTGTCGTAGATACGACGGGTACCAATACCCAGTCAAATATAATTTCCGTTACAGACGGTATGACAGAGGCGGAGTTAATTGCTGAAATCGAATCTACCGTTGGTAGTGTAGACGGTATAACAACTTCAATTTCCACGTCCGGCGATGTCACAGTAATCTCCATTGGTGGTGTAAGAAAAGTTGAAATTGATACGCAGGCTGACGTATTGGAGTACTTAGGACGCAACATTTATGTCGCGAAA
>PAXU01000028.1 GCA_002714565.1 Rhodopirellula sp.
AGCGTCAACGACAATTCTTTCAACTTGTGCATAAGTGATATACAGACCTGCACCATAAACACCATCTCTTGTAACCACAAAATCATCACCGAATTCGGTACCCACGACAGTGATGGTGTCAAAGCCGTCACCACCATCGATATTCACAGGTGCATTCACGGTGTATGAGATGAAATCAGCGCCTTGACCGCCATTGATATTTGTGTGAGGTGCCTTGGGATCATCGGGGTTGACTCGGACAAATGCACGAACCAGGAAGGAATCATCATCTTGTTCGCCATACAGGTAAATCTCTGCTTTGTTACGATAAACCGTGAATGAATCATCACCGTAACCGCCGTAGATTGTGGCGCTTTCACTTACGCCATTGCTCAGGTAGCCACGAGTCGTTTGAGTGGTTTCAAACGTCTCGTCGGCAGCCAAGCCGTTAAATGGGTTGTTGGCATCTCTAGGTGATTTAAACACTTGACCGATCTGGAAGCGGTCCGCTCCTTCATCACCATAAATTGTCAGGCTCGACAGCGTGTCATCCATGACGAACGTATCATCACCAGCCCGGCCATTGACAGTAATATTGCCATTGATTTGGCGGTCATAATTAATGCGTTCAAAGAACCCATCCTCAACTAGCATTCCATCCGCATCAACTTCATATGCGCTAATCATTCCATCATCGGTCACACCATCGCCATTCAGATTTGCGCGGAACAGGAAGAAGTCGTGGTTGTTGGTTCCGTAGACTATTAAACTGTCTACGCCCGGATCATTGGAACCACCTAAATCATCGATATTTATGGTGGCGTAATCGGTGCCTGCCAAGCCGACTTGATAAGTATCACTACCTAGTTCACCGTGCAGGGTTAATTCTGCTCCTACGCCATTGAAGTGTGTTTGCTCTAAATCAGCGCCAAAGTTAATTAGCAGTTCATCGTTATTTGCACCGGTCCAGATAGTTGTCTCACTACTGATCTGGGAGACCGTCACTGTATCCTCAGCACTATTACCAACCAGACGTGTATTCGTAATTTCCGCAGTCGAAGCAATGTGGAAGGTAGTTGTGACAGATGAAGCAAGTGTTACGGTCAGGTCTTCAACGTTTTCATATTTAATACCCGCAGTCATTCCCATGCCGGCGATCATCGAGTCCGACAGCTCTCCATGATTGCTTGAACCGTTGCTATTTAGCACGATAAGTGTATCGGTGATACCGGTTGGTGAAAGGACCGAGTCATAACCCGCGTCGATACTCAGGAAGTGATTCTGAATGCCAGTCAAACTGTTGTTTACATCAGCATCGCGTATAGCTGTAGCAATCTGTGATGCAGTCTGACCAAGGGCAGATGTAAATGACTCCAACCCCGTATCCGCTGCCGAGACTTCCGAGCCGACACGTATCGCATCACTACCAGCACCCGTCTCTACATAGGTTCGGCCGGCACTGCTGTTGACGGTGACGATGTCGGCCTGTGCTCCCGTTTCAACTGTGGTGATTGCCGGGTGAGTTGCACTACCGTGTGTAGATAGTACTCGGAATTGATCAACCCCTTCGTCCAAATGGATGTCGAGCTGTTCAAGATCCGCGTAAACCAAAGATCCTGTTTCACCAAAGATGCCTGTCAAGAGTGTGCTCGATAGTTGAGCGTCAGGTTCGGAAGAGTTATCAGTCGTATCATCGACATCGCCGTGGTCAAACTCATCGGATTCGAACACCGACGTCCCGGGAATAACCGCGGCGTTATCCGTGCCAACGACCATGATTTGGCTATTGATGCCTTCTGCGTCACCACCGAAGTTTGTGAACAGGAAAGCACCCGATTCAGTGCTAGGCGCTGTTTTCCAGGCACCTGCCTTTGTTCCGATATATACGGTATCGTTCCCGGTATTGGTAAGAACACTTATATTGTCATCGGTGTTTCGGATTCCAACACGGTCATCACCGGCACCGAGATCAATGGCTACGACACCAGAGTTTGCTGTGTTGCCATCATCATCAGTCCGCGATGTGTCAGCAATCGTAAAGACGTCATCACCTGAACCAAGCTCAATCGTCAGATTAACGTCACCCGGTGTGTCACTCAGGTTAGTGAAAATCAGGAATTCGCTCATTCCGAGACCGGATAATCGATTAACCGGTACTGATTCTTGTACAAAATTGTCAGCACGATAGTACTTTGCCTCACCACCGAAGTATTGCTGCGGTTCATTACCGTAGTAATTTCTGGCAGCACCATTTGTATGAACGGTCACCTCCCAAAAATCAGGATCGTAATAGTTATCCGTGACTGGTAAATTAGCACCCCAGACATTATTCGCGGTGCTGTAATATACGGGTTCACTTCGACCGTGGACGGTTGAATCAGTGAGGCGTTTGTAGAGACCGTCAGCGACCAACTGTAATGTTGCCGTATCGTTGTCACTCACCGTACGGTATGTAACAACTACGGTTGTTCCATCTTCAAGAGTCGTTAATTCCAGATTGCCGCTGCTGTCGACGACTGGCTGACCTTCCGTTACCGATTCATCGCCATAGTAGCGAACCCAATCACCTTCTGAATAAACAGCTGGTGCGCTGAGGTGAATCTGAAGCTGTACATCGCCAATTTCTGATGAAGTCAGGTCTACACCATCTCGCAGATTTAGCGGCGTCTCGCTGGCTATACCATTAAAGGACAATAACACCGATGTGTTCGTAACTCCATCGACGACGCTTTCTGTGATGCCATAGTAATTATTAGGCAATTCAAATAACCCGCGATCGCTGACGACAATAATCGACTCGACAACCACGTCTCCTGCAATTCCTTCATCTCTTGTTGATTCAGAAAGTGGCAGGGTGAAAACAGTGCCGCTTAACTCGTCAAGTCTAATGCGTTCAATATCAGAGCCGATGACTTGGTGTGGTTGTATTGTGGTAGCACCGTCGTTGTTTTCCGGGAAGTTATATAGCACGGTTTCTCGAGCCCGAATTCGATTGTTATCGGCGTCTTTGCGATTGTGAATTCGTGCCTGACCAGCCTGTGCTACAAACAGACTACCATCACCATTGAGGACTGGATTACCAGATTCATCCTGCATTGGCTCGCCGCGTGGTACACGCGTTTCGTCCATTTGGCCACCGAGGAAACGTTTGATATCGTTGGCTAGGTGAACAACGGGTTCGCCCTTGTATCTTAGTCGTGGCTCGCCGGCTTCACGGTAAACTGCAACATCATGAGGTCCGAGAATTTGGTCGCCCGTATAGTAATCGTACGCTAATTCGGTGCCGTCGTAGGTTGCCTGGCGCTGCAGCCATTCCAGTTCACCTGACTGGTTTTCGACAACATATTTCTCGTAGACGCGTTCTCCACCCATATAGAACTGGCGTTCAGTTCCATAAATCACCCATAGTTCCTCATTAGTGGAAAGAGCAGTATCAAGTGTGAGTTCCGTGTTCTCTCCAGATGCTGTATTTAGCGTGTAATGATCAGGGTTGGTTAAGAAACTTACTCTCGGCCACTGATTTTCTTGTGTGCCGAGCACAAAGAACTTGAATGGATTAAAGAACGTGGTTGCGNCCGNATNATNTNNAATTTTGACTACATCGAAATGGTCTTCAGCATAGTCGAATGATGTGTNNNAAAGATCGAAAGTAGTGTTGTTGCCGNCAGCGTTGTACTCAAAATGGTCGGAAGACGTTCCCGTGTGATACTCTAACTCATNGNCNNNATTAACCTGATTTACAGGTAATAACAGCGTATCGAGCAGCCCGGTGACATCTTCAGTTTGACCATCATCTATGACATAGATTTTGTCAGAACCGACTACGCCGTCGTCCGCTGTATCCCATTTATAGAGATCTGTTGCATGTTGGAACGGCTTCAGTACAGTTCGGTTGATAGGAATCAACGATGGAAGGTCGAATGATGTACCATCAGAAGGATTATTAACACCAAAAATGATTGCTTCGTCCAACAGACCATAATCAAGCCCGTCAGGTGCCCCGACCGTCGTGATCAATGCATCATTATCGACCCAGTTTTGAGCCCCAAAGTTTACGTTGGTGTTATGGTTAATTGCCAGTTTTGGATATTGCAGTCCTTCTGGCCCAGGATACACAATTTCAATTGCATCCAAATCAAATCCACCATAGGCATCGTTTGGATCGTCTGTACCCACCAGTTTGATATATCTGACCCAATCAAGACCGTTAGGTAATGAGTATCCTCGGACAAATGTGCTTACCGTCCCAGCAGAACTCGTAATATCCGTCCAGTTGGTACCATCTTGGCTAACAAATACATCCAATTCATCGAATTCGGCTCCACCACTTGCTAGTTCATAAACCAAAATATCAGCGTTACTACCATTGATGGCTATGGCTGATGGTGGGGTCTCAGTCTTGTATCCACTGCTTGTGATGTAGAGTGGTTGCGTTCCAGCGATTTCAGTTCCATCTTCGCGCGGGAATGATGTGGTAAAGGACTTCTGATTTGTCTCTGTCAGAATCCGATTGTAGTTGCTGTCCAGATAAATCAGTTGATCGGCTGGATCGTTTGTGACAGTGATTACCGGTATACCAGTGACTGATGAATCAGTGATTTCATAACCATCACCATCATAATAGAGGTTCTGTCCATCCTCTTGTTTGTGCTCACCAGTCTCCTGCACACCCCATTCCTGGACAAAGTCTTCAATAATATCGCCTTCAAGATTTGCCCAGTATTTCTTGTTGCCGGTGGCTGTGAACGTCTTGTTACCATCAGCATCAGCATAAACCAGTTGTCCGGTTTCATTACCAATTGGATCTACAATTGATTTGATATCGGTATTAGTTAATACACGCGCTCCATCCGAATTTAGATAAACGGGAGCAGACCCTGAAATGCCGGCAGTTGAATCCACTCGGTCAAGGACTGGAATACCTGTATCACTTTCGCTGGTAGTTGGTGTACCCGCCTGGTCAAGCCACAGCAGATTGCCATCTAAATCTTCGCGTTGCTTAGCGTGCTCATGAACGCCCTGATACTGAACATCCTCGGTGTGTTGATCGACAGCCCATACGCCTAACGGTGTATTTGGAACAGCACCACTAAGGATTGCATTACCGCTAGAGGCAAGTTGGCCACCGTTCTGGGTAGTGGCAACAACAATGGTTTCAAGGACCGGTTCATAGTATGCAGTGACGGCACCGGTTGCATCTTCATAATCGTGTTGTGGCACGGCAATGCCAGTTCTAGGCGTACCGGTCGTTATGAATACTTCAGGCAATTCTTCTAGTAAGCCCGCTGAATAATCACTGACGATAGCATCGGAAACATCCTCCTCGATATATGCATCACCATCGAAGAAGATATCCCCTTGAATTCCATCAAGTCCGTCATCATTGCTTAGGTAAAGCTCGTCATCCCCCTCACCTCCATAGACCTCCATAGAGCCTCGGAATTGTTTGAGACGAACAACATCGTCACCACCATTGGCGTAGATAGCCATCGGCAGCTCTTCGTTTGGATCGAAACCTTGAGGAAGTCGATTGTCCGAAATGCGTTCTTCCGAAGTCCCCTTCATCTGGAACAGGAAGTCGTCTGAACGTTGTGTGCCGTAGTAGTTGTCTTGTGCAACTACGACTTCATCATTTTCGTCCGATAACCGCAGTTGTAGCTGTTCAATACCTTTAAGCTCGACACCGTAGTAATTGACCGTATCATTGCCGACACCAACAGGTAACCCGAGCCCTTCAAGAGTCAGATACACGTCGTCTACTTTTTCACCGGTATCCGGATCAACATCGTGTTCGAATATTTGGTTGCCGAACTGGTCTTCACCAGTTTGGATCATACGTGGCGCGATGCGGTTACGGATATCAACGGACTGTGCGTCACCAACATATCCCGTATTGTGTAACAAGATCTTATCGCCATTCTCTTCCACCTCTTCTCCGCCATCGATGGTGAGGCGACCCTGGATATTGGTGCTGATGTCAAATACCGCATCTTCAAGGTAGGCGAATGGAGGTGGATCGACGGTTACAGGAGGTGGCTGCACTAATCGTGTTTGCTGTTGGAGGCTACCGGACTCATATGTGACCTTAAGATCATGGAACGTGACTTCCATCTCTGTCTCAAAGGTACCCCACCACCAGGAGTTGAAGGAAGAACGAGTATTGATCGTCATGTTATCGCTGGTGATGGTGTCACTGTTAATATTCTTCTCGTTACCATCAGTTCCGAGCAAGACCAAGCCATTCTTGAAGTTGGAAGTCTGGTTACTCTTGCCTACTAGCCAAGCATTCGTTCTATCCGTGAGCATCTGAATTGCCCGCCGTTCAGTTTCACCCAGATGCTGATGATGAATTCCATAGACTATTGATTCCCAGAAATTGAATTCAACTACGACTGTGTAATCGCCTTCATAAATCGTTTGAGTGTTGTAAACGATCTCTGGTGCTTCCTGCACGACTACCGGCGACGGTTGGTAGGTGTATTCCGGCGGATCAAAGATTAATGGTGGGGGGTTTCCACCGATATGAATCGTGTCGTCACCTGAACCACCAACGATGCTTGTACTCAGCTCCTCACTTGAGCTAAGCACGTAGATCTCGTCAGGCCCACCTCCACCATCGACCTCGATTGATTCAATGCCGGTAAATGTTGTCAGTCGACCGGCACCGGCGATAACCGCATCGGTGACGACGAATACGTCACCGATTGGCGTTCCTATCACAACGATAGTATCAATGCCAGGGCCACCATTAATAAAGACAGGTGCATTCTGTAGATAGTCGTAACGGTTTGTGCCGGTTCCACCAAAGACACTTGCTAGATTCGTAACTTCCTCGGTGTCGTCCGCATTCTCGCGAAGAACGAGGAATGTCTTCAGTAGGAACCGATCATTGCCATCGCCGCCGTGCAGGAATAGTTGGGCACGGTTGTGATTGACTTCGAATCGATCGTTTTGAGCCCCACCAAAGACATATAACTTAGCGGAGTTTCCGTTAGTCATGTTTTCAGTGTCAGCAACAGGCACACCATCTGGGAACTCGAGTGTGCGATTACCAGTGTCGGGCTTCAGCGGCACTGTGCCGATAACGATCGTGTCGTCACCACCGCCCATATTGATTAGATTCAGAACATTCGTGTCATTGGATAGAATGTAATCCGAACCACCAAACAGATCATATTGCACCAATTCCATGCCACGGTAGGTTAGCCGGTCTCTGGTGTCGGGATCTTCCAGACCTGGTTCTTCACCAATGGTGACAAGTCCTGTCGTCGCTATCGTGTCGAGAACTAGTGTATCCGCCCCGTTGGAACCGAAGACGACCAAATGGTCAAACCCTTCTCCCGCTCCTGAGTCACGGATGCTGAGGTTTGAATTGTTTCCACCCGTCACGTTAAGGATATAAACTTCTGGCAGCGGGTTAGTGGTATTCCCCTTATTGTCTAATATCACCGAGGCAGTCCAGTCGGAAACTGGATATGCGGTACTGCCAATCGTGATTATTCCATCGCGGTCACCGGTGACCAACACATTCTTGGAATCGCCACCAGAGATTTGCGCCTCTTCAAAGATATAATCTAGGTTCTCATGGGTTGCATCGGCGGCATATCGATCCCCGGAATTGCCCATTGCGTAATCCGGATTATCTTGCTTAACGGCTTCCTCTAACTCTTCCTGTGTTACAGGATCGCCTGTTACAAACTGACCACCGGTATCGCTGAGGATAGTTCCGACAGTTAAGGTGGAATCCGTGAGTGTTACATCTCGGTTGAACGTCTCGATTAACGTATCGTAATCGTTCCCATCGCTGTCAACGTCGGAGAAGAAGTCTTTTCCATCTGCGCCGGTATAGGTATCACTGCCTTCACCACCTGCAAGATAATCCTGGTACGCTGTTCCGATTAAGACATCAGATCCATTGCCGGTCTGGATATCGATTACCAGCATGTCAGGTGCCACAACTTCGACTGAGTTGCCATCGAGTGTCATCGTTTGGCTTGTGGACAACAATGACGCGTCGACTAAGTCATCTCCATCCTGGGAAATAATTGTTAGCCTGTCTCCTTCGGCACGCACAGTTTGAGCAATTTCCAGATCGTAACCATTACTGGATCTAGTATGTGTGACACGAGCCCGTGTAAATTGCGGTGTGATGACACCCTCTGATGTTGGTCCTTCCGGAGTAAGGATAAACGAGTCAGCAATGCTTGAGCCATACACGGTGATCATATCCAGCGCGCCATCGTTGGCGTAACTGTATGTAGTCACTTCCTCTAGTTCACCGTCTTCATTTTCTTGTGTAGTCGTACCAGTTGCCGTTACGACTTTTCCTGCTTCTATCTGCAGCTTTGTGAGATCTGCCTGAGTAAGATCTTCAACAGTAATGTTGTCCGCACCTTCGTTAGCATAAAGAACGATCGTCTCGGCATTTGTGAGGTTGGTATGCTCACTGCCGATAGTGATGGCAATTTCCTGTGCATCAGCGGCAGCCGGCGTAAACAAATCGTTATTTACCAGGCCATGGCGGAACAGAATTGTGTCGGAGTTTTCTGTTGCGGTAAGCACCACGTAATCAATGTCGTCTCCGGTATCGATCGTTCCATCATCAGCGGTAGTCACGTTGATTTGGTCATCGCCAGAACCACCAAGCACGGTGTTTGCACCGCCACCACCTGTGATTACATCATTGCCGCTATTACCTTTAAGTGTATCGTTACCGGTAAACCCGATGAGCTGGTCATTGTCAGGGCCACCCTCGGCAATGATGGTACCGCTAATTGCCTGTAGCAAGTCATCACCTTCATCACCGAAGATCTCGATTTCGCCCGGACCGGCGTTTTGGATGAAGTCATTTCCGCCATCGCCATGTATGGTAACCGTGTTTGGATTACCTTGGCCTTCATAGATAATATTGTCGTCGCCTGAACCACCATGAATCTGAATCGGTAGCTTTACGCTGCTGTCGATGTGTACATAGTCGTCGCCACTTCCAAAGTCACCCACAATTTCTTGTACATCTTCGTAGATGTTGCTACGGCCGAAAGCTTTAACCTGAATAGTTCCTTCGTGAGCATCGCCATCGAGTTGAACAATCGTGTAAGGGTCAGCAGTATCGTCTTCGCCGATATTTCGTTGGCCGGCACGGTTACCAACATTCAGGTGAAGCGTGCGTGAAGGATCGTTGGTACCTTCACCGTCACCATTGCTGGCTGTCCAGGTCTGTGGCGAGCCCGATGAGCCAGCCAGATAGGTTGGTTCGGGTAATTGCAGATAGCCGACGGTGAATGTTGCAGTTTTCGATATGGTTACGAATAGAATCTTAATTCTGGCGGTAACGGAGAGTTCTATTTTTGTGCGTCCAGAGCCGGTTACGCTAAAGGTTGCATCAAAACCAACACCAGCCAATGTGATGCCGAAGATTCGAGCTTCCATATTAGCGCTAATGCTTAGACCAAAGCTATAAACATCATTGCCATTAACCAGCTCTACTGTGTTCCACACGTGGAATGTTGCATTGCCAGTAAGACCAAATGAACTCGAGCCTATGGTAAATCCACCACTGAGCCAGATATCGAATTCGCCAGTGGATTTGACCCATCCATTCGCACCCAAAGTTACCAGACCGAAGAAGTCCATGTTCGCGGTAAAGTTGATTTCCCAGCCGCCGTTAGCCACAAGCACTGAGAAACTTGTATCCATGTTTAGGACTTCAAGTACTGAAACTTCACCAGCTAACTGCAGGTAGAAGGATTCTTTTTGAATACCCAGGCGAGACACAGCCGTAGTGTTCAGCTCAAGTTCACCGGATGCTTCGATTCTGAACACAGCAACATCTGCTGTTACAGATACATTTAACCGCAGAGCAAGTCCCGGATTAGAGCCAACATAAACGCCTGCTGCACCGTTTGCCGCAAATGACAAACCACCCAAATTAAACGACAGAGCGAACTCCATCTCGATTTGCGTTGCGGATACATGAATCTTCGTTGAGCCACTCGCTGAGGCAAATCCAAGGAATTCAATTTCGCCATTGAATTCCAATAGAATTCCATCGACAACATTCTGACCATTAATTACCTGATTTGCACCAGTTGTATTAATTGAGACATATGCACTAGCACTGAAGCTTATGCCAATATCGTCGCCAAAGCTGGCATCTACAGATAACGATGCGTAAAGTGTTAAACCGTGTTGATCAATACGCAATCCGCCTGAGGCGTTTAGCTCACCGAGTGGATCAAGTTTAAGAACAGCGTCAACAGTCACCTCTAGTTTCTCAGGAGAGATCTCCATCGTAAACTTGCCCGAAAGCTCAAGTGTATCGGCAAATACAAGTTTGCCAGCGAGCATGAACTTCAACCCTGGATTTATCGTCGCTGTTCCAACTTTAAAGGAGCCGTCTGGGTTGCGCTCGAATTTTCCATCGTCGCCGATAAGGAATGTTTCCAGATCGATTGGTTGAACCAGACCCTCGCTGAACACGGTCTGACCACTTTGTGGCACCGTTAACACGGCGTTGAATTCAAGTACAAAGTCGCCTTCGACTTCCACACCCGGGATGCCGTTCACATCGAGGGCTAGCTGTACCCTTCCCGCCATTCCGACTTTGGTGCCCGGAGCGACACCTGCATACAGTTTGAAGTTCAATGTGCCGGAAAGTGCGCCTAGATGTTCCACTTCCGTCGTTACAGCGCCGGTAACTTCAAAGTAACCTTGTCCATTCGCTTCAACGGCAGCCTCAATTTGCACAAAACCGGCAAGAGTGACTGTGTCTAGCAGGGTAATTTGAGCAAAAATCGTTGTGCTAAAGTACACTGCCGGTGTTGCTGACAGGTCTTCTGTACCATCTAGTGACGGTGCAGCTGCAAAGATTTCGATTGTGGTGGGATCACCCTCGTCGAGCAGTGGCAAGAACGATTCGGGTATTTCAAATACCTGACGCTGCATTGTCGTGTTGAACATGACAGAAACAGAGCCTTCCATGCTCAGCAAGCTACCCATGTCTGGTAAACCTAGATCAGCACCAGCGCTAAGCGAGAAGGTACCTGCCACTCCAGGTGTTGCACCATCTTGACCGGTGCGTACAACTAGCAAGCCACGTGCATCACCCAGTGTAAGTTGATTGCTTCCGGATCCAATTGATAATTCCGCGGTCGCAAACACCTCAAATTTATTTGGGTTAATACCCAGATAGAAGCCACCTTGCATGCGGAATAATTCCGTGTTGGCAACTTCCAAACGCATGTATCCAACAACTTCAACAGCAAAGCTTTGTGCCGGTAGCACGTAGGTCTTAGTAATGTCTTCGTTGTTATCGCCAATACCCTTCAGGGTCAGAGTTTCCGTCTTCTCATTTTCCGTGGTATTTATTTGAAGTGTGCCAGAACCACCAAGGTATAAGCCGTATTGTTCAAGTTCCGAGAAATTGGTTTCCAGAGATGCTACACCCCAGAATTTCGGAATACTACTGTTCTCATCACTGCTATCCAGAACGAAACGGCCCGCTGTTGCTCCTACATTGCCAAGCTTAATAATCTGCATTTCGCCACTAAATTCCATCTGGAATACTTTGCGGGCGAAATCCATTTCCAGCGACACTTCGGCTGTTACAGACATCAGCGGCTCATCGAACAAATCTGCCGCATTTAGTTCAATACCACCACTGACTTCGAGGAAGAAATTCTCAGCCTGTGTGATTAATGCGATTTGATTTGTACCAGCACTACCTTCATTGCCCGCTGCATCTTCCCATGAGTCAGCGACAAAGTTCACATTTAACATGCCCGCGTCGAGGCTGTTGTTATAGCTGTAACGGAATACAACACTATCCGCGTTTTCGATTGCCGTCACGATCTCGCTGATATTGCCAGTCGCTTCAACATAATCGTCCCCGGTACCGGTTCGATAATACACATCCGGTGTTCCGGATAGCTCAGCATTTTCACCACCTGCACCAGTTAGAGTGAATTCATCACCCGCGTCGAGAATGGAGTTAATTGCTGTTTCTCTGTCCGCCGAATCAACAGATGCGTTGCTGAACTCGTTGCCGGTTGTCGTCTGGAATTCGACGTCCAGATATTTACGGGCATTCAGAGTTTCTCGGTCAAAGACGTCCAGTGGTTTTGGATCGACAACGGTTGCGGCTGCAGTTTCAACCGTGAAAGACTCGGTTTCTGCAAGATTGCCTGTTCCAGCGCTATCTTCAAAGCTACCCGGTGCAATGTTTACGGTATAAGCCCCGGCTTCAATCACTGAGTCAAGGTTGTAACGGTAGCGATTACTATCTACGACACGTTCCGGCAAGCCGCTAATGGAGAGTTCATTATTTTCGCTGTCGAACAGCGTAATTTCATCGCCGTTAATTGTGTCGTGGTTGAGTGTATTTCCGGAGGTTGGCAGGAAGGAAACTTCAATATACTGGTTGCTGTTAATCTCGGTCACGCCGATACTGCCGCCACCAGCAGGGACGGACAGGTCAGCTGTTGATCCTTCAACTCTGAAGGATTGGCTAATTGCCCTATTGTCGTTGCTCGCGTCATCTGTCCAGCGTGCAATTAGGAATGCTACGTCTACATCTCCCGTTCCAAATATGCCAGTGAAGGAGTATCGGTAGGTCGTATCATCAATTTTGGTCGCAGCACCATCGACGACAACACCGGTTGCTGCCGTCCCCGATATTTCAAACTCACCTGACGCATCAGTGATCGAGGATTCATCAAGCGTGGCACCTGCCGAAGGCTTGTATCTGATATCCAGATAGCCTCGTGCATTAAGCAACTCGATGTCAATGCCGCCGTCGTTGCCTGGATCGAGCAGCACTGCGGTAGCACCGTCCACGGTAAAGGTAGCATCTGCGGCATCGTTTCCAGTGCCGGTTTCCGTACTACCATTATCGAGCTCTTTATCAACATGTTTGAATGAGTTGGCGTTAAAGCTAATGGTGTATTCGTCTTTTTCGAACGTATAACCTGCGTCTGTAAGCGTATAACGGAAGCGATTTGTACCGGTTCGCCGAATTGCTTCTTCAAGTGTTTCACCACCATCCGGGACCAGCTCAGCAGTCGTCACCACACCTGCATCACTCACTGTCGTCACTATTGGAGTTGGCGTACCGGACACGCCAATTGCAGTACCATTTCTTGTCAGTGTAAACTCGGCATCACTGTCGAGAACGGAGCCATAATCAAGTGAATTACCATCAGCGGGCGTGAATGACACATCGATAAATGGCTTGTTGTCAAATTTTCGAGAGGCATCATTGATGACATTCGAATCGATTGATCCATTTGTTGGGTCAATCAGACTTCCTTGTGGTTTGAGTGATGCCGGGTCTGCTACTGCATCATCCACGACATCAAAGGTTACTTCTTCGCCGGATGCATTACGGAAACCCATTTGTAGTTTTCCGTGTATTGTGAGCAACCTTACCTGATCCGGAATATCAGCAAGGAATAGGACGGTAGCCGCACCTTCACTGATTTTTGACAAGTCGGCATAGAGCTTACCACTCAAGCTAATATTGTCATTTGCGAAATTCAATTTACCGACAACCAGGAATTTGCCGTCGGTTGAAATCTTTATCATCACTTCGCCGTTAAACAGCTGTTTCGACGTATAGGCTGAATAGATCTTAGCACCACCAGTAATCGTCATTGGTGCAGTAAATGCTGCGCCAAAGCCACTCATGGATGGATTCGCTTGAATTGCCTGATATTGTTGCACAACCTGATCCTGTAAGGATGCCAGCCATGCTTCAGTGGTCATATCAGTGGGCAGTCCAAACTCTGGATTACGTAATTCGTAAGGGTCATCAATTGCAGGTAAACTCTTGAAGAATTCAACACCAGCGGAGAAATCATTGATCGTAAGGCCTGTATTTGGCTCAAGCATGATTCCCGTTGGAGTAGATGCACTGATGAATACACCAAGTGGTCCCAGTTCGCTTAACCCCAACCGTATCTCAAAACCACCGCTGCCCAGCATTTCGAATCCACCTGAAATGCCCATGTACATAACGCGATCTGCGACCGGAGTAACACTATCGAGCACATCAATTTTATTGCCGGCTGCATCTATTTTTAGGATTCCGCCAATTAGTGCCGCATTCAGTTCGCCACCAAACATCGGGCCACTAACGCTCACGCCAATAGCTGCTATATCAATTACCGGGAATTTACCTTCCAGTAGTAATGACGGTTTGATCTTCACACCTTCAATCGTGCCGCTGAACTTAAGCCCGGGAGCAGAAGGCATGCTGGAGATGCTGAGTGACAGCACGAGATTGAAATCAGATGAGTCTGCATTAAAGTCATCCCATTCGATTCCAATGCTGTGAATCTTAACCGGCAGCCATGATGGCCACTTAAAGCTTTCACCCGTCGCAGAGCCAACACTAAGGAACACGCCGAAGCCTTCCTTAGCCATAAAGCTGCCGTCACCCATAAACGCAAAGTTGCGGCCTTCACCGGTTAACATCAAGGAACCGATTTCTACGGTAGCACTTACTGATGTGAAGCTAACTAATTCTTCATTACTAGTGGCAGTGGTGTCGAGCTCAAAATCTTGTGTGCGGAGCGTGACTACACCGGCAATCACTACCTCCATCGTGTCGATATCAAACTGGAACCCTTCAACCTGACCGTTATCATCAAATGAGATCCCCAGACGAATTGCTTCGTCATCAGGTAGTCCAGTGGAACTGTCGACATCTGTTGCACGGTTGCTGTCTGTGATGGTGGCCGAAACAGGGCCATCAGGGAATAATGTGGCACCACCGGACGCGACATAGATGTTTCCGGTGAATTGCAGCGCTGAACCGTAGGTTATCCCGAAGTTCTCAACACCTATTCGGATATCATCAAATTCGAGCATGCTACCAAATTTGACGCTTGTGTCATCGGTCGTAATGTTGGAATTGGCGGATGGACATCCGTAACAAATTTCAGCCCGACCCAACTGGAAACCATCCCCGCGTACGACAAGTCCAGGGATCGCTGGGTCAGCATCATCAGGGTCATCATAAGGATCGATGCTGCCTTGCAGAGAGAATTTAGGGAATTCAATAACAGCGCTATCGATCACGACCAGTTCCTGCGAGTCGTCAGCTGCCGGATCGTAATTGATGTCAATTCCCTCGGCACTGACATACACGACGTCCGGGACATCTATTTCGAGCGAGTTTACTCGCAGGCCCCATTTACCAGGTAAGTCGAGCCGTACGTTTCCGCCGAGTAATGCAAATACATCAACACCTAAATCAAAGGTTCCAAGGATACCTGTGAGTTCAGCAGATACGCCCGATCCCGACTGACCTCCACCAAAGTCAAGGTTTGCCATATCAACGCCTAATCCAATCGTCAGGATTAACATGCCGTTGCTGAAACCAATGTCCTCAATTCCGATAGATGGCCCTTGTAGTTCCAATGGGCCAAGAGAAATCACACTCGATCTTGTCGCTTTACCGTTTGCATCAGCACTGACTTCAATTGCGGTCGTTCTTGCAATGTTTGGTGTGCCTTCATCGGTCGTAAAGGATCCAGCAATGAAGTTGACTTGTACTTCACCGGTCTGGAATACGCCAGTTGCATTGTTTTTGTCAGTATCAGCAAGGAAATACCGATATTTGTTTTCACCCAGTTCAAGTGGAGTGCCTATGAAATCGGGCTGTCCTGATCCACCTGGAAGCATTCGCAGATCGGATGAGACGCCTGAGCCGCTTAACGTGAATTCGTCACCATTGATTGTCGCTGGATTAATCGCCGAACCGTCAGGTGATGAAAACTGTACGTCGATGTAGCGTTTGCCGTTGATGGCTGAAACAGCAATCGGCTCGCCGGACACAGGGCTAGCCAACAATGCCGTTGGTGGTGGTGATGGTAATTCAGGTTCTCCACTAGCGTTGTAACTGATCTGTCCATTGATCGTAATTGGATTCATCACATGCACAAACTCAAATTCTTGTGCCGAGGAGTTGCCGGAATTGTCACTGAATCCACCGTCGATGAATTCAACACTCAGCTCTCCTTCGCTGGCAAATGAGCCAGTGAATGTGTAGCGATATGTGTTTGGCAAGCCAGCTATCGGAGTTGCTGCTCCGTTGATCGTAATTCCCGCAGGTGTTGAGCCATTTAGTAGGACAACAAACTCAGCAGTACCATCTGTGATTGAAGATTCATTCAGGCCAACATTGTTCGGGTCGTTAAAGACGACATCAATATATCCTTGTTGATTTAACGATGTCCGTGCGATTATGCTTCCGTCAAATGGTGCTTTTAGATCAGCAGTTGGAACAAAGCTGCTGGTTGCAGTCCCTGTAACATCAACGAGAGCTGAGATGTTATCCCAGAAGTTGAACGTCATTCCTGAACCCCAATCAGCGGCGGGAACGAAGTCATCCATGTTGAAGCTTGGGAACTCTGAGCCAATAAGATCAAACGTCGTACCGTTCAAATTAGCAATTTCGAACTCTTTACCATCGAGGTAGTTAGCCAATAGTTGCTGCGAAGCGGTACCAAGATTTCCAAATGCAAAATTGTCGAACGAAATTGTTTCGCCGTTACCAAATACATATTCTGGTTGACCAGTTACCTCCGGCAGCTGATTGAGCGTGATTTGAATCAAACCGTTGTTGTTTGCAATGGAGGTGATGCTCGATGTTTGGTCGGTCATCCAGTCGGCGAATTTCAAGTCTCCGTCGTAGCCAAACAGATCAAAGCTGTTGACCTTAAAGGATTGCATCTTGAATCCGCTGGTTTTGCTGATTACGAANGATGCACTTCCNGCTAATTCGAATTGTATATTTCCAACATCCCCTGGGCCTGCGACGTTNATCTTGATAGACGAGTCAGCAAACTGGACGTATATATCTCCATTCGGCTTCTTGTTAAAGCTTACGGTGCCCGCTATTTGCAATAGGTTCGCAATATAAAGCTTGGCATGTGCNACAAATGANACGGTGGCTTGAGGTGAATCAAACAGAACTGGAANNGTNACNTCNACNCCCGNTTGANCACCNCCGTTCGGGAAGGTCATTACGCGTAATTCGTCACCGGTATCGATGGCCTCACCAGTNGTGTTGATACGAACCGTTGCCGTGGCTTCCAGAGTTAAACCGGGAACACCAATTAGTTCGATAGACCCAGTGGCATCGATAGCATAAGTTGTCTCGTCGCCAACACTTTTCTTGANGAGCCCGATGACTGTATTGGTCAGAGCAATTCCAATTGCATCCGGATTACGGACGCCATCGTCATTGTTTAGGGGGCCCTTGCCCATGAAAATGTCGATGCCTGTGCCAGCAAAGCCGTGATAGCTGGCATTTGGATCCTTGTCACCGTTTACTGGTGTTATGGAATTAAATGAAACAGCGCCTTCAATGGTGATTAGATCAGCGATATTTAATGAGAGTTGAGCGCCGTTGAAACGGAATTCATCGCCTTGCTCAGCAACTACGCTGATCTGACTACCGTTTATGTCGATTGACTCGTCAACGTTTTGACCGGTTGTGTTGACAGTGACCTGTGCTGTGGCGTTGGCTTCAAATCCTGTTGCAGAACCGTTAAAGGTGCCGGTCAACGTGCCTGCCATGCCATCAGCTGTGAGGATTAATGCACCAGAACCGCTGGTTAATCCAAATTCTCCACCTGGTAATGAGAATGAAACGTTGGCCATGCCGAATTTGGTACGTTTTACTGTCGTATCACTGGCANTTGTTGCCTGCTCAAATACAAACTCACCCGTAAGCACTACGTCNCCCGCATCGGTTGGGACGGTTAGTGTTGGAATGCTTTCCGCGGTATCACCAATTACTTCTATGCGGAAGTACGGTCCGGCTCCAAGTTCAAGATTGACGGTTTCCCCGGCAACGTTAAAGGTCTCGGATACTGCCATTGGCAGCTTGTTGATGCTTATCTGTAGCTTGTGGTTACTGAGAGTAAATACAGGTTCACCAGTGCTCGGTACATTCAGATCTCCGACCTGATCATAGACAAACTGACCGGCTATACCTTGCGATGTAATCAGGAATGCACCCTCAACTCCGGTAATTGCAATTAAGGGGTCTGCACCATTTGTTCCACTTGTCAGCGTGAGCGCCATCTCGGTGCCGGCAAGCTTAACTACTTTGTTACCAGAGTTAGTGGTAATTTGTTCAAAACTAAAGTGCCCCGATATTGTTTGGCCAAGAATTGTTAAAGTGGCTGGAACGTTTTCAGTAGCAACTTGGACATATGGCCCGGCCGGCAAGTCGATCGAAAGNGTGCTGCCATCAGCTAGTTGAACAGAACGTGATACAGGAACCGTACTGGAGTTCACTGAAACGACAAAGTTTCCTGCAAACTCAACCCCTGGTACGTTTAGTTCGACGGAGCCTGAAATTGTTCCTGCAGAAACAGGGACTTCCACGCCGGCATTTTCTGGGTCTTCAGCATGAGTAATTAACCAGATGCCAGTTGCATCTGTAACCGTGACAAAATCCTGATCGCCACTTCCAAGCCCTAGCGATACACTGTCTGCATAGAGAAGAAGTTCGCCATCCTGTTTCTCGAATGCGAAATTACCNTCTAGTGTTTGGCCGGCTATGTCCATTGACACGCCAACGGCGCTGACCTTAAGGCTGTCGGAATTCTGATCCGTGTCTGTAGCAATTCTGACAGGGTCTCCAAATCCTTCCGGAAGCTGAATGTCATAGTAATCAATCACGCCATCTATATTCGTGTCTACCGGCGTGTGAGCTGTTGGATTGAAGCCATTCGCAAAAGAAAGTACCTCTACACCGAACGTTCCGTCAAATGACACTTCCGGGATATTCACAGCCACGTTTGCATTTAGATTTCCAACAAAGTAGTCGGCAGCATTGATGAGATAACCGTCGATGTCCGAGACGCTCACATAATCAGCCTGATCACTACCGAGGGAAATGGACCCATTGGTAACTTGAACAGCGACTATTTTGTTCTCATCTATTACTGTTTGCTCAAACGCTACGTTTGCAGAAATGATTTGCTCAGCAACTGTTAATGATGCATCCGTACCCTCGACCCTAACGTATGGTCCAGCCGGAGCACTGATGGAATGTATTTCGCCGTTGACCAAAATGGATTCATTGATGGCTGCATTCGTGTTGTTCACCAACGCGCTAAACGTACCTGTGACTGTGAATAAGTCAGATCCGCCTAAGTCGATCGTCCCTTGAACTGAGAAGGCCGTGCCATTGGACGTCTTGANCATCAAGCCTGATGCCGATGTTAGCGACACAAACGATGAGCCGGACCCAAGATCGATGTTTCCATTAAATATGGCAGCCTTGGTTACATCCTCTCCACTGGCAGTTGTCAAACTCTCAAATACAAAGCCTGCAGAAATGCTGACGCCATCAATGATAAGAGAGACACTTTCCACGCTCACTTTGAAATAAGGTCCAGCCGGAGCATTGATTTCAATTACTTCTTCGTCGTGAGTTACAGACTCGTTTATTGCTGTATCGGTGTTGTTAATGATTACCTGGGCCTGATTAGCCGTTGCTGAAATGTCATCACCTAGNGACAGACCCACGTCACCGGAAATCACTCCTGCGACCCCGTCGTCGGTCGAGACCAGCGAGAATTTACCATCGGAGACAACGACCGTTCCATCGCCTAGGTCTATGCTGACTCCTGTAGCCAGAACCTTCAGCGTTTGTTCTGTTGTCCCATTTACCTCGACTTGATGGTTCTCAATGGTAAAGACACCGCTGATCGTTTGATTTAGAACGGTCAAGCTGCCGGGAANATCATCTGTACCGATTCGTGTTCGGGTAAATATGTCGGCGTCGAGTTCGAGCGAAACAGTTTCATCGCCAACCGGTAGTTCTACACTGAATGGAAGACCAAGCTCATTGAAGGCTATAGATATTTCACCACCAAAATCAACACCTGGAATATCGATATCAACAGTACCGGTTAGCCGTCCGGCCTTTCCGTCCGGTCGATCGATAAACACGCCAGAACCGTTGGTTAGAGAGATTTGGTCGCCGATTGACAGACTGGCGTTATTTACAACGATAATGCTTTCTGAAGCACCATCCACATCTACCGTTTCGTAGGCGAAGTCACCAGTGATGACAACTCCCCCAACGGTTATTTGCATTCCGCTACCACCAACTCGCACATATGGTCCAGCTGGTAAATCCAATNCGATTGTGTCGGAGTTTACGGTGATCTCGTCTTGAACCGGTTGAGTGGTTGTGTTTACAGCAACTTCAAGATCGCCACCGAGTCCAAATGCACTTCCGACTTCGACACTGACATTTGCCGAAATGTTTCCAGCTAATCCGTTATCGGTGAGCAATAGATAGCTGGAGCCATCAGTGAGTTCCATTCCAGCCACATTAGCTTGTATGTCCTCGCCAATGATTCGAATTCGTCGATCGCCAAAGCTGTTGGTTGATTGCTCAAACACAAACAAACCGTTTAGATTTTGATTGAGGCCGTTAGGGTCGATAGTGAAGCTTTGGGCTTCACCTCTGGCATCAGCTGTGAATCGTATATATGGTCCCGCACTTACACTTAGGTTTTCGGTGCTACCGTCTGCTAGGACGAAATTCTGATTAACACCTATCGGCATTGTGTTGAGAGTCAGACTATATGTCGCATTTAGTGTAAATGGTACAGATGGATTCAGATCGACCTGTCCTATAGTTAAATTCGCGGCAATACCATCACCATTGACGACTAAGAATCCATCGATGTCTGATACGGTAATCAGTGGTGTGTCTGTTGCTGCACCGAGTGTCAGCGTAGCATCCGATAGTGCAGCGGTAACGACTCGTTGACCATTATCTTGAGTTGTCTGCTCAAATTGCAGTGCATTGAATTCAAGACGCTGCCCGGCAATTTCAATATATGCTGCCTCACTCGAAGAGGCGGGTACAGAGTTGACATCGGTGCTTGCAAAGGTGTGGCCGCCAGGTAATGTGTCATCGTCTATCCATCTGAGATCGGTGTCACGTTCACCGTTGGTGGCGATATATTGCGTCACAGTAACCGTATCAATAGTGCTTTCCGTCCGGATTTCACTGCTAGTCACCGTTACGATTACGTGAAGTTCGGCTAAAGAATTGCCCGTTGTGGCAACGATAGCATTGGCGATGTCTAACTCGAGATCATCATAAGTCACGTTAGTATTGGTATCATCAGCAGCAACAGTTATTTCTGTGTCAGCCGTTTGTTGATTTGTTAGCTGGTAACTGAGAGTGAACGATAAATCATCGGACAGACGAGAGCCCGTATCTACTTGTTTGATGCCATATACTGCGCCGTCGAGTTCTACGGCGATATCAATGTCGTTTGCACCTGCCGCATCTTCATCATGATCACCGAGGTCAATCGATATGGCATCAGTGGATCCATCAGATAGTGCCACTCCACTAGCAAATCCAAGCCAATCTCCATTTTCATCGTGACCGCGATTAATGTAGTAGAAATCTTGTGCATTTTCGGTGCTAACGGCCAAGTCGAGCAATCCGTCCGCATTGATATCTGCAGAATCGATCCATGTGGAATCTAGTGCCTGTCCGCTGACGGTAGTCGTTTGTGCTTGATCAAATAAGTCACCAGAGCCGTCACTCAGATAAATGCGATCTCCGCTGCCATAATTTGCGACGACGATATCGGCAAATCCATCACCATTAAGATCACCAATTGTTGACGCACGAGTGTTTTCAGATTCAATACCGATAGCCGTCGGAATAATGTCTTCGTATGAGCCGTTATTAGGTGGACCAATATAGAGTAGGTTTGGACCATCACTGAAGGAGACGACCATGTCCGTATCTTCGCCGTCACCATTAATATCACCAAACGTAACTGATGTAGCATTTCCGGTCGCTGTTGTAACAGCAGATACATCAACTCGGATATATGGCCCCGCAGGTACTGTGAGCGATTTGTCATCTATCCCGTCGTTATTCGTGTCCCAGTTAGCATCCAGTTGTTGGTCACCAGTATTGACCGAGACTTCGAATTGACCTGAAACCGTTGCTCCTGGGATACTGACACTCATCGTACCGGTTAGATATCCACCAACGCCATCATCGGTGACGATCAAATCCCCATTACCATCACTCAGTGACAGGTAGTTTACACTACCATCACCGATTCCAACCTGAGCGTTTGTTACTGTCAGGCGGGTAAGGCTATCCTGATTTGCGGTAGTCAATTTCTCGAAGGCGAACGAGCCACTGATTGATTGCCCAGCGATTATCAGTTTGGCATCATCCGCAGCGACTTTCACGTACGGCCCCTCTGGCAGGCTTAAAGTCGTTGTTTCATTGCCGACGGTGAATTGCTCGTTAACAGCGATGTAGTTGTTGTCTTCGTCTTGTAAGTTGTTGATTGCCAGGCTGTATGTGCCCGAGATTTCAACGTTGTCGCCGAAGTCTGCATCAAGCATGACCGCAGAACTGCCTGCAATGCCTGTATCGGTTAGCAGGAACTGTCCATTACCATCAGATACCGAAACGATTCCAAGATCAGCAGAAATATCTGAAACGGTGATTCTGACAGCCTTCGGTGCTTCTTCAGCAATCGATTGTCCACTGGCAGCTAGAGTGGATTGCTCAATGCTGAAGTTTCCGGAAATTGTAGTGTCAGCAATATCCAGACTAGCCGTATCTCCTTCTACACCTGTTATGTCAACGCGAACATATGGTCCTGCAGGTATAGGTGTTGTTGCAATATCGGCATCATGATCAACAGCAGTGGAGCCGGTGTTTACCCTAAGTCCAATCACGGCACCGTGTAAGTTAACAGCATCGGTTGCGAGTTCAATCTGGCCAATCGTTAAGTCGCCGGCGATTCCTGAATCGGACATCAGCATATCACCATCGATATTTTCAGCTACAAAGGTGCAGTTGGCATAATCCGATGGTGTATCACAGTCGGTGCCTAGCAGCAGCACAGCATCACTTACTGAAACTTGCAGTTCTGAGGCATTTTCAGCCGCTGTATAGCTTATAGATAAGTTGCCGGTATCGGGGATATGTAATAATTGGCCTAACAGATCGATAGTAATGTCGTTACCCGACAGCGATTTAGTATTTGCACTGATGGATTGATCGTTTGCAGCATCACCGTCACCAAAATCTAAAACTTGTTGCTGTCCAGTTGTATTGACACTGACTTCAACGGAGTTTGCAGCAAGAGTTATGTCTGGGATGCCCAGAATCTGAAGCGTACCCGATGCATACATTGCATGTTGCTGTCCAATTTTCCGTGCATGCAAAGAAACATTTGTGACGAGGAAACCACGTGCTGCTGGATTTACCTCTCCATCGATTAATCCGGGCCCCTGCCCAATGAACAGCGTGCCGGAATCGTCATCGATGATTAGATCGGTTCCATTCCAGCTGCCGCCAGCCTCGATCATGATAAAGTCACCGATGTTCATCGAAACATCAACATCAGTAAACTCGAAAATGTTATCTACAGTTCCGTTGTTGTCAGCATCGGTTGGGGCATCAAAAACAATCTCAAATGATTTTGCACCTACCGTAACTGTTTCATTGACAGCCAGTTTGCTGGTGTTGAATCGGGCTGACATGCTGACCGCAAACGATTCTCCCCCGAGATTACCAGAAGCAATACCTGCGATACCACCAGTTGTTGAACCATTTCCAGGTATTACAACAATCGCACCTTCACCACTACCAAGTGTTTGTCCATCGTAGGAGACCGATAGGCCAGCAATACCGACCTCTACTTGCTTAGACCCATCCAGCAGGGTTGATTCTTCAAAGCTGTATTCGCCATTCAGCGATATGCTGTCGAATGAGACATATGACGACTGACCTAGGGCATCATCTAGAACATCAACTCTTGTATACGGTCCTGCAGGGATTTCAGTGTTTCCATCTGAAAGTGTGGCTGGTGCCGCTGTTGAATTGATCAGAATTTCTGCCCGGGCAATGGAAACAACTAAGTCTGAACCTAGTGAGATACTGCTGTCGTTAACTTCAGCTTTTCCGTAGAATCCGGTATCACTGATCGTGAATTCCGCGTTGTTAGCGGTCACATCGACGATATCACCGCCCAATATAATGTTCAAATCCGTGGCGTTGAGGCGAAGGGTGTCATCACCATTTTCCGCTATAGAAACTGTTGCTGCGGTAAGAATTTGTTCGGCAATTACAAATTCAACGGTTTCGCCCAGAGCGACGTAACCGGGGTCAATCTGTATCGATTCACCGCCCACTTCGATTGTTTGCAAGCTGTCTGTTGTATTAAATCTGAGTTCCCAGTTATCAGCGTCTACAGATACTCCAGGGATGTCTATTTGCGCTGTTCCAGAAACGGCACCATAAACGGTCGCAGCAGCAGGTGGGTTCTGAGGTGGAGCCCGCAGCATAACAACAGATCCCGATAAATCCGTCAAGTTAACAACGTCTGTACCGTTCACTTGTAATTTTAAGCCCGCATCCTCGAACATGATTTCAAGGATAGTAGCGTTTCCAACCTGCTGTTCGCTAAAGCTAAATTCACCCGTTGCGGTAAATAGGTCACCCAGCGTGACCTCAAGATCCGAACCGGTAAATTTGAAGTAAGGGCCGGCATCCAGATCAAACTCAACTTCTGAACCATCGATAGTGATGTTCTGACTAATTGCTTCATCTAGTTGATTGAACTCAATAGCAACTGCTCCGGACACCGCCAAACCTGGAACAAGGACTGAAACGTCACCTGAGATTTGACCCGCCAGGGATGGTTCGCCCGTTTCGTTATCAGGCTCACTAATCAGATGACCACTTCCGTTTTCAAAGGCTAATAGTGCGTTTGTGCCATCACCAAGTTGAGCGGCTGCCTCTGAAATAGCTATATGAACAATTTTCTCACCATCAATCGTATATTCCTGTACAGCAAATGAGCCGGTAATACTCTGGCTACCAATTGCAATGGAAGCATCACTTGCTGCTACACGTATATACGGTCCGGCTGGTAGTTCCAAAGAATGTGTTATGGAACCGATTTCCATCGAATCGCTTATAGAGCTTGCCGTGTTGTTAACTTCAATCTCGAATGCACCGCCAAATGCGATGTCGTTCATTGTTGTGGAGAGATTGCCGGAGAGTCGACCTGCGACACCATTAGGAGTAAGCAGGTAGTAACCGGAACCATTGGTAAATTCAACGACACCATCGGCAAGTAGTAGTGATGCATTATCAGCAACTGCTCTTACTACCGTTGAGCCATCATTAAGCGTAACTTCCTCCAACGCGAAATCTGAGGAGATCGTTTGTCCCAATACGGTTATCGATCCGCCTGTCACCTCGATTCGGAAGTATGGCCCAGCCGGAATTGATGAAATAGCTGTTGTGATGTCAGAGAACTGACCGGTTACCACGTCTATCGTATTGTTGATACTGAGTGAAGCTGATCCAGTCAAAGTGATGCCTGGGATATTCACGCTTAGGTCTGCCTCGAGTGTTCCCGCAACACCTTCCGATGATGAAATCAGAAAACCGGATATGTTATCCGCGGAAACGGGTGCTGAGTTGCCTCCAAGAGTGACGTATCCATTTTCAATGGCAATGCGTAGGACTTCCTGACCCGCTGCATCTACTAACTGCTCAAAACTGAGATCTCCACTAATTGTTTGTCCTGCAATCGTAATGGTGGCATCAGTTGCAGTAGCTGAGACATATGGCCCAGCAGGCATATCCAGACTGATGTTTAGACCACCTACGTTATATATGTCAGTCGCTGCCGTGAAGGATGTAGTCGAGTCATTGACATTAATTGCGAAGTTGCCGTCTATGCTAACGCCGGAAATGTCAGTTAATACGTCTGCTGCCAGCGTGCCAGCCATTCCATTCGGAGTTGCCACTAGCAGTCCGTTTACATCAGCAGCATTGATGACGCCGCCAGCTAAATTCAGCGTGCCACCGGAAACACCTAGTACAACTGTTTCATCATATTCTTCGAATAATAAGTTTCCTGTGATTGATTGGCCCGCAATTGAAACCGTAGCATCTGTTGCTGTAAATCTCACATAAGGGCCAGCTTGAACAGTTAGCTCAATAGCTGTTCCAGCAATATCGAATGATTCGCTGACGGGCTGATAAGTATTGTTCAGCGTTAATCCGAATTCACCGTCTATCACGGATTCACCGGGAAGCGACACAGATACATTTCCGGCAATGTCAGCAATTACTCCACTCTCATTGATGATTAGCCAACCAAAACCATCGGTGAGTTCAACTACTGGGCTATTTGTTGGTCCTAATTGCAGGTGTCCACTATCGACTGCAACACGTGTAATGCTGTCTCCGGCTAGACTCGTCGCATGTTCAAAGCTGAAATCACCACTGAGTCGTTGTCCTAGAAGATCGATATATGCGTCTTTGCCACTTACCTTTAGATATGGTCCGGCTGGCAATTCAACTTCATACTCGAAGTCACCAACAGCGATGTCGTACGAAACATCCTCACTAAGAGTGTTGATGGCTATGGTATAGTCACCGCCGAATTGAGCTCCTGGTGATCCAATGTCAATGTTTCCTGACAGTTCACCGGCGATGCCTGCAGATGTCATGACAAGGTTGCCTAGAGCATCGGAGACTCCGATTTCGCTGGCACCTTCACCGATGCCGAATTCAATGCCGCTGAGGTCTAGTGAGAAGCCTTTTAAATCGCCAAACTCAACTTTGTCCAGGCCAAGTGCACCGTTAAGCGTAAAGTCTCCCAAGTTCAGATTCATTTCCGGCATGCTGAAATCACTGGCGAAATCAGGCAAATCGAAGTCTACATCGAAGCTT
>PAXU01000029.1 GCA_002714565.1 Rhodopirellula sp.
CCATCCGTGGCAGCCGGAACAAGAGCCTCACCGATCTCTAATTCAGGTTGGATCTCACGCTTCACTTCGGCGAGAGTAATTGCAACGCTGTCTACCTTCTTAAATTGTTCGACTTCGATTTCTTCTTCCAGCAGTGGAATCTCTTCTCCGTTGTTCTCAGTATCCGTGGTTTCAACGTCACCTTCGGCAATCAACTTTGCACGTTCCGCTTCGATTTCTTCATCCGTCTTTCGTCGGAACACAGCTAGCTCGGCTTGTACGGCATCAGCCTCCGGTGTGACATCACGGTCGGGATCAAGGACCTGGACATTTATGCTTTTGCCCAACACTACGCCATTTACTGTCTCGCGAAACGCACCGTCGGTTACCTGTACGATTCCGTTTGCCACAACTTGAACTTCTTGCAGCACTTCCTGATCCAATTGCTTCTCTGCTGTATGAGCGTCGATATAGACTACCGACACTTTGTCTGTCCCTTTGACTTCAAGGGTACCATTACCGGATTTTGGTGTACCAAGTCCTGTCATTACAGATCCCAATACGACGCGCACATTACGGCCAATCGGGCGACACTCTACCTTTTCTTCGTCTCCACCACTACTCTTTACGAGAACGGTGATGCTTTCATCCGTATCGAGGACAGCCAAGTCAGCGTCTTCGATCTTGATAAAGAATCGCTTGCTTGCTTCTAGCTTATCTGCACTGGTGTCGTCAGCATCTAATGTTGTTCCGACGCGTTCCAACGCCTGAATGGCTCGTGAGTAGTGGCCCTGTTCGAAGTGTGCCAGACCGATGTAATAATATGCTTCGTTTACCTGCGAACTCACAGGAAACTCCTCGATCACCTGACGCATTATGAGGAAGCATTTACCGAACTTACGCGAGTGGAAATAACACACTCCGGACTTGAGCGTAGCTTCCGCGCGTTGCGCGTCGTCAGAATTCTCTTCGGTCGCAATGGTTTCAAAGTGTACACGTGCTTGATCAAACGCCCGATCAATATCGAGGAAATGCGCACCCAGCTTCATGTGCGCAATATAGCGAGTCTTGCTGCGCGGATACCGCTCGATGACGCTTTTCCAAATCTCTAACGCTTTTTCAACTTCATTCGCTTCATAGCGAGCGTCGCCGGCATCAATCAGCTTGCGAGCTGCTCGATCCTCGATCAGTGAGCCCCGCATGAGAGGATTACGAACTTCTTCATCCTCCGAGACCTGTGCCACTACGTCTAACGAAGAGTAAAAACCGATTAATAAACCGGTACACAATAGCAAGCAACGTGAACGCGTCATTGCCGCCCCTACCCAAAATAAGTTAACTACTTAATCCGAAATGCCATGCGGCATACCGAGGGGCGTCCATTCCCGCTAACGATTCACTTCAGTCCATTGAAGCAAACAGCCCGGCTGCCAACACAACCAGGCTGCTTCTTTTGCCTTAAACGCGTCTGAAGACTAGCCGAACAGTTCCATTACCGGAGAGCCGCCATCGACGAGTTTCATTGGTCGTTGCAAGGGAGTCATCACTTCTTTTTCGTGATTAATTCCCAATGCGTGACATAGTGTTGCATGTAAGTCAGCAACTTCAACCGGTCGGTCCTGAGGTCGCATTGCATCCTCGTCACTACTACCGATCACCTGACCACCTTTGATTCCGCCGCCTGCCATGAAGCAGGAGAATACGGCAGCCCAGTGATCGCGGCCAGCATTGTCATTGATGCGTGGTGTACGACCAAACTCACTCACCATCATGATGAGAGTCTTATCTAGCATTCCACGATCTTTTAGATCCTGTATCAATGAAGCCAACGCAGGATCCATGACATCGCCATGAGCCTGCATTGCGGGGAAGTTATTACTGTGCGTATCGAATCCACCACGATTTACTTGCACAAATCGCACACCGCTTTCGACTAGACGGCGAGCTAGTAATGCTCCACGCCCAAATGCAGTGTCACCGTATCGTTCCAACGTCTCCGATGGTACCTTCTGCAATTCAAACGCCTCCAATGCTGGGCTTCGCATCAAGCGAACTGCATCGTCAATTGAGGTTTGAGTTGCCGACAGTCGTGGATCGTCATTCTTCGAAGCAAACTTTTTGTTGTACTTCTCGAGAACTTCCAGACGGCGGTTACCGCGTACTTCGGCGATACCTTCTGGGAAGGCCAAATATGGATCTTTGTCGCCAGGAGCTGAGACGTAATACGCTTCGCACTTTTGACCAAGGTATCCGGCGCGGGGAGCCTGTCCGCTGATAGATACATAGGTGGGTAAATCACCTTTTTGATCAAGTTCGTGGGCAACCACACTGCCGAAACCAGGATGACGCAGGTTTGGACCTGGCAAGTAACTGGTTTGCAGGTTGTATGTTGCACGTCCGTGGTCACCCTGCGTACCCGCAATGGATCGAATAAGGGCAGCGTGTTCCATTTGTTGAGCAACTTGCGGGAAAATCTCGGAGATCTGGATACCCGGTACGGTTGTATTGATTGGTTCCAAGTCACCTTGAACCGGTCGACCTGGCTTTGGATCCCATGTGTCAACGTGGCTCATTCCACCGCCATTCCAAAACAGAATTACATGTTCTGCTGTAGGGGCGTGACTACTGCCGGCGTATGCGATCAAGTCTCTTACGCTGAGTCCGAGTACAGTTGCTCCTGTTGCGCCCATCATGGCGCGACGTGTCATTTTGTATCCCTTACATGACATTGTGTTGGCTCCTAAAAATGTCGGGAAATGGAATCTGGTTTAAAACAATACGTTCAAATAGTTTGTTTACGGAAGAAATCTAAATTCATTGCAATTAAGCAATACCCAACGAAGGTCGGAAATGCCAGACTCAAGGTCTGAAGCAGCACCAACAACTTCTTTGGCTGTTTCTAATTCTTCTGCCGTAACGTCACGTGTAAGAATCTCTCGATACGCTAGTGTCACGGCGGCGTCTACATTTGCCTTGTCTCCAGCGACCAATGCGTACATTGGCTCAAGGTCGCCGACGCGAGATGCATGATCTGTGAGGCTACCGTTTAACATCATCAATGCCTGTCTCATCGACGGCTCCTGTTGTCTTAATTCACCGAGCTCCTCGCGAGATGTTTGGCCAAANACACGAATGAAATGTCCAGCAGGTGCNGGTGCAGCCATCCTCATGGAGGACGTGAATCTCGGATTGTCATCGATGATTCGATCAACGTATTCCGTACGATATCGCATACCAGGCTGTGTTTCCCGCTCCATTACCATCATACGCTCGGCTTCCAGCTCTTCAGCACTCTTGATCTGCATGGCTTCTAGCTTCAGATCATCTTCTTTCTTGGTAAGAAGTTCATCGAAGTTCAGCTCGATTGCCTGTTCCAGTTGGTANCCNGCAGCAACCATCTCCGGTTTCTTCATCTCTGGCTTCTCACCCGTTACTATGTTTGCCAGATCTTCACCATCACCAACGACTTTTACGGATTCGTCGTCACCTTCCGGCTTAAGCGGTACACGCACCGCAACAGAAATCGTTTTCTCATTCCGTCCTGCTGTGTGCTTTGCTTCGAATAGATGCCCTGCTGTCACGATGCTGTCAAAAAGCGCTTCGCTGAGCATGCGACGCATTGGCAATGCAAGGAATGAGGATTCAAGCACCTCTCTGTCGATAGCATCGATACCGCTTGGAGCGTGGCCTCGCTGGTATACGTCTGAAAGAGCGATCGTCTTAACCAGGCTTCGGAAATCAAACCCGGTTGCAACAAACTCTTCTGCAAGGAAGTCCATCGTCTTTTGATGTGTGGGCAGGTTGTCCGCTCTGAAGTCGTCAATCGGTTCGACAAAGCCNCGACCAATTAGTTCCTTCCACAAACGATTTACGATATTGCGTGCGAAGTAGCGGTTGCGGGGACTGGTGACACTGTCCGCAAGTTGGTTACGCCATTCACTGTGCTTATATAACGCCGCTTTGACGTCGATCGACCGGATGTCCTTCTTTGCCTGAGACTCAACGCCCAATTCATCCAAACCACTTTTACTGGTTGTCTTTTTGACTTTATCGTCAGACTTGGCCAGNAGGTCATCAATGTTTGGGCCGTCGTCANTTTTTGACTCCGCTTTGGCCTTTGCNGCAAGTATTTTGTCAAATCGCTTTATGAATTCGGGAGAATCAGCAGCTGCGATCGTCTCAAACGGAAACCTTGGTTTCATTTGAGAACGGTCTTCGGCTTGCAAATCGTCTAGCGGTGGCCACATCACGACTGAGTCGCTTGCTTCCGTCGTGTAAACGGCATTGGTAAAGTTACTTTGCTGACGACGCGTCTTGCCGAAATAGGCTGCTAAGCCATAAAAGTCCTCTCGCGTCCACACATCAAACGGATGNTCGTGACATTGAGCACAGCCGATCCGAATACCCATGAACACCTGACTTGTTACACTCGCTAACGCAAACGGATCGGCATTGTCACCTAGCACGAAGCCAACTTCCGGAGTGAAGTTCGCTTTTCCATTTGTAACGATCAATTTGTGAGCGAGCTCGTTGTACGGCATGNCGTTGTTTAATGCATTATGCACGTATGCTAGTAACGCGGAGCCACCAGTNGCACCTGATCGGATTCTCAACATATCACCAAAGAAAATCGTCCAGCGGTCTGCAAATCGGCCACTGTCAACTAGTTTTTCAACCAGTTTGCCACGACGAGCTTCCTTATCCCAAGCAAGATATTCGTCGATCTCTTGGTTTGTGGGAATACGGCCNACGAGATCAACACTTGCGCGTCTNAGAAANGCCAANTCACTTATGGCTGCCGCAGGANCTTGTTCGACNCCCAAATCTGCGTTTTCACTGGCAAGGACACTGTCTACCGGTGCGGCCGAAGCTCCTTGGCTNATTAAAACGCTTGCCATGGCAANAACTGTTACTGCTAAGAAAGCCTNGATTTTGCGCATGAANTTTGTCCTGTTACGTAGTCGAAACNGCNCTNCTTTTGCTATATAAGCGCAACTCTACACNATCACTANCTCTATGNTAGCTTATCTATAAATCAGTTTCGATATGAATATGTACCCAGCTTTCCTTTTTTATTTAAAAAGGCCNAGTACAGTTTCCACCCTATGGAGGGGTGAATGGCTTCTANAGATTCGGCCGGGGCACCTTGCGGGCTTCTGAAACACTTAATCCGCCACTTGTTTTAAGCTTCCTCTTATATACAGCACCGCCGCATGTTACGAAAAGTACATCACCTTTCTCACCACCAAAAGTCAAATTTGTCAGGGAACCTGATCCCGGTTTCGTAAGGATCAAATGACAACGACCAAGCTGATCAAATATCTGGACTCCTAATTGTGTGGCAACGTATACGCGCCCTTCTTTATCGATGGTCATACCATCGCTGCCGCTACGTCTGTCGTCATCAAGCAAGTGCACGTGTCCCAAGCGTTGTTTATTCGTGAGGCTGCCATCTTCCTCAATTTTAAATGAGTAGGTGAATCTTCCCCACTTATCCGCCACCACGAGAAAGGCATGATCTGGAGTGGCTATAAGACCATTCGGGAATTCTATACCTTCATCAACGACCTCTTTTTTGCCGTCATACGTGAAGTGCCATACTTTGTTATTTTTTGGATCTGTAAAGTAACCACCGTGTGGAAGAAGGCAAATGTCATTTGAGTCAACACCTGCAACCACGACCTCCGGTTTACCATCTTTGGAATATCTGACAATGGAACGAGATTCCATCTGACATGCATACAGCAGGCCATCAGGACCGAACATCAAACCGTTGGCACGCTTACTCTTTCCATCAAACACTGAAACGGAGCCATCTTTGCTTACACGGTGAATTTTGCTGCTGGGCACATCAGAAAAATACAACTCGCCGTTTGGCGCAATGGCTGGACCTTCGCAGTACTGGTGTCCCTTGGTGATCAATTCCCAGTTTTCACCAGGAATCACTAAGTCGGTGCGACGTTCGGGCGCCTGCCCGGGTGTAATTGGGTTTGGATAGTCTCTCCAAAGCCATCGCATAACATCAGGCATTATCGCTGCGGAATGCCTTCCGTTGTGCCCTCCCTCACCCCATCGATAATCCACGTCATATCCGGAAAACTGGAGCGCGGCCAAAACATCTTGATTCGCAACCCACCAACTACCGCCGTACAGGTTATTGTCATTTTTGCCATCCTGCAGGAACACTCTAATTGGCTTTGGCTCGAACTTGCGGATAAGAATAGGGTATTCGTTTCCGCCACGCAGTGAGACAAATGTCCCGATCGCAGTGAACACTCGTCGAAATGCGTCCGGACGTTCCCATGCCGCGGTAAATGCCGCGATCGCACCACTACTGGCTCCGGTAATCATGCGATCGTTTGGGTCGTCACTAATGTTGTATAGCTTTTCCACCTCTGGAATTAGCTCATCGATAAGCATTGATGCATAACGATCGCCCATTCCGTCATACTCAAAACTACGGTTAAAGCGAGGCTGCGCATCAGGACGTACGGGAGGCACGACACCTGGTGTAACAAACACTCCCAACATCACTGGAATCTCTTTCTTGTGAATCAAGTTATCCATTACGATGGGCAACTTAAAACCGTTAGCACGTCCGAGACCATCCTGAACTACACACAGACATGCCGCTTTTCCCGAATCATATTGTGACGGCACATAAACCCAGTAGTTTCGTACCGTTCCTGGGAATACCTTGCTGTTCAAAACAATCGGCCCAATGATCTCCCCCTGTGGCACACCGTCTTGCCTCATACTATCAGCGGTGAGCTTTTCCTCATCCGGTTGTGCGATCACGGACTCGCCGCCCGAGAACAGGACAGAGGTCATTGCCAAAGCGACAAAATGCCGCAGGATTCTACCTTGATTTTTCACTTACTCTCTCCTTGGTTCAATGCTTGGCAGCTAATCACCTAACGCTGCCGTCTTTATCTCATCATAGGTTGATTCATCGAGTGGAATGCCCGATTTCAGTCGTTCACGACGGCATTGCTGAGTGCGATCACCCGGCAGCCGGATGGGTGGCGCATCTTCAACTGTTGGGCAGTCTCGAACAAACGCAGCGAGTCTTTCAACCTGTTCGTGCATATGCGTGGATCCGCTGTGCGATTCCGGATTCCAGGCAACCAGCAGCACATTGTTATATCCCGTTGCGCCATCTGGAGCCGGAGGACAGAAACCGCCGGAAAGCCCGGCAACCAAAAAATCGAGGAAGACTCCCAGGCCAAACCCTTTGTATCCCTGCTCGCCACCCATGGGTAACAAACTACCTCTCGGCTCGGTATATCTGACATTTGGGTCTGTTGTTGGATTTCCTTCAGCATCGATTAACCAACCGGGCGGACAGTCTTCACCGGCTGCTCGAGCCACCAGGACTTTACCGTTCGCAACGGCACTAGTTGAAATATCAACCGCCATCGGCCCTGTCGCCGTAGGAATACCAATGGACAGTGGGTTCGTACTTATCGTTGGTCGCTTTCCGCCCGGTGGGGCTACGCACTTGAGTACCCCGTTATCCGTGACTGACATCAGGCAACTGAAGCCCCGGCTGGCAATTCGCTCCGTCCATTCGCCCAGTCGACCGACGTGCCCGCAATTGATCACCGTGGCCGAACCCACACCTTGCTCTCGCACCTTCGGCAATAACTTGTCAATCACCTGACGCATTGCCACTTGGCCAAGGCTCGCTTTAGCGTCACAAACCAGCAGCGACCCGGTTTCATTCAGGGTTTCGAGTTGTGACTCGGCGTTGGTGTTTCCGAGTCGGATCTGTTTAAGATATCCGCGAAGACGCACCACACCATGTGAATCATGACCCACGAGATTTGCATCGACAAGACTGTCGGCGACCATGGCCGCGTCGGCTTCGGAAATTCCAGCNTTGGTGAATGCCTGCGTTACTAATGCCGCCAATTCATCATGCTGAATTGTAATCTTTGCCAAAACATCCTCTACGTGGCTTTTATCTCGTGTGGCTTTNTTACTGATACGCAGTTAAGAGATTGACTCTAAGCGAGAAATACGTCCAGTGGCGACCCACTCTGCCACAAAGATGTTACCGAAATTATCAAAGCAAGCATCATGCGGGTGTACGAACTTGCCATCCAGCCACTGCTTCTCATCATTTCGTATACCACCAGTGCTAGTGATGCGTTTTACATCATCACCCAGTTGAGCAACGACCTTATTCTCTTTTCCAATGAGAGTAATGCGGGCATGCAACTCCGGCACCAGCAGCAAATCTTCGAAGGAATCCAGGTTAGCTGGCAAACCGTAACCAGTTTGCGTTTGCAAGTGCTTACCGTCCAGCGTTAATCTCTGCAAAGTGTGGTGAGCACGATCGCAAACTACGACAACTGGTTCGTCTCCACGACGGTCGATCCAAATACCATGCGGCGTATTAAATGTACCGTTACCATTCCCAGGGCCACCGAAACAGCTTTGCCACTCAGCGTTTTTGTCGTAATGGTGGATAAACCAACTGCCATAGCCATCAGCAAGTAGAAAACCTCCGTCGTCAAGAAACGCAAAATTGGTGGGCATGAAACGATCACGACCCCATATCTTCGCTCGTTTGGAGTCTTCATCCTTTGCGTACTTGCCGGAATCCATCGGAGCGTACTTTTCCCAAATCGTCTCGCCTTTAAGAGTCAATTTGGCGAAAGATTTCACTTGTTGATATGCGCACACGTAGAGAACCTCTTCGCCGTTCTCTTCCCGCACTTCTATGCCATGACCGCCGCCCTGAAACTGGTTGCCGAATGCCCGTATGAATTTTCCTTCCGGGTCAAAGACAAAAATCGACGGGTGATCTTTTTGGTCCTCACGTCCTTCATGAATTACGTAAAGATTATTGTTTTTGTCGACAGCGACATTGTGGGTAGTTTGCCACGAGTACTTTTCAGGGAGTTGTGCCCAGTCGTGATTAATTCGATAGGCATATTTACCATCACCAAGGATTACCTCTTTGGAATCCGTTTTGCGGGCGGTGAGAACGGTGGGAGCAAGCGCACATGCTGCCGATGCGGCAATGAATTCGCGACGGCGCATCGGAACTGAAGGCTTATTCATTAGAGTGGGTCCTTATTGGGCACAGGATTATTGTTGCAAGGGTCGATCGTTGCTAACGCAATGCCACATCACTTAGTGGTATTGGCGATGCAGTAAAGGTGTTCTTCACCACGAATAAACAACTCGTTACCAGCGATAGCGGGTGATGCGTAGCAGAATTCGTGCAGCTTATTCTCTGCAACCACTTCGAGCGTAGCCCCAGGCTTTACGATTTTCATCGTACCGTCATCCGCAAGCATATAGGCTAGGCCATTCACGGCGAGCAATGAGGCGCTAAAGTGATTGCCGAGACGATCCTGCCAGTGTCGTTCCCCTGTTTTGGTGTCAAAGCAATTTGCAGTGCCTCGATCATCTGCCACGATTAGATAATCACCGATGACGACGGGGGACGGAACATAACAGCGCACATTATTTACATGCCACTTGATTGCGGATTCTGTGACGTCGCCGTTACCAGTACCATCAATTGCCATGACATGATATGTGGGGAAGCCGGCGCACATGTAAAATTTACTGCCGTCATATACCATGGAAGCAACAAATTGCTCAGTCGGCCCTTCGATGACCCAGTGTTCTTCACCCGTTTCCGGATCGAGGCTAATAATGTGCTTACTACCGGAAAACACCATTTGAGTACGTCCGTCGATGTCACGTATGATCGGGGTGACGTAGCTTCGAATACCGTATCGTCGGGGTACATTCCAAACGACTTTTCCGGTGTGCTTATTTAGAGCAAGTATGTATGACTTACCGTCATGATCACCGTTGAGGATTACCAGATCCTTATAGAAGACCGGGCATGAGCTATAGCCATGGGCGCTAATGAACTCACCGGCATCGATTTTCCATTTTTCATTTCCGTCAAAGTCAAAGGCTGCAACGATGATCTTGCCGGGGTAAATCAATCGGTTACTACCGACATTTGGCGCGGTAATTTCTTTATCGCTAACTTTCAGGAAAGACACGACAACGGTTTCACCATCTGTAGCAGGTGTTCCCGAGGCGAAGCTATTTAGTGAATGCTTCTTCTCTAGCCGAGACTTAACAACGGTGCGTTGCCAAAGGACTTTACCATTGTCACGATTGACGCAATAGACAACGCGTTCTTGCGTATCCGGCAGACACCCGGCAACGAACACACGATCTTCGTAGATTATTGGTGAAGCGTGACCGGTACCGGGTATTTTGACTTTCCACTTTATATTTTCTCCGGTCTCACCATCCCAGGTCATTGGAGCATTTGTAGAAACGCTCGTTCCNTCACCTCTCGGCCCCCGCCATCCAGGCCAGTTCTCAGCATTCGCACTAACACTCAACGCCAAAACAACAACAGCAGCAACAATCCCGCGCATTTCAACCTCCAAGTCATGGACAGTCTATGTTTAACTCCCGATTTCACGAGCTATCCTACCAAAACAACTTCACAAATTCATGGACAGTCAATAAATCCCCGCACGGAATTCATGGACAATCTATGTTCTGCCACCAAAAAACTAAAGAAGCACCTGAAATGACTACCTATTTGCTCTAGCGTTTGAGCAAATCGAGCATGGCCTTACCGAAGGCATCGCCGATTAAGAAATAGCTCTCTGCATTGCCGAACCAATGATGAGCATGACCAACATTCGGAGACTGGTCCGCTGGTCGGGCGAATTGATGAGTTTGTACGAATCGGACGTTCCCATTGAGTCGCGGGTCTAGTGTAGCCGTCCTTTGAGCATCTCGTATTGATTGCATATTGTCACTCGTATCACTTCCCCCATTACCAAGTTCTCCTACAACGACGGGGAGTTCGGGCCGGTCCAGGGCCTCTCTAACTCCCAAAATCAGGTTTGCTAAATTGATCGCGTATTCGTTTCTTGCACCTTCGTCGTACATATCATTCCACCCTTGAAACCACACGAATCCACTAATTTCGTAGCGCCGGCCCGCCAATTCTAGATTTTCTTCCTGAATATTTGCCAATGCCTCATCCACCTCACGTAGCATTCGCGTGTAATACTCCCCTGTAATACCGCCGCTTAATGGAGGACGAAAGTCCTTGTAGAGGCTTTTTCCACCCCATGCCGTCTTGATCAACAACACCGGTTTACGTATTTCATTTCCAATTACATGCCCAAATTGAAATTCTGGGCCTATATGATGCTGCCCTGGGTATCCAGTAAAGCCAATTGACAATCCACCGGTCTTCAATCCCTGGCGAGTTTCGAAACGAACGAACACGTCATCACGTTTCAGATAATTCGACCGTCCGTCAATCACATGCCGGTATCGGCCTGACTTGTCGGATTCAATTACGGAATTCAGAGTTCCCTTACCACCGTTGTAGTATTCCTCATGATCAAGATCTACAACACCCTGACCCTCCATATTCGATTGCCCAGCGAGCACAAACACCTGAATTGGAGCCTTCGCTTCAATTAACTTTGCAGAAAAAAGGCTCAGTAGTAAGCACGCTGTTGTAATAACACGTTTCATAGCAAGAAAACACCAATATCCGAGAGTCTAACATTTGAATAAATACATAGTAGCAAACAATGCGGTCGCTCTATCAATGTACTTTACACTCTCGCCGATACCAGACTGTCAGTGATGGTGCAGTTGAAGTACCTGCATACCATTGTTTGCCATCAGCGGCCGCCTATCGATTCATCGACTCTTCAGCACCCATCATGTACTTAACGCCACTGACAAACCTCGGATAGGAAAGTCAGAATCCTGACACCTACAGAATATTTATAGACTGTCCATGATTTAATTCATGGACAGTCTATGGTTAGCGTGTATGCCAAGGGGAAGTGAGGGGTTTGGCGCCGTTTAGTTCGCCGTAGCCAGCTCCGGTTGTGCCTACGGGGTTTGGGCCGCGGTAACGAGGATCCACCGGATCGGATGCTGGTTGCCAGCGTACGTCACTAGAAAGTCGAATCTTGCATGACGTGCTCATGTTGTCCAACGAACCGTGTAACAAGGACATCGAGAATATCATCACGTCGCCGGGCATAAAATCCGCGGTCAATAACCGNGTTCCTCTCTCTCGTGCCAACTCCTCGGGGTGTTGCATAACCTGCACTAACGGCGTGTCATTCGAAGCGTAGTCGACGGCATACGCCGCATCAAGCAAATCGTCAAACCGCTGCGAACCNTCAACTACAACCAACGGACCGTGTTTCACAGGAATCTCACCAAGGGCAGTCCAAACCGTGACAATTCGGTCACTTCCGCGTGCGAAAAATGGCTTGTCATAATGCAGGTGAGTTGATCGTCCAGGGACACCTGGACGTAAAAACAAGTAATCATGTGACTGTGACTGCTCATCAAAGAATGCATCCATAACACCTTGAATCTCTTCGCCGTGAGTCACATTCCTCAACGCGNTCCCTTCACTCACCGATTGCCAGAACACTCCAAGATCNNCAACTGTCTCTTGGCGGTGACTTTGTCCTGTATATACGCCAGTTGCATCCGGCGTTTCTACTTCACCGACTTCATGTAAACGCNCAAAAACCTCAGTTCTTGCTTGCTCCACGTGTTTCGCAGAAATGACACTTCTCAAGAACAAGTATCCATGCTCTCGCATCTCCCTTGAAAAGTCNAACTCACTTAACTGGGATACATCGTGCTCGCGTAAATCCCCTAATACGTCCTCGCTTATCGTCCGCCCCTGCATTACGCAGCTTTGTCGATCAAACTTCACAACNCTTACCCTTTACACTCAAACACGGACACTACAAACTAGGCCTAACTCAAAAACACCACCAACTGCTTTTCTTCGCTCCACAACATGGCACAATCTTACGACTACCGCAACGCAATTCGCCATCTCAGGAANCATGATGAACGAATGNGTGAGGTTATCTCAGCAGTTGGCCTGTGCAAGTTAAGAATTGATTCAAACGCCTTTCGAATGCTTTCACGTTCTATCGTTGGTCAACAACTCTCCACTAAAGCAGCAGCTACCATCTGGGGAAGATTTCAGGAACTGGTTGGTGACAAACGCGTACCTGTCTCCCGAGTGCAAAAGTTAAACCACAAGCAACTTCGAGGCGTTGGACTATCTGATTCCAAGGCAAGCTACATAGCATTACTTGCCAAGAATGTCGCTTCCAAAAACCTCAAACTTCGGACACTAAAGGATGCCTCCGACGATTGTGTGATTCACACCCTTACTGAACAAAAAGGCATCGGTGTATGGACGGCTCACATGTTCCTGATGTTTTCACTTGGGCGTCCAGACGTCCTGCCGACTGGCGACCTCGGTATCGCGAACGGTATTCAATCAATTTACGGACTAAAACAACGCCCCACTCCGGAGCAAATGCGTAGAATTGCCGAAAACTGGCACCCATTCGCGTCCGTCGCAAGTTGGTATTGCTGGCAGTGGTTGGACCTCGCAGACTAACCAAATAGTTTGCTTACTTTAACGGCAACAACTCAATCTTTCGAAACTCCACCGGNTGGCTTTCCGATTGAAGCGAAATGTAACCACTACTCAAGCTCAANTCNTCACCCTTTATCAACTTTTTNGCATCGCCNTCNCGAGGGTCGAGCTGGGGCTTGTCGTACTGNAATACGACATCTCCNTCGAGAATATGTTTAATCACTTCCCCGCCTCGCACTTCCACTTCGACAGTGACCCATTGGTCGCCGCGATATGTTTTGGACTTGGAACTAATACAATGAGCCAACTTCAGTTCATCTGACATTACTACATTGGTTCCAGGCGTACAAAGATTTGCAGTGGTTCTGTCTCCGTCTTTTCTGCCACCAAGCAACTGAACTTCTATCGATACGGGAAAATNCTGATCCTTGCCCATCGATTTCGGATCCTGACAGTGCAGCATGATGCCGCTGTTTCGATACGCCCAACCAGGACCACCAGGCACCTGTGAGCCGATGAAACGATATTCCATGCGAAATCGATAGTGAGAATACGGAGACTTATAAAAGATGTGACCAAAGCGATTATCGAAGTTCTCATACGACTCGTAACCCACCTGCAAAGCACCATCTTTTACGCGGAATGTATTTGCATGGTTAACTCCAAGTTCAAATCCACGAATCTTGGGAGTCCAGCCGGTTAAATCCTTACCGTTAAACAACGATATCCATTTCTGTTTCTCTCCGGTCACGGACACAATTGGCATACAAAGTAAAACTGCCACTACAACAAACAACCGCTTCATTTTCTCACCTATCATGGATCCCGCTAAACGTGAGCACTTAAATTGAGCTCTAAACACATCTTACAGCAATTCCGAGATGGGCGCACCATGTGGAAGAATCGGAATCGGTCGACCAAAGAAATCCTTAAAAGAGGTTTCTAAGTCGATGCCTAAATGGCGGTANACCGTTGCTAGTAAATCTTGAGGAGTCGTCGGACGTTGTGTTGGATGTTCGCCGTTGCGATTCGTCGCGCCTATCACCTGCCCCATTTTCAANCCACCCCCAGACACGAGCGCCGAATACGCCTGAGGCCAATGATCTCTACCATAGGAATTGTCAGGCGGTCCGTATCTCATTTTTGGAGTCCTGCCGAATTCNCCTACCACCACGACCATTACTTGATCATCCAGTCCCTCATCAAAGATATCTTCGATTAATGCTGTCAAGCAGCGATCCATGTAGGGCAAACGCGTTTTCATATATTTTGCAAAGTGGCCAGGACGCATTGCGTTACCAGGATGATCGTCCCAGTTGGTAAACTCCGGACCGTTTTTGGGTGTATTGAAATAGACGTTAATCGCAGGCACACCGGCTTTTGCTAGACGAAGCGCAAGCAAGCAGGACTGCCCCCANGTATCAAGACCATACTTTTTGCGACGGTCATCTCCTTCTGCCGAGATATCGAATGCCCTGACTGCTTCAGCGCTGGTCAGCATTTGGAATGCCGCCTCTCGAAACTCATCCACACCACTAAGCTGTCCCTCAGTTTCAATAGACTTCTTCAGTTTATCTAATTGCTTCAGCAACACGCGACGATTCGCCAATTGCGACGCTTCATTTCCAGCAGCCAGCCTTAACAACGGTGGTCTATAACCGTCCGCTGAAGGGTCACTCACTTCAAATGCACCATGATGCACCCCGAGATATGTAGGGCGTGTCATGTAGGGTTTTTGCGGAACTGCTATATAGGGTGGAAGTGAATTCTTGGTCATTCCAAATACCGCACTTGTAATGGAACCAAAATCCGGATGCTCACTCTTAGACTGGCTACTTGGATCCAACACCTCCGGGCGTTTACCGGTCAAAGCGATGATTCCACCGTCACTATGAATATTTACGTCATGGTGGAGCGATCGAATCAAGCTGAACTTATCTGCAATTTTCGCCTGTAGAGGAAAGTGCTCGCAGATGTCCATTCCGGGCACAACTGTATGAATCGGCGAGAATTGGCTTTTGATCTCTGATGGTGCATCAGGTTTTAAGTCGTAAGTCTCGAAGTGTGATGCGCCACCGTGTTGATATAAGAATATGACGGAATTCTGTTTACGACGGTTACCTGCAAGCGACTGCGCATGCAGCAGTTCATTGAGCTGCATTCCACCCAATGCCATAGTACCAACTTGTAAAAATTCGCGACGATGCAAATGCATACTCCCGTAGGTTTTCGTGCAACCGCAATCTAAGTCTATCAGAACCTTATCGAACTTAGATATCTATAGTTAATTTGCTTATGCATCCGAGACGAGAGTTACCTAGGAATACAAATCTCGAATCGGATTTCCAACTGATATCTCAAAGGGCCGATCAAGTGGGTCTAAGTAGTGACCGTGTGGATCGATGCCCAACGCATTGAATACCGTCGCTGCAATATCCCATGGTCCGTATCGCTGAGACACTACATCCCCACCCGTTCGGTCAGTACTCCCGACCACACCACCCCCTTTAACCCCTGCTCCAGCGAAAAACACCGAATAGGCACGCGCCCAGTGTTTCCGGCCGGGATTAGTCCCTTCGAAGTTCTCCTCAATAGCAATAAGTGGTGCGCGTCCGAATTCACCCATGCAAACTACCAGCGTTTGATCCAATAAACCTCGTTGCTCCAGGTCCAATAACAATGCTGGAACTGCTTTGTCAAAACGTGGAACGAGTTGCTCCTTTAACGCATAGAAAATATCGTTGTGCGTATCCCACCCATACCAATCTGTATCTTGTGGCTCTCGATCCTGTCCACGGTTGGAATGATTGAAAATCACGTTTATGTACGGAACACCAGCCTCGACCATGCGACGAGCGAGTAAACATGCTTGTCCAGATCGATTCATGCCATAAGACAACCGTGTGGATTCTTTTTCCGTTGACAGGTCAAAAGCCTCGCGAACGTTTTTTGAGGCCAACAACTCCATCGCCTTCGCGTAATTCCTGGCATTTCGTTTCGACTTCGCATTGGAAAACAAGCCACTGTTCTCCCGATCCAACGTGTCCTTCAAAGCCAAACGTTCCTGCAATCTCATCGGAACAAGCTCAACACTATCGTCATAACCTGGGATTGCAGTATCCCCCTCAGTTACGTCTCCAATTAGAAACGGGTCATGTGCACCACCTAACAACCCACCGAATTGTCCTGGTCCCGCATAAAAGGGCACCAGCGCCGGCCCGTTTATATGAATCGCATCATGGACGAACCGCGGTTCATTGTTTAGCCGAGTAAGAATTGAACCAAGTGTTGGCATATCACTCGGATGTGGAGGAGGATTTGATGAAATGCGCTGATGATACCTGCCAGTTAACGACAGATATGTAGCGGAGCCATGATCGAGATCATCATGCGACATCGACCTCACAAGCTTTATCCTGTCGGCCACCGCAGCCATGCCGGGAAGAAGATCGGTAAACTGCATTCCCGGCACGTTCGTGCTAATTGGGTTGAAAATCCCGCGAATATGATCTGGAGCCATCGGTTTAGGATCCCACATGTCAATGTGACTTTGACCGCCGCTGGCATAAACCACTACAACCGACTTCGCTTTTCCAAATCCCGGCACATTGCGACTCTCATCGCTGTCGACGCAAAGCGCACGTGAACCCACAGCATCCAACATCATCGATGCCGTACCAAACTGGAGCATTTTCCTGCGATTAAAGAGCACGTCGTTTCCCGTAGATTCCTGACAACAAAAACAACTTATTTAAGTTTGNTTCCATGGCCCAAAGTTTATTCATCGCGTTGAGACAACATGGAGCATACTACTAACTTTCACAGGTTGAATAACGCCACTATATTAAACCGTAACACTGTTTTGAAAACACACCTTCCACTGAGAAATCAACCTCGTGAAATACACTCTTGCCCTCCTCGTAATCATACTTACCACCATTTCGCTTGGTTGTACCGACTCCGGCGAGAAAAACGACGCACCCGAGACTAAGGCAGCAACGCCAGAAAAGCCGAAGCCAACAGACGATGCAAACGCCTTAAACGCGCTTGATGAACTCGGCGTCAAGTTTAAGAAAGACGCGGATGGCCTCGTGATAGAAGCGGATTTTCGCGGTCTTGAGTTCGATGACGACAAGTTAGCACATCTCGCAGATCTCACACGCATTCGTTCCGTCAAACTTAACGATACAAATGTACGAGATGATGCGATGGCGGTTTTAGCAAAAGCAACAACCATCGCAGATGTTGATATACGAGGGTGCCCCGTCAGCAACGATGGCATCGCTAACCTCAAGCCGCTAAAGCTTCGTGCCTTGCGAATGAACGGAGTTGATGGCGACTGTACAGTTGATGACAGCGCCATGGAGACAGTAGCAACATTTACAGAGTTGCGTGCGTTATTTCTAGACGGCCTATTCATAGGCGTAGAAGGCATCGAAAAACTCACAGTGTTACCGAAGCTATCTGAATTGTATTTAGCTCGTACTCTTGTTGGCGATGAGACAATGCCAGTGTTGGCCAAAATCCCCACGCTCAAGAAACTACGTTTATCTCAAACACAACTATCAGATATTGGTTTAGCGGAATTGGCGAAACTCGAAAACTTGGAAGACCTAGATGTTAGTGAGAACAGCCAAATATTCGACGCAGGATTAGAGCACCTCAGTGAAATCACCTCACTCAAACGTCTCAATTTATGGCGAGTTCAAATTGGCGATCCCGGCGTTGAGCATCTAGCTCCGCTCACTAATCTGGAGTGGCTCAATTTAGACAACACACTGTTATCAGACTCTGGTCTACCGGCACTTGCAAACATGCAGAAGCTCACCTTCTTGCATCTGGGTTCGACCACCGTATCAGACACTGGATTGCAGCATCTAGAAGGGCTTACTCAACTGGAAGAATTGATGGTGACACGAACAGCCGTAACNGAGGATGGCGCAGCATCNCTGCAAGAACACCTTAAGNACACCAAGATTCAACTGAAGTACCTTGGTAACGAGTAGTTCGCTCCAAGTNGCANCGCATCACCAAATNCGACTTATACTTCCCAACCCTTGCGGTAGGTCTTGGTAACAAAGTCAGCTGCTTCCGGAGCATTAGTAGCACGCAAGTTAGCAGCATCCCAATCCAAGGATTTGCCAGTGCGATAGGCCACATTTCCTAACAGCACGGATTCTGTAAGTGCTCCGGAGTAATCGAAGTTGCACAATGTCGGCGTACCTTCTTTNCAAGCTTTAATCCACTCGGCGTGATGACCAATTGAATCCGGAATAGTCTTTTGCGGTGGAGCAAAGTTTTCAAACTTCTTCGTCGGATAAAGTCGGTAGCGACTATAGTCNGCAAACATCATTCCTTCTGTACCGACAAACATAACACCGGCACCCGGGACGGCCTCGCCCTCGATTTTCCGAGGAATCATATTTCCGTCATACCAAGAAAGGTTGATTGTCGATCCTTCTTTCTTGCCNGGGAATACGTAACGAACGGTCAAGCCGATCGGACAAACTTCATCGTGAACTTCCGGCCCCTCTGCTTCGCACTTAATTGGGTGCCTTAAGTCCAACGCCCAGAATGGCAGGTCCATATAGTGGCATGCCATATCACCAAGCGTTCCTTGGCCAAAGTCCCACCAACGACGCCATTGTGCTGGATGCCAACCATAAAAATACGGGCGTTCTTCTGCGGGACCTAACCATAGATCCCAGTCAATTCGTTCAGGTGGTGCACCTTCTGTCGGCAATGCGTCGAACTGTGCTTTTGTCATTCCCCAGCCTTTTCCGACCCAGACGTGAACGTCGGTCACATCACCAATGGCTCCGGAATTGATCACTTCAACAACACGGCGGTAGTTGTTCTCGGCATGTATCTGTGTGCCGAGTTGTGTGGCTACACCTGCTTTGGCTGCTTCTTCAGCTAGGATCCGTGCTTCACGGACGGTGTGCGCAAGTGGTTTTTCACAATAGACGTGCTTANCTGCTCGAATAGCACGGATTGAAGCCGGAGCATGATGATGATCAGGCGTACCAACNACNACTGCGTCGATGCGATCACCTTCGGCGTCGATCATTTCACGATAGTCTTTATATGTCCGAGCGTTTTTGTGAGTTGCNGCCGCTCTATCCAAGTAACTCTTATCGATATCCACAAGTGCTACAATATTTTCCTGGCGGACACCACTAATATCTGCCGCCGCCCGATTAGCAGTGCCTACGCACGCCACNTTTAGCTTCCCGCTTGATGCCGTTGATTCAGCTGCCGCAACTTCACTCCATACGCCACCGCTGAGCAATGCCCCAGCGCTTGTTGCTTTTACGAAATCACGTCGTTTCATCTTGTTTTGCCCACGCATGCGAGTTACTCCCGAACATTGCTTCAAATTGTTTCATAGCTGAATCTAGCCGTGTTTTCAGCCACAGCGTGCTAGAACCCCTGAATCATACCACATTTCAATCTGGCAGAAACTGAATTAAAGGAATTGGCCGTCACTCTCTGACAAATTAGTCCAGTCTCCGCTAAAATGTCGATAAAGTGATTAGCCGGCTGGCTAACAAAGCAAGAACAAACAACCTCTGCTTCTATATATACGAATGCAAGACGACAAAGTCGTTCAAGTTAAAATGCATAAATGGCGTCATTGCACCGATTAGGACTAAGAAATCATGAGTATCACAGAAAAAGCACAAGAACTTGGCGTATCACTTGAAGCCATCGAACCAGGTTACCTGAACCTCTGCATTCGCAGTGGTAATCAGCTTATCACCTCTGGACACACAAGTGATCAAAAGGGTGTCTTAGGTAAAGACGTGTCCGTAGAACAAGGCTATGCCGCGGCAAAGGACTGTGCACAGAAAATCCTGAGGTCTGTATACAATACGCATGGCACCCTTGACGGTCTTAAGGTCGTAAAAGTTCTCGGTTGCGTATACTCCGATGGTGACTTCACAGACCAGCATCTGGTAATCAACGGTTGCAGCGATTTGCTCCATGAATTGTATGGAAAAGAGGGTGACGGATTCCATGCAAGAAGTGCACTTGGTTTTGCCGCACTCCCAACCGGAGCTGCCGTTGAAATCGAAGCGATCTTCGAAATCAAATAGCAGTCGTTTATAAGATACTCACTTTGATATCCAACCACTGTCGGTGATATCATTATGAGTATGCATAATTCGATTCTTATCAAATGCGCCTGCTTGTTACTTTCGCTTATATCGGCGACTGTGCTTCCGCTGCGCGCCGACGATGGTGATTACAGTCGTGATATTAAGCCTCTGCTTAAAGCTCGATGTTTTGCCTGCCATGGCGCCCTTAAGCAAGAAGCTGGCTTAAGGCTCGATACAGGCGAACTAATTCGCAAGGGCAGTGAAAACGGAAGCGTTGTTGATGTAGAGAATCCCAAGGCTTCCGAATTAGTAATGCGGATTTCGACCGATGATGATTCAATTCGGATGCCGCCGATTGGTCACCCACTAACAGATGAAGAACAGCAGTTATTCGTATCTTGGATCACGGCCGGAGCACACTCGCCAGCAAACGAATCACGGGAAGAAGATCCGAGGGAACACTGGGCATTCATCAAGCCCATTCGTCCAGACGTCCCAGCAACGAACAATCAAGAGTGGGTTTTCAATTCGATTGATGCTTTTGTGCTCTCTCGCGCAGAGCACGCAGGTCTCAACATGTCCCGCACTGCGACACCTGCACACCTGCTTCGTAGATTACACATCGACTTAACTGGACTACCACCCACACCTGAACAGATTAAGGAATTCGCCGCAGATCCTACGCAGGATCGCTATAAGGAAGTGGTAAACCGTCTTCTGGACTCCGATGCGTACGCAGAACGTTGGGGTAGACACTGGATGGATATCTGGCGTTATTCTGACTGGTACGGTCGCAGAAATCTCGACGATGTACGGAACAGTGCACCGCAAATCTGGCGATGGCGAGACTGGATCATTGAGTCTTTGCGCAACGACAAAGGCTACGATCAAATGCTCCGCGAAATGCTAGCCGCGGACGAACTACATCCGAATGACGATTCAACATGGCCCGCTACCGGTTACCTTATTCGCAGCTATTACTCGCTAAACCTAAACGAATGGATGCGTCACAACGTTGAATACACTGCTAAAGCATTCATGGGATTAACGGTGAATTGTGCGCATTGCCATGACCACAAATATGACCCTATTGAACATGATGATTACTTCCGCCTAAGAGCTTTCTTTGAGCCGATGGGCGTGCGACAGGATCAGGTTACCGGCCAAGATTACCCAGGCGAATTTCCACCATACACATATGGGGGCTCACGCCCGGTGACGCGCGATGGGATGGTACGGATCTTCGATGAAGCACCAGAGAAGCCAACTTGGTTCTACACCGACGGCGATGAACGCAATAAACTTCGAGACCGTGGCAGCATTCCGCCTGGAGTACCAGGATTTATTGACGTGCCATTTCCTGAAATCACACCAATCACACTCCCAATCTATGCGTGGAATCCTGGCTCGCGGCCTCACATTCAGCAGGAGCATCTAAAAAAGGCTGAGAAAGAGCTAGAAGATGCAANGACCGCACACGATCAAACTAAGTCNGNCGTTTCCGACAATACAGAANTAAAACGACAGTTAGAGGCTGCAGAATTNGAGTTTAACACAGCATTAGAGTCTGCAATCGCTAACGGAGAATCCGGTCCGATCGACGGCGACCAATCAGTGTTACTCGATGCCACCGAAGGCCGCTTTATTTTNCATCATAGCTTTCCAGGGTTCACCGAATTAGTTGAAGGCGCTGAATTGACCTTCGAATTCACCATCCTTCAAGACAAACACTTCAATTTCCAGTTGGCTCAAAACACCGAGACACACCGTACAGCACTGTATCTTGGCTTTGTTGAAGGTGCGATTCGTGGCTATCAACCAGGAACACACACGGAGCTAACCCTTGGCCGATATGATGTTTCTACAAATGAGCGCCGATTCAAAGTCCGCCTCACCATTCATGAAGAGTCGGATACAGCCAAAGTACACATAAAAGAAACTTCCACCGACAAAATCATCGTGAATGATGTACCCATTGCATTAAACGGCTGGAATTCGGCAAAACACAAAAATCAGCCAATCACCTTTGATACGCGAACAGGNTCAAAAGTACTTCTAGACAATGTCACATTTAAGTCGGCTGACTTCAGTTTCAGTAGCGGTTTTGAACCTCCATTATTCTCTGATGGCATGACTCCAGTCGGGGTTCAAGACTGGCACTTAAGCAAAACAGGCAATGTCGCCCCGGCGTTTGCAAAGGTTTCGCGTCTTGGCGAAGTGACAAGTGCCAAGNCCGNTTACGAAGCATTGCAAACTGTACGTTCANGACTTGCGAATCAGGATCTTCCTCACCGCGCCGCCGTATTACGCTTAGCAGCAGCCACAGAAACCCTTGCAACCATCGANGCTATAGTCGCAGCGGATACAGCCGTTCGCGACGGTCTTACCGACGAAGAGTTCAGCCAACTCGCAAAAGTAGCTCTCGANATGAGAATCANGACTGATATAGCCGTTGCTGAAGCGGAACTTACGGAAGCCCTGTTAGCTCAGTTTAAAGCTGGCGAATTGGGCAAAGGTGATGACGGGCGCGAAGCAGCGATTAAANAAGCAGCCGATGCTGTGACTGCCGCCCAGGCAAAGCTCAAGACCGCTAGAACTATGAATCCATCAAAGTTCAGCAACAATTATTATCGAGGACTCAGCCCGTCAACCTCTAAGAGCTCAACTGGCAGGCGCGCGGCACTTGCTATCTGGATTACAGACAAACGGCATCCGCTAACGCCGCGAGTTGCTGTAAACCATATTTGGGGACGTCATTTCCATCAACCCATTGTCTCAAGCGTTACAGACTTTGGTCGAAATGGAAGGCCTCCTTCACACCCGCAACTTTTAGACTGGCTTGCTGTTGAACTTATCGAAAACAACTGGAGCATGAAGCATATCCACAAGCTAATTGTGAACAGCCACGTCTANCAACAGGCATCATCACAAACAGCTATGGAAGCAAATGAACAAATAGATCCAGACAACATCTTATTATGGAGNATGAATCANGGTCGCATGGAGACCGAGGTTGTACGTGACAGCATCCTCGCAATTGGGAAGACGCTTGATACCACAGTAGGCGGGCAGGTTCTTTTAAATACAACAATGAATGAAACGACACGTCGAAGCCTCTACTACGAAGTCTACCCAGAAGCCGGTGGCAATTCGAAAATGTCGGAATTATTCGATCCTCCAAACCCGACAGAATGTTACCGACGCTCCGTTTCAGTCGTGCCACAGCAGGCTCTGGCGATGAGTAATAGCACGATCATTCATTCGAATTCTGTAGCGGTCGCAAAAGAATTAGCAGATGCAGATGATCCGCAGTTTATCTCAGATGCATTTTTGCTGATCCTGAATCGCCAACCGACCGCTCAGGAACAACAGNTGGCACAAAAATACTTAATGCATCGTGCTGANGANATTGATGCTCAACTCAGGCGGCAAGGTCTGATCCGTGCCCTGTTCAACCATAATGATTTCATTTCCATTCGTTAAAGAGAATTATACGCCATGCCATCTCACCTAAATCGACGAAAGTTTATCAGCCGCTCTGCTGATTACGGGATGGGGTTCACAGGCCTTGCTATGGGCAGCATGCTGGCGTCCGAGGGGGTTTTAAAAGGACAGCAACCCGCACAGTCAAATGGAANACCGCAATTCACACCNCGCTCAAAATCAATCATCTGGGTTTTCCTCAGCGGTGGTTATAGCCACATGGAGACTTTCGATCCAAAGCCTGCATTGACCAAGTATGCCGGAAAGACGTTCTCAGAAACTCCCTTTCCAGATCCGACCCAATCTCCTCTTCACAAAAAACGTTCCAGAAGTGCTCCAGCCGAGGAACTGAACATCCGCGACGTCTATAAGAAGATTTTCCCGATGCAAATCGGATACAAGGCGCATGGCGAATCCAAAATTGAAATCACCGACTGGTGGCCGCATCTNGCAACTTGTGTCGATGANATCTCCTTTGTTCGGAACATGTGGACAACCGACAATGACCACGCAGCGGAAAACCAGATTCACACGGGCCGTCATCGTCTGGACGAAGTGCAACCAAGTGTCGGCGCCTGGGTACATTATGGGCTAGGTAGCATCAACGAGAATCTCCCTCGGTTTGTCGTACTTGGCGGTCCTACACGAACTGACACGAGAGAGTCAATTGGCGCACATTACCTCGGTCCACAACACACAGGTGTGCCGCTGGCTCTTGACCCTAAGAACCCTCTTCCATTTGGAAATCGGTTTGAAGGCCAATCACCTGAGCAACAACGTGATGAGTTCGACTTGGTAGACNGACTGAANCGCCTGACCGCAAAGGAAAACCCAAAAGACAAGCAGCTTCAAGCTCGAATCAAATCATATGAACTAGCATTTCGNATGCAATCTGCTGTGCCGGAAGCAGTTGACATGTCTGACGAATCGGAAGAGTGTNTAGCACTTTATGGAATCGATAACGGTTCAACCAAAGTTGCGGGTGAACGACTCCTTGCAGCTCGGCGCATGGTGGAACGTGGAGTCCGCTTTGTGCAGGTATTTCCCTCTCCATATGGATCTTGGGATCAACATAATAATCTAAAAGCCACCCATGCCAGTCAGTGCTTGTCTGTCGACAAACCTATCGCCGGACTACTCAAAGACCTGAAACGTCGTGGCCTAACAGAGGATGTTACTGTTGTATTTTGTACCGAATTTGGAAGAACGCCNGGATTAGAAGCACGAAATGCGAATCCAACAGGCCGTGATCACCACCCAAATGGCTTTAGCGTCTGGTTTGCCGGTGCAGGAATAAAACAAGGTTATGTCCACGGTGCAACTGATGAACTGGGCTACCACGCATTAGATGACGGTCACTACGTGACTGACTTGCATGCAACCGTACTTCATTTGCTTGGCGTAGATAACCGAACNCTAGAGATTCCCGGTAGAAAGCGACTGGATATAGATCGAGGGAATGTGATTCACGACATTCTCGCTTAGTTCGAAATTATCTGAACGTAGCTTACTGACCACTTGTTGGTTTAACGTCGTTGCGAATCAGCAAATTAAGTAGTAACTCCGGAATTGGAAAGCTTCAGCTACACCGCTTTGGCGACGAAAAACCGTTTTATACTAATACAAAGCTAATGAATTGCCCCCACATCTCTCTTCACCCAAACAAACGCGAGTTTGCCGTAACGACGACCAGTGGAGGTAGCAATGGAAATGGCCGCCCGTTNAAGGATGGCAAATACACTGGCAGCCACTCACCCGTACACATACTTACCTTTGACAAACCGGAAGAAAACCAGGCAAATTAACACTGCCTCGGCTCCTCCCAAACCACACGAAAGAGACACCGTGAATACTCGACGACAGTTTTTACAAGCTACAGCCGCCGCGGTCGCTTCACCAATACTTCTTATCAATGACGCCAAAGCATTTGGTCCTCGCAAAAAACTGCGTATGGCAGTGGTCACCACGCTCTGGACACGTGGCACGCACTCCTGGCACATGTCCACACGATTTCTTTGGGGCTATCCAAAGGAAGGAAGTTGGCACGACACTCGATTCGAAGTGGTCTCGGCTTATGTTGACCAGCAACCTGACGGCGATATGTCAGTTAGCCATTCAAAGGAATTTGGNTTTCCGATTTATCCAACTGTCGCTGAAGCGTTGCGATGCGGAGGTGATGAGTTAGCTGTTGACGCTGTATTGCTAATCGGTGAACACGGTGTTTATCCAACAAACGATATCGGCCAAAAGCTCTACCCGCGATATGAGTTATTCAAACAAATAACTGATGTGTACAAGAAGGANGGAAAAACAGCTCCAGTATTTAATGACAAGCATTTATCATGGAATTTTGCATATGCCAAAGAGATGGTNGATGAATCCAATGAACTGGGATTTGCCCTTCAAGCTGGTTCATCACTACCGGTCACATGGCGGATGCCGTCTGTAGAAATGCCATATGGAGCCAAGATTGACGAAGCACTTGGTGTGGCCATGGGGCCAATCGATATTTACGATTTTCATGCCCTTGAGATGATGCAATCCATGATTGAGAGACGATCCGGTGGTGAAACCGGAGTAGCATCCGTCCAAGGTATGCGAGGCGATGCCGTGTGGCAGGCGCTTGCCAAGCCAAAGTGGGACGAGGGTGGCATCGATCCTGAATTATTCGAAGCATGTTTATCCAGAAGCCAGACACTGGCACAACAAAACAATCTAAGTCACCGTTATCCGACCATCGCTCAAATGAAAGAGATGGTGAATGAGCCGATTGCCTACCGTATTCAATACCGCGACGGNACGAAATCCACCATGATGCTGATGAACGGTCTCGTTGGCGACTTTAACTTCTCAGCAAAACTAAAGGGAACAGGCGAAGTCATTTCTACTCTGTTCTATTTACCACCCAACCCAAACGTCGTTTATTCTGCTGCCTTAATGGACAATGCTGAACAGATGTTCCTTAGTGGCAAGTCTACCTACCCAATTGAACGAACGCTCCTTACAAGCGGTTTGGTACAGTCATGTATGACCTCGCTTGCAAATAACCAGCAACCAATGAACACCCCTCATTTGGACGTAAACTACAAAGCAACGCGCCGTTCCACCTTTTGGCATAAGTAAATCACCCTCAGGCATCTACTCAGAGAGTTATCAAATGAAAACAATTCCAGTTATTTCCATCCTCTTGTTCCTTCTACAAACTTCAGTAATGGCAGAACAGCAGCTCTATCTCGCGGTAGGTGGCGAGCAACGGATCGATGTCTATGACATTGATTCATCAACTGGAGAATTGACCAAAGCACACTCTCTAGCACTTGATGTAAACCCAGGTGCAATGTGTTTCTCACCGAATCACAAAATGGTTTACGCCTTCTTAAATCACGCAGAAAAACCAACAGTGGTTAGCCTAAAACGCAAGAAAGACGGCAGCCTAACTATTGCAGGTAATGCAACGATTACGTCACGCCCACCGTACATTCGCACAAATGCAGATGGTACGGTTTTGCTCACTGCACACTACGGCGTTGGTGACGTAAATACTTTCCGGATCGAAAAAGGCATTGTCACAAGTGAGCATCTGGACAACAAAGTCACGGAGAAAACGGCCCATTGTATCGAAATTGAATGGTCGGGCAAGTTTGCTTACATACCACATACTGCGCCTAACAAAGTCTATCAGTTTGCATTAAACAGCCGCACTGGCAAACTCACGCCACTTGATCCTCCGTATGTCGATGGCCCGGAAACTGGCAAGGATTTTCATGCCCCTCGCCATATCGCATTTCACCCGTCAAAGCGAATCGCATACACATCTAACGAGTTTGGCGGAGGCATCTCTTGTTACGAAGTGAATAAGAACGGCACGCTGAAACTTGTTCAGACGCTTTCGTCACTGCCACCAGGCATCGAAGGAGAATGGGCATCCGCAGATATCAAAATCACGCCGGACGGACAATTCGTTTACGTGTCAAATCGAGATGTAACCGCACGCAACGAAAAGCGAGAAGGTGCCGACACATTAGCCGGCTTTCGAATTGATGGCGAAACAGGGAGAGTCTCGCTAGTGGGCTACTTCAAGACTGAAGGTTTTCCACGCACGTTCACAATCGATACTACTGGCAACTTCATCTATGCGGGCGGCCAACTTACAGGAAAACTTGCGGCATACAAAATCAATCAGGAAACTGGTGAGCTGACCAGATTCCATACGTACGATGTTGGCGACAACCCAATTTGGGTTATGACTACTGACAAGTAGGATTACTCCTGAGACGTCACAAGTGAGCACACTCTCGCTGGTGAACGCGGTGCAACTACGGTTACCCGGACGCCATCGCCACGGTTGTGTGCAATGTCGATGGCAAAGCGTGCGTTGCATGTAACGCGATTCTTGAGTACAGCGTGCAAGGAAACTTCTTTGCCATTTGTTTTTCTAACCGTGAAGTAGATATCAGGATTGGAATGACGAATGAGCTTCTGGTACTGATTTACCTTAACAATCTTAGTGCCGTTAACTTCAATGATTACATCACCTTTTTCAACTGAATAGGTGTTTGATCCTTCTGGCTGTGCCTGAATCGCACTGACACTAACAAGCAATAACAAAGTAGCAGTGATGGCCGTAATCGAGTTTTTCACCGTAAGCTCCCCTGTGAATATTTCCAGCATCCTATGAGACTTCCTTATAAAGGCGTTTTATCTCATTTGAGCACGGTTTCAAGTAGGCTACTGACTCTGACCTAAAGAATACCTCTTGCATTTCAAGGAATCTTCTTAGCAGATCCTTTTTCTGACATCTTCCTTCTCCTGCCAAGAACCGGCTTAATCACTGTCGCCTTCGATCTTCCACAGCATCGCGAAAATTACAAATATTACTAATAAGATTAACGGAGAAAGTGCNNCAAAAGACNGGCTGACTTACACACNTTTACTGAATTGATGCCAAGAACTTCCAATNTGCCCAGCTTTCAAACTNCGACAACTCCGTGCTGACTTGGCTAATCTGACAATGCTTCATGCACAGAAGAGCGTCAACACAAATCAACCTGTTACAATTTCTAAATAGACGAGTCCAACATAAGCTTAGGAGACGTGCAATGAAAACGATGAGAATCGCAGCATGTTTAGTGCTATTCCAGATTGCCGCCGGTGCACACGCCGTTGAACCTCAACTGAAATCCGCACTTGAACGTGCACAGGATAATCGAGGAGAAATTGAGCAAGCCCTGAAACGTGCTCCAAAAGCTCAAAAGTCAGCAATGCAGTTTCTTGTGCGCTACATGCCCACTCATGATTTGCAAACCTTAAAGGCTGATTATCTACTCAAAAATGTAGACCGCGCTTATATGACTTGGCAAACATCGCCGTGGAAAGAACACGTTCCTGAACCCGTGTTTCTAAACAACGTGCTACCCTATGCATGCATTAACGAGANACGCGATGAGTGGAGAGCTGAATTCCANGAACGTTTTTATCCTCTGGTAAAGGATGCAAAGTCTCCCGCGGAAGCTGCCGCACTTTTGAATCAGAATATCTTCAAGCTATTGAATGTAAAGTATTCAACTCAACGCAAGAAAGCTGATCAAAGTCCATCCGAGTCCATCGANACAGGACTAGCTTCCTGTACAGGGCTGAGCGTACTTCTTGTAGATGCCTGCCGCAGCGTTGGAATCCCTGCTCGATTTGTCGGCACCCCTNTNTGGTCTAATCGCAGCGGAAACCACAGCTGGGTCGAAATCTGGGATAACGGCTGGCATTTTACCGGTGCNGCNGAACCAACCGGNAATGAACTCGACAAGGGNTGGTTCGTNGGCCGAGCATCCACAGCCGAACGCGACAATCCAATTCATGCGATTTACGCTGTCAGCTACAAACACACTCCTACGGCGTTCCCCATGGTCTGGGCACCGAATCGCAAAGACGTATTTGCAGTCAACGTCACAGATCGATACACGCAACTTAAAGAGGAATTACCAGACGGATTTGTACGNGTCATGTTCGTCGCAACAAAGCGGAGCACGCAATCCAATTCTCCTCAACGTGTTCGGTCGAAACTCTCAATCATCGATTCCAGTGGCAANCAAGTNTTCAACGGTCTAACCAATGACGAGAGCTTTGATGCAAACGACCATATCAGNGTCCCTCTAAAGNTCGGCGACACTTATANNATCCAGGTTTCAGGTCATGATNCACNNAANCTNANCGTAGCTGCCGAAGAACAGCTCGTTCGCTTTGACAACTAGAANTCTNCACAAAACACCTTCGAATCCGACGATTTTCANTCGAATAAACCTGAANAAACGAACCCTCAANAGAGTGAACCTTTANATGGCACGCTTCANTTTCNNAAAACTATTTTGCAGTCTTTTTGTGTTTAATCTGGCCATTCTTGGATACACACAGTCAACGCANGCTCAGCATGACTCTAGGCTTCTAAAGGCTGAGTTATCGAAAGACGTTTCAGCACAAACACCGCTTGCAACGTTAGCGCTGAAAGATAAATCGCTAACCGCCGGTGAGTCTGATGAAATTGAAGGGCTAATTTGGAAAGCATACGTCGCTCAGCAAAAAGCCAGCCGTCTCAAAGAGCACAAATCCGGAGTGCTNTCCCACGGTGACCTAAAAATGCCATTTTATTACCGCGTCAACGGNGATGCTCCGGAAGGCGGTCGCAGCCTGTTCATATCACTTCACGGCGGAGGAGGTNCTCCCAAACAAGTCAACGACCAGCAATGGGAAAATCAAAAACGTCTGTATGAACCNAAAGAGGGCGTCTATCTCGTACCACGCGCCCCAACCAACACTTGGAATCTATGGCATCAAGGTCATATCGACCCTCTATTTCAACGCCTGATAGAAAACATGGTCCTGTTNGAGAGTGTNAATCCAAATCGTGTATACGTGATGGGTTACTCGGCTGGCGGAGATGGCGTCTATCAGATCGGNCCACGCATGGCTGACCGATGGGCNGGNGCGGCGATGATGGCTGGCCANCCAAACGACTCTACNCCTGAGAGNTTGCGTAATACNGCATTTACACTGCACATGGGTGCCAACGACAGCGNTTACAACCGAAACAAAGTAGCCGNGCAGTGGGAGAAACTNCTCGCNGGATTACAAGAGAAGGATCCTCAAGGTTACACGCACCTAGTAAAGATTCATGAAGGCAAAGGTCATTGGATGGATCGCGAAGATCGTGTGGCTGTACCCTGGATGGCAAAGCACACACGTAACCCTCTACCTCAACGCATTGTCTGGAAACAAGACGACGTAACGCACAATCGTTTTTATTGGTTGGCCGTCAACAACGAAAACCGGCAGGGGCGGACAACAACCATCGTCCAGCGAGATGGACAAACATTCAACATTGAGCGATGCGACTTGCAGGAGATCATCATTCGACTGAATGACGACTTATGCAATCTCAACAAGCCGATAACCGTTTCATACCAAGGCCACAATATATTTAGAGGCAAGGTGACCCGCANCTCAGAACTAATTCGNCAAACAATTCTAGAGCGTGGNGATTATACAAGTGTGTTCTCCGCAGNAATCACCGTGNCNATACCGAGCAAGTAACAATCTCACTTAATTACGCAAGCAACATCCGATGACTCCGAAACCACTTGGCGCACTTGCAGTCGCCGTTACCCTAGTCGTTCTACTCGATTCCCCACTGCTCAGTGACTCGCGAGACGACTGGGAGAAAATGAAGCATCTCACTCCCAAGTCTTACGTCTGCTCGTATGCCGCAGGACCGATTGTGATCGATGGCAAAATAACAGATAAGGCCTGGAAGAATGCGGCATGGTCCTCTGAATTCGAAGACATTGAAGGAGATGTTAAACCTCGTCCGCGTTTCTCAACCCGGATGAAAATGCTCTGGGACGATGAGTANTTATANATTGCCGCTTGGATGAAAGAGCCACATGTTTGGGGCACACTCACCGAGCATGACAGTGTGATTTTTCACGATAATGACTTTGAGGTATTCATTGACCCTGATGGTGACAACCATGAATACTACGAATTTGAAATGAATGCCCTGAACACCGGTTGGGATCTATTCCTTCTNAAACCCTATAAGGACGGTGGCCCGGCAGACAACAGTTGGGAAATCCCGGGGCTTAAAACTGCTGTCCATATAGATGGCACTCTAAATGACCCGTCCGATAGAGATAACTATTGGAGCGTCGAAATCGCCATCCCGTGGAGTGTGCTANCAGAATATGCTCATCAAGCCTCTCCTCCAAACGAGGGAGACAACTGGCGTTTTAATTACTCGAGAGTTGAGTGGCGGCACGTCATCGAGAATGGACAGTACAAGAAACTTCCAAAAACACGGGAAGATAACTGGGTTTGGTCNCCACAAGGGATCATCGACATGCATNGGCCTGAACGGTGGGGCTACGTCTGGTTCACCAAAAAGAAACGCGCAAAGNTCGGTCACCAGTTAGTGGAGACTCATGCGATGCGTGAATTACTGATGACGGTGTACCATCATCAAAAGTCCTATTTCGGAAAGAACAAAACATGGGCCGAAACACTTGAGCAATTGGACATCACAGACACACCACTCAACGGGCTGAATGAGTCCGGTTTCAGTATCCGCTTAACTGAACAAGGATATATGGCAACTTACACTTCGACCCTCGCCAGCGGCAAAACAGTTTCGATGCAAATCAATGAAAGATCGAGATTGATGCGAATAGCGGACGTAATTAAATAGCCTACTAGGAAATTGCTAATCAGGTTGACAGGGCATTTTGCTCCGCAGCCATCAATGTTGCAGATGCAATTGCTATTTCATCTGCCTCAGACTGCGACACTTCCGACACTAATGGCAGAATAGGTCCTGTATCAGCAATTCCAGCACTGCGCACAGCAGAATGTAAAACCCTAACAGGGTTTATCCCGTTTCTTAAGTCTTCCANCGGTCGGAAAGTCCTTCGNAACTCTTCGGCNNGAGCCACATCACCCGCCTTTANCGCCCGCANCATTTGCATCGACAGTGCCGGTGCTACACATACACAGCCGGATGTGAATCCTTGAACTCCAAAGCCATCCAGATGTGCTATAGCTGGTTGCTCACCAATCCCGCTGATAATCCGATCGGGGCCGATCAACTGGATTAATTCGCTCAAGTAAGAATCCTGACTGGGATCTTCTCGAACAATCGCATATTTGATCCAAGAAATCAGGCCNTCTTCCATTAGTTTNGCCGCATCCGCGACGTCCATNAAACCTTTTTGCTTTATATATAAAACNGCAGGCTTCCCAACAGCCTCAACAAAATGACGCACTCCCGTAGCAATCCCAGTGGACGTCGCGACTCCCTGTTGAGGCAGAATCATTGCGGTCGGAAAGTCAAACTCTCGGAGTACTGCGGCCTGATCCATCATCGTGCCGTATCCTGGTCCAACCGACGGAATGATCCAAGTCTCGTCCGCCGCTTCTTCCACAAGCACCTCTAGCAAACCTGCGTATTCACTCAACGCCACGTGATACAGAAGAGCATTTCCACCGTAGAGTACCGTCGTTACTCCACCAGCTTCCAGATAGCCAATCATNCTTGCATTTTCGGTGCGCGATACCTCAAGTGACTCATCACGTGCCAATGGTGGTACGGAGATTACCGATGAAGCCAGCAATTCGGGTGTTATGTCGCCTGTATACATTTGGTCGCTCCTGTTTTGTTATCTGCATAGAATAGACATAAGCTCCTGTGCTAATTCAAGCGACAACCCACATAATTCTCGTCTTACTCTGGCAAATTCGACGATGACATATGTATAGGAAAATCGCTAAAATAGAACGGACGTTTATAGTCCACGATGGATAAAACCCATGCTTTCGATTTTTGATGGAAANCCGGTAAATCGCCGCCGACTGCTTCAAGCCGGCGCGCTAACCCTAGGCGGCTTAACTCTACCAAGCTTGCTGTCGCGATCATCAAAAGCTGCAAATACACCTCACCACGTNACAGGAAAGTCCATAATCTTCCTGTTTCAGCAAGGTGGTCCCAGTCAGTTCGAGACATACGATCCCAAGCCGGATGCACCCGACGCCATTCGAACTGTTACGGACACCATTCAGACAAGAACCCCAGGNGTTCATTTCGGCCAGCATATGCGGAAGCTGGCACAGCTGACAGACAAGCTAACCGTTGTCCGTTCCTTCCAAACTCAAAATGGTGGCCACAATATACAGCCAATCGTCGGCCCGCATTCCAATGATACAAATATTGGTGTTCACTATTCACGCGTCGTAGGCGCAACAAANCGATTCACCGGCATGCCAACCACGTCGGTCATATATCCNGCGGCTGTCAGTNACGATGTACCAGGGCCGTCTGCGCGAGGAAATTTACTCTCAACCGGNAGTTACCCAAAGAGTTACGCCCCATTCGTNCCCGGTGGCAAAGGNAATCTACAAAGTGACATGCAGCTAACCATGTCGCGAGACCGTTTCTTTAACGATCGTAGATCTCTGCTGGGGAAACTAGATCGCATTCGGCGACAGGTAGATTCCAGCGGTGAACTTGAAGCGATGGATGAATTGCAACGACAGGCATACGAATTATTACTTGGCGGNGGTGTTTCCAGAGCCCTCGACCTGACCCAAGAAGACCCGAAGACACTTGCTCGATACGATACTTCCAACTTCGCCACCAATGGTAAATGGAACAAAGTAAATCGTGGTCGTGCTGGGATGTACGATGCAAACGCCGGGACGATCGGCAAATTACTCTTGCTCGCAAAACGGTTATGCCTCGCCGGCTGTGGTTTTGTAACTATTCATGCCAGCTATGCCGGCGTTTGGGATATGCACGCTGATGGCAATAACTTAAACATGACCGATGGTATGGATGCAATTGGATACTCCTTTGACCATGCTGTCTCCGCATTTGTGGAAGATCTCGAAGCAAGTGGACTCTCTGATCAAATTCAACTTGTCTGCCTTGGCGAAATGGGACGCACACCAAAACTCAACAACCGTGGTGGGCGAGATCACTGGGGAAAACTTTCACCATTGCTTGCATATGGTGCCGGCACCACACCCGGTACAGTCGTCGGGCAATCTGACAAACATGGATCAGAACCAAGTACTACACCATACGGCCCGAGCCATTTGATTGCATCCTTACTCCAAACGGTATTTAACGTGGGTGAGCTTAGGTTAGTTCCATCGGTACCTTCAACCGTACTCGACCTGGCACAGGCCGATCCAATCAACGCCATAGGCTACTAATTCCACATCTTAGATCCCCGACGGTTAACACCATGCCACGCATCTTAGTCGCTGAATGCATTCAGGAAGTATCCAGTTTTAATCCATTTCCCGGTCGACTCACCGACATAGACTGCGGAGTAGGTCATACATGGCTGGATTCGAAACGCGGCGTTAATGATGAGGTTGACGGAGCCATCGAGTTTTTTGAAAGGGCTGATGGCGTAACAATTGTGCCCGGTATGGGTGCTAAATGTATTACTTCCTCAGGTGTTATCGCGGCAGAAGACTGGGATGCTCTCTCACAACAATGGCTAAATGCAGTATCAGATGCGGGCGACGTGGACGGTGTCTACTTCGCACTTCATGGTGCCATGGCTGCGGACAATGAACTGGACCCCGAAGGATTTCTATTGCAAGAGGCTCGTAAGATCCTTGGAGAAGAAATCCCCATCGTTACCAGCCTTGATCTGCACGGCATTCTCACCGACCGCATGATCCAGCACAACGATGCAGTCGTGCTTTATCACACCTATCCACACGTAGATCACAAATCCACGGCACAGCGGGCTTGCAGCATCCTACTGCGACGCATGGCCGGCGAAATAAACCCCGTCATGGCTCGCGTAAAGATACCGGCCTTGGTTCGCGGTGATGAACTGATCACGGAATCAGGTTCCTTCGGCGAATGTATCAAACTAGCAAAACAGATCGAAGAGTCCGACGAGGGACTAGCTGCCGGCATGCTTATTGGGAATCCGTTTACG
>PAXU01000030.1 GCA_002714565.1 Rhodopirellula sp.
AGAACAGCCGTTACCTAATGTCAAGAACTCTAACTGGCCTCAAACGCCGATTGATCATTTCATCCTCGCCACGCTTGAAGCAGCTGGAATCACTCCAACACCGCGAGCGGACAGGCGAACGCTCATTCGTCGAGTCACGTTTGACTTGATCGGCCTTCCGCCGACGCCACAGGAGATCGACGCCTTCCTCGCCGATGAATCCCCGGGAGCGTTCGTGAGGGTCGTCGATCGGCTGCTCGCTTCGCAGAGGTACGGCGAGCGTTGGGGTCGGCACTGGTTGGATGTCGCGAGATTCGCCGATTCAAATGGCTTCGATGAAAATATCGCTCATGCCAACGCCTGGCGATATCGTGACTATGTCGTCGAATCGTTCAACCGTGACAAGCCGTTCGATCGCTTTGTCACCGAGCAGTTAGCCGGGGACTTGCTTCCGTTTGACAGCGAAACGCAACAGCACGAGCAACTAATCGCCACAGGCTTTCTCAGCATCGGCCCCAAAGTGCTCGCCGAGACCGATCAGGCGAAGATGCGAATGGACATCATTGACGAACAAATCGACACGACCGGGCGGGCATTCATGGCCTTGACGCTCGGTTGTGCAAGATGTCACGACCACAAGTTCGACCCAATCGATACGGCGGACTACTACGGATTGGCCGGCATCTTTAAAAGTACGCTGACGATGACCAAGTACACGAAGGTTGCTGAGTGGCACGAACATCTGCTGCTATCCGCCGAAGCGAAGGCGACGAAAGCCGCCTTCGAGGCCAGGATTGCAGCGAAGAAGAAGGCGATCGCCGAACTGGAAGGCAGAGCAGATAGTGGGGCCGGTTTGCAACCTGCCAGGAACAAGCAACAGGATGACAAGGCCGGTTCCAAACCGGCCCCACAAATCGAAGCCCAGCTTAAAAAGCTTAAAGAGGAACTCGCCGCGCTGGAAAAGGAAGGTCCAAACCTGCCGTCAGCAATGGGAGTGACCGAGGACAAGATCGTCGACGTGGCGATCCACCTTCGCGGAGATCCATTGAAGCTGGGCGAAGTCGTACCGCGCCACGCGCCGCCGGTGTTGCGAGGTCCGCATGTACCGGAGTTCAGCGACAAGCAAAGCGGCCGGCGCGAGCTCGCCGACTGGCTCGTTGATCCAAATCATCCGCTCACCGCGCGTGTCATCGTCAATCGCGTTTGGCGCTGGCACTTCGGCAAGGGGCTCGTTCGCTCAATCGACAACTTCGGCTTGCTTGGTGAACGGCCNNCGCATCCGGAGTTGCTGGATTGGCTCGCTCGCCNGTTCGTCGCCGACGGCTGGTCGATCAAGTCACTGCATCGCATGATCGTGATGTCGAGTACGTATCAACAGTCAAGTAGCCGAGGTGATGAGACTTCGGGCGAGAACGAAAGTCTCACGACTTCCGCTGCAGGCGACCCCGACAATCGTTTGTTCAGCCGTGCCGACGTGCGCCGCCTGGAGGCGGAGGCCATCCGCGATGCGATCCTGGCGACGAGTGGCCAGCTCGATACGACCATGGGCGGTTCGCTGTTGAAATTGAAGAACCGAGCGTACTTCTTCGATCACACATCGAAGGACTTGACGACCTACGACAGCCGCCGACGTTCGCTTTATTTGCCCGTTGTGCGCAACCACGTTTACAGCGTATTTCAACTGCTTGATTTTCCTGACCCAGCCGTCACGAGTGGCGATCGCGCGACTACCGTCGTCGCGTCGCAAGCACTGTTAATGCTCAACAGCGACATCGTGATGCAAGCCGCAGGAAGTTTCGCCGAGCGGTTGATTGCGGATTTGGACAACGATGATCTGCGGCTCACGCGACTTTACGCGATCGCATTCGGACGCCCACCGACTCCGGACGAACGACTGGCTGATTTGGCGTTCCTCAACAGCGTGGAGCAGGCACAATCCAACGAGAATGCTGACATGCAGCGAAAGAAAGCGTGGTCAACACTCTGCCACGTTGTGTTGGCATCTAATGAGTTTTTGTATGTGAGATGAAGTAAGAATTGTCCCAAATGAATGAAGATAGCTCTCAATTCGGGTGGCCGGGGTCGAGTGCAGCAATGCTGTCACGCCGAACTTTCCTGGAGCGAACTGCGGTCGGATTCGGTTCGCTCGCGCTCGCATCGATGCTGGCGGACGAGACGTCGGCTGACACACCTTCCGCCAATCCACTTGCGGCCAAACCATCGCACATTCCGGCTCGCGCGAAACGAATNATCTTTTTGCTGATGTCCGGCGGCCCGTCCCAGGTCGATACGTTTGATCCAAAACCACTTCTGACTCGCGATCACGGCAAGCCGTTTCCCTTCGCCAANCCGCGCGTGCAATTCAACTCAACCAAAAACCTGCTCCGTTCGCCGTGGAAGTTCCGGCAGCATGGCGAGAGCGGTTTGTGGGTCAGCGAGTTGTTCCCGCACGTCGCCACGCGTGTCGATGACCTTTGCATGGTGCATTCGTGTTACGGCACCAACCCTTCCCACGGCGGAGCGATGATGAAGCTGCACACNGGCAGCGACAACTTCATCCGGCCAGGCATCGGCTCGTGGGTCAGCTACGGCCTTGGTACCGAGAATGCGAACCTGCCTGCTTTCGTCACGATCTGTCCCACGCTCGCATTCGGCGGCGTCAACAATTGGAGTTCGTCGTTCCTGCCAGCCGTTCACAACGGAACGGCGCTGGGCGACGCGAGCGTGCCATCGGAAAAAGCGCAGGTGAAATTCATTCAAAACTCGAAACTGCCGCGGCACATCCAGCAATTACAACTCGATCGGCTGAATGCGATGAATCGCAAGCATCTCAGGCAAAGCGGTCGCGACGCCTCTTTGGAGGCAAGGATCAACTCGTTCGAACTTGCCTTTCGCATGCAATCCTCGATTCCGCAAATCGAAGATCTGTCGCGCGAGACGCCGGCGACTTTGAAGCTGTATGGGATGGATGATCCNGGTACGGCGAACTTTGGCCGGATGTGTCTGCTCGCGCGTCGNTTCGCNGAGGCTGGCGTTCGCTTTATCCANGTGACCCACAACGACGACAAAGTACAGTGGGATCAACACAGTAACCTCAAACGTGATCACGAGAAAAACGCTGCTGAGGTCGATTTGCCAATCGCCGGATTGCTAACCGACCTGAAGCAACGCGGGATGCTCGACGACACGCTTATCTGGTGGGGCAGCGAGTTCGGCCGCACACCCACCGCCGAGACAGAGGACGGCCGCGACCACAACCCCGAAGGTTTTACCATGTGGCTTGCTGGCGGCGGAGTGAAGGGCGGTTTTCGCTACGGCTCGACGGATGACTACGGGTACTACGCNGCGGAAAACAAAGTCCACATCCACGACTTTCATGCGACNATGCTGCATGCGATGGGACTGGACCATGANCGCCTGACNTATCGCCATGCTGGCCGCGACTTCCGGCTCACGGATGTCGAAGGTAACGTGGTGCATGAGCTATTTGCTTAGGAGTGTTATTATGTCATTCAGTCTTTCTCGCCGTGAGATGCTCGCAGTAGGCGTCAGCGGTCTCGCTGGGCTCGAAAGCCTACCTCTTTTCGCTAACAAACCAGATACTGAACTGGATGTTATCGACTGCCACACGCACTTCTACGATCCGACACGGCCCGGAGGTATTCCGTGGCCGGCGAAAGGTTCACCGCTTTATCGCACGGTGCTGCCAGAACATCTGCGCGAGTTGAAACACTTCCGCCGCGTCACCGGCACCGTGATTGTGGAAGCAAGTGATCGCCTTGAAGACAACGACTGGCTGCTGGGTCTGGCAAAAGACGACCCGTTTGTGGTTGGCATCGTCGGGCGGCTGGAGCCGGAGTCCGCCGACTTCGCCAGACACCTGAAACGGTTTGCCGCCAATCCGTTGTTTCGTGGGATTCGAATTTCGACCAGTCTGCTTCGCACTCTCCTTGACAAAGATAAGCTGGACGATCTGAAACTATTCGCCGCCCATGATTTGGCTCTCGACGTCAACGGCGGTCCCGAGACACCTGCCGAGCTTGCCCGACTGGCAAAGCGGGTGCCCGACCTGCGGATTGTGTTGAATCACATTGGAAATGTGAAGATCACGTCCAACCCTCCTCCACGGGACTGGGCAAACGGAATCCGTGCTGCGGCAAAACACAAAAATATATCCTGCAAGATCTCGGCACTCTGCTGGGCCGCCGCTGAGGGCGGAAAGAAGGCGTCGCGGGATCTGGACTTTTACCGTCCCTACATCGACGTCGTCTGGAGAGCATTCGGCGACGATCGCGTCATCTACGGCAGTGACTGGCCCGCATCGGAAAACGCTGCCGATTATGCAACCCAGCAGCGCATTGTAATGCAGTACGCCTTTGATAGAGGTGATGATGCTACGCGGAAGTTCTGTTCCCTGAACGCGAAACGCATCTACAAGTGGGTCGACCGCGACGGGCGCCGGTGACGGGCGCAGCCAACTGGCGGAACTGGCAGACGTGCTAGATTCAGTTTCTAGTGGAAGTTAATCCCGTGGAGGTCCGAATCCTCTCACCCGCACTTATCAGGGACTTNCAGCATGCTGCTGGGAGTCCTTTTTTTGTGTCCGTCCTGACGATCAACTCGCTGATTTTTCACTCAACCAGAGTCTTCGACGAACTAACCACGGCAATCAGGACACAGNTAAACTTCTCACTCTTGGTCATATAGAGAGAAAGATTGCTAAGCAAGCACTAAGCACCAGAACGAGTAAACCCAGCCAATTTTCCTTGATGATTTTCATTTTTCAGTCTTTCAGCACATGAAAGCGACTCTGGAAGAACTCCCTTGAACCAACGGCTAAATCAGTCCTATCAATCATCCGGTTAATTTTTCAGTGGTTGTGGCAATAAGTTAGGCTTTGGCATGTCTGCTGAAATGCCCAAGATAGCGATCAGTGTGCCCGGCTTTGTGGTTTGCAGATGGTAGGCATTGGGCATCTTACCCGACACGGAAACCAAGACTGCAGTGCTCGACTTCAGTTTTCTCAATACTTCCTTACTGCTGAGACGCTTACCATTCAGATTCACAATACGGCTTTGAACATTCTCGCTTAGCTGTGACAATTGGGAAGATTCTGATCGATCATTAAAGATCAAAAGCTCCAGTGCTACACTTTCAGCAGTCACCTCAAGTGTAGGCCATTCCAGTTTCGGCCGACGTTCGCCAAGCAAGCTCCATCGAATTTGTGGAACCGTTAGCCTGACCGAGTAATAGTCTGAGGTGTTATCTGAAATCGCAACGGCAGTCCCAACAATTGGCGGTACATCGGTTGGGAAAGTCGGCGTTTCAGCGGCCTTGACGGAATTTATGGTGTAACAAGCAATGGTTAGAGCAACACAAATTCGTCGCATCCTGATAGTATCCTAAGAAAGTGTTTTCTATGAGAACGGGCTTACAGCATGCCGCTGTGAGTCCTTTTTTTCGTGGCTGGGGCATCTCCCCAAGTGAATTCCTGTCCGTCAGCTGCTACTGACAGTGCCCAATATACCAAGACTGGACCTCATCTGGACCTAACTTCTTCACGCGACAANCTGGACTGGCTGCTTCGGGGCCAGGTAGGCGTNCATGACTTCCAGGCGACGATCCTGCACCAGCTGGGGTTGGACCACGAGCGGTTGACNTATCGCCATGCGGGCCGGGATTACCGCCTGACCGACGTGCATGGCCGGGTGATCAAGGAAATCCTTGCCTAGCTGTCCCAGCGGCTGGGGTTGATGCCGGCTGCCTCGCTTGTCATGCCGGGTGGCTTGTTTCCACCGTCATAGTTCCAGCGGCGCTGGTTCGGGTCGGTCATCAAANGCTGGATCTCNTCGGGGAGCCTGGCAAGTTGTTCCGGATCCCAAGCTTCCACATCGGCCTGCGGTCCGGCCCAGGCAGGCCGGTAGGCGATCGCCAGCATCTCGCGGGCCCGGTCCCCGGTGTTGGGGCAGTTCCCATGAAAGACGCGATGGTTGATCAGGACCGCTGAGCCGGCCTTGGCCGTAACAACCACTTCCTCGGGGTGCGACTCGTAACGCCGGTAGGGATTGGCATCATCGTGCATCGAGAGGTGTGAGCGGGGGACGACGCGAAACGGGGATACCTCGGGTGTCAGGTCATCCAGGTAGTAAAGCACCCGCACCATCCAGGGAACACTCCCCNGCATGCCAAAAATTGCCGACCCGTACGGTTGCCCNTCCGCGTGCAGGCTGATGCCGGGATGGCCTGGCTCGCTNATGGCATAGCCGTATCCCATCATCACCACGTCNTGGCCGAACAGCTTTTCCAGGAAGTTGATTGTTGGCGGGTGAGCAATCAGGTTGCTGATCGCCCCGCCCGTAAACTGGACCGCCAGGCAGCCCCGCTGGTGGACGCTGTAATCCACTGCCGTTGTTTCCAGCTGCGCCGTTTCTGATTTCAGCCGGGCGACCTGGTCCGCATCAAGCAGGTCTGGCAGGACCAGGTAACCTTCCACTTCGAGGGACTGGATCTGNTGGCCCAGGGTCAACGTTGCCCAGTTTTGTTTACAGAATTGCTGATTCATGANAAGGACCAATACGTATTTGGGAAAAGGGGTTTATTTGTCGTCCTTGTCTGCCACGACCAGGGTCAGTTCACTCTCGGCCGCCGTTCGCCAAGCAAACTCCATCGAATTTGTGGAACCGTTAGCCTGACCGAATAATAGTCTGAGGTATTATCTGGAATCGCAACGGCAGTCCCAACGATTGGTGGTACATCGGTTGGGAAAGTCGGCGTTTCAGCTGCCTTGAGGGAATTTATGGTGTAACAAGCAATGGTTAGAGCAACACAAATTCGTCGCATCCTGATAGTATCCTAGGAAAGTGTTTTCTATGAGAANGGGCTTACANCTGCAACNGTCTAATACATNGNTTAGATTCCCCAATGGGTTCTAATGCTCGGTCTCACNGGCGACTTNGGCTTCAGTATCGATAGCCAAGTTGACCCGTCGTCGAACAAAGCACAAGCAAAGAAAAAACGTAGGCTCAACACAGATANTCANNNGCTGGCNTGTCCAGTCGATGTNGTCNNTGGTTAGACTTATTCGCGTTCAGCTTCGGGGCCTGGGTCAGGTAGATTTGGCTGAGCGCCGCCTTGGCCACCACCGCCGCCTGGTCTTCCGCCGCCTTGGCCACCACCGCCGCCTTGGCCGCCTCGACGTTCCATCATGGCCTTCAAGGACGTGGTGAATTCTTCTTTAGAGACTTCACCATTTCCATCGGTATCAACGGTATCAAGGCGTTCTGCCAATCGTTCAGAGATTTCATCTCCGGTTAGCTTGCCGTCTTCATTAGCATCAGCGCGGGTGAAAATTGATTCGATAATGGCATCCGGATCACGATCTTGGCCTCCACCGCCGCCTCCGCCTCCGCCGCCACCGCCAAAGGCACCACCGCCTCCACCTTCACCTCCTGATGGTCGACCTCCGCCGCCACCACCTTCACCTGGGCCGCCACCGCCGCCCATTCCGCCGCCCATTCCGCCGCCCATTCCGCCGCCCATTCCACCGCCGCCGCCTCCGCCCATGTTTTGCATTCCTTCAAGCTGGGCTTCACGCGCTTCACGAGCTTCCTTCTCTTCAGCGGTTTCCGGGCCAGCCTCTTCAGCCGTGTTTTTGTCGATATACGTCACGGCAAATGTCGTTCCGAGTGCAATTAGGAAGAAGAGTACGGTGATTTTATGAGACATCGTGTAATTCCAAGATCCAAGAGAGNCGAATGTGATAAGCTCATATTATAAAAGACGGCCACAGTGGCTGCACGACCACGATTGCCACTGTGACCTAACAATTGCAAAACAATTGATNTGAATTAAACCCCGTNATCGGTATGGTGTTTTGATTCGATCAGNAATCTTGTCATATTTTTTCTCAGATTTNGACTGGTCAAAAACGCATGAATCAACGACGTGACTTCCTAAAACAGTCAGCCGCGATTTCAGCCGCTTCGATTACGGCGTCGAGAATGTTGCCCGCCCGAGCTAACGATGCCTTGAAGCCACTAAATGTTGGCCTGATTGGTTGCGGAGGACGTGGGAATTACTTAGCTGGACTCTTCAAAAATAGTCCTTCCGTAAAGCTCTCATGGCTTTGTGATGCGAATGAGAAACGTTTGGGCTCAGCGATCTCCATTCCGAGTGAAAAACCGAAAACGTGCAGTGACATGCGCGAGATGCTCGATGATGATGACTTGGATGCTGTTATTGTTGCCACCCCCGACCATTGGCATAGTCCGGCTGCAATCCTTGCATGTGACGCAGGTAAACACGTATATGTTGAAAAGCCATGCTCTCATAATGTGAGAGAAGGACGCTTATTGGTCGAAGCTGCCAAACGTAACAATGTCATCGTTCAGCATGGCACTCAGGTACGTAGTACTACAATGCTAATTGATGCGATGAAGCTGCTCCGCGATGGCATTATCGGTGATGTGAAAGTTGTCAAAGCTTGGAATATACAGCGCCGCGGAAATATTGGTCATCAACAACCTAGCGACCCACCGGATCATTTGGACTACGACTTGTGGGTTGGTCCGTGTGAAATGATTCCGTATCAAAACAACCGTGTAAACGGCGGCTGGCACTGGTGGTATCACTTTGGGACCGGCGATATGGGCAATGACGGTGTTCACGATATTGACTATGCCAGATGGGCGCTCGGAGTTGAAACGCATCCCTCAAAGGTGACTGCTGTAGGTGGTAAGTATTTCTTTGACGATGATCAGGAGTTTCCTGATACGCAGCAAGTGGCATTTGAATACCCAGGTGACGGTGAGACTGGTAGTCAGCGTATTTTGATTTACGAACAGCGCCTTTGGTCGACAAATTATCCGCATAACACGGACAGTGGTGTTGAAGTATACGGTACCAAGGGACAGATGTACTTAAGTCGTCGGGGGAAGATACAGGTGCTTGGTGAACGGAATGCGAAGATTGATGTGGATATAGCTCCGGAGGCTCAAAACGCACCGAAGCACGTCGCCAATTTTCTGGATTGTGTCCGTACGGGAAAGACGCCTAATGCGGATATCGATATTGGACATCTCACTTCGTCACTCTGCCATTTGGGTAATATCGCGGTGAGACTCGGGCGATCATTTGATTTTGATCCTGCAACGGAATCCGTTCCAATGGATCAGGAGGTGAATGAGCTGCTTGGGCGACGCTACCGGGAGCACTGGGGAAATCCGGTTGCCTAAGTCATAAGCGATTCAGGTCAGTATGGCTTTTGATTCAATTGAATTCATCGTTTTCTTTACGTCCATCGTATGCTTGTATTGGCTGCTCGGGATTCGTTACCGTGCGCAAAATGCGCTGATACTCGTTGCCAGTTACTTCTTCTATGGATGGTGGGATTGGCGATTCCTCGTGTTGATTGCTGGCTCGAGCCTGCTCGATTTCATTATCGGCAAGAAACTCTCTGGCTCAGCCGGTGCCACCGCTAAACGAAAACGGCTTGTTGCCCTTAGCGTGACGGCAAACCTGTGCTTGCTTGGGGTATTTAAGTACTACAACTTTTTCATTGAGAGTCTCTCTCAGTTGCTTCAAGTGGCCGGCATCGAGAATGGCCTTGATACATTACCGATCGTGTTACCGGTCGGAATTTCGTTCTACACATTTCAATCAATGGCCTACACCATTGATGTTTATCGTGGCAAGGTAACGGCGGAAGCAAATCTCGTTACCTTTCTCGCTTACATATCGTTTTTCCCACAATTAGTGGCAGGTCCCATCGAGCGAGCAGACAGGCTATTGCCACAATTCCACAAGGCCCGTGAATTAACTGATGATCTTGTGAAAACGTCGGTCTTGTCCATGAGCTACGGCTTTTTGCTGAAGATTCTGGTTTCCAATACGTGTAGCGGATTTGTGAGCATTGGATTTCACGAAAATAATACTAACGGCTGGTCATCGATTCTGGCTGTATTGTTCTTCTCGATTCAAATCTATGCCGACTTTTATGCTTACAGCCTGATTGCAAAGGGCGCTGCAGGATTACTTGGGATCGAGTTGATAGACAATTTTCGGCAACCGTATCTCGCAGCGAATCCAAGTGATTTTTGGCGACGGTGGCATGTGTCTCTAAGTACGTGGCTAAGAGATTACCTTTACATTCCGTTAGGTGGAAATAGAGGATCAAAGTCGCTGCTTGTCAGAAATCTAATGGTCACCATGATCCTTGGCGGACTTTGGCACGGAGCATCGTGGAATTTCATCTGGTGGGGTGTTGGCCACGGATTGATACTCGTGCTATATCACCTGGCTCTCAGCGAGCGATGGAAAACGAACGTAAGTGTGGTGCGGCAAATCATCCTGAGATCAGCCACGTTGCTTTGGATCCTCGTTAGTTGGTGGCTCTTTAGAGCTCAAGGAGAATCCATTGTCGCCCTTGCCTCTCGCCAGTTTTCAGATTTCACCCTGCTTGAATTCCACACGCGTTTCATCGTTACATTTTTATGTCTGCTGACACTGGTACTTACGGTTGATGCATTCATCGAGTTGGATCGCAAGCAGAGAATGAGAAGGTGGCTGCGTGAACCAATCGTATTTAGCACGACACTGGCCGTACTATGGTTGATTTCCATTTCCATGTTTCAAGCATTTGAAACACAGTTCATTTACTTTCAGTTCTAAGACCATATAAGGACGTCACCGTTGAAAGACCTGTTGTTGATACTGAAACATGTGAAAGGTGGCTTAATCCTGCTGCTTCTCTTTGGTGCTGCAGCAGGTATGAGTGTGGATGGGATTGATGAAGCAGATGGGCGACTTGGGAATGTAGAGTTCACGGTGGTTAAGGAGCAGATGTCACGCACCCACCGAGCCATCGACAAGGACATTGTATTTCTCGGAGATTCCACAGCCTTAAACGATATTGATGCAAGCAGACTGCAGCAAGCAACTGGACAATCCGTTGTATCTGTCGCTGTCATGGCTGCTTGTGGACCGGAAACGATCAATGGACAGCTCAAGGTCATCCTTGATCAAATCACAGATTCAACCGATCACCATCGTCCTCACATCATTGTTACGATTAATCCAATCTCATTCCAACGATACGATTCAAATCTCGCTGGCTTTAGTTCAAAAGGATTGACGGGAGTCCAGCAAACGTTAAGCATGCAACGCCAAATAAGGTATTCCATACGAGCGCTGATGGGTCGTTTGCTGACGTGGCCATTGCCTGGTTCGTTTGGAGTCGCACACGGAGATTCAAGCGGACTTATTCATGCAATGGACTTGGGAAGCGGTACGTTTGCAGATCCGAATCCGCCATTACATTCGGCACGGCTGATAGAGGATGTAACTAACGATGTTTCAGCCATCAAACACACAGAGCATCAAATTTTGACAAATATTGATCCGACGATTATCGCAAAACTGCGAGCATCAGGTTGTTCGGTCGACCTTCTTATAACTCCAATCCCTTTGGAGATTTCAACAAGAAAGGTAATGTTGGCCATTTTGTCGCTGAACGATAACACGGTAAATCAACTTGGTCTGAATGATTGGATTCCGATGCCTTGGGAAATGAGTGGCGAGTTGTTTGCAAACCAACATCTAAGTGCCGAAGGTCGTGCCACATATACCAAGGCGCTAGCAATCAAGTTACAACAGCGATATTCAGATTAAACCGCAGATAGGCGCTCCGATGCGCACGCGTGTACATCCTATTTTGGAAAAAGTAATATGGAAATTCGATCTCTGATTTTCTTACTCGTTGGTCTTCTCTCCACTGCTGAGATGGTTGTCGCAGAACGAGGGTACTTTCGACGCCCATCAATCCACGGCGATACGATCGTGTTTACAGCTGAAGGTGATCTGTGGCGCGTAAGTGCGGCAGGTGGTAATGCCATTCGATTGACGAGTCATCTGGAGCAGGAATTGGATGCTGCTATTTCACCGGATGGACGGTTCGTGGCCTATTCCGCTTCGTATGAAGGACCGCGAGAAGTATACGTTTTACCGATAGACGGAGGCAGGCCGCGACGTATCACCTACGACGGCGAGACGTCTGGTGTGCGCGTAAGAGGTTGGTCACCAGAAGGCCGTGTGCTCTATGCAACGCGTCATTTTTCCACTCTGCCAAATACACAATTGGTGCTTGTGCACCCAGGTACACTTGAGCAAGAACGCGTTCCACTTGCACAAGCTTCCGATGCTGACTGGACTCCGAAGCGAAGTGGAATGGTGTTTACTCGACTGGCAAAACAGAGCAGCAGTACCAAACGTTATCACGGTGGTTCGGTTGAAAATCTCTGGCACTACTATGACGGGCAACCCGAGGCTATTCCGTTAACAGCTGACTATACCGGAACCAGTCGAGAGCCCATGATCTGGAATCAACGTGTCTATTTCGCTAGTGATCGTGACGGCACGATGAATCTTTGGTCCATGAAGCTGGACGGGACTGATTTACAACAAATAACGAAACACAAAGGATTCGATGTGATGGGTCCGGCATTAGATGACGGTCGAATAGTCTATCAATTGGGAGCCGACTTGATGCTCGTCGACCTTGCAGATCCTCGTCCATCTGTTGTTTCCATCAAATTGGTGTCGGACTTTGAACATACCCGTGAGAAGTGGATTGAAGAACCGATGGATTATCTCGATTCCTATTCACTTAGCACGGATGGCAAACGACTAGCTGTTGCCGCACGCGGCCACGTATTTGTATTGCCTACTGGTTCTGGTCGTGCTGTGCAGGTGACCAGAAAGCAAGGCGTGCGCTATCGAAGTGTCAGTTTTCTGCCTGGTTCCAACGAGATCTTGGCACTCTCTGATGAGTCAGGAGAAATGGAGTTTTGGCAGTTCAATGCGCGAGGAAATACTGCCCCTGAACAACTGACGGACAATGGAAATATCTTTCGATATGCACCGAATCCTTCACCGGATGGCAAGTGGTTTGCCTTTACGGATAAGAACTTTCATCTTTGGATTCACGATGTTGAAGCCGGAAAAACCCGCCGCATCGATACTTCCGATATGTACAACTTCTACGATTTGCAGTGGTCGCATGACAGTCAGTGGCTTGCTTATGTGGCCAACGGCGATAATCAAATGTCGAGAGTGTGGATTTGGAATGTAAAAGAACAGGCGTCATTTCCCGTTACTACCGAACGAACGGAGAGTTATTCACCGACCTGGAGTCCTGACGGTAAGTGGCTCTATTTCTTATCGGATCGAAACCTCGTTTCTTCGGTTCGAAGCCCGTGGGGCAACCTCCAGCCGGAACCTTACTTTGATAAGCGTACTCAGATTTTCCAGCTAGCTTTGCGCAATGGACTGACGTCGCCGTTCTTGGCTCCAAACGAATTGTTGGACGGAAATGATGATGAGACACCTGATGCGGAGAACTCGAAAGATGCAGATTCAAAGGGAAAAAGGGACGACGATCAGAAGCAACAAAATGAAAAGATCATTGAGATCGAATTGAAAGGAATTACGACACGGATTTCGCGTTTACCAGTAGCTGCCGGGAATTATGACGACTTGGTGGCTTCGAAGTCACATCTTTACTGGGCGAGTGCTTCATCGGTTTCCGGAGGTTCGGAATCTCTGATGTCCTTGGAGCGAAAGCACGATACGGAACCGGTGACGGTGATGTCAGATATTAAATCATTCGAGCTCAACTCGGATCGTTCCAAAGTCACCGTGCGTAAATCAGATTCGCTTTACGTGTTTGAAGCGAATGGTCGCGGTCCGTCAAATATGAGCAAAGCTGCGGTATCGCAAAACGGTTGGTCGTTCGTGATTGACCCGGTGGCGGAATGGAAGCAAATGTTGATCGATGCGTGGCGCATGGAGAGAGATTACTTCTATGATCCGAATCTACATGGTGCCAATTGGAAAGAACTGCTTGATAGGCACTTACCGCTCGTCGAGCGAGTGACGGATCGCGCCGAACTTAATGATCTGATCGAACAATTGTGTGGAGAACTGGAAGCCTTACATATCTATGTGCGTGGAGGAGACCATCGAAGCGACGACCTGTCTGTATTTCCATCTTCGCTGGGCGCGGTGTTACGAAAGGATGCGCAAGTCGGCGGATATGTAGTGGATCACATATACCGAAACGATCCGGACTACCCAGATGAATTGTCACCACTTGCTCGCCCGGAAGTCGATGTAAAGGTTGGCAGCGTCATTCAAACGATCAATGGTGTTGATGTCTTATCAGTAGATCACATTAATCGGCTGCTTCGAGGGCAAGCTGGGCGGCAAGTCCTATTGACGGTTAAGGACTTTGATAACGAAGCTGAACGCGACGTAATCGTGCAGCCTATACGCATATCACAAGAAGCAGCTCTACGATATGACCAGTGGGAACTGACACGCCGTGAACAGGTTGAGAAGGTTGGTAATGGCAAGATTGGTTATGTTCACTTACGAGCTATGGGCACGGCGGATATTGGCCGCTGGGCGCGAGATTTCTATCCGGTGTTTCACAAACAAGGGTTGATTGTGGATGTCCGACATAACCGCGGTGGAAATATAGACAGCTGGATCCTCGAGAAGCTCATGCGTCAGGCATGGTTCTACTGGAAGCCTCGAGTTGGAAAGCCCTACTGGAACATGCAACATGCATTTCGTGGCCACATTGTAGTGTTGTGTAATGAAAAGACTGCCTCGGATGGTGAGGCATTTTCCGAAGGATTTCGACGCTTGGGACTAGGAAAGGTTATCGGAACCAGAACTTGGGGCGGTGAAATATGGTTGAGTATCAACAACCGGTTGGTGGATACCGGTTTCTCCTCTGCCGCTCAAACCGGAGTTTATGGTCCAGAGGGTGAATGGTTGATTGAAGGCCATGGCGTAGATCCGGATATCGTTGTAGATAATCGTCCTCACCAGACGTTTGAAGGTAAGGATGCACAATTGGAGGCCGCGATTGGATACCTCATCGACAGAATTAAGGAAGATCCGAGGTTAGTGCCAAAAGTGCCGGACTATCCTGTACGCCCGGGGCAGAAGAAAACACGGTAGTTTTCTACTGAAACGAGATTCTCCGAGACCAGCTGTCGTAAGTTTATACATACGACTTATGGCAAAATTCTTTCCTGTTAAGCTGGACAAGTTGTAACGATTCTTCCGAATAAAACGATGGAGAGCTGGTGTTTTCCGTGCGGAAAACGTGCGCTCTCAAGTCGTGTTACTTTCGAGGAATCGTTTCATGAAGAAAACGAGAGTTTTTTTTCTACTGTTAGCCTGCGCATTTGCCGGTTTGTTTGCCACCGTATCGGTGAATGAGTCTGCGGAGGTCGTGGCAGTAGAAATTGAGCCTGTTGGACCAACGGCGAAAGTATTTGTCTCAACAATAGGGTTTGATCCCGGAGAACAGGTACATCTGCGAAATATTAGCATTGTTGAAAAACCAGTCGCAGAGCTTCCTCCAAGCGTTATCACTGATGTGGATCACATCGCAACACTATTTGCTAAAGGCCGGATTGAACCGGGTACGGTCTTTGCCGAAGGATTGATGGTTGCGGATAAGCAGATGTCGGAGCCATTGGTTCCCGAAGGATTTCGTTCCACAACGATTTCAGCCCATATCGACCCATCCATCTGTGAGTCACTCGAGCCCGGGTTATCGGTCGATGTGATTGCGTTGATGCATGATAAAGAGCAACGAACGGTATCGGCTCGAAGAATTTTAAAAGGCATCGACTTACTTGCTAGACCCGTTTCATCGGATAGAGAAAAATACCTGTTTTCACTACCAGTACTCACAAAAGACGATGATGCCGAGATGTTGTTGCTGGCAATGCGAACAGCAACATTACACGTATCCCTTAATGATGCTGAAGATGATGATGGTAGACCCCAAGGGCTGGATTACAGTATTGAACATTTGATTCAGGAAGAACTCGTCGCCCACGTTGATCAAGGTGCAGATCAGACTCAGGTGGAAACGGGCGGTGGCACAACCGTTAGTCCGATGGATGTTGCCGTAGAGCAATCCGACATGACTGACCCTAGTGAAAACACGGATGGTCATCATCAAACCGTTACACAAACAGATGATCCGATGCATCAGTATGACAATCCCAATGAACAGACGCAGGATATTGCGTCTCAAGCCGTGGAGAAGCCAGAGCAAAAGGTCTTCCGTATGGAGATCATCACACCGGCAGGAAGCACTCGCTATCAGTGGGATCGACTGGATGGTGGCCCCGTGGTTATTCGTGGACTACCAATGATCCGTATAGCTGAGTTGGATGAAGAACTTGAAACAGAGTTGTCACCAACTTCCAGCCAAGAATCAAAAATCGAACGATAGGGAGCGTTCGTAATTATGTTGAATTCGTTACAAACTATTTCCAGATCTATCGTTGTCTCATTGATCCTAACAGGATTAGTGCGTGGTCAAGAAACCGCAGATGCAGATTCGTTTCGGCTAAATGACACCGTCGCCGCACCTCAGCAGGCACCCCTGCAGGAATTTCATTTTGAAACCGGCCAGACACGCATGCTCAACGTGAGTTTCGACGTTCCAAAGGCATTTCTCGAAAACCCGGAACTGGTTGCCATCGAACCGAAAAGCCCGAAGCAATTGTCACTTACGGCAATGAAACCGGGGATCACAAATCTAAATTTGTGGGACGCCAACCAATCGGTATACGTTTTTAAGATAGTGATAACGGGCAAGGTATCCAAACTACACGAGTTGTTCGTCGAACAGTTCCCTGATGCTCAGTTATCGCTAAAGCAGCTCTCGGGAAGCTTACTAATTTCCGGGAAAGTAAGTGATCGCGAGCAAGTTTCTCAGATCGAGGCAATTGGACGTGAATACTTTCCACGTATTGTTACCAATATCCAGATCCGTCGAACCCAGCCAAGAGAAATTGTTCTCAAGACACGATTGATTGAGATTTCACGGAATGAACTGCGACAGTCTGGCTTGGCATGGGTACCATTTGCCGGTGAAGCCACGGATAGTGAAATGCAATATAAGCCTGTATCACCGGATGACGTGTTAAGTCAGTATCTGAAGAAACTGGATGAAAAAGATGTTGGCAGTGTGATCAACTATCCCACGTTGAGGACGCTAAGCGGCCGGCAAGTTCAGTTTGATTCCGGTGGTCAAATGCCTGCAGTGGAGTCTGTTGCCGGCGAGAAAACGGTTCGGTTTCGCCAGGTGGGATTCCAAATGAGATTGACTCCGACGGTATTGGATGACGGTTCTCTGCAACTGGAAATGAAACCCACGATGCACCAAATGGACGAAGCGTCTGGTTTGAAAAAAGGTGGAGTGACGATCCCGGGGATTCGCTCGGGAACTGTGGATACCGTATTGCGACTGCAGCCTGGTGAGTTTGTCGCGATACATGGGATTCCAGGAGTACGTTATTATTCGAAGCGAGAAAACGTACCTTTCTTCTCGGACTTGCCGCTGATCGGAACATCTATATATAAGACGCGAAGAATTCCCGACCGCCTCGAACGGATTATTCTGGTGTACGCGGATTGGGGTGACGGTGAGTCGTCGGAAAAGATAGCGACGACCCGTTAGTGATTGGCCATGCCACCGCAGGTGTCGGCGCAGCCAACCCGCAGTGCTTATTAGGATTGCAAGGAGGTCCGCGTTAACAAAGATCTGGCCTCCCTTAGGGGCGGTGAATTATTTGCGAGCCTCTTATTCCTTATCCCCAGGCGCCGCCGTTACGTTCGCTGACACTCACTCCACGGAAACCCCTGAGGCTACCCTGTAAATCTAGATCTTCACACATTCCTGCAATTACGCCCGCATCCAATTTTAGCGTCGCCTGGCGGCTCCGCGAAATATGGTGCGGTTGGGAAATACATGTATTGGACTTAACCCGCGACGGCTTCGTCAGTAGTTTCAGCATCCGATTCTGAACTTATGGGGGATTGGTCTATACCGCCTGTTGTAGCGGAGTCATCACTCACAGGATCGTCACTTTTTTCCTGCTTAAACAACAAGATAAATAGAACCATTACCGTCAGTGCAAAAATAGCTGGATGCAACCAAATAGTCTCCCAATCAGCTACGCCGAAGGAATTTGTGTTTGCACGCGCATGTGCAGCGAATATTTTGGCTCCAATTCCAAGCCCTAATCCCTGTGTAACCAAGACCAGAAATCCTTGAGCTTGATTACGGATATTTGCTGGTGCTGCCTTATCCACGTAAATCATGCCCGTGACGAAGAAGAAGTCGTAGCAGATACCGTGAAGCACAACGCCAAGGATTATCATCCATGCGATGCTATCATCGGCACCAAGGGCAAATAGACCATAGCGTAATACCCATGCAGCCATCCCAGCTGTGAGCATCCATTTCACACCTAAGCGAGCAAACATAAACGGCATGATCAACATGAAGAATATCTCAGACATTTGTCCGAAACTCATGGTAAATGTTGCAGAGTCTGCGACTAAGACTCCTGCCGACTCGACGTATGTTCGTGCAAAACCGTAGTAACCTGCTAACGGGATACATAACAAGAAGGAGCAAATCATAAATACTGCATAATTCTTACTCTTAAGCAACTTGAGCGAATCGACACCAAGTAATTCTCCTATCTTTACTTTCTTGCCTTTGTTCGGTGGTGGAGTATTCGGAAGGGTGAAGCTCAGGAATGCGAGCGCGATTGCTGCGATTCCAGCTATCGTAAACTGTCCAGCAGATGCATCTTTATCAGGAAGTAAACTGACAGCGAGATTACCCGCAATCCATCCAATGGTCCCCCATACACGAACGTGTGGAAACTCTTTCTCTTGGTTTTCGAGATGCTCAAAGCTAATGCTTGCCGTAAGACTTAGTGTTGGCATGTAACACAACATATGTACGAAAAGCAACAGAATCATTGGTTCTGTAAAAGCCGGTAAATCATGTAAAACGACTGTATAGAACAGGGATGCATCTTCCGGAGGAGGCGGTAGCACAAATTCAGCTGCCACTGTCGGTGCAGCGATGATGGCTATTCCACCGATCAAATGCAAAGCTCCTAACACTTTTTGCGTTGGGAAAAATCGGTCAGCGACTATACCTAAGAAGAATGGAGCAATGATTGCTGCCAGTGGTCCAATAACATATGCGGCACCAATTACGTCAATGCCCTTGATGGCATCGGTGGCTTCGTTGTCAAAATTCAGGAAGAACCCGGTCATCGACACATACCAAGCACCCCAGACGAAGAATTGAAGAAACATCATCAGGCTGAGCCATTTTGCTACACGGCTCATTTTTCTCATTGTTAAAAAATCAATAAGTCCGTCGATGACTTTATTCATGGTTTAGACCGTTGTATCTAGTTATCTAGTTCAGATTTGTTAAGCAAGCATTGTAACCAAAAGAAACGGTGTCTGAGCAGCCAGATCTTCCGGCTTACACAATAAAAAAACCCGCGGACAACCGCGGGTTTTCAAGTGGAGGATAGGGGACTTGAACCCCTGACCTTTTGGCTGCCAGCCAAACGCTCTCCCAGCTGAGCTAATCCCCCGTATAGAAAGATGCCGAAACATCATAATGTATAGACTCATTACGAATTCGGCTTAATAGCTTAACGCGTAATTGAAATTATCAACGCTGATGAATGCTGTCAAGATACTACAGATTCTGGTGTAGTTGGTGACCAAGGTGAACCCCAGAATAATTCATGTGAAACCAATTGCAGGTGCTTCTTGAGCGACAGAAAGTCCAAACAAATTGCAGTTACCGTGATCAAGGTCGGCATCTCTGCCGGGCTGTTATGGTACCTGTTTCAAAAGGCAAATGAGAATTCCGCATTTGATACACTCTCTGGCCGCCCCAAAGACTGGGGATTGCTTACAGCTGGGTTCCTATGTGCCCTTGGCGCAATGTGCATTACAAAAATCCGTTGGTGTCTGCTCGTGCGAGCTCTAGATCTTGATTTTGCGATGCGCGATGCATTTAAACTCGGATTTATCGGATATGCCTTCAACTTTGCCACCGTTGGCGTCGTAGGCGGTGATGCCATCAAATCTGTTTACATCACACGCCAGCAGCCGGAGCGAAAAACCGAAGCAGTGGCATCTGTTGTTATTGACCGTTTAATTGGTGTTTACTCGTTGCTGATTGTTGGCGCCCTGGCATGTTGGTATATGGGAGCTCGATCTGATTCATTTGTTGCCGCGAATACCGAAGCGTTCGATAAGCTCCAAAATCTTGGTAAGACAGCAGCGATCGCCTTATTGGTAGGAGGCGTCTTTGGCCTGATCGTCATGGCAATTCCGGCACTTACTGGCCTACAGATGCAAACAAGGCTTGGTGCCCTTCCAAAGATCGGAGGCATCCTTGAGAAAAGCGTTCGAGCTGCTTCACTCTATCGGAGCAAGATTTCGGTTGTGCTGTTCTCGATCGTGATCAGTTTTGGCACACATGTTTTATTTACACTTTGTGCATTCTTCGTCGCGCAGGGAATCAATGTGGAGCAGCACCCAGATTTTATCGGTCATCTAAGTATCGTTCCGGTGGCCAATCTCGCTGGTTCCGTGCCACTACCCGGAGGACTTGGCGCCTTTGAATACGCACTGAATTCTCTGTACCCCGCTGTGGCACCTGAAGGTATGGCTGAAGGGCAGGGATTTGTCGTAGCACTCGGTTACCGGGTTATTACCGTACTGTTAGCTCTTATCGGAGTCGCGTGCTACCTATCCAACCGCCGTGAAATGGAAGAACTCGAGTCCGATGTTCTGACTGATGCATCTGATGCGTCTGACGGGTAACCCGTGAAGACAGATCTGCGACTCGTATTGACCCAGATTTGAAACTGCTTCAGAATCCTCGCGTAACAAAGCTGGAAACGATAAATGTCCACCCATGGGGACTACGTACAAATGAAGCCAATTTATAAAAGTGTTGTCGTTGCCGTAATTACAACAGCAAGCTTGTGCATCTCGGCTGATGCATTGGCACGCGACATTTACGTAAACAACCAAATCGGCAGTGATTTTCTCGATGGTTTTTCTGAAGATCGCGGACAGGGTAAGATTGGACCGGTAAAGACAATTACTCGAGCACTTGCTTTGGCGCGTCGTGGCGACAACATCGTCCTAGCCAACACCGGTCAGTCATACCAAGAAAGCATTTCGATCCAGGGTGCCCGTCATAACGGACTGAAGAAGAAGCCATTCTTGATCGTTGGGAACGGAGCGACGCTTGATGGCACACGTACTATCAAGCCGGAAGAGTGGGACATTGTCGGCAATGCCGTGTTTGAAATGACTCCGCGCGAGACGACAAGGACATTGCTATATCTGGACGGCAAGCCCGCTACTTCGGTCGCAGTAAACAGAGATGCGACGAAGGTCCCAGAATTGGCACCCAACCAGTGGTGTATCTATAGGGGACGCATCTACTTCAAATGTGAAGAAGGAAAGATTCCACTGGACTATGAATTGAGCCTCACGGACTTGCAGGTTGGTATTTCAATTTACAACGTCCGCGGCTTAATTATTTCCGACCTGACAATCCAGGGATTCCGTCAGGATGGTATCAACGCCCACGATAATGTATTTGAGTGCGAACTGGCCGAGTTAAGAGTTCGCGGTAATGGTCGCAGTGGTATTTCAGTGGGCGGTTCATCGCGCGTGCTGATTGAAGCATGTCTTATTGGTTCGAATGGTAAGACCCAAGTGCGTACCGAAGCACGCAGTATCGTCAAATTAAGATCCAATGACATCATTTCTGCTGACGATGGCACTGGTGTCGATGACGGCGGCGCACAGGTAATTCAAGAAGACTAACTCAGCGCCATGTTAGTTTCGGCGTCGTCTTAATTCTGCGGAGTCGTTTGCGGAACAACAGGTCCGTTTNGATTGCCTTGCGGAACGATGGGGATGTTGTCTAGGTTGATTTCGGTCGGATCGATTTCGCTTGCCGCATTGAAGTCCACGTTCGTTGTCATACCAGCCTGCAAATGTAACTCGTTGCGTTCGTAGGCAGCCAATTGAGCCTGTATTCCGTCATACATACGGTTCATTTGTTCTAGTTGCTGTTGTGCAGCGTTACTCGTATCTGACTGCAGTTGATTCATTGCATCATTCATACGTAATCCAAATTGCGTGAGGACTCGACGTGCTTGCTCAAAATTACCCTCGGCTGCATGCACCGCTGCACTAATAAATCCATGGTTGAAGCTCTCATCGGTACCTTCGATTTTGGCGGCAATGTCGATTAAATTTCGAGCCATAACCGGGTCACGCAGTCCCTCGTCNGGAGACATCGNGAGAATCATCGCNAGGCGATGAAGCGATGTTGCCTCGTCATCTACCGTATCTTTTACATCACGACCATTAATTGTTAGGTTTGGGTTTGAGCCTTTGATTTCAACATTTTCGGGCAGGAAGGCCGCAATTCCATTGCGGTAATGCAAGATGGCATTTGAGATAGCAAACATGTATTCATCCTTATTGCCAGTCGTACCTGCTTCCATGTGCCACCGTGTCGCAAGTTTATTGTGCGCCAGGTTATGATCCGGGTCGATTTGCACCGTCTTTAAAAGGCAAGCGCGCGTTTCTTCGTCGTAATGCTGTGCAAGAATTGCAGCCGATANCACTTCCANCTCGATACTTGGATCGGCGAATTGTGGCGCTAATTGTTGAAGTCGTTCCAACATGGCAGATCGATTNAATGTTGCTTCGGTGAATTCCGGCAAAAGGTTTTCGGCGTATTTCATATACGCTATTGATTCTTTAAGTAGTCGCATGCCGACGTCAATTTGCGGTTGTACAACATTCTTATCTTCACCAAGTGCAATGGCCTGCATTGCCATGTTGATGTTCGTGTCGCCTGCAATGTAGATTTGTCGGGCGGTGTCNGTAAACTGCTTGGCGATGATGTGATTGAGGTTCTTTTCCCGAATTACATGTGCACTACCAGCAGATCCGTCGCTGATTTTCGGAATAATGGTGGTGACGTCNTCAAGGTTATCCCTGAGTAGCTCGACCACTGGACGATGGTAATCGAGATTCTCTCGCCGGAAGTATTCCAATTCCGGATGGTCATCGGTGTACACTCCGCCTTCACCGGCGAGGTCTGCGAGGCCTTTGGACCCCATCAGGAATCCGCCAAGAAATACGTCCGGATTGGTCAAATGGTTGCGATATCCACCCCAGTAGCTAAAGACCAAATCCTTTTGGACAGCCGTTCGACTACCATCCGGGTTACGGGTAAGCAGCGCTTTACCAAGGCGACCGGTGGTCAACCAAGGTTGTTTTCCTTCGACGCCGCGTTGCGACTTTGAACCGATCATCAGCAATTCACTGGTGTTATACCAAAGTTGACTATCCGGAAACTCTCGAANGAATGTCCGCACGGCTTTGGCAAATTGTTCTTTTCCTAAAAACTCCAACGGGAGGAATTGTGAGACGACACCATCGTCTTTTAATCGTTCCTTTACATCCCGATAGAATTCACGAGTGTAAAACGCGCTCACTCCCGGACGGAACACTTGTCCGACTTCGACGGATATGACGTCGTATTGTTGGTTCGCGTGCCGTACGTACGTACGGCCATCATCCCAAATTACACGCAGCCGACCGTCTTGAAATCCGGGTAGAACCCATTCCTGCGCATTGAATCCCTTGATCGTCAATTCGCGACGCTGGGAATGGAATTCCGGGTCAACGATCACGTCGAACAACATCATNGGATCTTCAATTTCCACGACGTCCAGATGTTTCGGCTTGTGCATCAGGAATCGTTCGGCGGTTTGGNCAGCACCAAGTCCGATTACGAGAACTTCATCCGGTTGGCCGTGAAGGATTGCCGGAATATGTGCTGCAGTGCCTTGTTGNGTTTGCCGCGTAGAGCCCTGGAACATTCGATTGATTTTAAGTACGGTCTCGCCACCCTGATCTTCCACGGTAATGAATCCGCTCCAACCCTCTACGGCATGTACAACTTCGCTTGTACCGACTTTAAGGTGATCGAATACGATTTGTTCTTGTGGCACGAATCGCGAAACGTAAACAAACATTCCTGCAAATATCAGGATGAACGGCAGTCGCCACGGCAACGTTTTTTCATCTTCCAGAAGGAGCCAGATAATTACCGCAGCAAAAATACTGATGCCTGTGGTTAAGAGAATGGACACCTGTGTTCCCCACATCGGCAGGATAATAAATCCCATCAGAAGCGAACCAATAATTGCGCCAACTGTGTTGATAGCTGACATCTTGCCAACATTGGCNCCCGTGTGAGATGCGTGGTGCGTAACGGCGCGGATCGCCAGCGGGTATGTCATCCCCGCAAGAATCATCGGCAACAGCATGACAACACACACGATGGCAAACTGCCCAAACAGGCTGTCTCTACCAACCATATCTTGAATCATGGACCAATACGGTGACGGTATTAACATGATTCCCATCGACAGCAATCCACCGGCACCGATGGCGAGTCCTACCCTTAAGGCAGACCGCTCCGGACGATCCGGAAGCATCGATGCGAGTAGACTTCCGATGACAATGCCCAATAGNACGGCCATCAGGGTCAAGGTATACGTATAGACGGTGTTTTCAACGAGAAGCGCCAGAAAGCGAGTCCAGATTACTTCGTTTGCCAAAGCAGCAAACCCACTGACGAAAATCGCAAAGGCAAAGACCTTTTCCGGAGCCACGTCAAACGACAGGCTGTGACCCTCATCGTCTTCATCATCGTCGAAGTATTCATCGTCATCTAACTGAACCAAATCGTCATTGTCTGAATCCTGGTCAACGACGTCTTCATCTTCCTCTTCTTCTTCTTCGTTCTCCCACTCGTCGTCTTCCTCATCATCAAACTGGATTTCTATATACTCTTCGCTTGCCTGAAATTTCATGGAATAAATAAGTGCACCGATGGTGATATAACCGGCGGCAGCAATGTAAATCGATGTATTGACCCCAAGCAAGGGCATGAGGAAAAAGCCGCAGACTGCTGTGCCAACGGCAGCACCAATCGTGTTGAGTGCGTAGAGCCAGCCGACCGAATGAAGAATACCCTGACCATCGGATCGCACGAAATGCCTGGTGATCAGTGGCAGCGTACCGCCCATCGTGAAGGTCGGCGGCAATAAGCAGATNGCGATCAATAGCGCCCGCATGCTACGGCTGAGGATAGTGGAAAACACGCCGGTTTGCGCGACACCACCGGCGGCATCTTCACCGGATGCTGTTAGCGGTTCAGTTGCATAAATCATGCCATATAGGCTGTCGACAAGCGGCAGCAGGAANACGGAAACGACCAACAGTATGCCTGTGGCGATTTCCAATTTGGCGTAGAGCTTTAGCGGTTCCGTCGTATGGCGGGTCTTGCGACCGAAATACGCATTTCCTAATGCGAGCCCTAAAAAGAAAACAGCTAGAACGGTACTCACTGCGTGTACTGTTGTGCCCATGACCAGTGAGGATTTCCGAATCCAACAGACTTCGTATACGAGCGCAAAGAACCCGCTAATCACGAATGCTAACAAGGCGATTCGGTTCTGTCGTCTTGTTTCTGCTGATGGTTGATCGGTTACGTCAATTTCAGTTGTTAACGCTTCAGATGACATGGCTGATTTCTGGTTTTGGTCAGGTGGTTNTATATAACAATGNTGCCCGGCGTCTTCAGATCGTCTGAAGTTGTTTNTGCCGGATTTCAGCGAGATATGTCCAGAGATTCTCGGGAGCAGCGACATNTAAACGCCATGCGTTTACTACGCTTAAACAGGCCGAATTGTTCCGTTGACAAACGGCACAATTCCATCGTTTACACCGATGAGAATAGCACCGTTTGAGTCTATGCCATGGCATAGACCAGTGACGAGACCGGAACCCGAATCTAGGCATACCGTCGTACTATAAAACATACAACGCTGTTGCCATGCGGCGGAGATATCAATGGGATTTGATCCATCCATGGTGGTTTTTTCGTGAACAAGTTGGATGATGTTCACTAACAGGCCGTTTATATCGGCGGGACTACCGATTGTATCGATAATGCTGATCGACTCATTCGACACCATCTCCGGAAGACTTGCCGTAGAGTTATTTACGTTTAGACCAATTCCGATAACAAAAACCCTAGATTCAGGGCTTTCAATCAAAATGCCACCGAGTTTCTTACCGTCGACAAACACATCATTGGGCCATTTCAACTGGCACGCTAGCGACGAATGCGGAGTGATCACGCGATCGACCGCGTCACATATGGCAAGACCGACGCGAGCTGCCAGTGCGACGGCATTTTGTCTACTTACGTACGTCAACAAAGAAAAGGTTAAGGCACCGTCATTGGAATACCATGAGTGAGAACCTCGACCTCTACCAGNTGTCTGACTCGGGGTAATGAACAACGCTGGAAGCGACTTTGAGTTGTCGCAATCATGCCCACGGGCCCAATTCAGAGCCTCTGTGTTTGTCGAAGCGCATGATGAAAAGTAATAGAGATCGTTTACGGGTGACTCAGATTTGATGCGATCCAGGTCAAAGGGATTGTGCTGCGATGTCATGGATATGAACTGAACGTGCAGTGGAAGTTAAGCAACGTTTCGACGGATCGGAGTATTCGCCTNATCAATCGGATGAGCATACTCTGCAAAGTTTTCGTTTAAAAGCTGTCGGAGCTTCATTGCAGTTTCATCATATGCTTTCTTGTCTTCCCATGTATTTCTTGGAATCAAGATTTCTGCAGGGCAGTTGGGTACAGCCGTTGGTATGCAAAGGCCAAATACGTCGTCCGTTACTGTCAATACATGGTTTAGTTCACCGGCATGAATCGCGTTGATGATTGCTCGAGTGTACGTGAGGCTAATTCGATTGCCCGTGCCGTATGCACCGCCAATCCAACCCGTGTTCACCAGCCATGCGCCGGCACCGTGTAATTCCATTTTCTCAGCGAGAAGTTCTCCGTAAACGGTTGGGTGCATCACGAGGAATGCGTCACCGAAACAAGCAGAGAATGTTGCTTGAGGTTCATTAATCCCCATTTCCGTTCCTGCGATCTTGGCTGTGTATCCATTAATGAAGTGATACATCGCTTGTTCCGGNGTCAGTCTGGAAATAGGCGGCAGCACCCCAAAGGCATCACAGGTAAGCAAAATGATGTTGTTAGGATGTCCTCCCACGCACGGGATCTTTGCATTGGGAATGTACTCGATCGGATAACTGGCACGCGTGTTTTGGGTAAGAGAAGTATCACTGTAATCGACTTCGCGAGTTGCAGGGTCGTTAACCGTGTTCTCAAGAACCGTACCAAAACGAATGGCCTGATANATTTCTGGTTCGGACGTGGCGGACAAGTCAATCGTCTTTGCGTANCAACCACCTTCGATGTTAAAAATACCATCGTCTGTCCAGCAGTGCTCATCGTCGCCGATTAAGGCACGACTGGCATCGGCCGATAGTGTCGTCTTGCCCGTGCCGGACAATCCGAAGAATAGAGCGACGTCACCGTCCACACCTTCGTTCGCGCTGCAGTGCATGGACAAGACACCNGCCTTTGGCATCAGGTAATGCATGATCGTAAAGACGCCTTTTTTCATNTCGCCGGCATATTGGGTGCCAAGTATGACAAATCTCTTTTCTTCGAAGTCCAATGCAACACTTGTATTTGTTTCGANACCTTCAACGGTAGTGTCGGCAGGCTGTGCACCACCATTAAATACCACGTAATCGGGCTCGCCGAATTTTGCGAGTTGCTCGAGCGTTGGTCGGATCAACATGTTGTTCATGAACAANGCATGGTAGGGTCTGGAACAGATGATTCGAATCTTAAGTTGGTGTTTCGGATCCCAGCCTGCAAATCCGTCAAAGACATATAGCCGCTCGCACGTGTTTAGATAGTCAACAGCGATAGCGTAATTCTGATCGAACGAATCTGACGACAGTGGGATATTTACTTTGCCCCACCAAATGTCATCNCTGCTTGATGCGTTCTCGACGACGCGTTTGTCTTTAGGGCTACGTCCTGTCTTTTCGAAGGAAGTGGTAGCAAGTGCNCCACTTGATACAATCTGCGCGCCGTCAAACTGTACGCCGTGCTCGTAAAGCTCAGCTGGTGCCAAGTTTCGATAGATTTTCTGAACGGTGATGCCGTACTGTGCTAGGTTCATTTTCTCGCTGTTTTGTATCTTGAATTGACAAACAGGCCAGATTTCCCCCCCATAGTGCGTGAAACTATACCGTGACCGTGATTTTCTTCATAGGCCAAGAATACGATTTGGGACGCTTGTAAAAACTTATTTTCTAGGTGCTATTTCGGCTTAGCTCGACGACTAAATAATCATGATTGTTAACCTACCCGCTGCGATGGAATGACTCTGTTACAATCGCTTGCTATGAATGAACCGCTTGAAATAGATAATGCGCAGGCCGTCGTAAGCCGCAAGGTGCTGTGGTTCGCCGTCTGTTATCCCACTGTGCTTACCGTGCTCTATTTCATGGTGCTCGACGGTACATCTACTGTGGTTCAGGGGATGGTGTTTGGCATCGGTAAAACGATCCAATTTGGGTTGCCAGCNTGGATTGTGCTACGAGNAAACAAAGAGCGACTTGGTGCCCATCGGNNTCNCGCAGCTGGTGTTTCGATGGGAGTTTTATTTGGCCTACTNGCANTGGCACTNATCGTAGGCATATACCAATGGATTCTAAAACCGAATGTAGCCATTATGTCCTTGCTCGACGAGCAGGTAACCTCCAAGGTAGAAGGATTTCAGCTTAAGAGTGTGGCCGCGTATACTGCTCTCGCTGTCTTCTACTGCCTGATTCACTCCGGTATGGAGGAATACTACTGGCGCTGGTTTGCGTTCAAGCGATTCCTACGGCATCGGTCACTCGGCCAGGCTATTGCTATTTCCAGTATCGGATTCATGGCGCATCACGTAATTGTTCTTGGGATGTTTTTCGGATTCGAGAACTGGATGACTTACGTGTTTTCAATAGGTGTTGCCATCGGAGGCGCAGCATGGGCATGGTTATATAGTCGATCAGGTAATTTGTATTCCGCATGGATCAGCCATGCATTTGTAGACGCCGCGATTTTCTGGGTGGGATACGATATCTTATTTCAGTGAGTAGCACATNCGTATACTCCGAGAAACGATGCCTGTTGGTAATTGGTAACGGGATTTTAAAAACTCAAAAGAGGCAACATGATGACCGCGTTTGACAGCCTTGTAGATCATCTCAAGGAAACTCAGTTAGTAGGCTCTATTAATTCNCTGCTTGGTTGGGATGAACGCACGAAACTTCCCAAAGGTGGTGGCGCTTATCGTGCGGAGCAAATGACATACGTCTCCGGTTTGCTNCATAAAATGCGCACAGACCCACGTGTTGGTGACTGGCTCGCGGAAGCAGAACAGCAAGTAGGCGAACAGGATCCACATAGTGATCAGGCGACAGTTCTGCGAGAAGCACGACGTAGTTTTGAAAAGCTCACCAAATTGCCGCTGGATCTTGTGGAGAATATCACGCGTGCAGAGGTCGAAGGCCAGCAGGCGTGGGTTGATGCAAGGGCAGCGGACGACTTTCCTGCATTTGCGCCTTACCTGAGACGGATCATCGAGTTAAAGCGAGAGCAGGCTGAGGCAATTGGATATGACGATTGCATTTACGATGCACTGATGGATGACTTTGAACCAGGCGAAAAGACATCTAACGTGCGAAGTGTCCTTGAAGGACTACGTGAGGACCTTGTTCCGCTTGTGGAAGCCATCAGTGAGTCGGCAAACCGACCTGATACCTCGATTTTGACCCGATCCTATCCTGCCAGTGCCCAGGAGTCATTTGGCACCATGGCTGCAGCGGCGATCGGCTTTGATTTCGAACGCGGTAGGCTCGATGTGACTCACCATCCATTCTGCACTGAGATGGGACCGGATGATACGCGTATCACGACTCGATACGACGAGCACTTTTTCCCGATGGCATTTTTTGGAATCCTGCATGAAGCCGGGCATGGAATCTATGATCAGGGACTGCGAGGCGACCATTACGGGACGGGACCGGGCGAATATTTGTCACTTGGATTCCACGAATCACAATCTCGCATGTGGGAAAATCAAGTTGGCCGTAGCTTACCGTTTTGGACGCACATGTACTCCAAGGCTCAGGATAACTTTAACTCCCTTCAGGACGTGGCGTTGAGTGACTTCTACTTTGCGATCAACAATGTACAACCTTCGTTGATCCGGGTGGAAGCGGATGAGGTAACGTATAACCTCCATATCATTATTCGCTTTGAACTTGAACAGGCCTTTATGTCCGGTGATGTATCGGTAGAGGACCTACCGGGTGCGTGGAGTGAAAAGTACCAGCATTATCTGGGTATTACGCCACCGAANGACGCGGACGGTGTCATGCAGGACATTCACTGGAGCGCNGGTCTTATAGGGTATTTCCCGACTTATTCGCTTGGTAATTTGTACGCCGCCCAGCTATTCAATAAAGCGGACGAAGAACTCGGCGGACTGCATCAGCAGTTTGAGNGTGGTGAATTCCAGCCTCTAAAAGAATGGTTGGTTGAAAAAATCCATAAACCGGGTCGCTGCTATTCAGCAAGCGAGTTGATTGAAAGAGTAACGGGTAATCCGCTATCTCACAGTCACCTTGTTGACTACCTGTATGGCAAACTTGGTCCACTTTATGGGATTGAGAAGCCGTGACCTATATTGACTCGACGATTCGTGAGACGGTTGCCAACGTATCNGCATCAACATGGAAAGCCAGAGATGTTGTCNCCGCGCATATNGATCGAATCGACGAANTAAACGATGGTTTGAATGCAGTGGTGATCAAATGCTTTGATCAGGCGTTAGAGGATGCTGCACGGATCGATCAACAGGTCGCTGCTGGGGAATCAGTCGGTCCGCTTGCCGGTGTGCCGGTCACGATTAAGGAGTGCTTCCATGTAGCGGGAACGGCATCGACAATTGGAATTACTACGTTAAATCAGCCGCATCGTCGCGACAATCCAATCGTGCAGCGTATGCGGGAAGCTGGAGCGATTGTTCTTGGGAAAACCAATATCCCTCAACTCATGATTTGGCATGAATGCGTTAATCCGGTTTATGGTAGATCCGTGCATCCGGGCGATCGCGAAAGGACTCCCGGTGGTAGCAGCGGAGGTGAAGCAGCAATTATTGCAGCTAAGGGTTCCATGCTCGGGCTCGGTAGTGATCTGGGTGGTAGTTTACGCGTACCGTCACATTTTTGCGGCATTCACACCATTAAGCCGACTGAACGCCGGCTTCCAATTCATGGCTGTCAGGGAAATATGCATGGTATGGAGTCCATGCTCTTTCAGCCTGGTCCGATGGCGCGGTCGGTCGACGATCTGGCCATAGCACTACGCGTTATGAATGGGAATTATGATGATGCTCAGCATGTATGTGATATACCGGCACCACTTGGCGATCCTGAGGAGATCGCTATTGAGAATCTCAAGATCGCATACTTTGAAGATGATGGCTACTTTACTCCGTCCCCAGCAATCAGGCGTGCGACACGGAATGCAGCTGATCAACTAGCCAGTGCGGGTGCAGCCGTCGAATCCGTTAAGCCGCCGGCAGATATGCAAAAGATGGTTGACTTGTACTACGGAGTGCTTGCTGCCGATGGGGGAAAAGACCTGCGGCGGCTGTTAAAGGGCAGTAAGGTCGACCCGGCAGTGAAAGAACTACTTATGCTGGGTTATATTCCACGTTGGTCTCGGTGGATGTTAAAAGGCTTGCTTAGCTGTCTAGGTCAACGACATCAGGCGAGCTTGATGCAAACGGCCAAACCGTTGTCCGCGGATGAGTATTGGCAGATTTCGCATCAGGTGAAGGTGATGAGAGCCAAATGGGACAAGTGGATGATGAAGAATCAATTTGATGTGATTCTTTGTCCGCCATTTGGTGTGCCCGCGATTAAGCACGGCGACGGCGTAAGCCTCTTGGCAGCCGCCAGTTATGCGTTCCACTTCAATGTGCTCGGAATTCCTGCTGGAGTCGTGACGACATCCGTTGTCGGTGAAGAAGAAGAGTCTGACAGGGCCACTTCACGGGATAAGTCTGTTACGGCAGCAGTGAATACAGAGCAGGGAAGTGCTGGACTACCAGTTGGCGTACAGGTTGCAGCCCGCGCATGGCGTGAGGACGTGGTGCTTGCCGTAATGCAGGCGCTTAGTCCTGCATCTTAAGTAAATCGTCCGATGTCATGCTCGAGCAATGCGATAGCTACGGAGCGACTGCGTGTTTTACATCAACTTCTGAAATCTTGGCATCGTCTGAGACGTTTACAGGGACGACAAACTGAACTGAACCGACTTTGCACAACCCTGCATCGTTGTTTTGGCAGTAGTAGAAATTCAATCCAATCCGCAAAACATCTTCGCCCGTGCCGGTTACAGGAACCTGTACGCTAAAGGTGTCCACAGGTGTTTCCAGGTCAACACGCCCGACGGCACTGCGATCGATTGCGCCTTCGTTTCCATCAAGGCCCACGTAGTAGGACAGGTCAGCAAGTGGATTCATTTTCCAGCCGATCGGAAGTGCCAGATTTACATTGACCGTGATCTTACCGTCCACCGGCTTGATGAGAGTTTTCTTAGCAACGACTTTCTCCGCATCGCTAAAGGTCGGGGCTTTTTCCTGAAGTACAGGTGGCTCGAGGCCTTCGATCGTTAACGTTCCGACTTTTCGCGTTTCCAGATCAATCGTACGAATCTGGTGATTATTCGTATCCGCTACATAAATCGTATTACCAGCGATAGCTAGTCCGGCCGGCTCATCGAATAGCCCCTGTTCATCGTCAAGACCAGCTTTTCCCGTACCAGCAAAGGTAGCCGTCGTGCCACTAGCTGCATCGATCACTTTGATCTTGTTGTTGTAGGTATCGCAGATGTAGAGGTTTCCATCGTGGTAGGTCACACCGATAGCGTGCTGTAGGAGTACTTGGTCCCGTGGTCCATCTTTATCGCCAAACGTGAACAACCGCGCATTTGGCAGATCAGCTGCCCCAACAACTGTCCGTACCTGCTTGGAGGTGTCAAACGGTACGGCGCGAATGGAACTACCTTCGGTATCTGCTACGTAGAGCCACTCACCGTCGGATGTGAGGCCACTTGGCTGAGCAAAGGAGCTTACACTACCGTCTCCAGGTGCATCGGTGCCGAACGGTTGTGTTGGTAATAGTGCACCATCAATGATGTCTTCCCGACCGTTGCCTGCGAATGGCCCGATGCGACTTTCATCGAGTTTCATGCTCCAGATTTGGTGAGGGCCGGCCATTGCGATATACATGGTGTCTTCATGAATCCAAAGTGCCCACGGGCTGTTAAGACCAGTCGTCTTGGGTTTGCCGAACCATGGTCCGCGCAAATTGCCGGTTTCTGCTCCCGGCCATGCACTTCGTGCCTGTTCACCGTCACCAGAAATCGTGGTGACTGTTTTTGATTCAAGATCGACTTTTCGAATCATGTGGTTTTCTGTATCGGCTACATACAACGTGGATCCGTGAAGTACCAAGCCTTGCGGATGGTCGAACGATGCCGACTGAAAATCACCATCAGCCTTACCAATTTCACCGCTTCCGATGATATCGAGCAACTTGCCATCGAGATCGGTGATGACAATGCGGTTGTGATTGCTGTCGGTAATGAACAAACGATTTCCCGGTTCATCAGAGAGGATCTTGCCTGGGAATTTGAGTGGTGTTTCTTCGACGTTGAATTCTTCCAGTTCGAAACGAATCGGAGTTTCATCGAGAAGCTTCTTCTTACGGTAGTAAGGAATTACTTTGTCAAAGAATTCAGTGATGTCCTCTGCGCGAAATTCTCCGCTATGCCCGGCGACAAGGTAACCTTCAGGATCGACAACTCGAATCGACGGCCAACTGTTTACACCGAATGCTTGCCAAATCTTGTGATCATCGTCATTGACCACCGGATGAATAATCTCATAACGCAAAATTGCCTCGCGAATGTTTTTGAGACTCTTTTCCGTTTCAAACTTGGCAGAGTGTACACCGATGACAACCAATTCGTCTTCGTACTTCTTCTCCAGTTTTTTGAGTTCGGGCAATATGTGAATGCAATTAATGCAGCAATACGTCCAGAAATCCAATAGAACGAACTTTCCTTTTAGATCTTTCTTACTCAGTGGCTTAGTATTTAGCCATTCACGGTCTTTTGGAAAAAATACGTCTTCCGGAACATCGATGCGCCGTGGAAACGGGTTTTCGTCAGCATCCTGAAGTGCAACGGGCTGAACAGCAACACCATCACCGGCATCGAGTTGGTCGTTCTCCGGAACAGCAAGTCGTTTATTGACTTGCTTTACGGTGGGCACTAGTGCCGGCTCCACCTTTGCATCGAGTTGTGCTGTGGATTCGGAGTCCTGTGAATCACCGCCGCAACCGGAAAGAGTCATGATACAGACTGCCAGACAGCTGGCGACAAATTGCTTGATCATGGTGTGATTAAACATCATTTGTGATCCTCGATGCAGAGACGTTGGTCCCATATGTCTTCTTAAGTATAGGAAAAATGCGCGGATATATTGGGAATCAGCGCGTGACGGTTATGTGGTATTCATTATATGCATTTGGCCACAAAATGTGTTCTATCGGATCCAGACGGTAATTCGTTTTTTAGATATTGTGGCATCCGAATTAGCAAATGATGCTGGTTATGGAAGATACGTACTTTGAAAACAAAGTTGACACTCGTACTAGTGCTTTAATAGCATCCTTTATATGAACTGCTTGCTTTACCGACTGCTTTGGTCTTAAATCTCATGCACATTCCCAGAATTCTGTTTTTACTTTTGCTGCTTGCGTTTTCGCAAATAATCAGCATGCCGGTACATGCGCAGGATTGGGCTCGCAAGATGTTCAAGGTGCACGAACATGACTTTGGAACAGTTGCCCGCGGTTCTGAGCAGAAATTCAGGTTTGAGCTCACCAATCTNTATAAAGAGGATGTGGTGATAGATAGCGTTCGGGCGAGCTGTGGATGTACGATTCCATCCATTGAAAAACAGACTCTCAAGTCCCTCGAGTCAGGAGCGATCCTGGCGACCTATAACACCAAGTCCTTTGTCGGGTCACGTGGAGCCACGGTCACGGTGACTATTAGTAAGCCATTTTTTGCTGAAGTTCAGCTTCAAATTGACGGTTTCATACGCGGTGATGTGGTGTTTGTTCCTGGCAAAATTGAATTGGGCAATGTAAAGCACGGGGTGACGGCCACACAGGAAGTTACCGTCAAGTATGCCGGCAGATCCAGTTGGAAAATCACCGACGTGCAGTGTGACAAGGACTATTACGAGGTTGAGATCATTGATCGAAGCCTAGTGGCAAACCAAGTTCACTATCGATTGCTGATTCGCTTGAAACAGGAAGCACCGCTTGGATACATAAAGGACGACTTGGTGTTAATCACCGACGACGCAGACAAAGGGAAGCTAAAACTAGCTGTCACCGGAAATGTAACACCGCCGGTGACGGTCAGTCCAGCGTCGATGGTTCTTGGCACCGTAGCGCCGGGAACTAAAGTGGTTAAACGAATGGTTGTGAAGGCGGACCAACCCTTCAAAATCACCGGAGTGACCGCTGATCAGGATGGATTCTCTTTTGAGGTGAGTCAGGAAATGAAAAAAGTGCATTTGATACCGATGACCTTTGTCGCTCCACGGGAATCCGCCATGATTAATGCAATCATTCGCATTTCCACTGACATTCCCGATTCACCATCGCTATCATCTAACGTTAGCGTTAACGTAAAATAGTATTCAGGTTTGAAGCCTGCACAACATAAGCAGCTTCGTGTTTGCATCGAAGCAATACAGACCCTCTACGTATCATCAGGGTGACATAACGGATGACAATCTCCAATTGCCCGGCCTGTGACGAGCAGGTCACCGTGCCTCANGTTAGCAGCGACGCGGTAGTACAGTGTCCGCTGTGTGGCGAGGAATTCTCCATCGNNGNGATTACAGATCAGTTGCCACCNGCATTGATTGTTATCAGCGGNTCTGAATTACCTGTGGCTGACAATGACATTTCACCAGAGAGTAGTTTTCCCAAGCCGGGGCAGGGCTTTAAAGACTCTTCTGAACGCAAGTCGGGTTCCTCCTCATTTAGTTTTGATGAACAGGATGCGCCCACGCGTCCTCGAACTGCTGCAAGTTATCAACCACGACGTGCGCCGCAGAAAAAAAGTCCGGCTAAGGCACTAATGGGAGTCATGCTTGGCGGATTGCTTGCAGGTCCGATCGCTCAGCTGATTCTCTGGCACGCATTTGATAAAGATCCGCTGGGGTTGGCAGAGCCCATCAGTCGTATTTCCTGGCTCGAATGGCTTGTGCCTGATAACAGGGTGGTTTCACTTGACCCGATCACGAACGACAACGGTTCGGATGAGGACGGTGAATCGGGCGCTATGCTTGGACAAAATGACAACAATAAACCTGAGACATTTCCTTTGCGGAATGATAACAGCCAGATGGAGGAAGGTGGATTCCTTATGCCAATGAACGGCGGAGACTCAGGGCTTCCGACTGCTGATGAAATTGGCAATGAGATAATCAATCGTGCGTCGGGTAAGGACACGCGTCCGAGTGACTATGTCTTGGACGCTCCTATACAAAATGCTTTGTTGTTAAAAGTGAGCATAGATAGCCTAGAGGCACATGCTGATAAATGGCTGAATAGTCGCGATGAAGTCGCAAATGAAGATTTGCCGTTTCTTGAACGGGACTTGTACTACGGGCTGCAGATGTTGGCTCGTTCACTGACATTTCTGGATCTTGATGATCCGGATATCGGTGACCCATTTATCTCGTCGCAGGCATTAATAAAGCGGCTTCAGTATTCTGAGGGTTTTAATGCGATGCTCGCACGTCAAAGTCAATTGGTGGTCGAGAATAACGAGGAAGTGATCCAACCCATCGTATTTCTGGGTCGAGCGACTCAGGTGTTTGATGGAGGGGTTTATTCTGCCACGAATATGCATGTTGTAGGCACGCAAGCTCCTGATGTAACGGTGCTCTACTCTTCTGAAGAAAGTCCGGAATTCAAGACTCCTTCTGGAATATATCTTGTGTTTGGAATGTTGATACAGAGTCCCGTAGACCTAATCAGGGACTACGATGGCGAAGACAGGCCGGTAATCGTCCTCGGTAATTCTACGCCGTTTGAAAGGCCGTAATTGGGCGATACGTTTAGCTTTGCAATCATGAGACACTGCGTCGCTAATGTGAATTTCAGGCCACCTTACGATAGATCCTGGCCAACGATCGTTTATCGCCAATAACTATGCGTCCATGGGACTCCGGGCAGACGAACCTTCAGGCCCCCGAGAGCCCTCGCACCATTGATTTGGCCTGTTTACAACCTTTCTCTGGTGCGACTAGAATACGAGTTTCCCCTCATCGTTTATGAATCGCATGTATCAGTTGTATCTTGCGTGTTTATTGCGTTTGAAGGGTGCCGTTGACGGNTGCGCAAGAGGTGCGCACTAGAGAAACAGTTTATTTACCAGAAGCAAATGCATGTTTGATCGACTTCAGGAAGGTCTGCAATCTGCCATCAAGTCGATGCGCGGAAAAGGCCGGTTGAGCGAGTCGAACATGCGTGACGGCTTAAAGCTGGTTGAAGAATCGTTGCTCGAAGCGGACGTTAGTTACTCGGCGGTGAAGTCCTTTATGGATCGCGTCACCGAGAAGGCATTAGGGGAATCGGTCCTTCTGTCACTTGACCCGAGTGAACAGGTGGTCGGTATTGTCCGCGATGAGTTGGTCAATATCCTTGGACCAGTGGATGCGTCACTACACCTTGACCATGACGTCACAGTGTTAATGCTCTGTGGCCTGCAAGGTTCCGGTAAGACAACGACCAGCGGTAAGCTGGCGAGGTTAATCCGTGAAGGTGGCGGTAAGCCGATGCTTGTTGCAGCTGACCTTCAGCGGGCAGCAGCGGTGAACCAATTACATGTGCTCGGTGAGCAACTTGGAATTCCGGTTTATTCGGAAGAAGGAGCCACCGATCCGGTAAAGGTTTGCCAGAACGGTGTAAAGAAGGCTCGGGAGAACGATGCAAACGTCGTAATTCTCGACACGGCCGGACGATTAGCGATCGACGAAGAGTTGATGGCTGAGTTAGGTCGGATTGACCAGCGTGTCCAACCACATCAGGTGTACCTNGTGGTTGACGGCATGACAGGTCAGGATGCTGTAAACAGTGCTAAGGCTTTTAATGAAGCCNTGGAACTTGACGGCGTGGTCATGACCAAACTTGATGGTGATGCCCGCGGCGGAGCTCTGTTATCGGTGAAGCACGTCACTGGCGTGCCAATTAAGTTCATCGGTACAGGCGAACACATGGATTCGCTCGAACCCTTCCGTCCGGAAGGGATGGTGGGCAGAATCCTTGGACTGGGTGACATCCTGGGATTGGTCGACATGGCCCACCAGGTCGTCGACCAAAANCAACAAGAGGAACTTGAAGCGAAGCTTGCCAAGGGGCAGTTCACGCTTGAAGATTTTCGNGGCCAACTCGAAGGGCTTGCCCGACCGGGACTGGTCAAAAAAATGCTCGGCATGCTTGGTGGGCCAATGGCTCAGTACAACAAGATGGTCGAGGATGACGATACAGAAACCGGAATTCGCCGTACGATCGGGATCATCGATTCGATGACACCGGATGAACGAGCGGATACCAGTTTGATTAGCCCGAGTCGTCGGAATCGCATTGCTCTGGGTGCTGGAGTACAGGTGAATGAAATCACCCAGTTGCTTAAGCAATACGACCAGATGAAGCCGATGATGGAGGGAATGGCCGGAAAAGGCATGCGTGAACGCATGCAGGCTATGAAAGATATGCAGGAGTCAGCAATGGCAAACCCAATGGGGATGCCCTCGCGGACTAAGAAATCAACCGGTAAGCGGTTGAGTGCAAAAGATAAGAAGAAAGGTAAACAAAATCGGGCAAAAGCACTGCGTAACCTACGCCGTGGACGCTAGATTTTGGGTCACCTGACTTTGAAGATTAAGAACGATTTATTTTACAGGACTGAAACTTTTGTAAGGAGAGATTTGTGGCAGTACGTATCCGCCTAAAACGACTAGGCCGACGCCACCGCCCGTTCTACCGTGTTTGTGCGATGGATTCCCGCGCACCTCGCGATGGAAAAGTGATCGAAGAACTTGGTGTCTATGACCCAATGATTCGTGAAACTGATGCACGGGTAACTTTGAACCAGGAACGAGTTTCCTATTGGCTAGGTGTCGGTGCGCAACCGACCGAAAAGGTTCAGGNTTTAATTAACAAGTACGGGCCAGANGGCACGCATTTACAACAACAATCCGAAGCAATGGAGCGGCTAAAGCTAAGCAAGCCAACAGCACCGCCCGCTGAACCGCTTCCAACTTTCGAAGAAGAAACACCTGCTGAAGAGACTGCCTCAGATGAAGCTGCAGCCGTCGATGAAGGTGCTTCAGACGAAAGTGTAGCCGCAGAAGATACAGCGGCAGATGATGCGATTGCAGAAGAATCTGCTGAAGCAAGTGAAGAAGCTGAAGCACCAGCCGAAGAAGAAGCTGCTGCCGAAGAAGCTGAAGCACCAGCCGAAGAAGAAGCTGCTGCCGAAGAAGCTGAAGCACCAGCCGAAGAAGAAGCTGCTGCCGAAGAAGCTGAAGCACCAGCCGAAGAAGAAGCTGCTGCCGAAGAAGAAGCGGATGCAGGTGACTCTGAGGAAGAGTCTGAATAAAGCTTGGTTGGAAATGCCATGCGTTTTGACATAGTAAGCCTTTTTCCAGAGATTTTCTCTGGCTACCTGGGCGAGAGCCTGCTTAGTAAGGCAATTGAGCAACAGCTCGTTAGCGTCAACGTGCATGACCTGCGTAAGTGGACAACAGACAAGCACCAGCGTGTGGATGACCGGCCGTTTGGCGGTGGTCCGGGCATGGTGATTCAGGTCGAACCGGTTGTTCGCTGTGTAGAAGAAATCCAACAACTTGGGCAACAGCCTGGGAACATAATCCTGCTGACGCCCACAGGCAAGCGACTTGATCAGAAACTGGTTGAAGAGCTTGTCGACACCCCACGTCATCTACTGCTTTGCGGAAGATATGAGGGGTTTGACCATCGTGTCGTAGATATTCTCAAGCCAATGGAAATAAGCATTGGAGATTATATCCTCAACGGTGGAGAAGTTGCCGCAATGGCGATGATCGAGTCACTGATTCGTCTCGTTCCTGGAGTCCTGGGGGATGAGATGAGCAACGTGGATGATTCATTTTCAAGCGGGAACCGGATACTGGAATATCCTCAGTACACACGGCCACGTGAGTATCGTGGATTTCAGGTGCCAGAGGTGCTGTTAAGTGGTGATCATCAGGCAATTGATGATTGGCGCAAAGCACAAAGCATCGAGCGGACCCGTGATCGACGTCACGATCTGCTTGGAGAATCAGACGATGGCGATGTTGACCAAAAGACGTCGTGAATCAAAATGAAATATTGTCATACGGTGTCACAAGGGTTTGACAGATCTTTGTTGATACCGGTTAATTAGCTTAAAGGACACAAAGCTATGGTTAATAAACTGATGGAAGCAATCGAGAGCGCAAGTACGAAGACAGATGTGCCTGACTTCGACATCGGCGATACAGTCGACGTACATGTGAAAATCTTGGAAGGCCAGAAAGAACGTATTCAGGTTTTCTCAGGTGTAGTGATTGCTCGCAATGGCAGCGGTACGAGCGAGATGTTTTCCGTCCGCCGAATCGTGGCTGGCGAAGGCGTGGAACGAAAGTTTCCTTTGCACTCGCCTCGCATAGAAAAAGTTGAGGTGACACGCAGCAGCGTCGTGCGTCGTGCCAAACTATACTTCCTGCGAGATCGTACTGGTAAGGCGGTTCGCCTTAAGGAACGACGTCGCGTTACGAAGTCGTAAGCACAGTATCTGGGCTGCACTAGCTGCAATGAGGTTGGTGCTTATGTTGAGTGTCCTATCAGGGCAATCGATATGAGCAGATTCCGGATGCAGCGGCGATATAATCAGACCATAGGTCTGATTATGGGAATTACAGCTTGGATAACACGTTGTCTATGTTCGTGTGTCCTGCGTAGACGGCCATCGAAACAGAGAATCGGGCAATTGGGTGAAAACCTGGTGGCCCGTTTTTTATTGCGCCGTGGATTTGTGATCGTCGGGCGCCGAGTTAACAGGTTTGGTGCAGAAATGGATCTCGTTGGGGTCGATTTTCAGAAGGGCAAGCCTGAACTAGTGGCTGTCGAAGTGAAAACGAGGCGATCTATGCCTGACCGATCTACAACAGATCCAAGAACGAAAAATCATCCGCTGGTCAGTTATCGCCAGATGAGGCGTCTTCAGTCTGCTCTCTGGCAATTAGCTACGCTCTACGATATTTCAATGGACCAAGCACGTGTTGATACAGTACTTGTGCATTGGCCGATCAATACGACCATGCCAGCAGTTTATCGCACGTATGGCAAACCGCTCAGCAGTCTGTGCTGTCTTATAGCCGGTTACTTCTTTTTATAGAAAGCTGCGAGTTCCTGCGGTGTGATCTTACCATCCTTGTCATTATCAGCTTCTGCCTTGATGGTGGAACTCTTAGACCATTCATCTTCACTCAACACCTGATCCTTGTTGGTGTCGTATTTCTGAATGGTACGTACTGCGAACTTGACATAGCGTTCATCTTCAGAACTATCGGCAAATCCTTTAGGTTGGCCACTTGAACCAGAAGTTGTGGGCCGTGATGAACTGTCTGTTTTTGGTTTCGGTTGTGCTACGGCCACCGCTGAACTACGTTCTGGTACTGGCGTACTGCGAACAACACCCTGATCCGTTGCACCAATGCACTCAAATGGGGTGATGATTCCGTCACGGTTTGAATCGAATTGATAGTACTCTTTAAGAACACTTTCATTCCACTTGTCAGTGTATTCGCCCATTGCGACCTGACCGTCCAAGTTGCCATCTGTATTGATGAACCAACTTGGAATGCCTTGAGGCAATCGTTCATGTGGAGTTAAGAAACGTACGCCACTACCCTGGCTGGTTGAACCGGCGCCACTTTTCGTTTCGCCAAACTTTTCGCCACCTTCGCGGTATGGATTCGGCTTGAATTCCTGTTGTTGTTGACCGCCACTAAAGCGCGACTGCATCCAACTGGATAATTCTTCTTTTGTGATTTTATTGTCTTTGTTCTTGTCTGCAGCACTTGGGTCAGACCTAAAGTTTTTCCATTCTTCTTTTTCAATGACGCCGCTCTTATTGGAGTCATACCGCTGCATGATGCTATTCGCAAACATAGCCATCCGGTCACCACCACTTTGTCCCGGAGGGCCACCGCCAGATCGGCTTCTACTTGAGCGTCTATCACCACCGCTGCTGCGTCGAGGGTCACCTTGTTGAGCTTGTGCCTGGCCATTGTTTTGTTGGTCTTTGTTATCGCCACCGCCGGCTGCCTTCTTCTTGGCTTCATTACTGCGGGTGATGGAATAACGTAGTGATAACTCCGCAGCAGTTAGTTTTCCATCGCCGTTTTTGTCTTGAGTGAGAGGGTTTCCATAGATCCATCTGCCTTGTTTTATTTCCTGGCTGTCTAGGATTCCATCACGATTCCTGTCATATCGCCGAATGGTATCTTTAGCACGGTCGATATCGGCTTGCTTGACATCTACGTTCAGGTATGCAGCTTTTGGCCCAAANCCCGGAAGGCCAGCATCCACGGTCTGTTCCACGCCAAAGCTCGGTACAAGCGTGTCTGGAGTTGGTACATTGTTCAAGTCACCTCTTGATTGGTCACGTGACTGTCCACGATCACGAGATTGATCGTTACCGCCACCGTTTCGCATCTGTTCGACGCGCTTCGCAATGGTGTCCAGGGGAATCGGTCGCGAGAGATCCATACCACCGCCATCTCGTGCCATACGTTCCAGGAAAGGCCTTGCGCGNCCTTGTTCATTGGGTTCCAAGACGCCGTTGCCATTTGCATCGAGGCGTTTAAGGAATTCCATCGGNCCGCCTTGAGCAAGAGCCACAGAGGTCACGGTTAGTGACAAGATCGAAACGAGCAGTAGTGAGATATATTTCTTCATAATCTGTACCAAAGCTGATTGAAGACCAGTTGCTGTCGAATATTTAAAANCNACANCATTGGATGGTGTTTTAACTAGACCTGTACCCNTNTAGATTACGTTATCGGCTGTTTCAGAGCAAATAGCGAATNTCGTGATCNTACGAAAAACAGGCTGTTTGTGTGTGATGTTCCGGTTGTACAGAATGTACGCTTATTCTGCTGTCAGAGCACCTATTTATGGAACGTTTACGGGCGAAAAAGGTTTCGGTTAACGATGAGTTAAATTAGTACACATTGAGCTTATGAAGCCCGCTTTTTTGGTCTGCGGCGTCGATAGGAACGACTTTTCATTGCAACCATGCATATTTCCCGGCGGTTAAATGCAAGCTGCCGAAGGCGTACGTACTCGTATCCCCATTTTTTTACTCGCTCGATATAGGTAGGGATTTGTTCAGCGAGCTCAGGCTGCATGAGCTTAAGAGTTAGTACAAGACCGTGAACGTTGACGCGACGATTCTCGACAATGTGTTCCACACTATCGAGCGTGTAGTTTGGAGCTACGTTTGAATCTGAAAATAGCCATTTGGCTTCGGAAAACTCACTTCGTTTAAGATCTGCTGCTCTGGCCCGCCAGTGGGTGAAGTTTGCATGCGCCAGTACAGACTCATGCATTTGAGCAGGATCGATCCCGATCACGTTCATGCCTCGATCAAGCAGTGCCTGGCAACTGCCCCCGGGAGAACTGCCAATTTCCACGCATGTATCTCCAGCTTGCAGAGGTAATTGTGACCAACGAATGGATTCCTCCATTTTGAGATAGGCTCGGCTTACAGCGTGTTCCGGCAATCGCAGCGAATAGACACCGCCGGGCCAGCGACTGGATGTGCTTTCAGCGACGTGGTAGCCAAACCACCATTGATCCGGCTCCACCAGTGCGCAGTCTAAAACGAGCTGTCCTGATTTGGCGATTCGATTTATGCCGATCTTGGAATCGATTTGGAGTCGCTCTCGTATCATGTGACCTGCTGCATCTGCCACTTCTGTACGACCAGGCTCGAAACCATCATCACCTGGGATTTTCGGATCTCTCTGCCAAGCATGGATTTGGTCAATCGAGGTAACTATGGATGACTCTTGAGAAGTGGATGAAAGCATCGGCGCGTCGATGTCAGCTAGCGTATTGAGAATGTAATCTGCGCGAGCGTCGTCGGTAGCGTGCTCTTTGCCTGTCCGGCCAACACTGATGCCGCGTGTGCGAGCAAATGTCAGTGGTAATTGGTTAATCGCATTTGGAGAGAATGAATCCTCTGTGCGAAATGTCACAAAGCCCGGACGTGAAAAGGCGAACTTCGCAGAGGGAGCAACGGTCTCCATTTCTGATTTGAGAAATGACTCAGCTCCGTGTTGGCAGGCAAAGTAAATAAACATCGGGCGGCTTGAGGTTTTGGCTGACGGGTTTGAGTAATGCTAAAGCGTAGCGTAGCGGAGTCGATCGTGATAGCGGATGGATCCGGGCGATTTAACCCCTACGGACCTACTGAGTAAGTGACTGCAATTGATGTAATGGCGGTGACTGCCATGAGCAGCGAAAGTGGTAGTCCGCACCTTAGGTAGTCACGCGGGTGGTAACCGCCCGGCCCCATTACCATTAGATTCGTTTGGTAGCCGACAGGAGTAACAAATGCTAGTGAGGCGGCAAGTGTAATGGCCATGATAAACGGCCTTGCATCGAATCCTATCGAATGCGGTATGGCTATCGCCAATGGTAAGAGCATCGCGGCCACGGCGTTATTTGAAATCATCTCGGTCATTACGCTGGCTAATATGTAAACCGTGATCAGTAGCAGTAGAGGGGATGTACCTACTGCAGAGGTCAGTCCGTTGGCAACCATTTCCGCCGCGCCACTTTTGATAAGCGCCCTGCCAATACCAAGTGCTGCGGCGATCGTCAAAAGCAACTGCAAGTCGATGGCAGCTCTTGCATCGGTGTTCCGCAGGCAACCGGTGAGCACCATGAGTACAGCAATAACGATTGCGGCAACGGCTGGTGACGTCCATGAATAGCTCGATGACGGCGATGTGTAAATGCTCGCGGTAATCAGCCAGGTAATCAGAGTGAGTAACAGCAGTGATGCTATTTTGATTTTCTCGTGGCGACGTGGCGTTGCTCCCTCAACATCGCTGACAAGGTAAAAGTCGCGACTATTTCGATAGGTGGAAACGAAATCGCTGCGAGTTTGCAGAAGCAGCGTGTCACCGTGTGCCAATTCGATGTCACCGATTTTGCCGGCAAGGCGTTCACCTGACCTGTGCACAGCCACCACGGCTGCATTGTACCGCTGTCGGAAACTGGCAGCCTTCACCGTTGTGCCGATTAGCGGGCAGGTTCGTGAAAGGACAACTTCTGAGAGACGACGCTCCGGGTGGTGTTCAAAACTGACATCTGCCGACGGTACGAGCCCTGTGACTTTTTCCAGATCAACGATGGTGGATACGACTCCGGAGAAAACAAGTCGATCGTGTTGTTCAATTACGTCACTTGGTGCCACGGGTGTGATGACGTGCCCGGCGCGATTGATTTCGACGAGGAACAGTCCGGGCAAGTTTCTTAATCCGGCTTGCTGTACCGTTTGGCCAACGTAAGGACATGTTTGCTCGACCTTCATTTCAACCATGTATTCGCGCCGCTGTTTACCAAGAGATTCACCGGGTTCATGTCGGTCCGGTAGTAGTCTGGGCGCAATGAAAATTATGTACACTACACCGATGATCGCGCAGATTGATCCAATCTGACCTAATTCAAAAAGCGACATGGGTTCCACCTGAGCGATACTGTCGTTGGTTTCAGGTGACGTGGCCTCTGGAGCGATTGCTGCAGCATCAAGTTGTTGTTGATGTATCCGTGTTAACTCACCGTTGACTACTAGTGTTGTGCTGGTACCGATCAACGTACATACACCACCAAGCATGGCGAGGTAACTGATCGGAATTAATAGCCGGGACGGAGAGATATTTCGACGACGGCACCAGTCGATTGCCACTGGCATCATCATGGCCACGACAGCAGTGTTGAGTAGAAAGGCGCTAGCCACTGTAATGACGAGTGTAAGTCGAATAAGTGCTTGTGTTTGTGTGCGGGCAGAGCCCAGGAGTTTATTGCCGAGCCAGTCCAGCACGCCAGCAGACCGTAAACCTGCTGTCACAACCAGTAGTCCAGCGATCGTGAGGACAGCAGGATTGGAAAGCCCTTCAAAGGCTTCAGCCGGTGTAATAACGTTTGCGATCGTCAACACGAGCAATCCAGCGAGAAAAAGCTGATCGGTTGCGAGGTTTCTGCGCAGCTGCAGTAGCACAAATATGGCGACAACGACAAGAATGCTGAGAATAGCCATGTTGTGCTTGGTAACGCTTGCGGCTTGATTTGGAGTGAATGTCAATTCAATTACGAAGGTTTATATTGACCAGCCCTTCAACTTAAATCAAGTAACATTATTAAGTTAGTAATGTATATAGTTTTGGGTATGGATGTAGGGTGGTGATCTGAGTGTATTCATACTGTTTCTAGATCAAGGAGCGGATAATCAGACACAAACACCAGGGCAGCGGGGTGATGTGATAGCTTTGTAATCGAGCAGGGATTCCGCTTGGTCTCCGGACGGCTGATGATCCCTGACACATGATTTATGCCATAAGCTGGCCGAATAATAACGAAGTGTCTAGTTTGCACGTAATTAGCTTGACACTGCAGTGACAAACTCCAGTCAACGCATACGGACCACTAAAATGGTTGTGAAATCGTTGCAGTCGTCATAACCGGACCCCTAATTTGAATTATGTGGAGATAATCATCGACTGTGATTAACAGCAAATTCCACAAGATTCGACGATAGAAAAGGTAGAATACTCTGAGGTATGCCTACGGTACGTTCCGATGGAGCTTTTGGGATATTTCTTTGAGTGAACTACGTTGAAACCGTAAAAGCCTACCGTAACTCGCTAATTTCTCGAGAACGGTTAGTTTTGAACGGTAACAAGGAATAGAATAACACACTGGTACAGAGAGTAATTCGATCCTGCCCCGCGACGTATAGCAGGCATTGAATCAGGTGTCGTTAAACAGCACCGCCAATCAACCATTGTCGCTTTGGAGTTTTGAGGCCATGTCCAATCGCAGCATATTTGCGAAGGTACTTCATTCAACTCTGGCATGCATGATTGCATTGATGAGCACGATTAGTGTTCAGGCAAACGAGAATGCAGCAGCTCAGATTTTCACCTACGATAAGGCAACCGGAGAGACCTTTTATGCATTGGCAATCCGGCCCAACGGAGCGATTCCAGCCCCGGCCGATTCAGATGTGATCGTGATGTTTGACACATCTGCCAGCCAGACAGGCATTTACAGAAAGGATGCTCTTGGCTGTCTTGACGCGTTTCTTTCCAACATGGATGCACGTCATCGGGTCAAGCTGGTTGCAGTGGATCTCGACGCCGTTTCGATGAGCGAAGGGTTTGTTACGGCTGGCTCTGACGCAATGAAGGGTGCGGTAGCAAAGCTCAACGAGCGTGCACCACTTGGTTCAACGGATATGGCCACTTCCTTGCAAAGTGTCGTCGCGGACATGAAGGCAAGCGATCGAAAAGCTAGACATGTTGTATATATCGGTGATGGAATAAGCCGTGCAAACATACTGCAAATGGAAGAGTTCAACGCCATCCTGGACACGTTGGTAGAAGAGCGTATTTCCATTTCATCATTCGCAATTGGGCCGCAACGAGACGTTCAGCTGCTTGGTGTATTAGCAAATAAAACGGGAGGAATCATTCGCGTGGACCGCGATGATCAGGCTACTTCGCGCGTCTCCGGTGCCGAATTGGCTGATGGGATTTCCATGCCTGTTTTGTGGACAGTTGACGCGAAATTACCTGAAGGCATGACAAGTGTTTTCAAACAACAAGTTCCGCCACTTCGACCAGATCGAGAAACAGTAGTTATCGGTACAATGAATGCCCGCGATGCTCAGCAAATCTCGATATCGGCTGAGGTTCAGGGTGAAGTTGTGGAAATGCAGTGGGACGTTAAGCCTGCTGATTCCAACCAGGATTACAGCTTCCTTCCACACTTAGTCAGTATTGCTGATAACAATGGCGGTGCGGTGCTGCCGACAGTGGGAATTGCCGGTCTTGAAGAGACACGTTTGGCGATCCAGCAGGAAGCAAATCAGCTTATCAAGGCTGGAACGGTAGCTTTGCAACAAGGCGACGTAACCGGTGCGAAGAAAGTCGCTGGAAAAGTTCTGGAGCAGGATCCGGGCAATCCAGAGGCAGAGGCAATTCTTTCAGCTGCTGGCAATCGACCAGACGTTTCTACCGCCGTTGCTGCATCGCAAATCCAGAATCAAACAGTGGCACTTCAGGATCCAACGGATGAAGCTCCGCTTGTTATTCAGGGTCAGCCAGCAGACGATCTGGAAGACTCAGATGGCTTCCTGAATCGAATTCAAAATGAACGCAGCGTTGTTGAAGGAAAGCTGCGTCAGGAAGTCAAAATTGGACTGGAACAGGCACGTAGCCAGATCGGTGTCGATCCTGAAGGCGTCGTACAGCGACTTAAGCAGCTTATTGCCCACGTTGATACTTCCGACGTTTCAACCGACTCTCGTCAGGAACTGCGTCAGCAGATTGAAGATACGATTCGTGAAGCAAATGCTCGTCAGGCAGATGTTGAATACCAGCAGCGTGAGCAGGAAGAAATCGAAGCGAATGCTCAGCGTTTAAAGAACCTCGCAGATGAATTTGATCAACGTCAGGAGAAGATCAAAGGACTGTTCGAGAAGTTTAACGTGCTTATGGAAGAAGCTCGTCTGGAAGATGATCGCAAGCGTGTTGACGAAGGCATGAAGTATGTGACAGCGGATGATGAAATTGCAATGCCTGCAAAAGTACTTCTTCCGTTTGACGGTACTCCTGTTTCAGCAAGCTGGCATTCTCGATTCCAGCGACACATCCGTGGGCTGGAAAAATTCCGTGATCTTCGACATAAGAACTTCGCAGATGTAATGTACGAAGTCGAAGAAGCGTTGATTCCGTTCCCGGCTGGTGACTCACCGCTTAAGTATCCGGAAGCTGAATTCTGGCACCGCATCAGTGTCGAACGTAAAAAACGATACGGTAACGTAGCGACACAAGGTATGAGCAAGACTGAACAGGAAATCAGTGAAAAGCTCAACGGTCGCGACGACTTCGTGTTCTTTGATACACCGCTTCAGGAAGTACTTAATCAAATCAGTAACAAGAATGGAATCCCGATCTATATCGTCGAAGATGCCATGCTTGAAGCCGGCGTTGATTCAGCGACTCCTGTTTCAATTGATCTGAAGCAGATGACGATCAAGACAGGTCTACGTCTGTTGCTCGAAAATCTGGGTCTTACGTACGTCATTAAAGATGATGTGTTGAAGATCACGACCAAGGAACTTGCTGAGAACGAAATGATCACGCTCATTTATCCGGTGTCCGACTTGGTCATGCCTATCATGGGTGGCGGTGGCGCCCTCGGTGGTGGTATGGGCATGGGCGGCGGCGGCATGGGCGGCGGCGGCGGCATGGGCGGCGGCATGGGCGGCGGCGGCATGGGCGGCGGCATGGGCGGCATGGGCGGCGGCGGTATGGGTGGATTCCAGAATGTTGACGACGAGCTGACTCTTGGTACCAAGAAAGCTGACGAGTCAGACGAAGCTCAAGATGCTCAACCGGAAGCCGAGCCTGTTAAAGAAGCAGCACCAGCAGCTAAGTCAGAGACAAATCTGTCAAAGAACCTGCCTCGTGTAATTAACATGCCGGAAAATGCTGGTACCACACGTTCTCAGCAGTGGACTAAGTACTTCGAATCCAGAGCGACGATGGAGAACGAAGAATTAGCTCGCAGTGACCGGGATGTGCGTTACACAATCACCATTCGCATGAAGCAGGCCGAAGCGCTTTACGCATCGGAGAAAAACGCAGAAGCCAAACAACGGTTGAGTGAAGTTCAAACCGTTTTAATGTCAGCGATCCAAACAGGCCAGTCATCACATTGGATGTATCAGGCGCTTGGGTTAGCCATGCAGGCAAACAACGCACCTCTGTCTGAAGTAGAACGTGCTTTGATGTCCGCTTTGGATTACACTTCCGATCCAGATCACATTATCTATCTCGGTGCATATCTTTCGGAACTAGGTCTGTATGACCGTTCGCTGAAAGTGCTCCAGGAAGTTTCCGCGATGAATCCGTATCGTGCAGAACCATACATCCGTGGTCTTGCCGTAGCCAAGCGTACTCAGAATCTGGATGCACTCCAGTGGGCAACCGCAGGCATTCTACGACAGGCATGGCCTAAGAAACATGCCGCTCTGGAACTGGAAGCTCGCAGAACTGCCGAAGCTGTGATGATTCAGCTCGAGCGTGATGGTCGTGTAGATGACCTTAAGCGATTTACAGAGAAACTTGCAGAGGCCAGCCATCGGGACTGTAAAGTTGTGGTCACTTGGACCGGCGATGCAGATATCGACTTACAGATTCAGGAGCCGAGCGGAACCGTTTGTTCACACATCAACACTCGCACCGTATCGGGTGGCGTAATGCTTGGTGACACTTATGCAGTTGCCGGTCGACAGCCTGTTAAAGGATACTCAGAAACGTATCTATGCCCGGAAGCATTTAACGGTGAATACAGAATGCTTGTCCGACGTATCACGGGAAAAGTGAACACAGGCAAGGTAACCGTCGATATCTTCACTGACAATCCTGAACGCCCGCATATCCACGAGCAGATCCCGCTAAATGCCAAGGATGCATTGGTCGTGTTTGACGTCGTAAACGGACGTCGTGTAGAGCCAATTGGCGCACAGCAACTCGACAACCTAAGAAAGCATCAGGAAGCAGTAGGCCAAGCTTTACTAGCACAGCAATTCCAAATGTTGCCAGCAACGTCCACGATGAGCAGTTCATCGGCCATGCGTGACTACGCCATTGCACGAAGCCTTGCGGCACGTGGACACCGGTTCTTCCTACCAAACCGTGCCGGAGTTGGTTATCGTCCACAGATTACAATGTTGCCTCAAGGTACAAACTTTACAGCGATGGGTCCGGTGGTTTCACCTGATCGACGCTATATACGNATCACTATTCCACCAATCCCGATCTCAATGGGTGTTGGTGATGTGAGTACCTTTAACTTCGCNACGGGTGAGTCACAACAGATCGGTGGTGACCGTGAAGGTGATGACCAGAACGGCCAGGGCGGCGGCGGCGGTAATAACTAGTCAGACGCAGATAACCAAAATAACCAAAGGCCAGACATTCGACATTTTGTCCGATGCCTGGCCTCTGGTTTTTGATATGCGTACTAAGCCATCCTTACTAACCCGGCCTTGATATCAAGGTCGAGAGATTCAGTGATGCCAGCCTTGAGGCGTTCAAAGGCAATGGCGCCCATTACGGCGTTGTCCGTGCAGAGTTCAAAGGGGGCGATGTGGAGTTCGACTCCCATTGAAGAAACTGCNTCCTCTAGCTGGCCACGTAACTCACGGTTTGCGGCAACTCCGCCTCCGACGCACAGCATTTTTATATCCGTCTGTTCAAGTGCAAGTACAGTTTTGCCGACAAGGCAGTCGATCACGGCTTGTTGGAATGATGCGGACACATCGGCGACAAGTTGTGGCTCCAGATCAAGTGTCTTAAAGTCAACTTGTCCTTGTGGAGCAATGGTGTACCTGACGGCAGTCTTCAATCCACTGAAGCTCAGGTTGAGCGTTTCACGATCTTTGAGCATTGGGCGCGGGAAATCATATTTCGTCTTATCCCCTTCTAACGCTGCTTTGGAAACAGATGGCCCACCGGGGTATGGTAGCTGAAGCATCGAGGCGACTTTATCAAAAGCTTCACCTGCAGCGTCGTCAATCGTGGCACCTAGTGGTTCAAACGTCAACGCATCGTGACATACGTATAAGTTAGAGTGTCCACCGCTAACAATTAAACCAACACAGGGAAAGAGATCCCGTTTTGCTGCAATGCGGCAAGCATATATATGTGCATGAAGATGATTAACGGCGACNAGAGGTAAATCATGAGCTAAACAAAGCGCTTTTGCCGCCACGACTCCAACAAGCAGNGAGCCGGCCAATCCTGGTTCATTGGCAACAGCAATTGCATCAAGCTCATTCCATTGCACACCGGCCCTTGTCATGGCCTCATCGATCACAGGCACGATACGTTCCACGTGGGCACGTGCTGCAATTTCCGGTACGACTCCAGTGAATTTCTGATGAAGCGCTTCTTGCGACGCCACGACGGCGGAGATCACTTCCAATTGGTCATTGACGACGGCAGCGGCCGTTTCGTCACACGTTGATTCGATGGTTAAGATTTGCACGAACTGTTACACGTCTAAGTTGGCAGGGGCTGGTTGAATTGCAATCTGCAGTTTAGACGGACTACTTTTCTTTGGACAGTTCCTGTTTGATCGTCTCGACAGCTTTTTCAAGTTGTGGATCCTTGAATTCGGCGTACTGATTCAGAAAATCCGGAATCGGGTCCGCACCGTTCAGCAGAATATCGAGATCGCGCCGGTAGCGACGAAATGTTGCCATTAATTCATCGTTCATTTGGACGGCAAACCCTTCGTTCGGTGAAACGCCCCATTCTTCGCCTTCTTCAGCAGTGCGTTTGTCGATATTCTTGCCGCTTGGCCGGAAATATCCAGCGGTCGTAATTTTCAAGGCACTTTGACCGCCTTCAAGTTCAATGATGTTCTGCACACTACCTTTACCAAATGACCGTTCCCCCACAATAATTGCCCGATCATGATCCTGNAGGCAGGCTGATAGGATTTCACTTGCACTAGCGCTGAATCGGTTTACAAGTACAACCATGGGAAAGCCATCATAAGTACCNGCTTTCTTAGCATCCCAAACGCGTTTCGGGATATTTCTTCCTTCAGTGCTGACAATTCGACCTTCCGAAATGAACAAGTCGCACATTTCAATGGCAGCTGTTAACAGGCCGCCGGGATTGAATCGCAGATCCAGAATGAGTCCTTTGAAGTCGTCCTTTTTCAGCTTTTTCATGACGTCTTTTAGTTCTGCTGCAGTATTCCGACCAAAGGAAGTAACCTGAACGTAACCAATCTTGCTATCTGAATCGACAAAGTAGTCCCANGCATCGTTGTCGGTATTTCGTTTATAACCGAGTGTTGATTCAACCTGAACAAGTGCCCGATTCACAGATACTTCGCGCGACTCTTCAGTGCTGGGAGTTAGCACGACGATCTTTACTGGATCGCCAACTTTGCCCTTAAGCAACTTGACAGCATCTGCAATTTCAAGACCTTCGGTTGCTTGTCCCTCGATGGTCGTGATGATATCTCCCGGCTTTAGGCCTGCACGATATGCGGGTGTATTTGGCAGCGGGGTGATGACTTCCAGTTTCCCATTTTCAGTGGTCACTCGAATTCCGATTCCGCCGAATTGATTCTCGACCCCGGATTTAAATTGGTCTAACCGTGATGGAGGGATGTAATTGGAATATGGATCGAGTTTCTTCAACATTCCTTCAATCGCGGCTTCCATGAGATCCCGCCGACTGACATTGTCGACATAATTTCGATCAATCTGATCAAGCGTATCGACAAAGAGACGTAGTAATTCGTAATACTCTTCGTCTTCCTTCTGTTTCGTGGCTTCGCCGTCTTTATCTTGCCAGCCGTGTACCTGATCAAGATGCACTCCTGCTGGTAGCAGAAGAAGAGCAATGATAAAGAAAGTGAATCGTGCGATTACCGGGAGCTTTATACTTTGTGTCATATCAACCGTCATGCTTGTAGCGGTTAGAATGTGGATTCATTCCCAAGAGGAAACGATTAACGCCAATGCTGTCGTGCAGTCGAATTATAGGGAATGAGCGGTCATTGAACAATTGAGCCGGAATTTGACAACCGGTACACAGGCCGTCGATTTGGTGTCCAGCATCAACACCGGGTTTACGACGTTTCCAATTTAGAGGTTTACCAGGCGATGGAGTCTGCGAAACATAACATGAGCACATCGGCCGATTTGTCCAGCGAAACAGAAGACGTCATCATCGTCGGCGGCGGAATCGTTGGATTAGCAACTGCTTACCAACTTTCAATTCGATTCCCTGAACTGCGAACGCTCGTTCTCGAGAAGGAATCGAAAGTAGCAGCACATCAAACCGGAAACAATTCCGGAGTATTGCACTCCGGAATCTACTACAAACCGGGGTCATTGAAAGCGAAAAACTGTCGCATCGGCAAGGAAGCGATGGAGCGGTTTTGTGAAGAGTATGGCGTGCCATATGATATCTGCGGCAAGGTCATTGTGGCCGTGGATGATTCTGAAGTTGAACGGCTCGAAAACATCTATCAGAACGGTCAGGCCAATGGCGTACGTTGTGAAATAATCGGACCTGAGCGACTGAGTGAGCTTGAACCGCACACTTCCGGTGTTCAGGCAATATATGTGCCCGAATCAGGAATCGTAAATTATCGCAAGGCATGCGAGAAGATGGTCGAGCTCATTGAAGCCAAGGATGGTCGTGTACTTATGGACACCCGTGTGCACGGAGTGGAAAAGCGACAGGGCGAAGTTATCGTACGGACGACACAGGGTGATTTTAAAAGTAAATACATGATTAACTGCGCGGGTTTACACTGCGACAGAGTTGCAAAAAAGACAGGGCATAAGCCGGAGGCACCGATCATCCCATTTCGTGGTGAGTATTACGAATTGAAACCTGAGTGGGAGCATCTCTGTAAGAACTTGATATACCCTGTGCCAGACCCCAAGTTTCCATTTCTTGGCGTGCACTTTACAAGAATGGTTGACGGAGGCATCGAGTGTGGGCCAAACGCAGTACTGGCATTTGCCAGAGAAGGTTATCGAAAGCGCGATATCAGCCTGCGTGACCTGTCACAAATACTGACCAACATGGGTTTCCTCCGCATGGCTTCACGACACTGGAAGACCGGGATGGGAGAGATGTGGAGGAGCTTTAGTAAACGGGCATTTGTCAAAGCGCTCACGAAGTTGATACCGGAAATCTCGACAGACAAACTTGTCCGTGGCCGTAGCGGCGTAAGAGCTCAGGCAATTGAGCGTGATGGAAATCTTGCCTACGACTTTTTGTTTCAGGACTCTCCAGGCATCATCAATGTTTGTAACGCGCCATCACCGGCAGCTACATCAGCCTTGAACGTGGGTAATATAATTGTTGACAGACTTGAACCACAACTTGCTTGAGTTTGTCGGGTGCACTTAACCTTCTAGTTTATAAACGAGAGTCGGCAATGATTCGATGAGTCTTTATAGATGCCAAGTAATAGATGTGGAGTAATTCCTTGTACAATTCACCGCTGATATAATGGCACTCATCTAAAACTTGTTGAAACTTTTCCCATCACATTAAACGTAAAATCGGCAGCGAATAATATGCCCAACGGTGTAACTCCAAAGATCGTCGACGGACTTCAGAGAATCGTCGGGCCAGAAAATGTTTTGACCGCGCAGTCAGACCGTATGGTCTACGAATGCGATGGATTCACGATCGAGAAAAACTGTCCGGATGTAATTGTTTTCCCGACATGTACGGAGCACGTCTCCGAAATCATCAAGCTGTGCAATCGGGAGGACGTAATATTCCTGCCACGTGGTGCGGGTACGAGTCTGGCGGGCGGCACCCTTGCTGTTGGCGGTGGTGTGATGCTGGTGCTCACGCGAATGAAGGAAATCGAGGAGATTAATCTGCGTGATCGATACGCGGTTGTGCAACCAGGAGTAGTAAACATCTGGTTAACACGAGCCCTTGCCGGAACGGGGTATCACTATGCCCCTGATCCTTCGAGTCAGGGTGCATGCACTATTGGCGGAAACGTTGCAACGAATTCTGGCGGACCACACACGCTTAAATATGGCGTTACGGTAAATCATGTACTTGGTGTTGAGGCCGTGACAGCAGATGGTACCGTTATCATGGTAGGTGGACCCTCAGGAGAGCCGACCGGTCCGGATTTGGTAGGTGCCATGGTTGGCAGCGAGGGTACGCTGGCCGTTGTTACCAGGGTGTGGGTTCGACTGACTCGAAACCCCGAAGGTAAACGAACCATGCTCGCCGTGTTTGAAAGTGTTGATGATGCAACACGTGTTATCAGTGCAATCATCGGTGAGGGGATTATTCCCGCCGCACTAGAGATGATGGATCAGGGTATTCTTGTTGCACTTGAAAAGGCCTTTAAGTTTGGCTTCCCGCTTGATGCGGAAGCCATCCTGCTTATCGAGGTAGATGGTATAGAAGCCGGTTTGGATGCACAGCGAGATCAGATTACAGACATTTGTAATCGTCTGGGTGCAAGGGAAGTGAGGCAAGCGGCCGACGATGCGGAACGGCAAAAGCTGTGGAAATGCCGAAAGCAGGCATTTGGGGCGATTGGACGAATCGCTTCAAGCTTAGTGACTCAGGATGGCGTTGTTCCACGGACCCAGTTGCCATTTATCTTCTCGAAGATCCAGGAAATCAGCAGCAAGTACAATATTCGNATTGTCAACGTTTTTCACGCGGGCGATGGGAATATCCATCCCGTCTTTTTGTTCGACGAACGAAATGAAAATGAAGTGAAAGCTGTCCTGGAAGCTGGTGGTGAAATCCTTCAGGCTTGTCTGGATTGCGGCGGCAGCGTAACCGGCGAGCATGGAATCGGAGTAGAGAAGGTTGGATTCATGAACAAGATGTTCACCGATGGTGATATNGAGATGATGACTCGCCTGAGAATCACGTTNAACCCGGACGGTCGTTTGAGTCCTCATAAAATGCTNCCCGTTGCCGGAGCTTGTGGCGTCGAACGAATTAAACCTAGTCGCACCGTTGCAATGTGATAANTGAGAGAGACATATCAGGAATAGGTAAAGAAAACGAGTGACAGATCTTTCTACATTACCGATCACCGAAGCGGTTGCAGTGTCTAGTCAGGATAACTTGCACCAATTAGTACAGCAGTGCCACACTGACTCTGTGTCTATGTATCCACTTGGAGGTCAGACGAGCCTTGGATTCGGCGTCCCCGCTCGAACCGAAGGAATCGGAATTGATTTGCGAGGCATTAATCAGGTCATTGATTTTCCCGTCCGTGATTTAACGATTACCGTTGAAGCCGGAATTTTGATGTCAGATCTGAACGCACTGCTAGCAGCTGAGGGCCTGATGCTTCCACTGCATGTGCCACAGATGTCAANTGCCACACTTGGTGGAGTCATNGCAACAAANACAAATGGTCCNGGGCGTTTCGGTTACGGAACCGTTCGTGACTATGTTATTGGAATTCGAGCATTATCCGGTGATGCACAGGTTTATAACGCTGGTGGACGCGTCGTTAAGAANGTTGCNGGTTATGATTTTTGCAAATTGCTCACTGGTTCTCTTGGAACACTGGGAATTATTACTCAGGTGACAATGAAGCTCAAACCGATTCCTACACGACAGGCAACGGTGATAGCTCCCGTGAATGATGTGCAGCACGCAGATCGCGTAGTAGCCGAGTTGATGAATTCCATGGTAAGGCCCGTCGCGATAGAGTTTTTACNAGGAAGTGAATTTACGACAGTCGTNGATGCTGTCGATCAATCATCCGCCGCACTGGCAATTGTGCTACATGGCACNGATGAAGAAGTGGATTGGATGATTGGTAAACTTCGCAGAGAATTGTCGAGCAGTAAGGTGCGCGACAGTCATAATCTGGATGCTGAGTCCCATGAGCANCTCTGGAGTCAATTATGTGAGTTCGCAGCGGATGACACAGCCTTAGCTGTGANGGAATCACGTACAGTTTCCAGCGGTTGTGTTTCGATAATAAATCTGGTCTTAGAACAACATCCGGANTGTNCTGTGCAATCTCACATGGGTGATGGAATCGTCACAATGAAGCTGCCGGAACATTCAGATGCACAGGTATCAGATTTGGTCATTAAAACACTTGGCCCTGAGGCGCGTCGTCACCATGGCCATGTTGTTATACTATCTGCAGCCAATGCAGCAGAATTGACGACTCAGTCTGTTTGGGGTGAGCCAAGTTCACCGGATTTCCTCATTCAAAAGCTGCGAGAGCAATTTGACCCTCAACGGCTTATAAACCCAGGAAGATTTGTCTACCAATGACGGACGTCGCGGTAAGCGAAAACATATACGAATTACCGGTAGTGAANTCAGAATTACCGGCTACCAGCTACGAGTCGATTGACTACGATCACTTTCTCGATTGCGTTCACTGCGGACTTTGTACTGCAGCGTGCCCCACGTATGCGGAACTTGGGAATGAGAACGATAGCCCGCGAGGTCGAATCTACCTAATGCGAGCCGTGCGTGATGGACGTGCCGAAATGGATGATACGGTGCGCGGTCATCTAGAGCTTTGTCTGGATTGTCGTGCCTGTGAAACGGCATGTCCCTCTGGCGTGCAATACGGTCGAATTATCGAACCGTTTCGCGTTGCCATGGAGAACGAACTTGGTGAGGAATCAAAATCATCTGATTGGTTCCACCGATTTATCCTCTTCGGATTGTTTCCTAATCGCGATAAGCTCAGAAAATGGCTGCGGCCTGCTCGAATTGCTCAGCGATTAAAGTTGGACAAGCTGTTAATTGCCACTGGTCTTTGGAAGCTCCTCCCCAAGCGACTTGGTCGCATGGTGACCTTGTTACCTCAGCTTAAACGTGAGGAGAAACCCATTGGTAACTTCTTGCAAGCCGAGGGTAAGCGGCGAGCTCGCGTTGCCTTGTTCACCGGATGCGTTCAGGATGTCATTTTCCAACATACAAACCACGCAACTGCCCGTGTGCTACAAAAGAACGGTTGTGATGTGATCATTCCGCAAGAGCAGGGTTGTTGCGGCGCAATTCACTATCACAGTGGTGCTGAGGAGGAGGCCCGGGATCTAGCAGATCAGAATCTTGAAGCATTTAAAGAGAGTTTTGATGATCTCGATGCCATCATCATAAATGCGGCTGGCTGTGGTGCCATGTTGAAAGACTATGGACATCACTGGCTTGATGGTTCAGAAGAAGCAAGAGAGTTGTTTGCATCCAAGGTTAAAGATGTGCACGAGTTTCTGGATGAACTTGGATTCATTCCGCCATCAGGTAGGATCGAAGCTAAGGCTACCTATCACGATGCATGTCACCTCGCACACGCTCAACAGATTCAGGCGCAACCGCGTAATTTACTTCGTCAGATACCGGGCCTGGACCTTGTTGAATTGCCCGAATCAGAATTGTGTTGTGGTGCTGCAGGCACTTATAACCTGACACAACCCGAAATGGCGGATAGGCTGGCTGATCGCAAGATTAAGCACATAGAATCGACGAAAGCCCAGCTGGTGTTAACGGCCAATACCGGTTGTCTAATGCAAATTGATCGTGAACGGCGCATGAACGGCTCACCGTTTACCATCATGCATCCAATGGACTTGCTGGATCTTAGCTATCGCGGCGAACAACCGTAGACCAAGTTTTGTGGGCGGCCAAATCAAAAAGAGCGTCGATGGAAAACCATCGACGCTCTTATGTGTTACTAAAATGTAACGGCTTGATCAGCGAGTAAACTAGCCGGTAGCGTTGGTTGTTTCTTCGCCTTCGGCGCCTGGATCAGCAGTTGTATCTGTCTCCATTTCTGAACCGGCGTTATCCATTGCTGGATCGCCTTCGGGTGTGCCGGCGTCATCGCCACCACCACAACCGACGATTGTTGCTGAAAATACGAAAAGCAATGTTAGCAGTGCCTTTTTCATCTGTTTTCTCCGAGGTTTCAAATAGTACGTGAGTACAAAGTTTTGTGTTATTTGTAAGGGTTTGATTCTAAATAGAGCCTAACAATTGTGCAATTGCGCGTATCTCCGTTTTAGTTTGTAGCGTCTTCAAGTGCCTTTTTTCGGGCGGATAAGTGCTTGGTAATTTCATCAGTCATGGCACCGATGAGAATCACGATTCCTATGATTGCAAATTCAAGCGTCGGCGGAATACCAAGCAGGTTAATTGCGTTATACAGGACGAACATTACGGCAGCACCAATGACCACGCCTGTTATGGATCCTTCACCACCTCGGAGGCTGCAACCGCCGAGTACTGCGGCGGCAATTGCGTAGAGTTCATAAAAATTTCCGTGGCTTGCTGGTTGAATGGAGTTTCCATCGAGCGCAAAGAGTATTCCTCCGATTCCGGCACACAGTGCGCATATGACGTATGCCAGAATTATCATTCTGTCAGTGTTGATTCCGCTGTATTTGGCGGCGTCTGTATTCCTACCGAGCGCTAACAGATAACGACCATAGATCGACTTATTAAGGAAGATCGCTGCAATGACGGCTAATCCAAGCAGCCAAAGCGTGGCGGCTGGTACCATCGTCTGACCGATTGGTGTGTTTCCACAAAGCCAGACCGCTGCTAATACACCAGTGCAGATCAAGGCTGTCCTGTTTGTTTGGCAATCAAGCTTCCCGTTCGCCTTGATAAATCGTGAGATGGCAAACATAAGTAAACCGAGGACCAGAAAAACGATAAACATATCGATTATTTCGTTGCTACGAACTGACTCGGCGCCAGCGCCAAACCACTTTGGACCGTTTGGTACTCCAGTAACCGCATCAATGCTGCTCCAGTGAGCGGCACCGACCATTAGGAGGATGCTGACAGCTAGTAAGACAACAGGTACTACGGACGTGGCAGTACTTGCTCGGATCATGAGTACTGAGCATATCACGAAGGCTGGAACCACAAGCAATCCTACAAAGTACAGCACGATTTGGGGAAGTAATCCAGCTAGTCCCGGCGTTAGCAGGATTTCGCGTGTTTGCAAATTCGTCTCTGCCAAGTCCATTTCCAGTAAATCAATCGCATACAGCGTCACGCTTGGCCGCAAACGGTTTCCATCCAAAAGTGATGAAAACTCTTGAGAGGTAACGACCGCCGTTTGCTTGCTTTCGACGTTGACGCTCGACAAAGGTAATACGCTCATTTTTTGCACGTCAGGATTCTTTGTCTTCACGACAGAGTCCAGAACGAGAAGCAGTCTTGTGGATGTTAGGTCTTCATATTCTCCGTTTAGCAATAAAGCGTTTTTTCCGGAATTGATTTTGGTTGTCGATAGTTCTTTTGTCTCAATCGTAATTGGAGTCATACGTGCAAGGTTTAGGATTTGTGCGTTGTCCACAGTTTGCGTGAAACGCAGGCTTCCAGCGACAATCAATACAATTGAAAGCAGTATTCCTAACATGAAGGCGGGCCTGCTCGAAGTGCCTGATTCGGCTGATTTTCTCGGTTGCTTGACAATGAGCCAAAGCAGCATCATGGATCCAAGAACGACCATGAGTAAAGCAACAGAGAATGGCGTTCCTGTAGCCAATCCTCTGAATGACGTATCAAAGTCAGATCCAAATCCCTGTGTTGTATCTGCTGTTATCCATCGTGCCACACCGCGATAAATCAGTAAGCCGCAGAGGGTTACGACAAATGGCTGAAGATTCAGCTTGGTAATCAATAAACCGTGGATTAGTCCGATGACTAATGTGAATACAAGCACGAAACCGATTACAACCGAAAAGGGATTATGCGAGAGTGTCACCCGAGTGACTTTTATCTGCTGATTAAGCGCATTTACCGGTTCATTGACGAATACGATCGTTTGGGATGGTTCACTAATGACTTGATTGATAGTGACTCGGCGCGTAGACCCGCTGGAAGACGAATATTTCAGTTGATCGCCAGCGTTAAGATCGATGTCCCCGCCATCGAGCAGCAGCGCGCGTTCGACTTTATTGACGTTCTTTATGCTAATTGGATCACCTTGTTCGACATGATCTGCCGCGAGCACCATGGGCATAAGACAGCCGACAAGCCCAATGAGGGAACCAATAGAGAGATCAATTCCACCGGTGATGATCACAAATGCGACACCGATGCCAATGATTCCGTAAAACGCACTGCGGCGTACGATATTTTGGATATTAAATGGCGTTACGAACTTGCCATTACTTAGTAGCGCTGTTGCTAGGCATATAAATACCAGCAACATCAGGATTCCCATGATTTTTTTCATTGAGTTTGATCCCTTTAATCGGCGGAAACTTGGCCTGCCGTTTTTTCCTTGCCTCTAACGATGCGTGGTGACGTGCTGCGACACTCCGCCGGTTGCCAGATTCATTATTGACTGTTCGGACAATTCACTGCGATCCAGTTCTCCTGCCAATCGACCTTCGTGCATGACGATTACACGATCGGACATCCCAATGATTTCTTCCAATTCACTGGATACGAAGAGAATGGACATTCCTTGGTCTGCAAGTTCTTCCATCAACTGGTAAATCTCCTGCTTTGCACCAACATCAATTCCGCGTGTCGGTTCATCAAGCAATAAGATTTTTGGTTTCATTGAAAGCCACTTACCAAGTACGACTTTCTGTTGATTTCCACCAGATAAATATCTGGCGATCTGATCCTGCGAGGGCGTTTTGACTTTGAGGCGATCGACCATCTCAGCCGTAATATCATTTTCCACATCAAAGTTAATAAATCCGGTACCAACTTGGTTTTGCCGCAGCCCTGCGAGACTCATGTTCTCCTTGACTGACATATCAATGACGAGCCCATGAAGTTTTCGATCTTCAGGTACAAGTGCTACGCCAGCTCTAATAACATCGATCGTGGAGTTTCCATCAATTTCTTCGCCGAGGACACGCACCGAACCTGAGACTTTTGGCACGCTGGCAAAGATCGCCTGTAGCATCTCAGTCCGCCCTGCGCCAACGAGGCCGGAAACGCCTACGATTTCTCCTCGTTTCACATCGAAACTAAGCTCATGAGCAGGGAAGGCAGTCGTCCGCAATCTATCAACTTTCAGAACGACTTCATCTGAGTAACTGGGTGAATGACTGTAATACTGTGAGACATCTCTGCCAACCATGAGCTGCACCATCGCATCGTGAGTTATCTCGTTCCGACCAAGNTCACCTGCATTTTCACCATCTCTAAGTACTGCGACTCGGTTGGCGAGCGCTTTGACTTCTCCGAGTCGGTGCGAAATGTAGATTACGCTTACGCCGTTATCGCGCAATTGGTGGATGACCTCAAATAGTCGATCTGCTTCACCCTGGGAGAGGCTTGATGTTGGTTCATCCATGATCAGGATACGTGAGTTAACACTCAATGCTTTGGCTATCTCTACCAATTGCTGCTGACCGATGGGCAAGTCATCTGCAAGAACGGTTGGATCTACGTTTAGACCGACCATGTCCAGATAACGTCGTGATTGCTCAACGATGGTNGCTTCATCGATCAGCCCCATTTTTCGAGGTTCGCGCCCAAGAAAGATGTTTGCGCCAACGGTTAAATTGCCGGATAGGTTTAGTTCCTGATGGATCAATGAAATGCCTAGATCCAGTGCTTTGTTTACCGAATCGATCCAGACTTCATTTCCATCGACGATGACTTTGCCTTCGTTCTGCGTTTGTACGCCGGCAAGAATCTTCATCAACGTGCTTTTGCCAGCTCCATTTTCACCGATGACTGCCAGTACTTCACCAGCAAACAGATTTAGGTCGACTTCGCTCAGCGCGCGTACGCCCGGAAACCGTTTCGACAGTTGTCGTACTTCGAGAATAGGAGACTCGCCGGTCATAGACGATTTGGCCCGTGTATTTAGATACGGGGTTTTCTAATCTTCCTGCCCGGTACGTTGTTTGAGGACTGTCCAGAATTCATCAACATTGACAATCTTCTTGGATTCGTCGGTATCGCCCGCGACTACCTTGCGTGCCGGAATGTCGATAAAGTCACCGTCGGCAAATGATGAATCATCATCGTTTGCCAGTTTGGTTAGAATTTCAACGGACTTATAACCATACATGTACGGATCCTGAACAACCGTGCCAATGCAATGTCCATCTTTGATTGCTTGAAGTGTCTCATCCGCTTCGTCAAATCCAATTACCTTGATTTGCCCAATCTTATCAGCACTCTTAAGAGCCTCCAGCATGTTTGGCGGGTTATATGCGAACAATCCAATCATGGCGCCCATGTCCGGATGAGCNACAATTGCATCTTCAGCAAGTGACTTTGCTTTGCCAAAGTCAAAATTGTCAGTACGTGTTCCCAGAATCGTATATTTTTCACCTGNAATAATCTGGCCAGGTTCGTCATATCGCTCGGGATTGAAGTCACGNTCCAAGAGTTCGTCGATGACACCCTGGCGACGTTGCCGGGCATTAAGNTGTTCCAGACGGCCAACAAAAATCATCAGGCTGCCGCCATCAGGCAAAGCTTCTTTAACCAGTTCCCCACACATNCGGCCNGCNATGTAATTNCTCATTCCGACGTATCCGATACGGTTGGANTTTGGAGCATCACTGTCGTGTGTGATGAGATTTGTCTTCTCAGCAACGCTGTTTAGCAGTTCAGTCTGATTGTCCGGATCGATTGGGCTTACAGCGATTCCATCCACTTCGTCGGCGACCAATTCNTCGAGCATTCGCTTTTGATCTTCCGGGCCATTTGGTGGCATGCGCACTTCCACGTTGACACCGAAGTCTTCNGCCGCCTGACGGGCACCTGCTTCTGCAATCACCCAAAANGATGCGATTCCATTAGTGACAAATCCAACGGTTTTCTTGTCACCCTCAACGGTGGCTGTATCACCATTATCTGTACTATTTGCATCTTCAGTCGTGACTTCAGCGACGTTGCCATCATCAGGGTCTGTCATCGAATCGGATGCTGNATNTTCGCCATCTGTGAATANCTCAGCACTCGTGACGTCACCGTCATTGTTTTGCGCGACATCTTCTTCCCCGCCACAACCAGCGAGGGATACCGTGAACAGCAATGCCAGTGTCAATGAAAGAAACCGTTTCATGTTTGAATTCCTATTTCGTTGGAAATGCAGTGCAACCGATGAACTTCGGCGCCTTGGTTGTTTACGTCACAAAGTGATTCACAATCTTCTAGTCTATCCTCAGACTAAGTCTTTAGGCAACTCGTCTAAAATGGTATCAGCTAACATTGAAAAAGCTAATTGCCGATGTATTTGGCGTAAATACTACGAGCCTTAGACTCGTCTTCAGTTCCCTGTACGATGGCACGTCCGTCTGGAAATACGGTCANTGCGACATCTTCTACGCTGAGTTTTAATAGGAATGAATTGCGACTGACCTGACCAACGGATTGAAGTTTTTCTTCAAGGTCGGTAAGGGAGATGCCGGAATGATCTGGGAAGGATAACTGGACGGCATTTCGACCGCATAGTACTGCCGCCTGACTCCCACGGTCGCCATTGAGCCAGGAGAATTCACGTTGCCGGCAGGCGGGACAGCTGCTGCCATCACGCAATGCCGACAAATCAATTTGTCGAATGCGGTTTTCCCAGATATCGAACACCTGAAGCTTCCTGCTTATGGCGTCCAGGTTTCCGCTGAGGATCTTGATTGTTTCGCATGCCTGTATCGATGCGATCACGTTAATAATCATCGACAGTATTCCGGCGGAATCACACGTCGGTGTTGTGCCGGCTGGCGGCGGACCTGCCTGCATCAGACAGTGAAGGCAAGCCGTGTCGTCCGGTAAGATGGTCATGGTTTGNCCTTCGGCGCCAATACATCCACCGTAAACCCATGGGATGCCTGTTTTAATGGATGCATCATTGAGTAGAAATCGAGTTTCAAAGTTATCGGTGCCATCTACGATGCAATCAATACCGTCGACTAACTCGAGAATATTGCTCGCACTCACATCTGCAACGACTGCTTCTATTTGAATCGAGCTATTAATCTTCTCGAGATGACGTTTTGCTGCAATAGCCTTGGGAAGCCCGTCAGCTACATCCTGCTCGGTGTATAACACCTGTCGCTGCAGATTGTTGAGTTCTAAGAAATCTCGATCGACGATACGTATGTGCCCAACTCCGGCACGAGCCAGCGTATTAGCGAGAATGCTGCCTAACGCTCCACAGCCGCACACTAAAACACGAGAGTTAGACAAATTCACTTGTCCTTCTTCGCCTAGCGGCTGAAATCGCATTTGCCGAATGTATCGATCCAGATTCATTTGATTTATTCTAATTCCGATCTGTTAAATGATCACCGGGCGTCTTTGAATTCAAAACCGCGTAACCTGCGAAGTCGGCAGTTGCCGCGGTNTCACGCTGAATCAATTCACATCCACGGCGACCATTTTCAATANTCACGCTACTATCGTTTCGTGTAACCACGATTGGTTTTTTTGCGAAATCGATCGCGCCAAGCTCACTTGCTTCGACNATAACGAAGTGAACAAAGTCAGATAAGGTTTGTCCGGCCGTTACTTGCTGGCCGAGCATCGTAAGAGCCATGATTTGATTTCGTAGAGGATCTATGAGCTGGATTGATGCCTCTGTGGTTAAAACGACTGCAAAACATGCCGGGTGTTTGCACCAGGACAGAACGGTCGCTGGATCTTCACTGCCGTCAAGTAGAACGAATACCCAGCATCCTTGTTCAGTTGCAAGCTNCAGCAATTCAGTTTTTGGATGACGAATCGCGAGGCACAGATATTCTTCTCTTATGACATCNAGCAAATCGCGGACATCATGATCTTGGACATTTAANTGAGCCAGACGGGGCACAAATCTTCTTTGGTTGATGTAAAAACTGTCCTCGCGAGTCTCCAGTGACTTGAATCCAAACGGGTGGTTATAGGTTGATGGAGAGCCGTCGTCGATACTCAGGTGAACGGTTGCCAGATAAGTAGCGGGCAATTCAGGCGTCCACGGTGTTGGATCTATTACGGTTGCGCTACCCGTTAGAGCACCGTGTGCGGAAGTGTCAACGATTGATGCACGCGACGGTAACGTTTGACTTCCCTTACAAACCGGCCCATAGATATTTCCTGANAGGGATGGGGTGCCCGTTTGCAATTCGGTAATGTTGTCAGACTCCACGGTAATGCCACACAAAGCTGAAGACGCATGATGGTCCTTCACTTCAACGCTGATTTGTAAGTCTAATTCGTTGGGCATTTGTTTTTGACAGCTCAATTTGTGACNGTGATTAGGTAGCGTAGTCCTGTTCGTGTGCCAAACGGTTTTCCAGGCACATTTTTAGGTGTTGACCGGTGTATGACTCTGCTACCTCTGCAACCTCTTCCGGAGTGCCTTGCGTGACGACCTGCCCTCCCTCATCAGATGCACCGGGTCCCAGGTCGATGATGTAATCGGCCACTTGCATCAATTGTGGATTATGTTCAACCACGATCAATGAGTGGCCGACGCTAATCAGTGCATCAAAGCAGTCGATTAGTTGAACGATATCGCTGAAATGTAAGCCCGTTGTAGGCTCATCTAAAATGAATAGTGTCCGATGGCGTTTGGCGGCAGACATATAGGCGGCAAGCTTCAGACGTTGNGATTCTCCTGAACTGAGAGTGTTNGCGGGTTGTCCGAGTCGCAGGTAGTCTAATCCAACATCAATCAACCGCTTGAGCTTGGTTTGTACTTTCGGTTGTCCGCGGAAGAAGGAAAATGCTTCCCGAATCGTCATGTCCAAAACGTCAGCGATGTTCTTTCCTCGATAAGTGACTCGAAGGATTTCATCGCGGTAGCGGCGGNCGCCACATGCGTGGCATTTCATATANACGTCGGCCAGGAATTGCATGTCTATCTCGATGTGACCGTCGCCTTTGCATGTCTCACATCGACCACCGTCGACATTAAAGCTGAAGTGACCAGCAGTATAATTATGCGTGCGCGCATCAACAGTTTCTGCAAACACCGCTCGGATTTGATCAAACGCTTTGATGTACGTAACCGGATTAGAACGCGGTGATTTTCCGATAGGGGATTGGTCCACCAACACGACATCATCGATTTGACCATCTCCAAACACATCATCAAACGGATGTGGTTTGTTCGAGTCTTTGCGTTTTCTCTGGCACACGGCGCCATACAGAGTGTCTTGAACGAGCGTGCTTTTGCCGCTCCCGCTGACGCCGGTGACNAGGCATAACACGCCTAGAGGAAACTCAACATCNATATTCTTGAGGTTGTTTCCCGTGGCGCCTGTTAGTCGAATCCAGCCGTGCGACGTGGATCGCCGGCTTGATGGCATTGGTACTCGTCGTTTTCCGGATAAGTAATCTCCCGTGATGCAATCGTTGTCTGATTGAGCCTCTTCGAGTGTACCTTCGAAAACGACTTGCCCACCTCGGTTGCCTGCCCCGGGTCCGATTTCGATTAATCGGTCTGCGGCACGGAGCATGGCATCTTCGTGTTCAACCACGACCACNGTGTTTCCTCGATCACGCAGTCCTACAATGGCGTCCGTGAGTTGATCTACATCNCGTGGATGCAGGCCGACAGTCGGTTCGTCGAGAACGTACAACATATTCACCAGGCTTGAGCCAAGCGCTGTTGTTAGGTTTACCCGTTGTGCTTCGCCACCGCTTAAAGTTCGTAGCGTACGGTCTAGAGTGAGATAACCAAGGCCAACTGCAGATAGGTAGTAAAGACGCGCCCGCAGTTGTTCGATAATGAATCTGGAAACTTCGGATTCCCATTGACTCAACTCAAGCGTATCAAAGAAGTCTTTTGCTTGACTGATCTTCATTTGGCAGACTTCAGCGATGTTGTGAGGTCCAATTCTTACCGACAGAGCTTCATCGCGGAGTCTGTTACCATCACAGACATGACATGGCTTATAGCTGCGCCAGCGACTAAGGAACACTCTCAGGTGCATCTTATATTTGCGGCGTTCGAGCCACGCGAAGAATCCACTGAGTCCACCGAATTTACGTTCCTTAACACCGTCATGAATAAGCTTTAGGTGTTTGGGCTTGAGTTCTGAAAAAGGGATATCCACTGGCAGATCATAGTCGCCGGCAAGTGCGAGTAACTCTTGCAGTTCATGCTCATAAGCAGGTGTATTCCACGGTGCGATTGCACCTTCACGAATGGTTTTATTCGGATTGGGAACAATGAGTTCCATGTCGATGTCAATGATGTTGCCGAAGCCTTCACATTCCGGACAGGCACCCATTGGGCTGTTGAAGCTGAAAAGCCTTGGTTCCGGAGCAGGGAATTCCAGGTCGCACGATTCGCACCAGTGCCGGGCGCTGAAACGGCTAACTGTCCAGTCACGTCCATCCACTTCGATCGGACTTGAGCCGCCGGCAATGGATGGTGCAAATACGACACAAACGGAATCCGGGATGGAAAATGCGGTTTCTAACGAGTCGCGACTCCGGATTTCGCAATCATTATTTGGTTCAGACCAATCGGCTTTGAGTCGGTCGATTATCACGACGACTGATTTGGCCGTTGCGTGATTCTCCAGAATCGCTTCGAAATGTTCTGCGAGCGAATAAGTGGTGCCTTCGACCACGACCCGCACAAATCCTTCTTCAAGTAGGTACTTGGCGGTGAGTTCCAGCTCTTCATCATCATCGATTTGAAGTTCCGCACCAATCATAAAGCGGGTGTCTTGTGGCACTCCCGTTAGCCATTTTGCGACTGATTGCGGTGAATCTTTACGGATTTCCTTCTCGCAGGCCGGGCAATGTACGTTGCCGATTTTCGCAAACAGCAGGCGTAGATAATCTGCTGATTCTGTCGCTGTGCCGATGGTGGATCTGCTGCTGCGGCTATGTGTCTTTCGAGTAACGGCGACTGCGGGTGTGATACCATCGATTCGTTCGGCCGCTGGTTTTTCCAGTCGATCCAGGAACTGACGCGTGTAGGCAGAAAAGGACTCGATGTATCGTCTTTGACCTTCAGCGTAGATGGTGTCCAGAGCGAGGCTCGTTTTTCCGCTTCCACTTACACCACAGATTGCGATGAGTTGGTTATGAGGCAGATCCAGATCAATCTGCCTGAGGTTGTGCACTTCGACTCCACGCAGGCTAATCATGTCTAGCGGAGCATGATTAACCTTATTCGTATCGATCGAACCATTCGATCCGTGCGAATCCGTTCGTTGTGCTTCGGTGGCCACGGGCGTCGTTTCCCACTGGTGATGAAAAGTGTGGAAAGTTAATCCGTCATTTTACAGGATGTTCGAGACGAGATGTTAATGGGGGCGGTTGCGTAGATCCTCCCTAGCGAGGACCTACGGCTCGCCGAGGGTTTTACGTGTATTCGCTGTCGAGGCCCTACGTCGCTGCTCCCCTGCGGATTACGCTACCATGCATCCGGTCTACCTGCCGTCCTTGGCATAGACAGTTGTACATGCAACCGCGGTTGCATGGAGCGTAGCGACTAAGGGCGATGAAAGCCTTTTTTTATAGGGCTATAGCCCTTCCCAGTAAAAGACTCACACGTCCACTGCAATTGTTGTTAAAATCTTACCAGCGACATGTACGCACAGAATCGCATCCTGAGTTGTAAGGAGTTCTATACAATGCGACGAGTACTAACATCCATAGCCGTTTTGCTATGTTGTTTCACGATGGCAGCAACGCCAGCTAATGCTGAATTGAAAGTGGGCGACAAGGTACCAGACTTCACACTCAAAGGAAGCGATGGCAAATCCTACACGCTTTCCAAGCTCAGTGAGAAGCAAGTGGTCGTAATTGCATGGTTCCCTAAAGCGTTTACCGGTGGCTGAACGGCTCAATGTGATTCGCTGCGTGTCAGCGGAATTAAAGAAGACTTCTCAGTAAAACTACTCGGTGATCGGGAATTTAAAGTTGCCAAGCGTGCAAGCGGCTCAGGGCTTAACAAATTCGACGTGGCTTTCTTTACGGCCAGCACCGATACGGTTGAAACCAATACGAAATATGCCAAAGCACTGAAACTCGACTACGCGATCCTCAGTGATCCCGGGAAAAAAGTCGCCGGCGCATTCGGTGTTGTGAACGATGACCGGCCCGTGCCTTTCCGATGGACTTATTACATCGGTAAAGACGGGAAGGTTTTGTTTGTCGACAAGGAAGTTAGCGCAAAGACTCACGGCGCTGATGTCGCTAAGAAACTTGCAGAACTTGGTGTCGCGAAAAAATAGCGGCTAAAACAGCATCCCTGGTTCAGGTCCGGACTGCTCGACGAGTTCCGCGAATTCAGATTCGCTCAGAACTTCGACTCCAAGTGACTCCGCCTTGGCCAGTTTACTACCAGCGGCTTCGCCAGCGATGAGGTATGTCGTCTTACTGGAGACGCTGGAGGATGCTTTGCCACCAAATCGCTCGATGAGTTCGTGTATTTGGTCACGGGTGTACTTTTCCAGTTTTCCCGTAACGACAAATGCCATTCCGTCAAACCGAGTGTCAGCTGGGCCATCCAGATCGGCTGCAAGAACTGCCATATCAACCTGGACGTTTTCAAGTTCCTCGATGATTTGGCTACCGATATCCCCGTGGACGAAGTCATAAACTGACTGGGCAATGATTTCACCAACCTCGTTAATCTCAGATAATTGCTCGAGAGTCGACGACTTGATTTGACTCATCGATCCCAGTTCTTTGGCGATTACCTGGGCAACCGTGTTACCCACGTGTCGGATCGATAAGGCATTCAGTAATCGTCCCAGCCCGCGTGATTTACTATCGTGGATGTTTGCCATCAATTTCTCGGCGGACTTGATTCCCATGCGTTCCAGTTCGAGCAGTTGCTCCGCATTTAGCCGATAAAGGTCTGCATAGGTACTAACAAGTCCGCTGTCGACAAGTTGCTCGGCCAGTTTGTCACCTACGCCTTCGATATCCATCGCGTTGCGGCTAGCAAAGTACTTGATACGCTCTCGCAGTTGGGCGGGGCACTGAAAATTTGGACAACGGATGTAGACTCCACCTTCATCCTTTATGACACCTGTATCACATTCTGGACACTCCGTCGGGAAATCATATTTTGGTAAACGGTTGGGACGCTCATGCTTCTCAACTCTCACAACCCGTGGAATGATCTTGCCAGCTTTCTCGACCACCACAACATCGCCGGGCCGTACATCTTTCCGTTCGATTTCTTCGGCATTATGAAGACTGGCACGACTCACTGTGGTTCCAGCGAGTTCAACAGGCTCAAGTTCGGCAACGGGTGTAATGGCACCGGTCTTGCCAACCTGAACAGAGATTTTGTTTAGTCGGGTAACTGCTTCATATCGTTCCCATTTATATGCGACTACCCAACGCGGACTCTTTGAAGTGGCGCCAAGTGAATCTCGTAGATTCAACTGATTCACTTTTAACACGATTCCGTCCACTTCAAAGTCGATTTCCTGAATCTGCTCTGTAAGTGCTTCACAGTGAGCCATAGCTGACTCAAAGTCTGGCAAGCAACTCACAAATGGAGAGGGCGGTAATCCAAAATGACGAATCTCATCGAGAAATTCCATATGGGTGTTAGCCGCCATTCCCTCACAGAAACCGATACCGTGACAAAATAGCCGCAACCCACGTTCACTACAAACACGAGGGTCAAGCTGCCGGATGCTTCCAGCTGTTGCGTTACGAGTATTCTTAAATGGAGGGTCATCCCGTGTAGCTTGTAACTGATTGAGCTTCACCAAATCCGAATTGCTCATGTAAACCTCAGCGCGTACTTCCAATACCGGAGGGAAGTCTGAGCCGGATAATTTAAGAGGTACATCAGCAATCGTACGGATGTTGTGAGTAATGTTGTCTCCGACCTGACCATTACCACGTGTGACAGCATAGGCCAGGCGTCCTTGCTCATAGACGACTGAAGCAGCTACGCCATCAATCTTCAATTCCACAACCCATTCGGCATCTGCACCGTCGAGTAATTGCTCGGTGCGGCGACCGTATTGCTCTAGCTCTTCGAGGTTGTAAGTGTTTTCGATCGATAACATGGGTATCCGATGTTCGATCTGCTCAAGGTGACTTACCGGTTCTTCGCCAACTCGCTGAGTGGGACTATCATTGGTGACCAGTTCAGGGTTCTCTGATTCGAGCTGTTCAAGCTGTTTCATCAGCGTGTCGTACTCGAGGTCTGAGATTTCGGGTGTAGCCTCGATGTAGTAAAGCCGATCATGATGCCGGATTTCATTCCGCAGCAGCTCTATTTGGTTGCCAGCTGACTCACTCACACTGCGTCTCCTGCTCAGTCATGATGTGATCGTCATTAGGCTTGATTTGGTCAGATTTTGCGACGTGCCGTTTATCACGCGAAGTATCCAGGCCAATGGCAGCCACTGTGAATATGGCCAACATCACCAATTCAATTAACATGATTGTCACGCCGTGATTGTCCAACGTACGGTATAGGGGATGTTGCTCGAATTCAGCAAGAATCGTTTCGGCATCGGGATCTTCCGATGCTTTGGCGTACGCAGATGCCATCACGCCGTATGCAATTGCCGTCAATCCGAAGCACGTTCCAGCAATAACAAGCAGCACGTAAAACGGATTAACTTTTCGGTCGCTTTTCTTTTGTTTAGGTGTCAACAGATTCTGGCTGTATGAGGAAAGCTGAGATTTGCCGGTTCAGACTCAATTATACGCTTTCAAGGCCCTGCGTCGCTGCGCTCCTTCGGACCACGCTACCATGTATCCNGCCTAGCNGGCATCGTTGGCATGGACCGCAGAGACGACGGGCGGCGAATGCACTTGGTCAACTACAGTTCATCAAGTTCTTTTTGAAAACCGCCGGAGAGAATCGGAAAGCGACACCATGTCTTCGGGTCGAGATTCTCATCATCCACATGAAACGATGGTGCAAATCGCTCACGCTTCCATTGGTTGCGTGACCAAAGTGTAAAGAACCGTTTGATCCAGGCAGCGTGTTGTGTCGGATCAGCACTGTGTCGATTGACATCGGGGTCGCGGCTCATGCAAGTTAGAATCTCAGCCGGCATTAGCTTGTCACGAATAGCGAGCCGTTCAATGGCATCTAGCACTTCATAAGGCATCAGATCACTTTCATCAGTCTGGCCTTCAGATTGCGGACGTAATTCAGCGGTCGGCTGTTGTGCATTTACTTTTTCGAGTCCTGGTAATGCTCCAAATCCCTCCGGACCGGTTATCTGCATCCATTGCAACCACTTACGGAGAAATGCTTTATCTATTCCGGCAATCGGTGCAATGCCCCCGCATGTGTCGCCGTCCATCGTCGTGTAGCCAACCGCTGCTTCACTGCGATTACTTGTTGCAAGCAACAGGGCTCCCTTTACGTTTGCAACCATCCACACACTTGGTGCACGAACTCTGGCCTGAATGTTTTGCAGAGCCAGATCGTCGGACTCCCAATTGAGTTCTCGACCTATCACCTGACCGGCGGTCGCGGTGTAATCTTCAACCAACTGATCCACATCTATGCTATGAAACGATGCGTGGCAGTCGTTGGCGACGACTTCCGCGGCAAGCCTTGTAGTATCGGAGCTATTACGAGTGCCTTGGTAGACGCAAGTGATAAGCTCATTACAGATCTGTTCATGTGATTTGGTTGCCATATGCGGGGAGATATAGGACAGTTTCCCGACGGCGCATTCAGCGTTTTCACTTTGCAGTGCAAAATGAAACGCGAGAGATGCCAAACAGGTGACGGCAGCGGAATCTGCACCGCCGCTCAACGAGATAACGAAGCCGCGTGATCTGCTCTTGCGCATGTAATCGAACAGCGACAACGAGACTGCTCGGGCAAATTCTTCTTCCTTGATGAACTCCGAGGATTCCCAATTTTCAGCCGTCTCGTACGAAGTTGCACTTTGTTCTGGTGATGGGTTCAAGGAAAAGTTACTCTCCACAACCGCTTCGTCGTTAGCCGATTGTGGTGAATCCTTGACTTCAATTTGAGACGTTGTGACCAGCACATTGTCGTATGAGAATCTTGGGCCAATTGCGTTAAAACCGTCGCCCGACGCAATCATGGAATCGCCGTCATATACTGCTCTACCGGCTTCGTTGCCCAGTAGATTTGCATANAGATAAGCGACCTGATGCTGCCGCACCGCATCGAGCACAAGTTTTTGGCGAACCAGATGTTTACCAAATGCAAAGTGGCTGGCACTTGGATTCAATATAATTTGCACACCACGTTCAGCTAAACGCGAACAGGGCCTGTCTTCGACCCACGCATCTTCACAGATTTCGAAACCGATACGGACACCGTCAATTTCGAATACTAAGTCACCGAATGGCACGGTCTTGTCGGCGATGTTGACTTCACTACGCTGACCAGCTGACCAGGCTGTAAACCAGCGGGGCTCATAGTGCAATCCGTCGTTGGCGAGATGTTGCTTAGCAACGATGCCAAGTAATTCACCGTTGGCAATCATCGCAGCACCATTGTAGAGCCTGCCCTCATGCTCAATTGGTAATCCCACGGTCGTTGCGATACCGTAGGAGTGCTCAAGGATCTGCTTGAGCATGTCAGCAGCTGTTGCTTGGACCCCAGATGCCAAAAAGGCATCTTCGCAACCATATCCCGTAATACATAATTCCGGAAGACAAAGAAGTGTCGCGCCGTGAGTGCGCGCTTCGCCTATTGCATTTACGATGTTTTCAAGATTGCGATTCCAGTCTAACGGTGTTTGATTTAGCACCGCTGATGCAACCTTGATGACACTCATTGATACAGCCCTTTCCATTTAAGTTCGGCTGGCAGGGATCTTATTCCCCGAGTAGTTTCTTGAGCATCTCGATAGCGGACGGTAACTTCTCATCGACAAAACCGCGTGCGCCACGGCCCTCTTCATCAATGCGGAAATCAACATCCTCCTGCACTAAGCTGATATCAGCTTTCCAGTACTTTTCTCGATCTGCAGTAGGTGCCGGAGTGAGTGGCCGAATGATTCTCATTCCTACACCGAGAGATTCACCGCTGGTGAACCACCATGGGCTTAAGGGGAAGTTAGGGTCTTCGCTGCGCCAGTTGTCATCGTGTGATGGCAGTCTTGAAGCACTTCTGCAATCCTCAGGATCCATATCCCAGTTTCCGCCCTTGACCACACGGGGAAACAGCTTGTCCGTGGTAACCAAAGCATCCGCCGCTGAGAGTTTCTGTCCTGCAAACTTCGTGTATCCGTCGTCTAGCATGCCATCGAGTACCCACTCGGCGACATTGCCGTGCATATCGTACAGTCCCCAAGGATTCGGTTTGAGTTGCCCAATTGTTCTGGATCGACCATCGCTGTTGTCGTAGAACCAACCATAATTCTTGAGTTCCTTAGGATCATCACCGAAATGATATNCCGTTGTTGTTCCGGCTCGGCATGCATGCTCCCACTCAGATTCGGTCGGTAGTCGGTAAAACGATTTGGTAAGTAACGACAGCCACTTCGTGTATTGCTTTGCCGCGTACTGGCTCATGGTGACAGCAGGCAATTCCGGTTTGTCTCCACTCACGTATGTAAACGAAGTGTCGTAGAGGTTTGAGGGAGCGGTAATGACAAGCGATTTTGTGCTATCACCGATATCTCTGATTTTNTTACTTTCAAACTGCTTAAAGATGTCGTGCATTCTCATGTACGACTTGTATTCAGCCCAGGACACCTCGAATTTACCCATCCAGAATGGTTGAACTTCAACTTCAAATTGTGGCCCTTCCGAGTCGTCACGATTTGCTTCTGAATCAGGACTACCGACCTTAATGGTGCCGCCCCGAATAGGGACCATGATGAAGCTAACTTCTGTGCCGGGAATAGTAACTTTATGTTCAACCATGAAACCCGCGGGAGTTTCAACAAAGCGTCCACTTTCGGGCTTCTGTTTTACGATTCCAGCGGGCAGGCCATCTGCTGCGTGCAGTTCCAGCGTTGTGAATAAACAGGTCAATAATACTAATGACCGAGCCATGAAACGTATCATGGTAAGCGACCTCGATATAACAGGAATTCAAATTGATGATGTTGAGTATGATTCGCCCGTTACAATTCATACTAGCACGCGATTGGTAATATCATAAGACCCATGCTTAGCGTAACGGATACGAGATTAGGACGCATGCAGGACTACGCGAAGTCCGATTTCAAAGCTCTATCAGCATCGCCTTCATAAGTATTATCTCAACCACTTGACTGACCTGCTTCGTCAAAAGTCGCCTCAATATCAGCTTCCGTTTGACTCTTAGGCATCATTAATATCGCGACAATACCTGCTAAGTACATGAATCCGCACACACGTCCCACCGTTACGTAACTGCTGTTATAGTCATCGATACTTGTGATTTCATCATTGGTTGCAAAGTACTCTTTGAGCCAAAAGGATGTGACGATGATAAGAATGGCCACGATAATTCGACCAAAGTTGAAACTAACACCACTCCCAGTTGCGCGGACTCGTGTTGGGAACATTTCTGGTAAGCAAAGCGGTAGCCAGCCGAAGAAGAATCCACTGAAGAATCCGAGACAACCAACCCACAACTGAAAATGATCATGGTTTGGATGAGGCAATGCGTACAGGAATTGTGTACAGGTAAAAGCGATAATACACAAAGCCGCATAAGTAAATTTTCTACCTAGGAAAATTGCAAGAGCACCACCTAATAGGCTACTTATGGAGCCAGGCCAAGCGCGATTAAATGAGGTTTCGGCCTTTTTGTTTGATGCCGTCTTCGTAGCAGTTTGCTTAGATTCACCAGTTTCCGCGTTTTCTACATCTACCGTTTGGTCAACTGTATTTTCTTCCGATGCATCGTCTTCAATGATGGCTGGAAGATCTGCTACAACTTCATCATATTCGGCTGCCCAATAATTTGCCCAGTTGGCTACGCCCCAACCTCCAAAAAGGGGAACAAATGCGAGAACAATTCCGATCATGGTGAGACGGCGATGCGGAGACGTAAATACTTCACCAAGGCCGACTTTCTCTGCTGAACTGTTCAGGCCAGACTGCTGCTCTGCAAGCCACTTCGGAGATTCTGGCACACATATCCATGAAATAATTGCCAGAATGATCGGACTGCCGCCAAGTAGATAAGCCCATTGCCAGTCATCGGGATTCACGTCTTTATTCATTGCAACGACAGCGAACAGTGTGATGCCGATATTCGCTGCGGTACCGAGAATTCCCGCAAGAATTGGCTTTGCTGTATTGGGCCAAGCTTCTTGTAGTAAAGCCATGCCATTGGGCCACATCCCACCGATCCCCATACATGTAATGAATCGTAGAATCCAGAATAATTCGATAGAGGTGGTACCTGCAGAAATCAGTGAAAAAATGCTGTAGCATGCCACGCTCATCGCCATGGCTTTGGATCTTCCGAACCGGTCTCCAATCCAACCGAAGACATATCCACCGGCGGCTGCTCCAAGTAGGAATGCTACTACCAGAAATCCAATCCACTCGCCAACTTGCGCAGGGTCATCGAGTAGAGACGTAGCTACGGAGTGATAGGTAATGCTGTTTATGCCCATGTGGGCACCTGCAAATAACCACCCAAGAAAGGCAGCAACAAGAACTGTTATACACTGAGATTTGCTTAGACGAGACGCAGTATCAGAGTGGTCAGAAATACTTGTTGTGTTCATTCGTTACTCGCTTAAGAAACTGATATTTCGTTTTTGCAGAAATTGAAGCAGGTAGATCGGTGTTATTCATCAAAGAAACGCACGCAGCGCCACTCATCTCTCGACGCGGATACATCGATTACATTGCCATCAGGATC
>PAXU01000031.1 GCA_002714565.1 Rhodopirellula sp.
AAAAGTCTCTTGGCCCAAAGTCGCAACTGATCTGTAACTGCCTGTTGCCGAATGTCGACGTAAGCCAGCGTCGGCTTTGGCTTCTTAAAAACGACTGCTGGCTGTACTTGTGCAGTAGCAATCTCAGCTTCTTCGACATCGTCGGATTCGTTAAGTAGTCGACGGATCTGAGCTTCCTGCCACGCAGTTAGCTGCACAACGGTACCGCACCGCCAGCAGTTAGCATGCATCAACCAATGGCGGATAGAAATCGGGGCACTGCAATCGGGGCAGACAGTCATAATACTGTCTCCGTCGATCCAGATATCACCGGATTTCATCGGTCGTGTTGCGGACTCAGCTACGGTCTCAAAAACGGATTCGTCAAAACTATCTGATGAGGAATCTACATGCCCGGTATCAATGACTAACTCAAGTTCCGGTAACGGAGATTCTGAGTCCAATGGCATGAAGGACATTGAGGACTCTGCGCTTTCGGATTCCATGGGAATCAGATCAAAGAAGTCCTGCGATGAAGATGAGGATGCCATGGAGTCCTATGACGATATCAGATTGGCTGTGTTAACACTCCGAATGAAACCATACTCCATTCTAGCACGCAGTTACGGTCTGTTTAGTCGAATTGATACTTAGCTGTGAGTCCGCTTGGCACAACACATGTTGTATTTAACCGATTAATATAGGAGGAAACGATATTTACAAAGGGTTCAGAAAAACAGCTTATGCCGGAAACAAACCTGCAATCTCAATTACAGCAACTTCAGGATCACATCACTTCAGTGGTTCTGGGGAAAGAAGATGTGGTGCGACATTGTATCGTGGCACTTTTAACCGGTGAGCATGTGTTGCTTGAGGATGTGCCTGGTGTCGGTAAGACTCTGGTTGGCAAGGCAATCGCAAAGAGTATTGACAGTCAATTCTGCAGGCTGCAATTTACCCCCGATTTACTTCCAAGCGATATTGTCGGAAGCATGGTATTCAATTCCAACACTTCGGAATTTGTGTATCAAAAGGGACCGGTGTTTTCCAATATCGTCTTAGCAGATGAGATAAATCGCGCACCGCCACGAACTCAAAGTGCATTACTTGAAGCCATGGGTGACCACCAAGTTAGTGTGGACGGCTCAACCTACGAATTACCATCGCCTTTCATTGTGATTGCGACTCAAAATCCCTATGAATTCGAAGGCACATACAGTCTTCCGGAGAGCCAGTTAGATCGATTTTTACTGAGGATCTCAATGGGATACCCCGACAGAGATTCGGAACTGGATATCCTGACGTCACACCGCCTTGGTGAGCCAGTTGAAGAGTTGGAATCTGTTCTAACTTCTGAACAAGTCCGCAAGCTTCAGCAAGCAGCTCGCGAGATCCAAGTCGATGACTCTATAAGTCAGTACATACTCGATATTGTGAACGGCACTCGGGATCATACCGAATTACAGGTTGGTGTGAGCCCGCGAGGTGCTATTAGCCTTTATCGCGCTGCTCAATCACTAGCACTCTTATCAGGTCGAGATTTCGTTGTACCTGATGATGTCAAAAACTTGGCTGTTGCCGCTCTTGCTCATCGGGTTGTTGCTCGTGGTTTCAACCAATCTGCACAGCGTGAATCCGTTGAGCAGATTCTTATATCCATCATTGAATCGGTGGATGTGCCGGTTTAATCCGCCACACCACCATCACGCTAATTGTTACGGGAATTGGATTGCACAGAAAAACGAGAATCCGAATTACTGCTCAAGGCGTTTATTACGTTTTGGTCATGTTTTTTATTCTTGGTGGTGCGATTATCCGAGAAGTAAACATGCTTGTTTTACTTGCGGGCATGTTGTTCGGCCCGCTACTGTTGCATTGGCGCATGGTAAAGGCTTCTATTCGTGGTCTTACGGTTCAGCGGAGTGCTCCCGCGGTTGTCACCGCAGGACAACCATTTCAGGTCGATATGAAGCTAACGAATTCGCGACATAGGCTTGGAAGTTGGGCGATTAAAGCGACCGATCGATTGCTGCTTCATGACGGTTCAAGCAGTGGCTTAGAACTTGATATTGTGTTTGATTATGTTGGTGCTCAGTCAGATTCAACTTTGTCATGTTACTGGCAGATTCCCAAGAGAGGAAAATACAGTATTGAGCTAAGGCGAATCGAAACTTCCTTTCCACTTGGGATACTGCGGTGTTTTGCTTCACCAGCGAGTCAAACAGAAATAGTGGTAATGCCACATCAGGGGCATTTGACTCCGCAGTGGACAAACGTAATTGAATCTGATCATCATGGTTTGAATGACGCTAATCGTAGACGCGGATATTCAGAAGGTGATTACTATGCACTGCGGGATTGGCGCAGTGGTGACAGTACCCGCTGGATTCACTGGCGAACTACAGCACGTGTAGGCGACCTCATGGTGCGTCAATTCGAACAGCAACGAGATCGAGCAGTCGGTGTCATTCTTGATTTACATAAGCTCGAACAGTCAGACAACCTTGCCGATTCCAACGAAGAGTTAGCGGAAGAACTCGCTGTTAGTATGGCGTCGACGATTGTACGCGACTTATGTCAATGGCACGGAAGCCAGTTGAATTTTTCTTATGCAGGAGAAACGCAGAATAGCTGGACAAGCGTACCATCCCGCGCGGTGGATCAAGAGATCCAGCGTGAATTGGCTATGCTCAGATCAAGTGCAGGCAACGATCTGTCGACCTGTGCACAATGGTTAGGTGGATTAAATCATCCGGGACTTAGGATTGTCGTCATTAGTACCAGATCGATTTCAGATGCACTGGATGCAAATCCCGATTGTTCGGATTTATCAAATGCCTTATGGGTCGATTGCACTGACCATCAGCAAGTTCTCCGTTACTTCAGGCCTAAAACCAGTCGAAGCAATAATAAGCATGCTGAGTCGGGCATCCTGACTACTCCGGTTTTTGAACACACGGAGTCGATGGCATGAGAACAGAGAGAACGCTCCAGCTCTATATCGTACTTATGGCAGTATTGAGTGCATCGCTGCTCGGACTATCTGAGCAAAACCCAATGCTGCCGGTCTTGATGGCCATGGTAGGCATCCTTTCATTTGTACTGACAGACTGGCTGAAGTGGATCAAGTTGCCAAAGATCATAGCCAATTTGGGAATGCTAGTTATTGCCACATACACGGTAATGGAATTCATTGCCCAACCGAGTCAACGACAGTTGTATTCCATTGCGAGACTGCTGGTGTTTGTGCAGATGATCATGCTGTTTCAGGAAAAGACATATCGGATATTTGGGCAATTGTGTGTTTTCAGCTTGTTACAGGTTGTGGTGGCAAGCTTGCTCAGTGTCAGTCTTGAGTTCGGAGTCTTGTTGTTTATCTATGCCATCCTTGCTGTTGTGACGATGGCGCTGTTTTCCAATTACAAGTTGCTCAGGCGGATTCAATTGACCAAGAGTCGCCGGTCGATTGTCGTTGGTGTTGAGGAATCTGCTGAAAATACTGAATCAAAAAATCCATGGCTGTTCTTACTCGGCGGTGAATATAAGACGATGGTAAGGCGTTCATATGCAGCCCAGCTAGACGGAATCGTGTCGAACGGGTTTTTCAAGCACATGTTTGGCTCTGCCGCTGTTGTGTTGCTGTTTGTCGTTGTGTTTTTCTACGCAATCCCGCGTTCCGGATCTTCCGCATGGCAACATCCCGGTATGACCGGAAGACAACGTACAGGTTTGACACGTGAGATGCGGTTAGGCGGCATCGGAAATATTTTGAGAGATGACTCGCTGGCGTTGCGTGTGGTGTTTATCAAGGAATCTACCGGTGAGCCCTTTGAAGCGGTGGACCCTTATCTCGTTGGGATCTACCTCACCAAGTACGGCACATCGGGGGATGGACACGCAAACTGGTCCGCGCCGTCCGTATCACTGAATCCCGGCATGTATGAAGTTGAATACTATGAGCAATACGATGAGCACTTAGATTACCTGGTCAGGCAGGATATCACGTTGGAGCTCACTTATAACAATGCCCAAAGGTCGTCGCAGCCTTTACTTGTTGGGGTGGAACCGTCGTTTCGTATAACAGATACCCCCGAAAAAGTTCGAAGAAATCCATATACAGGTCAGCTGTTTTTCGACACGCGGTCTCGGACAGCACGTGTTGATCAAATGAGATATGAGTTAATAACAACTGCCTATGCGAATCGCAGTGGTGTGGCAGAAACGCGAACGCTTACAAATCAAAATCAGATTCAACCGGTCTTTATTAAGGGTGGTCGGCAGAGACGACAGTACTATGCTGTGCGCAGGGAGTGCTCGGGTTACCCCGAATTCTTGTCACAACTCAAGGGCTTTACCGATACCTTGCTGGACGAAGAAGTTGATTTAGATCGATCAAATGTCACGGCGGTTTCTTCTTTTCTATCTAACTTCCTGAGGTTCAACGCGGATTACAAGTATTCATTGAGTCAATTTGATGTGGCATCACAGCGAAATCAGGATTTGGATCCGGTGGTTGACTTTGTGATTAATCACAAGACTGGGCATTGTGAATATTTTGCTAGCGCGCTGGCTTTAATGTTGCGTACACAAGGGTTTCAGTCCCGGGTGGTCATGGGGTATTTCGGCGGTGAATATAACCCTGTCGGAAAGCACTATCGAATGGCTAACAGCAATGCACATGCATGGGTTGAAGTCTTGATTCCACCTTCTGAAGTCGGTGAAGTAGCTATTGAATATCCCGATGCGGACTTAATGGGAGCCTGGATGCGACTAGATCCAACTCCATTAAGTGACGAGACCCTGACTCGATCGATGGTGGATGACGTAGTCGATTCGTTTGAATATCTGCAGTACCTGTGGGACAACTATGTGCTTCGAATTGACCCATCTGACCAAGGTAAAATGCTCGGTGCGATAGGGTTGGAAAAGGTTGGCCGTGAAAATGCTGAGTTATCCGTTCGGTTCTTGCAAATGGTCGGAGTGGACTTTTCTAAAGGATTCTTGAGAAACCTTCTAAATCCGACCGTTCTCATTTCCATCGTAGTTGGCTTAGTCTTAATCCTGATTTTTGCCAAAACGATCGGCACGCTCATTAAGGGAAGAACACGACATCGTCGGAAGATGCGTGGAAGCTTGCAGGCAACCGTCGCTGTCTATCTAAAGCTCGAGCAAATCCTGGCCAGACATAAGATCATCAGAGAGCATCACCAAACGCAACTTGAGTTTGCGGTGCTTGCAGGGAGTCGGCTTTCCACGTCCGGTTTAAATGAAAACCTCTGCTGCTTGCCAAAACGTATCGTGGAGATGTTCTATCGATTGCGGTTTGGTGATAACGAACTGGATGTGGAACTCGAGTCACAGTTGTTAGGTGAATTGGCAATTCTACGGACGGCACTGGCAGAAAACGCCAAGTCGAGATAAAACAACCGTTTCACACATTACTCAATTTGTGAAGCACTGAAGTAACAACGCGGGGATCATCCGATGAAAATTGGACTTGTAGGATATCAAGGAAGCGGAAAAAGCACTTTATTTGAGTGGATTACAGGGGAAACTGCAGATCCATCACAGGCTTTCTCTGCCCAGACCGCGATGGCTGCGGTTCCGGAACCACGAGTCGAACCACTTTGTGAAATCTACCAGCCCAAGAAAATTACTCTCGCATCGTTGGAAATCGTGGATACGCCGGGCCTAAGTCGTGATCATTCCGGTAGTGCTCAAAAGTTGGCATTAATCAGGGAAGCCGGATGTCTGGTGATCGTTGTTGCAGACTTCGGTGGAAACGATGCAAAAGATGATATAAGCAATTTTGATGCGGATCTGTTAATCGCGGATCTTGATATCATTTCGGGTCGCATCGAACGCTTGCGAGAGCAGATCAAAAAGCCGCGACCGGATCGTGATGAGTTGCAAAAAGAACTGGAAGTGCTCGAGCCAATGTACGCGGCATTGGAGGGAGGAAAAGCACTCCGGGAGCTGGAACTCAATCCTGATCAGGAGAAGATGGTGCGGTCATTTCAGCTACTGACACTGAAGCCGCGATTAATTCTGGTGAACAGTGGCGACGAGGCCGTTGATCAATCGCAATATGAAAACTCTATTCCCGAAGGTGCCGATTTACTTGCATTGAATATTGGGCTCGAGCAGGAGCTTGATCAGATGGATGCAAGTGAACGTGATGAGTTTATTTCGGAAATGGGGATAGAGCGTAGTGATCGGGATCATCTAATTCGGAAAATTATGCACGTATCGGAGCAAATGTTATTCTTCACCGCCGGTGAAAAGGAAGTTCGCACCTGGATGATCCGCAAGGGTGGCACGGCAGTCGAAGCGGCTGGAAATATTCACACGGATCTGGCACAAGGATTCATTAGGGCCGAGACGATGAACATCGACGATCTTGTAAGGCTCGGCAGTGAACGCGAGGTAAAAGCCGAGAATCTACTGCGGCGTGAGCCACGTGAATATGTCATCCAGGACGGTGATATTATCACCATCCAGCACAACTAGCTGTTCGGATCGAGCCGCACATCATTCTATGTAGCGTTTTAGGATAACCGCTCTGTCAACATTGTGATTCTGACCGACTTCAAATGCAGTCGGGATAGAGCGATCGATCACATAAAAGGCCCGATGCCTTTCCGTATCACCACGGTCAGCACCAAGCTCCTGACCTAAGCGGTTTCGAGAGTCGACTTCGAAATAACCGACCGTAATCCATGTTGCGTAGACGTTAGATTTCGTTGTTAATTTATTCTGTATCTTTGTTAGATCCTGATATCGGAAGTGAGAGTTTCTGCGCACGTCACGGGATTTATCTGTGGCAGCAACATAGCTGTTCATCAGCAACGGGATACGATTTGCAGGGATATTTCTTGCCCCGCCGGCCATCGTAATTGCGTTTGAACGTAATAGCGTTGCTTCGATATCCGGTCGCTCCATAGAAGATAAGGGGACGAGGTCGCCACTGCCACTAGGTCTAACAGGATTGGCGAAGAACGTCGGGATACCAGGATTGAACGAGGTAATGTTGTCCCCTGCACTGCCATAACCTCTACGGCTGTCGGCAAATCCGATTCGGGTGTTTGCAACTGACGAAGCAAAAGGGGCATGCGCATGATGTAGGCTACTTCGATTGATGGCACTCGTCGGGACACCTATAGCTGTGTTCGGAGTATCCTGGAAACGAATATTGGGCTGATTGAACAGCGCTTGCCAGATGACAGAGTCATAAACCGTATTTACGTTTATCTTTCCTGGGTCGCGCATTCGCGATACCCAGTTAAATGGTGGGTAATAATGGTCATTACCCGCACGAAACTGACCAAACAGAACTGGGTTTAGGAATGTTTGTGCCCCGATGAAGGGAGATGGTACGCTCACGAATTCAAAAATTCGGTGTAAGTTTGCAGCGGTATTTCCGGCTCCACCGCCGGCGACCGCATTCGGATTGTTCGTGGACTCGAAGAAATTCATCAGATGACCAAACCGTGAATTTCCAGGTGCAGCACCACCGGGTGGATTGTATACATCGACATTTCGAGCAAGTGAAAATCGCCTGAGCAACTGAGATGAGCGGGTATGTGGTACCTGCATTAATTCGTACGAGCTGACGAATGGTCGGTTTAGCCATGTAAGCCAGGGGAATGGATGTCCATTACCGTTTATGTGATCTGGATCACCTAGGTTATTCGCATTTACGCCAGCACCAGCGAGATATGGTCCATACCCGCGGTTCAGGTAACCGAGCGTGGTGAGTAGATCGTAATTGAAAACATGATCTGCATTAGCTGCTTGTGGGCTTACAGCTTGATTGTCAATATTGCTTCTGTCGTGAGACCATATATCTCGTGCAGTGATCGGTTGTACGGGTATATTTGGTGGACGGTCACCACGTTGATGAGCACGGAATCGCACATCTTCGTTAATGGGACTGTTCATGACATCCGCATCCATCGAGTCGGATGTAACTCCGTTGAAGGATGTAACATCAACGCTCATTGCATCTAGCGTGCGGTATGGATTTGTTGAAGCGTCGTAGGGTACAAGCGGATTTGCAAGGCGTTGCAGATACGCAATTGCGTACTTCGGCCTTGTGCCACCGCTGCGGTCAAGCAGGGCCTGTCTGCTTAAACCGGTGACCGGGTCATTTACAAATCGCTGATCCAGCGGTTCATCGAGAGGTGGATCTACATCGGCTTCCGTATCACCATCAACGTCGCCGAAAACTGTTTGATATCCATTTACCGGTTCTGTCACGGTTAGTGAGGTGACTTGTGGTTGACCGTTGACATCTATTTTCATGTTGATCGGCACGGCGACTGGCGGTAATAACCCGTTATTAGTGGCATCTCCCCAACCATCTGGGTTGTTGTACACGCGTACCTGATTTGCCACAGTTGGATCCGGATCGGGTACCAGTTCGATTCGGCGGGTGTTGGGAATATCCAATCCGGCCAAACCACCACCAGTAACAGCATTAGTTGTACGCCCGAGGAGGTTTACGTATCTGTTATTAGCCATTTGCTTACCGGCGGAGCCAACGACCCCGTAACGACCCGGTAGGATTGGTGCAATGTTCAGGCTTGTGTAAAACTGTTCGCGTCCATGCTGGCGACCTGTCGGGATAATGGCATTTTGTTGTGGATCAACAAAGTAGATACCGCGTTCGTAGTTATCCGGGTCTGGCAGTGCATTCGCGTTCGGATTATCTGGATCCGGAATAGCGCCATTAGGGCCGATATTTGGATCTCGATAAATAAGGACTCGCCAAACAGGGCTGTTACCAACTAGTGACAATTGGTTTAACCGCACACCGCCACTGTCGACACCATTGGCATAGTCACGGTGTAATTCAGCTGGTCGGGCACTAGAACCGGACCATGGATTGTAGAGTTCAATAAACACACCGCTTCGTGGGCGAAGTCGTTGATCAAAGTCATCATCCGGATTGTTATTGTCCGTGGTAGTCTTACCGCTTGAATCAGTGTCTAGATCTTCCGTACGACGATCGTGAAATGCGAATGTCTCGCTAATCAACAGCTCCGGGCGTTCACATCCCCAAACGACGGCACGATCAGGGTGCTGGTCGTCAGCCGACGGATTTGCGGCGGTACCGATTCTTCCATCGAATCCATTTACCGGTACTCCATTAAATGGATTTAAATCAAATTCAAAAGGGGTCATGATGCTGTCGGCGTCACGAAAATCTACTACGTTGACAGCCCATTGTGCTAGGCCATATTGAGTTTCATTGGCTGCGTTCCCACCGGGGCCGCCACCTGCTCCTCCACCTGCAACCGTTCCGTCTACATCATCGTTATTTCCATTTTCGTTGAGGTCGATGTAGTGCCCATCATCTTTAAGCAGCATGGCAAGGGTGTACAAGTGTCGTGCGAATAACTGCCTTGCGACAAAGGCATCAGGGTCGCCACCATTTAGCGAGGTGATTCCGTCGTTATCATGATCGACTCGGATATTTTGATTCCAGATTCGTTCATCGAGCAACGGATGTGCTTCGTTTACATTCTGTGTACCGCTTTGCCAGTGCTCGTCTACGACAAAGTTATTGTTGTCGTCACGACTATTACCCCATGGGCGATTAGCGTTCATCCGAACACCTTTTTGCAATTCCCACGGCAAATTTACAGCAACTTGCTGGCTGAGTAGTTGATCCAATTGAATTGGTGTGCCCGCGAAACCACCCAGCCCTTGGATTAGACGACGCCTATATAAGGCCCGGATATTACCGGAGTGTCCAACCGAATTCCTCAATGTTTCCGGAGTAAGAGTCGTGGGTGCTGCAGAGTCGAAGCTGTGAGTCGTGACCAGCCGGCGAATTGATGGGTCGGTGAAGATGGTTGTTAGTTTTGTCAGTCGATCCGGTATGGCTTCTGTATCGGCATCATGGTAACGCAATAACCTCTCAAGTTCTGATACGGAGTAGGCTCCATCAGTCCCGGGTAGCTTAAGAAGATTGAGTTCATACGGGTTGTCGATCAGCGTATTTCTTGGCACCGCCTGTCCGGCGACAGTTGATCCTTCCCAAATTGGTTGTCCTTTTCCATTGAGACTAAATGCAAGTTCACCATGTAGGTCAGCAGGGCTTTGGAATGGTGTCATTACAGGTATGCCTGCGCCGATCCCAAAGAAGTTCACGGGATAGTCGATAAATCGAATGGGGGTAAAGAAGTCGAGTAATGGTGCGCCGGGACTATTATCGGTTCCGTATCTCCCCGGGATTCCGTTTACTTGGTCTCCAAACATTAGACGGCGGTATTCAGCGACCGTTTGCTGATATGGTCCGAGTCGCTGTGCCATAGACCAGTTATAGGTGACCGAATCCCGATCAACCGTGTGCTTAAACAAGTGATAGAGATTGACTTCTGCAGGCCCTGTTCCCTGCCCTCGACCGAATCCGAATCCGATACCATGCCTTAGGTCTTCAGGGAACAAAGCACCTTGGTTTGTTAAGCCGCTTGTGCCATTCCCGCCCGCAACCTTTACTCCCGAATGCGTGGTCTGAGGTCCGGATTGTGATTGGTTACCGTGTGCATTCAAGCTTAGACGGCCATCGAGATCGGTACAGAGGATGGCAAACAGAGGTTTATAACGCCGGCCATCGGAATCAGTTTGAATCGGAAATCCAAGGTCGACCCAGACACTATCCGGTGTACCGTCTTCGTCATTATCAACATCCCACGGGCCGTATACCAAGCTGTTTTGGTCATCCGAACCTGGTGCTCCCATCTCCGCTTGATTATCAATGACGCCATCACCATCGTCATCCTGTCCCGCAATTCCCCATGCACCATCCGGTCCTTTGGAGAACGTAAGGAAATTACCGTTGTGGGCCTGAAATGCTTCGTTACCGCCGGTGAAGTTTGGATGGTCCCAGGGCATCGGTCGCATGATACTTCGGACACGTGTGTTTGAACTATTGAGCCAGGTTGCACCTGCGTTTTGATTGATCCAGTAATTAACAAGTGCTGGACGGTGGAATGATGGAATGACGTAAGTCTGAGATTTATTGTTTGGATTAGGGATAATACCCGCTANNTGCACGTTTTGGAAATCTGGAACATCGTAACCTTCATCTGCACCCATGCCGATGTAGTGGTTGTAGATTCCGCTTCCTGTAGTCTGGCCNATCCTGTTGGGTAGTAGCGCTTGAGTCGAGACTTTGTATCTACGGTTGTATGCACCAGTATTGTCATAAGCGAATCCCGTTCCATTGAATTCACGGTCGTTCACCATAAATGCCTGATTGACGTATGCCGTGGTAGGCATCGTAATTTGAGCATCTGTTTCAGGTACAAGGATTCTTACAATAGCAGCATTCGGNCCCAACGCGATATCCCGTGCATAGTAAGTGATATGTGTACTTTGGTTATGAAGCGGACCACCTAGAAATGTCAGCACGCAGCCGTTTAATGTGCCTTCAACGCCGGGGGCTGCTCCACTAAAGAAACACCTGAATTGAAGGATCTGATATCCCGACATATAGGTGATTTGGGTCACGTCATTGATTATTCGACCATTCATAATGTTATGGCCGTATTTGTCTCGCAGCAGGCTGTGGCCACGGATCACAGAATTGATGTTGTGCGTGTCGCGAATCAGTTGGTACAGGGCTGATTCCAATTGCCGACTTGATGAATCAACATATTGTGCTTGCTCGGCATTGACCACGGCCGCATGTCGATAGTTGTTTGATACAACGACATAAGTCGTACCAATAAGGACGAACAGCGTAAGCAGACTTACTACGGCAAGTAGTATGACTCCCTTGTTGGATTGGAATTTTCGTCTTTTGGTCATTGGATCATTCCTATCGTTAGGGGTGTTAATCCCCTGACGCCTATTGAATTGATGCCCCGTTTGTTCTGTGTTATTTCAAAAATCACGTGTTACGACGGCGTGAGTCTGAACTAATAAAGCGAAGTGTTTTCGAGCCTTATCGGTCGTTGATATACACCAATGATGTCGTTCATGATTGTTGCCTGAGTTGGATAGAACAATGTCTGGTTTGGGAACCATTCCGGTCGGTTCCAGTCAGCACCTTCAAGTACTGCGTTGCGCTTGTAATAAAGTGGATTGCCGTTTGATGGATCCGTAACGAGCTTTACTTCGCTTTCGGTATAGGACACGCGATACCACCGGAAAATCGACCCAACAGATGAATTAGCGGACAGCATAATCCAGTCACTAGGTCGAAGCGTGAGCTGAGCAGCAGTTGGTGCTTTCAACATGACTTCACCACCGCTGATGCCGCTGCCAGTAATGACNACTTCCACAACACGTTCGGACTCCAGTGAATAACTGTATTTATCATCTGAGCCTGCNTACCCTAATTCGAGTACGTCATCTGTAAGAGTATTTCCGTCATCGTCTGTTCCTGCGTCACCCGGTTCACCGTCCAATCCGACGTGATAAGTGTCTCGAAAATCTCGCCCTTCGAGGACTACGATTGACAAGATGAATCGGTCATTTTCCAGTCCAGTTGATATTGCGCCGGTGATTTCCGGTGTTACTGTAGCAAACCATGTGTACTGACCGAGATTCAGACGCTTGATGCGATTCGCACTAGCATCGGTGGCATAGATTTGGCTTGGTGCCACAAGTNCGTCATTGCGCTGGTAGCTCAAATCATCGTGTCCAACGAATAATTCGCCTGCCTGCAGTAGCCCCATCGGTCCACCGCCGACAGTACGACGAAGCGTAATACGCGGCATACGTGCTTCAAGATTTAACGTNGGNTCTGTTGTGATGGGTGAATACGGAAAGTAATCACCACTCCCTTGGAATGGCAGCAGCGTTTGATTCTGCTGTAGTGGATTTACCGGTATTCCGGGTACCGTGTTTCCTGTGTTTACCGGATCAGGAACTTGTGCCGTGCGATAGGCGATAAAGCCAGGGTCGATGCAAAACGACATGCCCGGACCAGGCGTGAATCCCTGGAATCGAGCGCTTGCGCGGTTGTACCTTAGATACAACGATGTCGATCTCATACTGCGAATATCAAATTCGCTCGATGCATTGNTAGCTACCGTCGACATCGCATCAGCATTAAGGCCTTTACGCATTTCGCTGCCGGCGACTGCCAGTAACCCAGCCATGCCTAATAGGCCGACGACGATGATTCCTACTGCAAACAGGACTTCAACAAGCGTGATACCAAGTTGTTTATATATTTTCTTGCGCATTACTGTTCTCCTGTTCCGATTCCAGTAGTCGTGATTCCACGCGCGTAACGCAAGTCAGCAATGTTGGCTGCCCCATCAACTCCAAGATTTTCTGCTGTTGTGATGGATCCTGTTCTATGATTGATACCGATCCAAAAGTTCTTTTGGTCAACNAGGTTTGTTGTCAGTCCCGCATTGTTTGTCATAAGGTCTTGAGGATTCGTTGGATCTACGGCCTGCTCCGGTCGTCCAACCATTAGGAAGATATTTCCATCTGGTTTCATCATGTTGTCGTTTACATAGATGGCACTTACTTCGCCGGTCGGTGCAAACACGATGACTACAGGCTTAAAGTTGGTATGTGTTCCGTTGTTCGCATACGGAACACCGAATTGCCGACCGGTTTGTCCGAATCCTGAAATACCCAGATCGATCGCTGTGCCTTCACTGAGCTTGAGCGGAGCGCGGTAGGATCGTTTTGGTGAGCGGAGTATTTTAAATGCAACACCGCGGGTTACAGGACGGTCGTCGGTATTGGGTAATCCCAATTCGGTAATATTGTCATCAATTCCATCGCGGTCGTCGTCCACTTGATCCGCTCCGGGCGATCCATCCGGGCCGATACTGCTATACGAATAGTAATTGGGAAGGTCATCAGANCCAGGCCAACAGGCTTCCGANGGATCATCGATGATTCCATTTCCGTTATCATCGACGCCAATGACACCCCATGCGCGATCGAGACCTGGTAGGGGGTCGTGTGCCAATGCCGCCTTGGGAATTCTCTTGATGCTGGAAGTTACCAATTCAAATACCGGGCTAAGCGTTTGTGCGTTCGGAACAGTGTGTCGACGTGCGTAGAAGAATTCACCACCGTCTTCAAACTGGATTTGAAAGACTTCATCCGGTTTGATCATCGGGCTATAGATGTTAGTTAACGTCAGAGAAGGGCANTTCAGAAACTGAATCCGCCAAACGGGAAATCCTCTGGCGGTTGACGACGGCAAGTCGAGAATAACTCGTGCCATGGAATTTGCGAAGTCTCCGTTAAACGGACGCGGTACTTCGGCCAGGTGTATGTTTAACGTCTGAAATGGACCACCTCTGAGTACAGCCGACGCTTGAGTGATTTGATTTGTTGTGTCGATCGTATCTTCGAATCGTTCGAGCCAGATTCCGACTGGTCGCTGTAACTCCGCGGCGCGGGCACGTGCACCGGCAATGTAGGCAGAGAGCGTTCGTGATGATTCCCGTACGGCAGCATTTCTCACGAGCGAGCTGACGGTCGGGATTAATGTTGCAGCCAGCACCAATGCGATGGCGATTACCACCATCAATTCGGGCAGTGTTAAACCACGTTTAATATGATTGGAAGCACGATGCATCATGAATCGTCCTCCAGGTCGTGGCTGGTGACATTGTCGAACCAGGCGCCATTTACGAGGTCTACGTCACCGAAGCGACGAATCGCATTACTTTGTTGAAGCTGGAAATGAGGATCGTTCTTGTACCCAGTCAGCGCGTTGGGGTAATTCGGGTTGTAGTATTGGAATACTTGGTTGCCATTAATAGTGATTCTTACAGATACGCCGAAATATCCGTCGCGGCCTGCGGAAAAGACAAGGGGCAATAACGTAAATGGATCATTGGAAGCGTTTTGATCGTTCCAGCGTGGATCCGACATCGTTGTGTCCATGACATCGGGAGATTCGGTGGCACTTACAGATTGGATTTCGGATGGCGAGTAGATGTCATCGCTGCCAGGCCAATTCGCTTCCGCGCCGTCATCAATGAGGCCATTTTGGTCATCATCGATATTTGCTACCCCCCAGCGTCCATCCGGTCCCCTGCCTGCAGAGAAACCAGGAGCCCATCGTAGAAACTCAAATGGCCTACCAAATCCATCAATGATTTCAGGCATACCATCTTCGTCTGTATCACCAATCTCGCTGGCTAGCAGGAAGTCTAGCGCACTGCTGTCGCCATCTCTCATGGTTGAGAGGATTAAGTACAGACACTCTGCTGCCTGAAACTGGTGTGTCCAGACTTTGCCAGTAATTCGATACAGGTCTTCGGCTTTCTGTCGATAGGTCTTGGTACTTGAACTCGTATACGCGCGATTGGGGTCGTTTAAATCCATGCCTGCGCCGAGTCCGTCGGAACGGCCAACAAGTGGTGCGGAGGAGTAAAAGAACGAAAGAAATGCGCGAGGGTATTCATCTGCCTGTAAGCCAGCGCCTGGGTCACGTTGCCGGACTACGCGACTGTAATCAGAGGCCNGGAATCCCGCAGAGTCCTCAACCCAGAATATATCGCTGATTCGTTCAGGNAATTCGATACGCTGAAGTTCTCTGACAGCATTGAGCCGTACGCGNCCNGCGTTAACCATGTTTGCATTTGGAGGCATGCGGATTGGAAGCGGGCGATTGGTTACCTCGTCCCACTTTTGCATCAGCAGCGTATGGANTTTTTCCACTTGTTGCTTGGTTCTGGAGTGCTGNGTCATGATACGNAGNTCACCAACCGCTACGAGCATGAACGAGGAGATTAGNGTGATGATTGCCAGCACGANAAGCAATTCAACGAGCGTAAAGCCNGCNNGGGGCTTAGCTCGTGTTATTGAATTGAAATAGCCTGGGCGATTCACGTATATGCCTCTCTCTTAATCCGCCTGTTGATCGTTTTTACGGCAGGTCGTCTTCAANCGTTCCGTTTGCAGAGAAATTCGTGATGTTTGACTTATCTCCGGCAGAAAANGAAACTTCAACATCATTCTGGCCGTTGAAGTAATGCCCCAAGCCCGACGGATAGTGCATGAGTATGCGTGGTGGAAGTTGCTGACCTGCTATAANACTGCCAAAGAATGNAAGGCCAAAGTCGTCATCGATTCCAGCACAGATGAGNTGGAACGAATCAGGATTGATCCATGCATGCTCTTCATCAGTTAAGTCATTGTTCGTATCGATCTCGTGATCGCTGTGATATGGGCTGGCAATCGACTGATATTGCGGTGATGGCTGAAACTTTGGCATGTAGAATGCCACGGGGTATGTTCGTGAATCAAAGTAGACATACGGAGCACCCAAGTTTGCCGGCAGGTAGGTTGGAAATGGGTCATTGTCCGTATCATTGGATGCAACGACTTTTATATCGATCGTGTTTCCACCTTGNAGCGGGACGCTCAGTACGCTGACTTGACCGGTGGAAGTGACGCGATTGGGATCAAAGTCCATNATGCCGGACTTTCGGTTGCCGCTGAACGGCCCCCCGGGACCTGTTAAGGGCTTTAAAGGATTNTCNCTAAATCCACCNAGGAAGAANACAAGTGATTCTGCAGGATCAAGTCCATAGGTTGTGACGAGGTAGGTGAGAATTGCCTGTTCTACAGCGTCCGCGCGTTTGAACATATTGCGGAAGTGNTGAATNACNAGGGCTGGATTTGACCCGTCNGGCGGATAGCCACCGTATTCCAGTTTGTGGCCTTCAAGCGCCGTGGTCAGGCTGGCGATTTCCATTTTTACACTGGCGACCTGCCCTCGCATCATCGCGCTACGGATTACCGGAATCAGGATTCCCGCAAGAATGGCGATGATCGAAATAGCAACGAGCAATTCAACGAGGGTCATACCTCGCTTCCGTTGAATTCCATGTTTAACTGTCACCGGTTCGTCTCCTAAATTGTTGTTGCAATCAATCGGATTGCATTTACGTGAACAACAGNTTGTGTTGATTAGGGTCTATCCACCACCGGACAGACTTTCGATGAGCTTAATGAGTGGTAGGAAAAGTGCGATCACAATAAAACCAACAGATCCACCGAGGAAGATGATCAGAATTGGCTCCATCAGGCTCATAAGTCCATCGGTCAGTGTTTTCACTTCGTCGTCATATTGATCGGCGATTTTATAAAGCATGGTATCNAGTTCACCGGTTTCTTCACCAACATCAACCATGTTTACAACCAAGCGGTCGACNACACGCTTTCTCATTTTGATCAGGTATACCAAGGCACCCACCAAGGCGCCGACGCCGGATGCCATCATTCCAATAACTGCCATGCTTCCGGTATCTGCCGGGATAGCCATGATGATCAGNCCTGGAATTGCACAGAAGAATAGCCAGAAGAACAAGGCCATCGGATGGAATGCCGCGCGGCAGTGTTCTTCCATCGGTGTCGAAATGGTTTCACCTTCGCGAATACCCTCGGCAACTTTACTGAAGAGCCTCTCGAACATACCGTTNCCAGCTGTTTCCCGGGTAATAGTAAGTGCTTCAAGGATAGGCACACCCGATGAGACGAGTGTTCCGAGTGTTCGCGTGGTACGTGCCAGACAGTTTTTCTCTACAAGGTTTCCGACAATGGGTATTTGCAGCAGGAACAAATCCCAGCCGATACGCCCGTAGTTAAACTTCCTGAGTAGTTTCACGAATATGAACATACCCATTGGTATTGCCGGTATGAGGAACCATAGCTTCGCGACACTATGNGAGATGTTGACAAGTAATTGGGTGATCATCGGAAGATCNAGTTCAAATTCGATGAACATCTCTTCAAATGTCGGCACGATGAAAATCATAATCGCGCTCAAAATAGCGATTGCCACGAATGACACCACTACCGGATAAATCATGGCGCCGATAACCTTGCGGCGCAGTGCCATGGATCGTTCTTTAAAGTCAGCGAGCCTCTGAAGAATGGTCTCAAGTGCACCACCGGCTTCACCTGCCTTGATCATGTTCACATACAGGCGATCAAATACACGCGGCACCTTCGTCATGGCTTCCGAGAGGGTGGCACCTGATTCGATTTCATCGCAGACATCGACAAGTCCGTTCCGCAGTTTCCCGGGCTTTTGTTGTTCTTCGAGAATTCGAAGACTACGCAGGATCGGTAAGCCGGCATCCTGCAGAATCGACAACTGTCTTGTAAACAGCGTGATTTGCTTGGGGCCGGCACCGCCCATTACGAATTTGTTCTTGCGACTCTTGCCGGTTCGTGCTGCAGCTGTTTCGGCAGTCTTTTTGACGGTGATCTTCGTAACGAAGTATCCCATCTGACGGATGGTTGTTTGCGCATCCGCTTCTGTCGCCGCATCAATTACATCTTTGATCACCTGACCGGTGGGGTCCAGTGCTTCAAATTGATACGTAGGCATGATCTATTCCTTAAAAACAGTGAGGTAGGAGTGGATACCCACCGCTCGAATTGTATGTATGTGTAGTAAGTACNGTGAAATTGGGTACCAATTCGGACCCAAATGAGGATGTTAAGANCCCTTTCGGATCAGGCATCAACAATTGTTTCGCGTATAATTTCTTCAGCCGTNGTCGTTCCATCCCAAATAAAGGACTCACCGGCATCACGCAGGGTGACCATTCCATTTTTGCGAGCTGTTTCACGAATCAAGTCGGTACTTTTGTTTGCCATAATCATGCTACGAATATCATCATTCATGATCATGAGCTCGAATAAACCAACACGTCCTTTGTAACCAACGTTGTTACAGTGATCACATCCGTGTCCACGGTAGAATTTTTTATCGCCTAACGTGTCCCGCTTAAGGCCAAGCTGAGCGAGCATGTCTTCGGTTGGTTCGATTTCTTCTCGGCATTGGCTGCAGATCCGGCGTACTAAGCGCTGTGCAAGGATGGCCTCAACCGTTGCCGTAATAAGGAATGTGGGAATGCCCATATCCTTCATGCGAGTGATAGTGCTGGGAGCATCATTTGTGTGAAGCGTACTAAAGACAAGGTGACCAGTAAGGGATGCCTGCACGGCGATTTCAGCCGTTTCAATATCTCGGATTTCACCGACGAGCACCTTGTCCGGATCCTGACGAAGTATGGCACGCAGGCATGAAGCAAACGTCACACCGATGTCGTGATCAATCGGAATCTGGATGATTCCATCGATGTCGTATTCCACAGGGTCTTCAGTTGTAATCAGCTTGTCTTCCATCTTGTTTAGTTCGGATAGAGCTGAATACAGCGTGGTGGTTTTTCCTGAGCCGGTAGGGCCAGTGACGAGAACGATGCCGTTTGGTTTTTCAATGACTTCGCGGAAAGTCGTTATCGTCTCTTCATTCATTCCGACCATTTCAAGGTCAAGAGAGACGACGGAGCGATCAAGGATTCGCATAACAACGGATTCACCAAACATCGTTGGCATAACGCTGACACGCAAGTCTACAGGGTGACCACCAACTACCAACTCGATACGGCCGTCCTGTGGTAAGCGGCGTTCAGCGATATCGAGATTCGACATCACCTTGATACGTGTGGTAATGGCAAATGCCAGGTGGCGTGGTGGGGGAACCATTTCGTATAGAACACCATCAGCTTTGATTCGGATGCGGAATTCATCTTCAAATGGCTCAAAGTGAATGTCACTGGCATGGTCTTTAATTGCCAGTAACAACACCATGTTGAGTAATCGACGTACGGGAACACTATCTGCCAGGGCTTCTGCACCGGTCAGATCGATCGGTCCGTCACCGCTTAAGGCTTCGATTTGTTCCTTTAGTTCCAGATCGTGTTCGAGCTCTTCTACGATCCTCTCAATCGTCTCTCGTTCGGAATCGTAGAATTCATCTAACAGACGTTGTAGTTCAGTATCAGTGGTTACGAGTAACTGGATGTCCCGACCAAGGAAAGTTCTCAGTTCGTCGGCAACGGTAATGTTTTCCGGGTTTGCAGTTGCGACGCTCAGGGTGTTTCCATCCAGATGGACCGGGACAACACGATACATCTGAGCCATGGTTTCTGTGATTTCATCCAGGATATCAGACGATATCTGGATCTCACCGAGATCTACAATCTGGATATTGAACTGTTCTGACAGCGCCTGCGCGATCTGAGAATCAGTAACGAGTCCCATATCTTCGGCGACTTTACCGATTTGCGTACCGGGCTGTTGTTCCTGCTCGTCAACCAGCATTTCGAGCTGGTCATCATCAATGAAGCCCATATCGACGAGTATTTGTCCTAACCGTCGTCCTGCCATTTATCTAGATATCCTGTACGTCTGTGTTAATGCTGGTTGTTTGTCGGAGGTTGGTTATGTACCACCCTCTCCTAGTTCTTCTTCTGGTAATGCCATTCCGGCCATCGCTGCAACAATACGCTTGTTCAAGTCGTCAGGCCGCTGAGCCTTAGACATGACTTCTTCGACAGCGACAATTCCATTTTGCCAGTGTGAAAAGAGTGCATCATCCATTAGCTGCATACCAAACTTTGCACCTGTTTGGATCGCGGAATTGATTCGGAACGTTTTGTTTTCTCGAATCAGGTTAGCGATAGCAGGCGTCACCACGAGGATTTCATAGGCCGCAACCCGACCGCCGGTAATTCTTGGCAGCAGCGTCTGTGCCAGTACGCCAATAATAGATGTTGATAGCTGTGTACGAATTTGATCCTGCAGGTTTCCCGGGAATGCATCAATGATTCGGTTGATAGTTCCCTGAGCACTGTTTGTATGAAGTGTTCCAAATACCACGTGGCCGGTTTCTGCAGCGGTAATTGCTGCTTCGATTGTCTCGAGGTCACGCATTTCGCCAACGAGAATTACATCCGGATCCTGTCGAAGTGCGCGGCGAATTGCATCCGAGAAACTTGGTACGTCCACGCCGATTTCACGTTGATTAATCGTGGATTGGATGTGATCGTGATAAAACTCGATGGGATCTTCNATCGTGATGATGTGATGATCACACGTTTCGTTGATGAAGTTTACAAGGCTTGCAAGAGTGGTACTCTTTCCAGAACCGGTTGGTCCTGTCACCAGGAATAGACCACGCGGACGCAGTACAAGTTTTACAACGACATCTGACAACCCAAGTTGTTCGGGTGTTAGCTTGTCATTGGGAATCTGACGCAGCACCATAGCGATGTTGCTACGTTGCTTAAAGACAGATACACGGAAGCGGGCAGCATCGCCAAATGCAAACCCAAAGTCGGCTGTGCCCATTTCCTGAAGTTCACGCTGACAGCGATCTGGCGTGATACTCTTCATTAGTGCAACAGTATCATCCGACTCGAGCACTTTTGTTTCCAGCTTGCGCATCCGGCCGTGGAGGCGGAAAACCGGTGGTTGTCCAACGGTGATGTGAATATCACTTGCACCTTGCTTGATACAGGCGTTGAGCAATTTGTCGATTTGAATCGTTGCCATGGTCTGGAGTCTTCCTAAAGATCCTAGAGATTCTCTGTAAGTATTGCGGTGTTTTGTGTTTGAGTAGTACGAACCAAATTTATGGACCGTTGTGTGACTTGATTGTTAGTGGTCTTGTTCTGTTTGTTTTGCAACACGCCAGACTTCATCAAAAGTTGTAATGCCATCTTTGACCTTGTCACAACCATCATGGAATAGCGTTGTCATTCCTTCTTTTATCGCTAATTCCCGTATCGTAGCTGTGTCGGCGTTTGCAAAGATCAATTCGCGGATGCCACTGGTCACTCGCATGATCTCATAAACAGCGAGTCGACCACGGTATCCGCTGCGATTACAGAAGTTGCACCCACTTCCTCTGGAAAACTTAGACTCGGCTATCATTTCAGGTGTGAACCCTGCTTCATCCAAGATTTCTTGCGGTGGCTCAAATGGTTCCTTGCATCTTGTGCAAATAACACGGACTAGGCGTTGAGCCATAATGGCAACAACACTGCTTGCTACCAAGTATCCCGGTACACCCATATCTGTCATACGTGTAACAGCACTGGGCGCATCGTTCGTATGTAACGTACTAAACACCAAGTGTCCGGTCAAAGATGCCTGAATACCCATTGATGCGGTCTCTTTATCACGCATTTCACCCACGAGGATGATGTTGGGTGCCTGACGTAACATGGACCGAATTACCCGAGCAAAATCGAGCCCGATATTGTGACGAATTTCAACCTGATTGATGCCAGGCAGGTAGTATTCCACCGGATCTTCGGCCGTGATAATCTTGCGATCCGGACGGTTCATGGCATTCAGTGCAGCGTATAGCGTCGTTGTTTTACCCGAACCGGTCGGTCCGGTTACTAAAATAATGCCGTTTGGACGTTTAATCAGCTCAGTAAAAGTACCAAAGTCTCTTTCACCGAGACCTAACTGCCGAATACCAATCTTAATGTTGTCCGGATCAAGTAATCGCATAACGATTGATTGACCATGATTAGTAGGAATAACGCTGACACGTAAGTCGAGAGTTTTTCCACCGGCGGTAATCTTAATCCGGCCATCTTGAGGTCGTCGTCGCTCTGCAATATCGATGTTAGACAGAATCTTAATACGTGAGAGAATTGCACCAAGGAGACGACGTGGTGGCGAGTCACGTTCTACCAGGCGTCCATCAATTCGATACCGAATTCGGATGCGATCTTCAAATGGCTCGATATGGATATCCGATGCCCGTAATTGAACGGCCTCGGAAATCATCAAATGAACAAGCCGGACGATTGGGCCAGTGCCATCGTCTTCATCGTCCATGTCTCCCATGCCATCGTCTGTTTCAGTAAAGTCGATAGCGGTATCGGTGAATTCCTGCAGCATGGAGTCAGCAGATTCACCATCAATCTGGCCGTAATATCGGTTAATGGACTCCAGAATGTTTTCACGTGGTGCCAGGGCGATCTGAATCTGGCGGTTGAGAATAAATCGAAGTTTCTCGATTGTATCCACATCCAGTGGATTACTCATGAGCACGCGCAATGCGTCACCGTCGGATGCGTATGGAATAATCGCATTTTCACGTGCGATTGTTTCAGGCACTAACTCAATGACTTCGTCCGGAATCCGTACGTCATCCAGATTAATAAAGTCCAGACCATGGAATTCAGCCATGGCCCGAGTTACATCGTCCGGTTGCGCATAGTGGAGCGTGACAAGCGCATCGGCTACGGTAACATTGTTTGATCTTGAATACTGGTCAGCTTCATCTACCTGTTCCTGACTGACGATTTGATTCTCAATCAGGATATCAATGTATTCACCTGGCTTTGACGACATAGATGCGATCTCTTACTTGAAGTCTGCTGAATACCACCAGTGTTATGTTTTGGTGATTAATCAGCCGCTAAATTCCGTGTTGGTGATTCTCTGTGATTGCTTCGGCGTAATCATATGCATAGTGTTGTCTGGAGTCTGCCTGGTCCCCAAAACCACACTAGCAAACTGACACGAGTTGATATTTAACTACACCGGCTGATAAGTTAATCCGGTTTGGAAAAGTTATTGGTTTATGACCAATGCACTTATTTATTCTACAGTGCATAAAGTCTCTTTTCTCCTTACATATCGCATTAAATCAGCNCTCAACGCCACATTCACTCAGACAATTACGGCNTGGCATCCATGCNGACNTATGTTTTCANTGATTAATCGTGCTAATCAGCAGAGGTTATGGTGGTTTTTATCAGTTAGCNAAGGTCNTATNCTTAGCTTTNTTGCGGATCTTTCGAGCCNAATTGCGTAACGATTTTGCAAATTCCGGGTCTGTTGACTGTGCCCGNCCCGCTGCCTGCTCAAGTANACTTGCCGATTGATTAGCAAGTTNACCGGCAGAANCTNAATCCGGTTTTGGTAAACCCGTGNCTTTNAGATCGAGCGGATCATTTTGCTTGATAATTGATTGNCCGGAAACCTGTTCAAGAGCCACTGCAAACTCTTCGCGAGTGTCACCACCGTTTAGAAATGACCCAGTTAACGGCCGATTCACTTGTTCTCTTAGCTCAAGAATTTGATCTACATTTACCGGTATTTGTTGATCGATTATTTCACCCGAATCATTTTCGGAGGTTGAAGAACCACCAATACCCATCTGCCCTAGTTGCTCCAATTGAAGTTGATTCNGTTCAGGGTGCAATTCACTTAACCCAAACACTGCCACAATGAGCAAAGTGCTAAAAAGCAAAACTGAATTCGAATGACTCGCGCTGCTTCTCATCTGAAATATCTCGTATATAGTTCGGTCACNAAATGGACGCCGCGATTATAGCGCAATTGCACATTGCACAGAACGGCAACTTGTCGAGTNGAGCTCATNCGTTTTCTGTGTTGATCGCACNGGCCTGTTTTGATGATTCCGCCAGAAAGTTATCAGGGAAACCATTCACGTCAATCAGTTTCCGACTACTGACTTCACCGCGACACATAACTAAAATGCAATAAGTCATTCAACGCATCTCAAACTTCATAGACGGGCTTTAAATCTTGATATCCATCAGGCCCATTCACTTATTGGTCGTCGTGTTGCTTCTCCTAGTATTTGCTGCACCGGAAGTTCGCGCTCAGGTGAACTCTGACACTGATTCACCCACACAAGGTCAAGTCGACCAGTTAGTGAAATTACTGGCTCACAGTCAATTGAACCGGCGAAGCCAAGCCCACCAAGCACTAATGTCGATGGGACCAGCAGTTCTAGATTTATTGCCAGCAGAGTCAACACAGTTACCAGCCGAGGTAATTTCGAGACTCAAGACAATCCGGCAGGACTTGTATAAGCAAGTTGCAAAGCAATCAACAGCGGCCACGGCGATCTCCATTTCAGGCGACTTCAAACTACAAGAAGTGCTTGACCAGCTTGCACAGCAATCCGGTGTTGAATTCAAAACTGATGCGGATACCAATCGCCTGATCGATGTTGCATTTGACCAACAGCCGTTTTGGGAGGTCGTCGATTCGGTACTTGACTTCGTGGAACTCGACATCGCACCATTTGGTGCAGAACATGCATCACAATTCATCCTTGTCGACCGAAACGTAAATGGCATATCACGAAGCGAGCTTGCTCGATACGAGAGTGTATTTCGAATAGCGCCGGTCCGTGTGACGAAATCAAAAACATTTGCAAATCCTGCTGTCGACTCGACACAACTCTTTGTGCATGTAGCCTGGGAACCGCGTATTCAACCGGTGCTGATGCAACTAGCTCTCAGGGATGTCAAAGCTGTTGATAGTACTGGTAGGGATATCACACCGGAGAACAAGGACACGGTTAGGACGATCAATTTGGAAGGTGAAGGCAGGTTTACAGAAATTTCTTTACCACTGTTACCGGCAAGTCCGGAAGCAAAATCCATTCGTAGTGTTTCTGGCCACTTTGATACGATGCTGCCTGCCCGTAGTGAGTCATTCAGGTTTCCAGTAGTGTCAGCCCCGAATAACGAACTACCCCTGGTTTATTCCAAGGCAGGTGTTGATGTTATTCTGCAGGCTCTAAAAACTGTCGACGGCAGATTGGTTTGTGACTTAAAAGTCCATTACAAGAATGCTGGCCGTGCTTTTGAGTCGCATCGAGGTTGGGTATACAAAAATCCTTGTGTGCTTGTTAACGCAAAGGGTGATCCGATCAAGCCGTCCTCGCGTGAAACGATTGGACAGGGCGAGAATTCNGNGACTTTTAGATTTGTCTTTGATACNGCGGTGGACTTAACGGAAGACATGGGATATTCGATCAAGTATTTCACACCCACACTGTTGGTTGAACGTCGCGTACCATTTATGTTGTCAGGCATTCCACTTCCATAGTGTTTACCTTCAATGAAGTGGTCGACATGCAGATAATCGCGATGCAGGAGAGGAGTTAACGTGTACCAGATTTGTCAAATACGACTGCGGCTTAATCTGCGAATTATTCACCTCGCTGTCGTGCTCATGCTGTTCGCCTTCAGTTCANCGTCGGATGGACAGACAATTGCAATAGTCGGCGACTCGGAAATCACCCAGTCNCAACTGCAAAGAGAATGGGATTTACTGATTAAGTCTCAAGGTGCAGATAAAGCGCTGACTGATTCAGAGAAAGAGCAATTGCGAAAGACAATCCTCGAAAAAGAGATTAACCGACAGTTGGCACTCCAGTTTCTCGATGCATCCGGGCAGGGAGTTGTTGGTACGGAATTGGATNTGCTTAAGCGCAAAGTATCCAANGAACTAAAACAGCGCGGCATTACGCTTNCGGCCCACTTAATGGATCAGGGGCTGACCGCGGCGGAATGGGAACAGCGACTCAAATGGCGGGTGGGATGGAATCGCTACATTGCCAAGTACATGAATGATGAGAACTACGAGAACTTCTTCCAACAAAACCGACGCCAATACGACGGTACACAATTAAAAGTCGCACATATCCTGATTCGCAAAGAAAACATAAAGGATCTGGCCTCCGAATCGGCTCTTCTTACAAGCGTGAAGGCTGACATAGAATCGGATAAGTTGTCGTTTACAGCGGCCGCTACACAATACTCCCAATCCCCAACAGCCAAAAAGGGAGGGGAATTAGGGTGGATCGAATGGGTGCAACCAATGCCTGCATCGTTTACAAAAGCAGCATTCGTCCTCAAGCCAGGTGGCATAAGTAAACCGGTTTCGACACCGTTCGGTTTACATCTTATTACCGTGCTTGAAGAAAAGCCGGGTAACAAAACATGGCAGCAAACTCGCAAGGCACTTCGAGAAGGAATGCGAGAGTTCTTATTCACATGGTCGGTAGACCAACAGCGTGAAAAAACCGAAGTACAGATTCTAAGAGAGTGGTAACTCTATTCAACTCGGATATTAATTTGTCTTAGACAAATTTAGCGAGTTTTCTGCCACTGACACTTAANGGCATATCAGCCAGTTCCTTAGCGGAAACCCATCGTAGTGAATNACAGGTTGTGATTCTCTTGGATTTACTGAGCTTAATCTCAGACTGAAAGCAAGTGAGATGGACGCGATATCTTGTGATGGAATGTTTCAGACTGTGAATCCAAGTTGGTTCTTCAATCTCGATGGAACATCGATCACGNACGGCAGTCCGGACATCGTGNTTGGTGCCTGCCTTTACATCAGAATCGGATTGGATTTCGGATGCTTGCAGATTGCCAAGTGTGAATCTGGGAAAATCCCACAAGCCAGCCCAGCGCTCATCAGGTTGGCACTGCCGTATTAGAACATGTGATGTTTTGGGATCACGGATGATCACGGCGACTTCAAATAGATCTTCATATTGCGTCTTTTGTTTGGGACGGGGAATCTCATCAAATCGTTTTGATTGTTTTGTTTGGCAAATGCGATTTAGCGGGCACAGGTTACAACTCGGATTCCTCGGATCACAGATCAAGCTACCTATTTCCATCAGGGACTGATTGAAGTCGCTACAGTTCCTGNTTGGGAGAATCCAGTCGGCAAAACTCCAGAATAGGTGCTGTGCATCTTTTGACGTAANATCNGCATCATATCCCAGCAATCGGCAATACAGCCGAATTGTATTTGCCTCAACGATTGGGTGAGGCTGATTAAGTGAGATGGAGAGAATAGCACCAGCGGTGTATCGACCGATTCCCGGTAAGTCGTACACGGCATTAAAAGTTGTCGGGAATTGCCCGTCGTGTGTATCCCGTACAATCTTGGCAGCCTGATGAAGTTGTCGGGCNCGCCGATAGTAACCGAGCCCTTCCCACAACCCAAGTACTTGTTGCTCATCTGCATTGGCCAATTCTAAACATGTTGGAAATGCCGCGAGGAATCTCTTGTAGTACGGGATAACAGTTGCAACTTGTGTCTGTTGCAACATGATTTCACTAATCCAGATCTCGTACGGATCNGANGAATGCCGCCAAGGTAGATCGCGCGCGTTATCAGAATACCAATTCAGGCATCGACGCCGAAGCGTTCTACGCCAAGAGTCGGTTAACCAATCAGGCAAACCGGAATCAGTGGTCATCTGCAACGCCTTCCCTTAATTAGCACATCATTTCCAATGGATTCGGAAGTAGTGTCCCATTGGTGNGCTTCGTTCATCCATTCNAGCCCCTGCCCTGTAACGGGTGATGGCGCAGATGCGCCTCCAACNGTTTTCGGCGCGACAAAGATATTTACTTCGTCCACAAGCTCAGCATCAAATAACGAACCAAGCAGTTTGGCGCCACCTTCGACCAGGACGTTTGTGCATCCTCGTTTCCCCAACTCAATCATGAGCAGCGGGAGAATGTCAGCGGGTGAATCAGTGGGGCAATTAAGAACTTCAACCCCTTTTCCTTGTAAGGCACTGATTTTGTTAGGATCAGTGCCAAGTCCAGCGGTGACCAGAACCGGCAACTCGCTGGCTGTTGCAACCAGTTGTGACTCCAGTGGTAATTCAGCACGACTGGATACAACAACACGCATAGCGTTGCGTAGCCCTGGTGGCCGTGCGGTGAGTAGTGGATCATCGGCGGTGGCTGTGCCGCTACCAACGATAATTGCATCGACTCGCCCACGTAATCGATGAACGACTTCCCGACTCTGCTCATTAGAAATCCATTGGCTCGAACCGGAGCGGGTCGCGATCTTTCCGTCCAACGTCATCGCCCATTTTGCGATGACCCACGGCCGCTGGTGCTCAATGGTGGTCGTAAACGGAGCAATTAGCTGACTACACGCATCCTCGCAGCAACCAGAAATGACGCTGATCCCGGCCGCTTCAAGTGCCTTGATTCCATCGCCGTTAACAGCAGGATTCGGGTCGGTGGATCCAATGACCACGCGTTTGATTCCCGATTCAATAACCGCTTGCGTACATGGCGGTGTTTTACCGGTATGGCAACAAGGCTCGAGAGTGACGTAAAGCGAAGCACTGTCAGGGATAACGCCGGCGTTAGCGATCGCATTAACTTCTGCGTGGGAATCGCCGAAGGCCTGATGGAACCCGCTTGAAATCAGTTGATCGTCAGTTGCGATCACACAGCCAACCATTGGATTGGGTTCAACGTGCCCTTCGCCCTTTTGTGCAAGTTCGATTGCTTGCTTCATCCAATGTTGATCATGATTTGTGATCATTATCGCATCGCACCGGGATTGAATTCGGAATTAATCTGGAATCCAGAGTTTTGAGCCACCATCATCAGAGTCGCCGGATGCATCATCCGCTGCAGAGGGTGCATCGGCTTCCGCACTACCGGGCGTCCACACTCCACCACCAGCAGTTGGATCTCCCATACCAGGAGGTGGTCCGATGGAAACACCGCCACCAGGCGCTCCCATTCCAGGAGGCATAATTCCCATTTGCATTAGCATTCCATAGAGTTGCTGGGAAATGCCGGGTTCGTTGATATGTTTCGTCTCGAGGGTTGAGATAATTTCCGATGCTCGTGCTGAATCGCCGGTCATTAGCCTTAATGGCAATTCACGCAGGAGCCATGGTGCAGGTGAACGTCCATCCGTTTGACAGGCGGAAACCGCTTTACTCAATAACTCCAGACGTTCTTCATCTGTTTCAGCGTTATCAACTAATGCGCCGAGGGCGTCGGCCATGGATACACCTTCGGGTGCTTCGTCCCGATTAACGATTTCCTGTGCTGCATTAACGGTTGTTTTATAAGAATTAACGAAGGAGGCTCGTGAGAAGGTCTGAGACAGTTGTTCCGCTGTCATCTTTGTAACATCCAGTCTGCTCATACGAATGTCAGGAATATCAGAGATATCCGCATCCGTTGGATCAATGGTTTCTGGAATTGGGATGCCGAGCGTGTCGCGAAGTGAATCGAGGGTAAATGATGAATCGCGGCATTGCATGTTTGATTCAAAGATCAACAACATTGCCTGCACTTTGATCCGCTGATCAAAATCTAGAACGATCTCGTTGGCGGACTTACCACCGAAGGCTCGCAATTCCATTGCGGGGAATCGTTCATTGATCAGTTCCATCTGGACATCTCCGGCGATAGCTTCGATGTCCGCGGGATTCATTTCGCGAGGCCACACAGGATTCCAACTCAACTCATCAGCGATAGTGGGAACATTGGTCACTTCTTCACGTGTTTCTTCTGCTCCGACGAGATCACCCGCGACTGAAGAAACGGCATCAATCGCTTCCTGCAGCCCTTTGGCTTTTGATGGCACGATGTCAATTCGGGCATCACGGTCCGTTTGTTTGCCAAACAGGTAAATCGTGCCAAGTGAAAGTGGTACATCTGCCTTGGTTAAGCCTTCTACCTCTGTCGGCATATCCTTGTCGAGAATAACGAATACAGATCTTGGCGGTGGATTATCCGGATCATCATTCGCGAAGCCTGGATCGTTAATCGCATGCAATTGTCTTGACGCGATGCACTGTTCGTTGAAGGCATCGGCGTTTTCAATTGTTAAGGTAACTTTCTCGATAGCACGGGTATCAGGGGTATCCTGATTTTCCAACATCTGAGCATAGGCTTCAGACTCGATAGCTTCATCGCTGTCCTGATCACATGACGCTGCGTAGTTTCTCCAATGAGTTGCACCCTCTTCACATTCACCGAGGTAGGTGCATAGACAAGCTGCAGCCTTTCGCAACACAGGTGCATCACCGGATTCAATGAGTGTTCGGATCTTTTCAAGGGCGCCGAGCCAAACGCCGCGTTTACCCCAGGACATTGCCTCTTCAAGTCCGTCAACCGTTGCCACCTCTTCGTCAGATGGCAGTGGCAGTTGTTGCTTGATAATAAGTGGAATGTTTTGGTTTTGCGTGAATTGCAATACACGCATCATTCCGGCTTCCTGGTTACCCAGCAAGGCGCTTTGCAGCGTTAGGTGTGCAAATCCGGAAAACATCTGGCCCTCTGAAAACAGCGAGTCAGTGACGCGCTGTAACGCCGGCACCAATAGCTGCGGGATGCTCTCCATCTTGGACTTTTCAAAGGCACGCTGAAGTTGGATCATCGCTTCGTGCGTGTCCTCTTCCCCCAGCGCTGCTTGAGCCCACGCTACGGGGCTTTCCGGATCCGCTTCAAGGAAATGGTCGGCGTTTTCCTTGGCCTTTTCGAACTGCGACGTTGCCAGCAAAGCAATTCCCTTGAGTGCCAACACACTGCTCAACGGTCCATGTGATTCTTCCAGAGTAGACAACGTTGTTAGTGCCGCCGCATATTGATTACCTTCGATGGAACGGGTCACCTTATCGAGGTCTCTTACAATGTCAGCAGAGCAACAAAACTTGACTTTGTTACCAACACCACAGGGACAAAAGTCATTGGGCTCGAGTGCCATACCTAAATCAACCTATCTATATATAGATGTCTTGTTTGCCTGCCCCGAAATCCATGTGAAGCGTCAGGTGATAATTCACGGATGAATCGTTGCTTTAATTCGCAGTAGGGGTGTGAATTCGTCATCGTACCAAACGATTATTTGCTTGACCATGAGACCGCCTCATTCCCCCCAATTCGCACAGATATTACAGCCGAAATAAGTTTTTTTGTGACTCTGGGTAAGGATGTAAAGCTATTGCACCAAACCTTACCGGGACTGATGTTCATGCCGATTAGTTTGGCATAGACGGACTTGTATATCCTCGTTAGGCTTATACACTTCAANGCCCGGATATACGTGCGCGCAGGCGCCACAGAACAGATGACCAAAGCACCATTTTTCTCGAGACGTACGCCAATTTTTGGCATGTCAAATGCGCTCGTGTTGCTCATGGTTATCTGCTTCCTCGTACCGTTTGCGATGCGGGGTGCGAAGGACGCCGTTGGCCGAATGGAAAACGACGTCAAAGACTGGCTGCCCTCGGATTACCAGGAAACAAAGGACCTGCAGTGGTTNGGTCAGCATTTCCTTGGGGAGGAATTCGTTCTTCTTACTTGGGAAGGTTGTTCTCAGGAAGATGTAAGTTTCCGATTGCTTGTCGACAAGCTGAAGCAAGAGGTTATTCATTCAGATCCTGATTTGGATAAGTTGCCGGATGATTTTGATGACTTGAATCCAGCAGAGCAAAAGATAGCAAGACACGATCTTGCGATGCGTAAAGAGCTTCTCAGAGCAAGGGANCTTGGTGATGAGCTACAGTTGTTTCTTCCCGATGACGAGCGACTTAATTTCAGNGGCCAGAATGAAAAATGGCTGCAATCCAATGATGGCACTTCCTACTTCATCACGGAACAGGGAGAGCTNTACAAGTGGCTAGGTAAAGACAATCTGGTTGACTCCGTTTCCAGGAAGTTCAAGCGAGATGTTCTGGGGGATAAGTCGGTCGAGGCTGAGAAAATTGATCAGTTTGGCGCCGAGTTAACGGGCTCTAATGAAGTCAATGATTTTTACGAAGATCCGAGCAAACTCACAGCTCGATACTTCACTTCGGTACGTTCGGGAATGGACGCACTCGAAGAACTCGCCGGACCAGGTGGACCACTGTTGCCACGAGGTGGCAATCTTTCGGAAGAATCGCGTCAGCGAATCGCATATGCCACTGCCATGGATCGGCTCACTGGAACGCTGTTTGCACCGGCCGTTCCTCCCGCATTCGATTGGTCCGTTGAGGCAGTCGAAAGTGTGCTTACCGAACATCAGCGAGAGCAATTACCNACTGACTGGAAACAACAATACGAGTCGTATCTTGAATCGACCTTGGNTGAACAGTACGCCGCGGACGTTGCGAATCTCGTAGCTGCAGGGTTTAAGTCGCATGCGAAAGTCTGGGATGGATTTTTCTATTCATTAGATTTAGATCCNCCACCTCGGCAGACGTGCATCGTTGTAACACTCAGTGACATTGGNAAGGACAATTTACGCAAAGTTGTGGGCCGTGGTGTTGGTGGAGAGCCGACCGGGCGGATCGTGAGATTTGCAACAGAATGTGGCGTGGAGCCACCGGCTAAACCACCAATGACACCGTGGGGTAAGATCCCGGTGCAGGACGGCAAAGTCCTGAGGATGGGTGGACCACCTGTGGATAACGGTGCTATCGACGAAGAAGGCCAAATTACGCTCGGTCGTCTCGTTGGACTCTCTTTATTGCTGGGAGTTGTGCTCAGCTATCTGAGTTTTAGAAGTCTCAACGTAACGATCATGGTGTTCTTCGTTGGCGGAGTTGGTGCCATCATGAGCATGTCCATCGTCGGTTACTCAGGCGGTGTCGTCGACTCNATTNTGCTTTCGATGCCGTCACTCGTATATGTACTTGGGATATCCGGTGCTGTTCATATTGTAAATTACTACAGAGATGCTTCCTTTGAGTTAGGCGAGCCAGTTGCATCTGAACAAGCACTTGCACATGGTTGGGGGCCATGTACTCTCGCCTCGTTCACAACNGCTTTGGGACTNGGGTCGTTGTACATCAGTAACCTCGCACCGATCAAGAATTTCGGTTTGTATTCCGCTATCGGTGTGATGGCAACGCTGATACTTGTCTTCACNTATCTCCCGGCAGCATTAAAAATCTGGGTGCCCAAGTTTAAGCAAAAGGCAGCACCAGAGGGTAAAAAGGCTATCGAGGAACATAGCCTGCTTACACGTATGTGGACGGGTGTTGGACATCGTGTGATGAAGTACCACTGGCCAGTCATCAGCCTGGGACTNCTAGTNCTTGGATGTGGCATCTGGGGCATCACCAAGATCAATACTTCCGTTCAACTCTTAAAGCTGTTTGACGATGAAGCAAAGATCATACGCGACTACGAATGGTTGGAGACTAACTTTGGCAAACTGACCCCGATGGAAATGGTGATCAAGGTCGGTGAAGAATATAAGTTACCGAGCCAGGNGGAGCGACAGGCGGCGGGNGATTTGAACCTTGAATCGCGAAACCAGCAGAAATANCAACTGTCGATGCTTGAAAGAGTCGAGTTGGTAAATCAGATTCAATACGCCGTNGAACANGTGTTTGGTGATACTGGCCGCAACGTAATCGGTCAGGGGATGTCGGCTGTTACGTTCTGTCCGGAAATCCCACATCCGAATTCGACAACGAGACGATCTTCGACTAATTCGATGCTTGAGAATAATGAGGATCGACTCAAAAACGAAGACTATCTTGCCTATGACGANGAGAATAACCAAGAACTCTGGCGAATTAGTTTGCGGCTCGGTGCGTTAAACGATGTGAACTATGGCCATTTCATCGACAGCCTCAAAGAGGTGGTGTGGCCGATCGAACAGGCCTATCAATTCCGCAACGCCCTGCTCCAACAAATCGAAGATGACCATGGTGGAGCTGGATACAACCACGCAAACGTTTTCTTTAACGGGAACCGAATCCTCGTGATCGGTGGAAATCCACGAGCACCGATCGTTCGCGAGCAAACCGGTGAAAACGACGAATCGGAAATCGTTGTTCACGAGAAGAATCTGTTCTCACGGGTTTTGAACCATGTGTTGCTGGCAAAGGGATTCGTCAACAACCGCAAGCATCCAAGTGCCCTCTGGTGGTATGACCTNGACAATGAAAAGAACATCGATGCATTTACCAGCTTTACAGCCGAGCAGTGGAAGCGCGCATTGAGTTCGTATACATACGTAGTCATGCTTGACGAATACGATGGGCTGGATAAGCAAATGGTCGATGATAGCGTTGCCGAAGATGCCCGCTTCATCGACTTAAGTGGATTCCTGAAAAAGTCCGGAACCAGTACCGCAGACAATGACGAAGTCTCGTTGTTTGCTGGTGTGGAATCTCAACTGTCAAATGCCGAAGATCCGGGGTTTGACATGATCTACACCGGTGTCGTGCCGATCGTCTACAAAGCACAAACGTCGTTGCTCAAGAGCCTCATTAATAGTATCGGCCTAGCCTTTGTCATGATCTTATGTGTCATGGTTCTACTGCTGAGGAACGGTAAGTTGGCCTGGAATAACTTTACCAACCTTCGTGGCGGTATGGTCTCGATGATTCCCAATGTATTCCCAGTGGTGGCCATATTCGGAATCATGGGACATATGGATGTGATGGTGGATATCGGTTCGATGATGACCGCCAGCGTAGCGATGGGTGTTGCGGTTGACGATACGATTCACTTCTTAACCTGGTTCAGGAAGGGCATGGATCAAGGGATGGAGCGTCGTGGTGCACTGATACTTGCATACGAACGGTGTGCTGCGGCCATGACACAAACCACGCTGATTGGTGGACTCGGCCTAAGCGTCTTTGCATTCAGCTCATTTACTCCGACGCAACGATTTGGCACGATGATGCTGACTTTGCTTGCTGCTGCGTTAGTTGGAGACCTGTTATTTTTACCAGCCTTGCTGGCCAGCCCGATTGGCAAATTCTTTAGTAGCGAAAATCAATCACGGCGAAAGAGAAAGTCAGATGTTATGACCGGTGACGAAGCGTCACTCGATGAGGTTGAGTCCAACGGAGATGCTTCGGCAGGCGAACAGTCGGATATACACGCCCCACGAGGTAAGAAGAGTAAGAGCTCTTCGTCTAGTCCCGGATCTGGCCCTCACACCGTAGAGAAAAACGGTGATCGTGTTATCCGCCATGACAAAGGGCATAAGTCATAAGTCTGGTTTTCGTTGGCATGACGGGTAAGCACTAGAGCCAGTTGTTTTCTCGATACCAGGTTCCCGTTTGGGCAAACCGCTCAAGGAGCGAAGCTGGAAATATCATTCCAAGGTGCTCCAGGTTTTCCGTCGAGCAGGCCCAGCTGGATGCGTGAGCTTCGCGGATCTTATCAAGATTTACCGAGAGTTGTTGGCCTCTGATGCGGGCCATGCACTCCATGATTATTCCAACGGTCCAGCTCAAAGGACTAGGCACGAAACTCAGCCGGCCACGTCCCCGGTTGATGGCGTGTTTCATTATTTTTCCCATGCTGGCATAGGTTGGGTACTCAGGGCACACGCCGTAATAGATTCCTGTACCGGATGAGTTGAGATTATCAGCGGTCAGTCGCTGGCCATGCTCTGCAGCACGAATGATGATTTCTACGAGGTCTGCAACATGAATAAGGGAAATGCGTGGTGCAGCAACCCCCATGATTGCATGCACGTTCATGTTTGATACCGATTTGAAAACCGGAAGCATCTCCGTGTTGCGTGGCCCGAAGACAATACCCGGCCGCACAATGGTGGTCGGAACGCGATCAGCGAACAACTGTGCGGCGCATTCCCCCGCCCGCTTGCTGAGCCCGTAATTTGAGACAGGTGCTGTTGACGCACCTTCCATGCGAACTGTGCCGTGTGCGGTTGGACCGGATGCCGCGATTGAGGAGATGACGACGTGGACGGGAGGACTTGTTGCTTGCGCACATGCTCTAGCCAGATTAAACGTGCCGTCCCTGTTTGCAGCCATTAGCTGGTCTAGCTTGAAAGCGCTAGTGCGCCCGGCCAGGTGTACAACGTAGTCCACTTCTTCGACCGCTTCGGCAAGCACGTTGAAATCTGCAAGTGAACCTTCCACATACTGAACGCCAACAGACTCCAGTAATTCACGATTGGATGTTTTCCTCACCAGGCAGCGCACGTTATGACCGCGTGCTGTTAATTCTTCGGCGAGATGTCCACCGATAAATCCGCTTCCGCCTGTGAGAAAATACGTGCTCATGTCTTATCGAAAGTTGGTCTTTCTAATGCTTACTTGTTTGTTGAGTGATTTTGACCTATTCAGTTTTACACCGTAGATTTGCTGAGCGCCAAAATCAATATCTGCCTCCGGTTCGAAGTCCGATGTGCAATCCGTCTGACAGGTTGAATATTAACGATTACAACAGTTTTACGACCGTTTTTTTATGAACCTGAACTGGAGAGCTACATTCTTCCATGCCGCATTGTGGCACCGGCAACAATTGATAATGGTCATTTTCCATCCACGCGGAAGCGAGCGTGGTGAGGTTCCTTAAGTGCACAGGCGAAACAGTAATGTCTGAATTAGTAATTAAGCCAGTCGGGACAAGAAGAGAACGCAAGCAGTTTCTTCAATTGCCGTCGAAAATCTACCGTGACGATGATATGTGGATTCCCGCGCTACGCGCAAATGTGAAAGAGCTTGTCGGATTCGCCAAACATCCCTTTCATGATTTCGCCACTGTTCAACCCTTCATTGCTCTGAGAGATGGTGAGCCCGTCGGTCGTATTTGTGCGATTGTGAATCCTCGACACGTGAAATATCAGAAAGAAGAAGTAGGCTTCTTTGGCTTCTTTGAGTCGATCAACGACCTCGCGGTATCAGGAGCGTTGTTTGATGCAGCACGTGAATTCCTTGCAGGCCACGGTTTGAATAAGATGCGGGGCCCACTGAACCCATCACTGAACTATGAGTGCGGATTGCTCGTGGATGGGTTCCACAGTCCTCCTACATTCATGATGACATATAACCGGCCGTACTATGTTGAGTTGTTTGACGCTTACGGCATGGAAACCAATCAGGAAATGGTCGCCTTTAAGTTTCCAGTTGATGCCGTACCGGATCTTGATCCCAAGGTCTTCAGAATGGTCGAAAGGGGTAAGCAGCGTTTCAATATTAAATTGCGCAGGATCAATATTAAAGACTTCAAGAATGAAGTGCGCATGTTTCTTGATGTCTACAATCGGGCGATGCCGGGCACGTGGGGGTTTGTGCCGTTTACCGATGATGAAATGAAACATCTGGCAGCCTCACTTCGATTCTTAATTGCTCCGGAGATGACTTCCGTTGCGACTGTCGACGACGAACCGATTGCAGCGTTGTTTGGACTGTTGGATTACAACCCGATCATTAAACAGATTGGTGGCAAACTATTCCCGTTCGGATTCCTGAAACTGCTTCTTAGCAAACGCAAAATCAAAAAGATGCGTGTAATGAGCGCTAACGTCATCCCTGAATATCAGCGATGGGGAGTTGGTGTCATTGCACTCTCCAGATTTGAAGACGAATACGAACCATGGGGCCTGAAGGATCTGGAGTTTAGCTGGGTATTAAAGTCCAATCATCTTTCTTATAAAACGCTGACCCGTGGTGGTGCGGAGCCGGAGAAGACTTGGCGGATTTACGACTACGAGCAATCGTAGTCCGATTTCCCGAAGGCTGCTCTAGTGTCCGTAAACTGCCTAAGTGCTGATTATTTATGTTTCGGTAGATAGAATTTGGCCAAACTACAGCGATCAGTCCCTAAAATTGGTCAGTTTTCACTTTAAATCGTGCCGATTTAGTTAAAGAGGGGGGGACCACACTCATAACGTGCATTGGATGGTGAGTGTGGTGTGTGATAATATTTATATAGAGTTCTCGGAAGTCTGCTCGTACAGCAGTATTTCTGTGCATGAAGCGAAGCCGTGTTCAATTGATACGTTTTCACACGGAATGTGATGGCGTTTGAAACACGGTTTAATTGACCGCAATCAGGAGATAATCCATGTTATCGATTTTAGGGCCAAAGCCGAAAAGTCGTTCATTTTGTGATGGTGTTTCGCGTCGAGATTTTCTGACGATTGGATCACTATCTATGGCCGGTGCCATGTCACTGCCACATCTACTTCGTGCAGAGGCAGCACAAGGTGGCCGTAGCCACAAAGCGATTATCAATGTCTTCCTTCCAGGTGGTCCTCCGCATCAGGATATGTTTGATCTCAAACCGGATGCTCCTCAGGAAATCCGTGGTGAGTTTCAACCCATCAACACAAATGTTGCTGGCATACAGGTCGGTGAATTGTTTCCAAAGCTCGCTGAGGTGATGGACAAGGTATCTGTAATTCGAACCATTGTCGGTGCAACCGGATCGCACTATGCTCACCAGGCCATGACAGGATATCCACACCCGAATCCACCAGCAGGCGGATGGCCATCGGTTGGTGCTTGGATTTCAAAATTGCAGGGACCGGTTAAACCGGCTGTTCCTCCACACTTGTCGCTGTTCTACAAAACCAGCCATAACCCTTGGGGTGATCCAGGTGCTGGCGGATTCCTTGGTGTACCTCATTCTCCATTCCGGCTTGTAGGCGGTAAGAACGAAACAAGTAAGACAGAGAACATGGTTCTGAAAGGGATTACACTTGATCGCCTTCAGGATCGAAACACACTGTTGGCATCTCTTGACAACCTCAAACGCGACATAGACACAACAGGCGTGATGGAAGGTGTCGACGCATTCACGGAACAGGCCGTTGGAATTCTCACCAGTTCAGCGCTAGCCGAAGCTATGGATATTTCTCAGGAATCTCCGGAAGTGATCGAGAGATACGGCAAAGGTGATCCTACATTTAAAGCGGACGGTTCGCCTCGAATGACAGAGAACTTCCTGATTGCCCGACGACTGGTTGAAGCGGGTGCACGATACGTGTCACTCAACTTTAGCCGATGGGACTGGCATGGCGGAAACTTCAACCGTGCACGGCAAGACATGCCTATGCTCGACCGTGCGACTGCGGCGCTTATCCGTGACATCCACGAGCGTGGCCTTGACCGGGATGTTTCAGTGGTCGTTTGGGGTGAGTTTGGACGTACACCAAAGATCAATGGAAATGCTGGCCGTGATCACTGGCCACGCGTCTCATGTGCTTTGATGGCTGGTGGCGGAAATAACCATGGACAGGTTATTGGTACAACCAATCGACTGGCCGAACATCCAATCGATCGACCGGTTACCTTCCAGGAAGTAATGGCAACACTTTACACCAATATCGGCGTAAACCTGCGTGCCACACGTGAATTCGACCTTCGTGGTCGGCCTCAGTATCCGGTACCTGAAGGCGTAGCTCCGCTACGTGAGTTNGTCTAAGCAAACTCGGATCTGTAGAGGGTGCAGAATTAGTAGTAGTGTGCACTGAATTGTGTGACACGACATGACGATGAAGTTGGAGAATTGACACAGTGTTAAAGATCTTTGATCGTAAGCCAAGCAGCGGCAAATCAGNTTTTTGTGATGGCGTAAATCGTAGAACNTTTCTTCGTGTTGGTGGNCTNGGCATGGGTGCTTTTGCCTTACCCGAATTGCTCAAGATGGAAGCTGAAGCAGGCGTTGGTAAGTCTCACAAAGCTGTGATCATGGTTTATCTCTGCGGTGGTCCTCCTCATCAGGACATGTACGACCTTAAGCCGGATGCACCGGCTGAAGTGCGTGGTGAGTTCTCACCGATTAACACGAATGTGCCAGGGATCCAGATCTGTGAACTAATGCCGAAGATGGCAGGCATCATGGATAAGCTCGTGCCGATTCGTAGTATGGCAAATGCTCAAGGTGGTCATACAGGGTATCAATGCTTTACGGGAAACACTCCAAATAACGAGCCAGCTGGTGGTTGGCCCCACCTTGGCAGTGCCGTTTCACATTTCCAGGGTCCAACGAACGATGGCGTACCTCCGTTTGTTAGCCTTTGCTACACCACACAACACAAGCCATATAACGAACCATCAGCTGGGTTCCTCGGTCTTGGCCATTCGTCGTTCCGCCCACAAGGGCCCGGCAAAGGCGATTTGGTGCTAAACGGTATTACAACGGATCGCCTTGGCGACCGTCGTTCACTTCTTGGCGCCGTAGATCGCTTCCGTCGTAATTGGGACGGTACGGGAACTATGGACGGGATGGATGCGTTNTCTCAACGTGCCATGGGCATCCTCACATCTTCGGACTTGTTTGACGCTCTTGATGTGAGCCAGGAACCGGAGGCAATTCGGGAGCGATATGGATACTACGATCCGTCGCGACCCAAAGGTGATGGTGCACCACGCGTTCCACAGAACTTGCTGTTAGCACGTCGTCTAGTCGAAGCTGGTGCACGATTCGTATCGATCAATTACAGTTTCTGGGATTGGCACGGTTCAAACTTTAAGAACGCTAAAGATGAACTTCCAATTTTTGATCAAGGCATCAGCGCGTTGGTTGAAGACCTGCACGAACGTGGTATGGCAGACGATGTAACTGTCATTGCATGGGGTGAATTCGGTCGNACTCCGAAAATCAATAAGAATGCCGGTCGNGATCNCTGGCCAAAAGTGAGCTGTGCNTTGATGGCTGGCGGCGGAATGAAAACCGGTCATGTGATTGGTGCAACAGACCGTCAGGCTGGTGAAGCAGTTGAGCGGCCGGTGCGATACAGCGAAGTGTATTCAACGTTGTATCACAACCTGGGCATCAATCTGGATTCACAACGCCTCTTTGACTTCCGGGGTCGCCCACAGTATCTGGTTGAACCTGGTGTGAAACCAATGTCNGAATTAGTCTGACTTTAGTTTGATCTTCGATCTTGGTTCAATCGANGTTCGCTCGAGAATCACATTGCTTGCTGTATAATGTGATGTATGAGTAGACAATNCTGGATTTTTCTAATTGCCATTTTTTGCTGCGGGCAAGCTACGCACGCCAAACGGCCTCAAAAACAGGCCATGGTGGAAACCGATTCGCGATTTGCCATAGAAGTGCAATCTGTACTGGCCAAGGCTGGCTGCAACGCTGGTACATGCCATGGTAACTTTAACGGCAAAGGNGGTTTTCGTTTATCGCTGCGTGGTCAGGATCCATCTGATGACCATCAGTGGATCACACGCGATCATGGTGGACGTCGGATCAACCTGATGGATCCGGCCGAGAGTTTACTGCTGGCCAAGCCAACCGGTCGGGTTTCACATCAAGGTGGTCGGCGGTTTGATGAAGACAGCCTTGAGTATCAAATTCTCTTCAACTGGATTGCCCGTGGCGCACCAACTGAGGCAGATGAGGATGTCCGGCTTGAGTCCATTGACGTATTGCCACTGGATGTTNTCGTTCGTGATCCTGCTGACAGCGTGAACATCAGCGTGCTGGCACGATACTCTGACGGTTCATCGCGAGATGTCACGTCNCTTACAGTGTACGAACCGTCGTCACTTGANGTTGAGGTCACAGCGGATGGTACTNTCATGCGCAAAAAGCANGGTGAATCGACAGTGGTCGTTCGCTATCTCCAGAAACAAGTACCTGTGCGAGTTGCTTTTGTGCCTCGAGTCAAAGGTCAACGCCGCATCCAGTATCCTGAATCGACGAATTATATCGATGAACATGTATTCACCAAGTTGAAGGATTTGGGGATCAAACCATCGTCTCTGGCAAGTGATGAAGTTTTTGTNAGGAGAGTTTTCCTTGATGCGATTGGTGTCTTGCCAACAGCGGATGAAGCGAGAGCGTTTATTGCCAACAACAGCCCTACAAAGCGGGTGGATTTGATTGATGACTTGTTAAGTCGTAGTGAATTCGCTGAGTTTTGGGCTCTAAAATGGTCAGATGTATTACGTAATGAAGAGAAAGTTCTTGATGTAAAAGGGGTTGAGGTTTACCACGACTGGATCCTTCAGTCTATGAAAGAGAATAAGCCAATTGACCAGTTCGTACGCGAATTGCTGCTTGGACNTGGTAGTACTTTTGAAAACCCACCAGCGAATTTCTGGCGGTCTGTAAGAACTCCGATTGCACGNTCTGAAACCACCGCTCGGTTATTTCTTGGTGTGCGGCTTGGATGCGCTAAGTGTCACAATCACCCNTTTGATCGCTGGACCCAGGATGATTATTACGACTGGACGAGTTTCTTTGCCCGTATCGACTATGAATGGGAAGAGAAGCGGCGGGATAAGTTTGATAAGAATGAGTTCGTTGGTGACCAAGTCGTCAAGATTGCTGATGAAGGCGAAGTGAAAAACGCACGGACNGGTGTCAATGCACAGCCTCGATTCCTTGGCTCACATCAGTTNGCAGATNTTAAGGCCGAGGGAACGGATCAGAGAATTGAAGAACTTGCTACGTGGATCACGTCTGTAGACAACGAGTTTTTTGTGAAATCACAAGTGAATAGAATATGGTTTCACCTGATGGGTAGAGGGCTTGTTGAACCNGTCGATGATTTCCGCTTAACCAATCCTGCAAGCCATCCTGCCCTGCTAAACGCACTTGCAGATCGATTTNTATCAAGCAAGTTTGACTTNAGAGCGTTAGCCCGAGATATCTTAATCTCCAATGCATACCAGATCGGGTCAGACATCAATGAGACAAATCAGAATGACGAGCTGAACTACTCGCGGGTTGTGATGAAACGTTATCAGGCAGAAGTGCTGCTTGATGCTCAGTGCCAAACCATTGGCAGACCCGCNAAATTTAATGGCTACCCGGAAGGGATGCGTGCGGTTCAGTTACCCGGCGTTCGAAAAGTGAGACGGAGGGATGAATCTCCTGCCGATGGTGATTTATTCCTTGAGGCTTTTGGTAAACCAGAACGGTTGCTTGCATGTGAATGTGAACGCAGTGATGAGACCACGTTGAATCAGGTTTTCATCCTTTGTGCTGACGACGGTATCGTAGACAGGCTGGCAGACCCAAANAACTTGCTAAAACAACTTGCCGATTCNGACATGTCNAACCGGGCAATCGTGGATGAAGTGTTTCTCGGTGCACTTAGTAGATTTCCAATGGATTCAGAGCGTGGCGTGGCAGTAGCAATGTTAAATCATGCTCAAGGCAAAGAGGTTGACTCGGAATATCAATCAGTAACAGACCAATACCTTGNTGATGAAGTCGACCGTTGGGTGGTGCTTCAGGACATCGTTTGGGCTCTAATTAACTCAAAGGAATACGTCTTTAGGCATTAATGAAATAGATAGGGATTAGATATGAGAATCACTAAAGCACTTGCCAGCCTTTCCATGATGTTCGCGCTATTGCTGACTTCGATTAGTACAGCTGGTGTAGAAGACGGTCGTCTGGATATTTATTGGGTCGATGTCGAAGGCGGTGCAGCCACGGTCATCATTACACCAGCTGGCGAGTCAATCGTGATTGATACCGGTTTTCCCGGCCTGCGTGATCCCAGNCGCATAACNAAAGTTATTACTGAGCAGGGNAAGTTNCGTCANGTGGACCACCTAATTACAACGCACTACCATACCGATCATTTTGGTGGAGCAGCAACACTGTCGACGCTTCTNCCGATTGGCAATGTGTATGACAATGGTAAATTCGACGATATGCCGAATGATCCAGGAAAAGAGTATTGGGAATTCAAGGCTGGTCAGCGNGTTGTCGTAAACCCTGGTGACGTAATGCCAGTTCACCAAGGTGAGAACACTAGTTTGAAAGTGTCATTCCCTGGTACTCGCCGGGAATTCGTCGATGCAAAGAAGAGTACGAAACCGAATACAAAAATCTGTGCAACAGCACGTCCGAAGGATCGTGATGGATCAGATAACGCGAATAGCGTCGTTACACTTATCGAATTNGGTGACTTTCGCTTCTTTGANGCCGGTGACTTGACTTGGAATGAGGAGAAGAAGCTTGTTTGCCCAAAGAACATAGTGGGTTTGGTCGACGTTTATCAAGTAACACACCATGGATTAGATAGTAGTAATAATCCAATTGTGCTTAAGACGCTCAAACCGACCGTCGCCATTATGAACAATGGTAAGACGAAAGGAACGGCTCCCGAAGTGTTTGCGAATCTGACCGAAACGAAGAGTATCAAGGCGATTTATCAGTCTCACAAGAACACNCGACCGGACGGAAGTGTCAACAATACTCAGGACGAGTTCATTGCCAATCCAACCGCCGAAGGTACCGGTAATTACATCAAGCTGTCTGTTGCTCCTGATGGAAAATCCTATGAGGTGACAATTCCGGAAAACGGTCACAAGGCTACATACAAAACAGTAAAGAAATAGTTTACACGTAAGTAAATTCGGTGAACGAACNATTTCCAATTCGGCTATCACGACATCAGCAACTTGGTGTGCAGAGCTCGGTGCTGCATCGGCGCGATGCGATACGGGCTGGCGGTGCAGGCTTACTTGGCTTGAACCTACCAAAGATTCTCGCCGCTCGCGATAAAGTGAAAACTCCGCTCGTTCAGAGAGCTAAGCGGGTTATCTTCCTCTTTCAGTGGGGAGGCCCGAGTCATATCGACATGTTTGATATGAAGCCAAATGCGCCTGAGGAGATCCGNGGCCCCCTAAAGCCGATTCAGTCTGTTGTTCCGGGATTGCCAATTTGTGAATTGATGCCGCGAATGTCCAAATACATGGACNAGGTTTGTTTGATTCGCAGTGTGCATCACACGATGACAAANCACAATTCGGCAGGTTATTACGCACTTAGCGGTCATGAACCACCGAGTAATGACCAGCGATTACGTGATTCACTCGANTTGTATCCGGCCTATGGCAGTGTCGTTGATTACTTATCACCAGCAACAACGGGAATGCCAACCTCGGTCTCCTATCCATACACGATACGTGATGGTTCAATTACGCCTGGTCAGCACGCTAGTTTTCTTGGTAAAGCACACGATCCGTTTTTCTTTGAGAATGATCCAAACGATGATGCTTTTACATTGCCNCAGTTGAGATTACCGTCTGGGTTATCGGCCAGTCGTCTGAATCGTCGGCGATTCATTCAACAGACNATAGATAAGCAGACGGCTCTGCTGGAGTCATCCGGCGCAGCTCAGGGATTCGACCTCTACTACGACCGTGCAATCCGGATGCTGACGAGTGATAAAGTGAGATCGGCATTCGATCTGACGCAGGAATCAGAATCAGTTCGTGAAAGCTATGGCAGGACGACTTATGGCCAGAGTTGCTTGTTATCCCGACGCCTAATTGAATCCGGTGTAAAGTTTGTAACGGTTTATTTTTCAAACAGTATNGGCGGTCGGAGTATCGAGAAAGGTGGATGGGATACCCACGGATTCGACGATACACGAATGTTCGAAATTATTCCCAAGTATCACCTGCCGATCACAGAGCAGACGCTTCCAACGCTANTAGAGGATTTGCAGCAACGCGGTTTGTACGACGATACNCTNGTTGTTTGGATGGGNGANTTTGGCCGTACACCCAAGATTAACAAGAATGTGAGTCGCGANCATTGGCCGCAATGCTATACCGTGCTGCTTGCAGGTGGTTGCGTTAAGCAGGGCTACGTTTACGGTTCCAGCGATGCACATGGTGCCACGCCGGATGAAAACCCGGTGACACCTGAAGACCTAGCGGCAACGATTTACTACGCATTGGGAATTGATCCAGCCACAGAGATATATACTAGAGATGATCGCCCATTGGTTATCGGNGGGGATCCCGTAACGGACATTTTTGCATAAGGGCATACACATGGTCGATGATTTNGATCGATGCTTAAGGGGAGTAAAAAANATGACTCGTATTTTTCGTATTCAATTGATCGCTCTATTAATTGGAGTAATGGCATCTACGGCACATGCAAAAATCAGTACGTTAATCATCGAAGGCCAGAATAACCACGGAGTATGGCCAAAGACATCCAAGATGATGAAGAGTTATCTGGAAGAGACCGGGCTGTTTACGGTTNATATCGTCCGCACCATTGCACGTGGCACGGATCCGGATTTCAAGCCTGAATTCAAGAAATACGATCTCGTCGTTTCCAATTACAACGGTTCNCCATGGCCGGAAGAAACCAANAAGGCCTTTGTGGAGTACGTCAACAGTGGTGGTGGATTCGTCGTAGTTCATGCAGCGAATAATTCATTTGCCGGTTGGAAAGAGTACAACGAGATAATCGGACTCGGTGGATGGGGTGGTCGTACTGAAAAGAGCGGTCCATATATTTACATCAAGGATGACAAACTCGTACGCGACGAATCACCCGGACGCGGTGGAAATCACGGTAGCCAGCACCCGTTCGTTGTTACCGTTCGTAACAGTAAACACCCAATTACAAAAGGTATGCCCGGTCAGTGGCTTCACGTTAAAGATGAACTCTATGATCTACTTCGAGGTCCTGCTGAAAATATGAAGGTCCTTGCCACGGCATATGCTTCTAAGGACTTTGGAGGACAAGGCAGGCACGAGCCCATGATCTTCACCGTTNACTANGGCGAGGGGCGTGTTTTCCATACACCGATGGGACATGGGGATTACTCTCAAGAGTGCGTTGGGTTTATCGCCTCGTTCCAACGTGGAGCAGAGTGGGCAGCCACCGGCAAGGTGACCCAGAAGATACCATCTGATTTCCCAACTGCCGATGATATTTCTCAGCGAAAATACGAGGAGAAGTAGTAGAATACGATCACTGCAGACGTACGTGCTTAGCGGTCCGATCTATTAGATGCTGCATCTCAAACAAAAGGTCGAAACTCAATTCAGCTTAACGATTAGGAGTCCCGAACATGGCTAAGATTACCAGAAGACAGTTCGTAAACAACACGGCCAAAGCTAGTGCTGTATTTCCGCTGTTTACCGTTGCCGGAACAAAGTCTTCGGCAGCTGTACTTGGTGCCAATGACCGGATCCGCATTGGTGTTGCGGGTATCAATGGTCGGGGCCAATCACATATCGCGGGATTTGCCGGTCAACCTGGTGTTGAAGTTTCTTATCTAATCGATCCTGATACGAATCTTTATGAGTCACGCGGCAAGCAAGTAAGAGATCGTGGTGGTAACTCGCCAACGTGTGTGCAGGACATTCGTGAGGCGCTAGATGATAAAAACCTCGATGCAGTCTCTGTCGCAACGTGTAATCACTGGCATTCGCTCATTACTGTTTGGGCGTGTCAGGCTGGAAAAGACGTTTACGTCGAAAAGCCGATTTCGCATAACGTGTTTGAGGGACGCAAGTGCGTAGAGGCCGCTGCGAAATACAAACGTGTTGTTCAACACGGCACTCAGCAACGCAGTGACGGAAATCGTGCTGGACAGATAGCGGCGATTCAATCTGGCAAGTATGGAAAACTGCTGGTATCCAAAGGTTACTGCTGTAAGCCACGTTGGTCCATTGGTTTTAGAAATGTTGAAAAGGTACCATCCAATTTAGATTGGAATCTGTGGCTGGGTCCTGCACCGATGCAGGACTTCCATCGAAACCTGCATACCTATAACTGGCACTGGTTTTGGGATACCGGTAATGGTGACACCGGTAATCAGGGTGTTCACGAAATGGATGTAGCCCGTTGGGCTATCAAAGGTGCAACCTTACCTAAGCGTATATTCAGCATCGGTGGACGATATATCCCTGGAGAAAAGGATCAGGGGGAAACACCTAATATGCAGGTGTCCGTCTACGATTATGGTGAGACCATTCTGTTATTCGAGACACGCGGTCTCGTCGGCAAAGGAAATGCACCAGACAGAAACGTAAGCAACGAGTTTTATACTTCCGAAGGTGTCATCAAGGGTTGGAAGTTCTATCCAAAGAGTGGTGGCGAAGCAGTACCTGTTGAAGGTGAAGAGGCGACAGTCACCGCAGGTGGCGCATTCGGTAGTTTTATTAACGCGGTTCGTAGTCGAAAACCGGAAGATATTAACTGCGATGCGGCAGCCGGTCACTATTCAAGTGCACTGTGCCATCTCGGAAATATCTCCTATCGTCTAGGTCAAGAGTCCTCCTTTGATACCAAGTCAGATGCTTTTGCTGATAACGATACAGTTGGGGATTCGATCGAAATGCTTCGTGATAATCTAGAGGCGGTTAATATTAAGCTCGCAGACACAACATATATGGTTGGACGTGACTTGAAATTCAATCCGGAAACGGAGCAATTCGACGGTGATGATGATGCCAACGCCTTGTTGACTAGAAACTACCGTAAGCCGTTTGTCGTTCCGGAAAAAGTCTAGCAACAGCTTATAGAGTCAAACACAGGTCGCGTGGTGGTATGCCGGTACGTGGCCTGTGTTTTTTTACATTTCAATTCTTGTTTGCATCATAAATGTCCGAAGACTTTGATCCTTATCTTGAGTGGTTCGGTATTGAACCGAGTGATCACCCCATCGACTTCTACCAGCTAATTGGTGTGAAATCGATGGAGAACGATGTTGAATTACTGGATTCAACGATTCAGTCTCATATGGAAAGACTGCATGCATTACAGTCAGGACCCCGCGGCAAATATACGCAAAACATCCTGAATGAGCTTGTGCAAGCACGGTTAGTGTTTTCGGATCCCGAACGCAAACAAATTTATGACGATGAATTGGAATTGGCGGATCAGGAAGGTCTGGTTATTCCATCGCAAGTCGTCGTGCCGTCTGAAGATGATGCTGAAACGAT